>JBNKNI010000011.1:0-135496 GCA_050293765.1 Reinekea sp.
GTCCTTCAGATCGATGACTGAGCTTTGTTGTGTGTTTTGAAAAGGACTCGCCATTCCCTGCAACACACGCCTCGCTCCCCCTTCGATCTGATAGGACTGAGGTGATTTGAATTAATCAGAGTTGCCCTAGTTTAAGAACCAAACCGGTTTGCTGATTCGGGTTTGGTTCTTGAGTCGTGAAATTTTCGGATTGTTTTCTTTCGCTGGGGCGGTCTTATTGATCACACTTTTTCCAGAGGTGGCGTTGTAGACGTCATGTCTATTGGTGTGATTGAGTCCACGCATTAACACAATCTCAAAACCTTTGCCTGCAACTGTGAAACTTGCCTCCTGATGCTATTCACGTCGAGACACCAATTGGTTTCTGCATCAGTCTCTTAAATTAATGTATTGACATTATAATCCATGGATTATAATGTTGCGGCATGAATAAACACGACAGCGCAAAACAGGCTTTCATCCAACTGAGCAATACCGCCAATTGGTTGCAGGGCAAAATGACGGACATTCTGGTGCCGTTCCAGATCAGTGTGCAGCAGTTGCGCACGCTGGCCATCGTCGCCCAGATGCCTGAACGACAAGCCACCGTAAAGGATATTCGCCAAAGGATGTATGATCCGATGTCCAATGTTTCACGGTTACTGAACAAGTTGATGGAGAAACAGCTGATCCAAAAAGTACGCAGTGCGGAAGATCAGCGGGTGGTTTACATTCAGCTCACCGACGCGGGTCTGAAACTGCTGAATGACGGTCAGGCCGCTTTGGATCAGGGAATGGCTGCGTTAGCCAGTTTGACGACTGAACAGTTCAAACAATTGAACCAGTTGTTAACGCAATTACGGCAATAGTGCGAAGCCTGGAACGGTGCAGGTACCAGAAACCGACAGAGACGTCGGTTTATTTTTAATTAAATATAATCCATGGAATATAAATCCATGGTCGATAAATTAACCGACAGAGAGAAAATGAATGAATGCACTGATAACCGCCAGTTATTCTGCGATAGGGCAGGCGTTAACAAGACAGTTGTTGCATCGCGGCTATCGCGTCATCGCTTTGAACCGCGATGATGAAAAAACCGTACAGCAACGCCAGCAGGTACAAACAGAGTTACCCAATGCCGAGTTTCACGAGGTGATTGTCGATCTGGGCAATCCCGCTGATATTCGTCGCGCCATACAGCAGGTTTATTCAAGCTATGAATCGATTGATGTGCTGATCAACAACGCTGGCTTCGCCGGGGATAACAGTGTCGAATTGGCGCACGGTGTTGAACAACATTTTCAGATCAACACGCTTGCACCGCTGCAGTTGCTTGAACAATTGCCGTTGCACAAACAATCGTTGGTGGTGAACCTCGGCTCCAGTGCCATGCAAATGGTGAATAAACTGCAATGGGATCCGCAATGGCACCGAGAGCATTTTAAAAAAATGTCCGGACCTTATGCCCACAGCAAACTAGCTTTGGCGACGTTAATGCAGAAAGAAAGCCAACGCGATGTTCATCGTCAACGAACCTTATTGACGATTGACCCAGGGCCGACAAAAAGTGCAATGTCGCTGTCGGCGGCGATGCCAGGTTGGGTTCGGTTGTTGCGGCCGTTGTTTCGCTCGCCGGAGTCAGCCGCCGCAAAATTATTGCAGATTGCTTTTACGCCAGAACAGGTCAGCGGCAGCTATCTGCAAGGTGGAAAGATTAAACCGATTCCATCTCGCAGTCAGAATTCAGATCTGTTTCAGTGGCATCAGCAGATGCGTTCAACATGGGCTTAAACATCGCGGTGATCGGGGCTGGCGTCGCTGGGTTGGCGAGCGCCGCACTCTTGCAACAGGCTGGTCATCAGGTCACCGTGTTTGAACGCCGCAACAGTATTGGCTCACTGGGAGCAGGGGTCATGTTATGGCCGGATGCATGTGCGGTACTGGATCGGCTTGGTGTGCTGTTATCTGCGATGGCTGTTGCCGGACAACCCAAGGTCATGTTGCGGCAATCGCCGCAGGGTCGCCCCCTCTCTGAAATGGATTTTACGGCGTTGGCGGCTGGCTCGACATACCCGATATTGTCGATCTTTCGCGCCGACCTGATGCAGTTGCTTGCTGACGCTTGCGGCGGCATCGACATTCGTTTTGGTTCGGTCGTGAATGCACAGCGGCTGGCCGAAATACAACAGTCCGCTGATCTGGTTTTAGGGTGCGACGGACGCATGTATTCAGCGTGTCGGCAACACCTGGCACCTGCGCATGCCCCGGTCTATTCCGGTTTCGTGAATGTCATCGGGATTTGTCGAAATATCGTTGAAACAATGGATTCAGTTCTCGATACGTGGCAACCCGATTTGCGATTCGGCGTGGTACCCATGCGTCACAATAGCTGCTACTGGGCCGCAGCGTGGTGCGAACCTGAAGGCGCTTCGCGCGCTGTTTCGTTGAATGACTTGCGGCATCGATTTCAGCAGTGGCCCGTCCAATCGGTTTTGAACGGTGCCGATGAGACGTCTTTGCGTACCATCGCCGTGTATGATTTAGACCCGATTTCCGTTTGGCACGATCAGAACTTACTGTTACTCGGTGACGCCGCGCATGCACCGTTGCCTACCAGTGGCCAGGGAGCCTGTTTAGCGTTGGAGGACGCGGGGACATTAGCAGACGTTCTCGCAGAATCCTCCTCGTTAACGCAGGTGTTCACCGAATTCACTAAACGTCGCCATCCCCGCACAACAGCCGTACAGCAACTGGGGCGGAAGATGGCGGATCAGTTGTTTCCGTTGCGACGTGCCAATTAAGTCAGCCGCAGCAGAAACGGTGGAGCAATTATTTACGCAGACGCCCGCATCGATGAGTGTGAACATGCGTTTGTGGCAATAACACCCGTTACGCAACTCGACTTCGTTTCAGCTTTTGATTGTCGAGATACTCTTCATACGTTCCCTGAAAGCTGACCAACTGATTATCGGTAATTTCGATAATGCGGCTTGCCAGGGACGATACAAATTCGCGGTCATGACTGACGAAGATAAGGGTGCCATCAAAGGCTTTCAGGGCGTTGTTCAATGCCTCAATCGATTCCATGTCCATATGGTTGGTTGGTTCGTCCATAATGAGAACGTTTAAGTCCATCATCATGAGCTTACCAAACAACAGTCGGTTTTTTTCACCGCCGGAACACACCTTGGCTTTTTTGTTGAAGTCGTCCGCGGTAAACAGCAGGCGACCCAGCAAGCCACGAATCATCAGATCATCGTGTTTCGGCAAACGCCATTGCGCCATCCAGTCGAAGATGGTTAGCTCGTTGTTAAAGTCTTCGCTGCTGTCTTGAGGGCAGTAACCGATAACGGCGTTTTCTGCCCACTTTACGACTCCGCTGCGCACGGTGTACTGATTGAGCAAACACTTTAATAAGGTTGTTTTACCGGCGCCGTTTTCACCAATGATGGCCAGTTTGGCACCGGCTTCCAGAATCAAGTTGCCGTTTTCGAACAGATTGTTCTCGTCAAAACCATGCGCCAGATCTTCCAGAATCAGTGCCTGACGGTGCAGTTTTTTGTCCTGTTTCAGGGTAATGCTCGGGTGCGCGCGGCTGGACCGTTTTACTTCGGCAAGCTGTATTTTTTCCATGCGTTTGGCACGGGATGTTGCCTGTTTTGCCTTGGAGGCATTGGCTGAAAAACGGTTAACGAAGGCTTGCAAATCTTCAATTTCAGCGGTCTTCTTGGCGTTGTCGCTCAGTAACTGTTCCTGAATCAAGGTCGACGCGGCCGTAAAGGCGTCGTAGTTACCCGGATAAATACGCAGTTCGCCATAGTCGATGTCTGCCATGTGCGTACAGACCGCATTCAGAAAGTGGCGGTCGTGAGAGATGATGATCATCGTGCTTTTCCGCTGGTTGAGCATGTCTTCCAGCCAACCAATGGTGTGTATGTCCAGGTTGTTGGTCGGTTCATCCAGCAGCAATATGTCCGGGTTGGCAAACAATGCCTGCACCAGGAGTACACGGAGCTTTTTACCGGGTGCGACCTGTTGCATTAAGCCATAGTGATAATGTGCCTCAATGCCAGCTTCGATGAGCAGGTTTTCAGCACGGCTTTCTGCCGTGTAGCCGTCGAGTTCGGCAAATTCGATTTCCAATTCGGCGACGCGCATTCCGTCTTCTTCTGTCATGTCCGGGTTCGCGTAGATGGCGTCACGTTCCTGTTTTACCTTCCACAGGCGCTTGTCACCCATGATAACCGCGTCGACGACGCTGTACTCTTCAAACGCAAACTGGTTCTGGCTCAGGGTCCCCACGGTTTGGCCTGGGGTGATCGACACATTGCCCGAGGTTGGCGTGAGTTCGCCCGTCAGGATTTTCATGAAGGTCGACTTTCCGCAACCGTTCGCGCCGATGAGTCCGTAGCGGTTGCCATTACCAAATTTAGCTGAGATATTTTCGAACAGCGGCTCAGCGCCAAATTGCATGGTGATATTAGCGGTGGAGATCAAAAAGTGGATCCTTCAGGTTAAGCAGTAAGCAACGGAGACTGACGGCGACAAGTGAATAAAGCGGCGCGCACTATAATGAACCGGCTGTTGAAAGTCGAGATCTGTTGTTTGTTTTTTGCGCAATAACGACGGCGGAACCAGACAAGGCAAGCGTGGTGAGCAGATGAAGAGTGTAATACAGAGCCTGTTGACAGCAGCGGGGCTGGAAACCGAAGGATTGGTGGTACAACCCATTGCTGGGGGAGACATCAATCAGGCTTATCATTGTGAAACGGACGACGGCCACTACTTTTTGAAGCTCAATGGGGCAGACGAGCAGCCGATGTTTGTCGCCGAACGCCATGCATTGACCATATTGCAACACGAAGGCGGGTTACGAACCCCCGAGCCCTTGGCAGTGTCGGTGGTGGCTGACCACTCCGCGCTGATTTTACGTTACGAAGCGTTGACCCGACTTTCGCCTGAAACGGCTTTTGCGGCGGGCAAAGCGCTGGCTCATTGTCATCAGGCTCTGAACCGCCATTATGGATGGCCTCATGATAACTTCATCGGAACGACGAACCAGATAAACACCGAGACGACTGATTGGCCGTCATTTTTTATCGAACAGCGCATACGGCCGCAGCTTGACCTGTTGCAGCACCCTCATTTGACGATGGATCACCCGGGTTTACGCCGCTTGTTGCGTTGTTTGGAGGGGCATCAACCGCCCGCGTCGTTACTACACGGCGACTTGTGGTCCGGTAACCTGGCCGCAGCATCTGATGGATCCCCCGTCTTTTTTGACCCCGCCAGTTACTATGGCGATCGTGAGACCGATATCGCAATGACGGAACTGTTTGGCGGCTTCTCAATTGATTTTTACCAGGGGTATGAGTCAGTCTGGCCGCTGGAACCGGGCTATGCGCAACGTAGGGATCTCTATCAACTTTACCATGTACTGAACCACGCGAATCTTTTTGGCAGCACCTACGTGCAGCGGGCATTGCGTATCTGCGGCGGGTAGTACAGGTAAGCGCATTGAATAATTATTTGTGTATTTAAAACGACTGTTTTATGGTTTGAGTCCGTTCGTCAACCATCACCACAGTGTCCAGATCAGGCACCGGAGTTGTTTATGCAGGGATTGCAGTATTTGAGTTTAACCAAAGCTGACCTTGAGTCGCTCAGTCTGCCCATGTCACGTGCCTACCGGGCCAATCAACATCATGCGGTGCAGAAGCTGGAGCATGCCCCGCTCAGTTGCGATCAATGCCTGACTTTGCTGTCTCAAAGCCTGACCGACCCGGATAATCTGTGTTTTAAGGTCTGCTTAGGTGGCATTGCCATCGGCGCATTTGTCATTCACTGGAATGAATTTGGCGATAGTGAACTGCGGCACCTGTTCATTGATGCGAAACACCAGAACCAGGGGATCGGTCGTCAGGTCTGGTCTTTTCTGTTGAGTTGCTACCCAACTCAATCCTGGCGGGTGGAAACGCCCACCTCCATTCCCCGCAACATTCATTTCTATCGCGACATTTGCGGGTTTGAGTGGCAGCACGATCATGAAGGTCTCAGTGTGTTCCGCTGGCAGGGTCGGTCGTCAGCGGTGTATAACCAAACAAACGATAATGAGTATCATGGCAACGAGTGACGTGTGCTGACCAGGCCGTTATTATTCGCAGACACTCAAACGTTCAATGGAATATGGATTCCCAAACTCTTCACTGGTTGTTATCAACCACGGCGGCTTCAGGTGTGAACGATATTGAAACCCTGCAAGGTCTGTGGGGTGGCTATGGCGAACTGCAACGGATTCACATGCAGGGTGGTTCGCGAGGCAGCGTTATCCTGAAAGACATTCGTTTCCCTGTGCCACAACAACAGCACCCCCGTGGTTGGTCGTCTGACTTTGCGCATCAGCGTAAATTGCGGTCCTATCAGATTGAAAGCCATTTTTACCGTCATTTTGCGCAGCGGTGCTCTGCGCGCTGTTGTTGTCCGCGTGCTCTGGCGGTTCGCGAAGACAATACTGGGCTGCAGTTGCTGTTGGAAGACTTAACACCGTTGTTTCCGGCGAGCCCGGAACGCATCAGCTTGCCGCAAGTGAAAATATGCCTGCAATGGTTGGCACATTTTCATGCAACCTTCCTGAACGTTGAGCCAGATGGATTATGGCCGCAGGGCAGCTATTGGCATCTGGCTACGCGACCGCTGGAATGGGAGGCGATGGCAGACGGTCCGCTGAAAGAAAGCGCTGCTGAGTTGGATAGGCAATTGGCGCAAACTGAATTTTTAACCATCATTCATGGCGACGCGAAATTGGACAACTTCTGTTTTTCAATACAACGAGATGAGGTAGCCGCGGTTGATTTTCAGTACGTTGGCGCAGGTTGCGGCATGAAAGATGTGGCTTATTTCTTCAGCAGCTGTTTATCGGCACGCGACTGTTTTGAACACGCAGATTCATTGCTGGATTATTATTTTCAGGCACTGGACAGCGCACTCGAGACGCAACTGAATGTG
Source organism: Reinekea sp. (assembly GCA_050293765.1). Taxonomy (GTDB): domain Bacteria; phylum Pseudomonadota; class Gammaproteobacteria; order Pseudomonadales; family Natronospirillaceae; genus Reinekea. The sequence continues at coordinate 6,988 of JBNKNI010000011.1, forward strand.
GATCAGCGGCATCGTTTGCAAACACAATGGCGCCGCCTCTATTCCTTTGCCTGGGCCGACTTTCAACGGTTTTTAATGGGCTGGAGCCCTCAGCATTGGAAACTGAACGATTACGCCGGTGAACAGACGAAGCGAGCGCTGGCGCAATTGAACCAAGCTGGTATCGCCGATGATTGATGCGGATGCCGAGTTCGATAAACTGTTTAGCGGTGGCCTCGCATCGCTGGCGGCGACTGCAGAGCGTGCTGCCAGGGCAGCCGGGCACTACATTCTGTCGGTTGATCGCGCGCAATTGAGCGTTGCGAAAAAACAGGGAGCACATAGTCTGGCAGCGCAACTGTTTACCGAGGTTGACCGTCGCAGCGAAGCAATGATCTATGAGCATCTGTTACCGACGATGCAAGCCGGGAACATTGCCTGGTTGGCTGAAGAGTCTGCCGATACCCAAGACATAAATGGCCACGAACGATTTAATAAAACGGCCTTTTGGTGCGTGGACCCGTTGGATGGGACGCAAGCTTTTTTGCAGGGTGGTAGCGGTTTTGCCGTGTCTATTGCGTTGGTCAGTCGTCTCGGGGTCCCGTTGATCAGCGTCGTTTATCAACCGTCGAGCGATACCTGTTTCTGTGCGATTCACGGTGAAAAATTGAGCGTACCGGAAGCGATTACTTCTTCGGGTTTTACTGTCTATATGGATCAATCGTTCACGGAACACCCATTGTACGATACCAGCATGGCCGCGCTTCAACACATCGCTGATTTAAGAGGATCAACCGAACTGGTGCTTGTGTGTAATCAGGGGGCGGTTATGAATGCCTGTTCTGTATTACACACGCCCAACTCTGTGTATTTCAAATTGCCCAAGGCACAAACCGGTGGTGGTTGTCTTTGGGATTACGCGAGCACGGTTGGCCTGTTTACCGCAGCTGGCAAAAACGTGACCGACATGGCCGGCCGCTCACTGCGATTGAACCCGCCAGACACGTTGTTTTTTAACCATTGTGGTGTGTTGTTCAGCAGCGATTCGCAAGTGCACAACGCCTTATTATCCTGGTGGAGTAAATTCAACCTGGCTTCCACCTGAATTTGATGCTTTTTTCGGCTTAGTCTTTTGTATTCTACTCACTCAATTGCAGTGACATGGTGATCGATTTTTTTGAATTGTGTCACATGGAACCTTTGCAATAAATCAGGGATTGGTTATGCGTCGACGTATTCTCATTTTACTGAGTTTTCTTGCAGTCGTTAGTTTTGTTCTGGTTTTTGGGTTTCGAACCCGGCATTTGGAAAAGACATCCTCTGTCACGTCGAATCAACCAGAGAACCCTGTTGTGGTTGAGCCGTTTACCGAGGATTTGGAATCGGAGACTGCGGCTGTACTCAGCACGGAAGAAGAGCCTCTCCTTGAACTCGGTTTCGTGTTTTTGACGGGCGACGAATTAAGAATGCTAACTCGAATAGACCTGGAAATTTATCTCAGTGATTTCTATGCAACTTACCTCAATCACACGGATTTTGAACAATTGGAATCGACGTTACTGAACGAAGTGTTCCGTTTTGCCCCCGAAGTTGCGGTGCGTTATTTGAGTGATTATCGCGTGAATCCAGAAAGTCGGCCGATGGTGATGTCTGCGGTGGTGGCTGACCTTTTCAGGTTGCACCCCGAATCTGAATTAAAAGAAGCCTTTTATCGATATCTCGATACCTACAATCAACTGCCTGCCGGTTGGTTCATGATGCAGGCCATGCGCACGGAAGTTGCCGGCTTTTTGCAACAGGGTGATCCATCATTGATCCCCGGAGAAGTGACAGAATATGCGCTTAAAGGTTTTCTGGACGGCGAGATCAGAAACTATTTAACGATAACGTTCTTGGGTCTGCGGGACTTCATAACTGACGAGCAATTGATTAGTGTGTTTCTACAGACTTCACCATCAACTCTGGAAGAGGGTCTGGACGAATTGTTATTTGATGTGATCGCCTTACGTGATGCTCGAACTTTCGATCACTTGCTGTCGTTTATGCAATATCATCCAAAAAAACTCAGTATTTATCGTTCGCTGTCAGAAATGGATGAAATTGATATTTCACCAACCATTCAAGGTTTGATGAGCCGCTTCGCGACGTTAACCGAGGACGATAAACTTTATGTCAGCGTTATGGCGTTGGATATAGGTGACAAAGCCGCGCTTCACTATTTGGTGACTCACACCGGCGATGACTTCAATGGTCCAGTGCCGGTGAACATAAAATTCTTGCTGAAACGGCGATTGCCTAAACCCGCCACTGACCTTACTTTTGAGACTTGGGTACTGCAGAATATTGATAAATTTGAATTTGATGCCATTACCCAGACGTTTCGATAATACACCCATGGCGGCCGACATTTACCGCCAATAGGTCAATCGCCGCCATAGCCATTCCAATGGTCCAAAGCTATAGCGTGCCAGCCACCATTGCGATACGGCCAGCTGAACTGCCCAGATTATCAGTACAATGATCAGTTGTTGCCAACGTTCAACCTGGCCATACCAACCTAATCCAAAGCCATAGAATAGAAAGGTGCAAAGCAGCGATTGCATTATGTAATTGGTGAATGCCATGCGGCCTGTCTTCGCTAACAGTTGGGTGGCCTTTACGAATAGTTTTTTCTGAATCATCGCGTTAAACAAAAGTACATAGCCGATGGCCATCAGGACACTGCCGATATAATTAAACTGAACGCCAGCGTACTGTGAATAGCGGATATTCCATTGGTGATGAAAATTAAAATACAGACCAGAACCGACAACGACAACACCGGTGAGTACCGAAAAAGATCCCAGCCGCAACAGCGTTTGTGCCGGGATTGCAGCAGAGAATATGCCCTGTTTGTATAGTGCCATACCAATAAGCATTAAACCGCCGACGCGCCACAAGACGTAGTAGACAAAGCCATAGGTTTCCATGAGTAAGGCATCTTGACTTTGCTGTTGAAGTTGACCCAGCCAGTGCCCGCGGAAAGTCGCAATATCGGCGGAGATCTGTTCGTTATTCGGCTGCCAATCGGGCAAATAATATTGCAACTCGTCTGTTGGCATTGTCGACAGCGCGGATTGTGCCAGCAGATCAAAGACTGTGGGTATGCTTATTAAGATCAACCCAACGGTCCACAGTGTTCGCACTGATTGTTGGCGAAACAGGACCGCCCAGAACCCGCAGACAGCGTAAGAAAATAACACATCGCCAGACCAGATTAGGTGGCCATGGATTAACCCGAATAACAGTAACCAACCCATACGTCGCTTATGGAATTTCGCGGCGGATATGTGTTTATCTTCTGCGCGCTCAGAAAACAACATCACTCCGACCCCAAACAGCATGGAAAAAATCGACATAAATTTCGAATCGATAAACAGGTGGGAAAATCCCCAGACCCAGCCATTTATGCAAGATAGGTCACCGAATGCGGTTGGGTTAATGTATGCCGCATCTGGCATTGAGAACGATTGGATATTCATCAGTAAAATACCCAGAACTGCGATGCCCCGGATGACATCCAGGCTAATGATTCGCTGCGATAAATTGGTTGGGAGGCTTGCCTGCATGTGTTGAGGGGACCGTTGAGATGTGTCACGTATTCAACGGGATACGATCCTATTATGCAAGGCATAAATGACCGCCCAACTGGGCGGCGTTAAACGGACTCAGTGCTCCTGATTATTGCGGTTGATCTCCAGTAAGAAACGGGCCATGTCTTCAAGCTGATCGATCTCATGACGGCTGAGTTCCAGTACGTCGAGAAATTCCTTTAAATCGTCTCCGACGTCGATGTGACGGGATGTTTTTATGCTGTTTAACATCGGAACCAGTAAGTCAATCAAGTTAGGCACGGGTGATTGAAACGGCCCGACACTCTGATAGTCGTCAATGGCTGTGGTTGACTGCCGTGCACGAGCGGATTCTATGGATACAACTTTTGGCATAGCTAACCTCCTGTGTCGCGGTAGCTTCACTATGCCATGAGTGGCTGAATAAAAACTGAACGTGTAAATGCCTGTTGGACGTTACAGTGGTTATGAAATTGGGGTTAAAAAGTTTTAAGCCGATGTTTGCACCACAGTTTCCAACCAAGGGGCCAGTTCCTGGTCAACAGTTTTTCCGTGTTCCGCCAGAAACGCGAGAAAATGCGCGGGTGTCCTGGTGGCAATATTTTGTTCGGGAAAGTCCAGTGCGCGTGAAACAGCGATTGCCTCATCGAATAACCCCACATGAAAACTGATGTGAGCGTCGCTGCCCAAACTGATTTTCCAATCGTGCTTCATCACCGTTTCAACCATAGCGGTACAGAAGGGTTCGGACCCTTGTCGGCTATGCGTGAACGAACTGTTGTTAATTTCCATTAAGACATTATGGTCTTTTGCGGCGCGAACAATGTCATCCTGATCGACGGGGTAATTAGGATTACCCGGGTGGCCAATAATCTGAATGACGCCACTTTCCATCGCACGGATCATGGCGCGCGTGTTCTCTCGTTTGGAACCTGGCGGTAAGACCGGTTCATGAAAGCTGGCAATGGCGTAGTCCAGATACGGCAACATGCCATCCGGAAGATCCACGTAGCGCTTATTTGTTCCAGGGTACGGGTTGGCCAGAATATTCGCTTCGATGCCGCGCAACATAGCAATACCGTCGACCACGCGAGGAATGATTTTCATATTGCCAAAGTGCCAAGGGTGCGGCGCGTCTGGCATTTCCGGTGCATGGTCGGTAATGGAAAACAACTGCAGGCCATTGAGTTTGGCGTCGCGAAAATAATCATGCACGGTGCTGTACGCATGGGTACTGGCAATGGTGTGTGAATGGGTATCGCATAAAATTTTCATGTTCAGCCTTCTTAATTCAGGTATCGCTATTGTTTTCCATTCTAGGTTAAAAGGGGTGGCTCATTAAGATGAAAACCATCCAAATATAGAAGCCAGAAAAACAAAGGCGATAGCCGCAGGTGCAATTAGTTTTAGGGTAATACGGTAAGCGGCGAGGTAGGCAATGGTTAATTTGCCGTCATTTGACAGCTCATCCGCAACCGCTTTTTTGTCCAGCTTCCAGCCGACAAACAAAGCGATAAAGAAACCGCCAATGGGTAATAACTGATCCGACAAAGAGATAAACCAATCGAAAATATTCATATGGCTGACTTCGCCGGAAATCAGGAACGGTAACTTCAGCCAGCTTAATATACCGTTGCCTTGTGACAGCAATGCTCCGACCAGGGTTACCATACCGGCCACTACCAGTGTTGATGTTTTCCGTTTCCAGCCAAATTCTTCATCGAGATACGCGACAATTACTTCCAGTATCGAAATGGCGGATGTCAACGCCGCAACCGCTAACAGCGCAAAAAACAGCATTGAAAACCCGGTGCCGAAGGGCATTTGACCAAACACATTGGGCAGAGTAATGAAGACCAATCCCGGTCCAGAACTTGGTTCAATGCCAAAGGCAAAAACCGCCGGAAAAATAGCCAAACCGGCAATCAGCGCGATAACCGTATCTGCGACACTGACCTGAACCGCAGTAACGCCCAGATTTTCCTGTTTCCCGATGTAGGAGCCATAGGTGATCATGGTACCCATGCCCAATGACAAACTGAAGAACGCATGACCCATGGCGGCAAGCACCGCTTCCATGTTCAGTTTGCTGAAGTCAGGTGAGAAGAGAAACTCAATTCCTTTGGCCGCACCAGGCAGCGTCAGGGAACGAACAGCGAGTACGATAAGTATGACGAGCAGTAGAGGCATGAGAATTTTAGAGTAACGTTCAATGCCGTTTTTAACACCGCCCAACACGACTGCAACGCACAAGGCCATAAACAGTACCTGCCAGAAAACGGGTAACCAAGGGTCGGCAATGAACGTACCAAACACATTACCCAGCTGTTCGGGCGTCTGATCCGCCAGCGAGTTGAGGGCTGAAAGTCCAAGGTAATGCAGAGTCCAGCCGGACACCACTCCATAAAACGATAACAGAATAAAGGCAGTGATAATGCCCAGTGCGCCCGTCAGAAACCATCTGCTACCCGGCGCTTCGGCTTTAAAGGCGCCAATAGCATTTTTTTGTGCTCGTCGACCGACAACGAATTCAGCCAACATGATGGGTAAGCCAATAAAGGCGATGCAAATAAGATAGACCAGGATAAAGGCGGCTCCGCCATATTCCCCGGTAATGTAAGGGAATTTCCAGATGTTACCTAAGCCAATGGCTGAGCCGGCGGCAGCGGCAATGATGCCAAGCCGACCTGAGAAACCGTCACGTTGATTGGAATGCTGTGTCATGCGTCGTCCAGAGTACGAAATTGAATGAAAGGTGAGGGCGGTATTCTACGGTGGTCGACGACAAAGGTCATTGACTAATCGGTCAGAGAAATGTGTTTTTTTATTGAGAAAACCTGATCGAGCTCAGAGACTTAACCTTCCTATGATGAGTTACCATGCTTATATGAGCGTAACCTGGAGAGCATTGAAGTGGACGATAAAAACGTGATTCATTGGCTGGATGCCAAAGCCAAGGCAGTAGGGGTCAGTCCGCAATTGCTGTCTGTGATCCAGCAGTTGAATGATCGGTTCGGAATTCAAATTGACGTGGCAGATGAGCGTTTGAGTCGGTTTAAAATGTTATTCCCCGCGCTGGATCAGGCAGCGGCGCAGCACCATGATATCGATTTGAAAGACGCTGATCTCGCAACGCAGAGGATATTCGAACAGGGTGTGGAGCTGGGTAAGGCACAGATGATGACTGACGTCATTATCTGTATTCTGGAGCAAGATGGTTTAGTTTTACGCCAGACTAACGAATGATTTCCAATCCATAAGATTCCATCTTGGCCTGAATTTCATCCATTGTTTCTCGGGAAGGGGGCTGCAGACCCTCCAATGGGTATTCCAGATTCATGGCTTTCCATTTGTGCGTGCCGAGATTGTGATACGGTAATAATTCGACATGCTCAACATTTTCCATGGGCGCTAAAAACTGGGCGAGTGCCTCTACATCGGCCAGGTCATCGGAATACCCGGGGACGACGACGTAGCGGATTCGGGTTTTCTTGCCAATATCGGCCAAATGGCGAACAAAACGCAGTGTACGTTGATTGGAAACGCCGACTAACAGATGGTGTTTTTGATCGTTGATGTGTTTGATATCACACATCACCAGATCACTCTGTTCGATCATCAGGTTAGTTTCATCGCTGTACACGCCGACATAGCCATTGGTGTCCAGACAGGTGTGAATACCGTGTTGACGTAACTTTTCGAACAACAGACCAACGAATGGGGCCTGTAACACCGGTTCACCCCCGGTCACGGTGACACCACCGCCACTGGCATCCATGAATTTTGCGTAAGGCAGTATCTGTTCCACGACTTCGGTAACAGAGTACAGCTGCCCGCCATCCAAATCCCAGGTATCCCGGTTGTGACAATACTTACAACGAAACAGACAACCCTGCAAAAACACCACGAATCGCGTGCCGGGACCATCAACGGTGCCAAAGCTTTCGAACGAGTGAACCCGGCCGAGCATTTCGTCGGCATGGTATTTGGGGATATTTAGTGTCGGAATTGTTGAACTCATGAGATAGCCTGAATGATCAAGGTTCGCAGTGTAACAAAATTACATTTCTCTGTATTGCGGCAGGTCAGCTGTTTTTGGTTCTGAACATTGGTGTCAGTTACGGACTGGCGAAAGGTTTAGATACCAATGTAGGGTTGAAAATCTTTGGCGGAAACCGGATGCGCGTAGAAATAGCCTTGCGCACAGAGGACTCCTTTGGAGGCCAGCCAGTTCATTTGGTGTGGCATCTCCACACCTTCCGCAATGATGGTCAGTTCCATGGCTAGCGACATTTGAATAATGGCTTCACAGATGACCGTGTCGTGTGGATTATCAGGCACCCCTTTGATGAAGCTACGGTCAACTTTAAGGTAATTGATAGGCAGGTGTTTCAGATAGTTCAGCGATGAAAAACCGGTGCCGAAGTCGTCTATCGCCAGACTAAAGCCGCGCTCGCGCAGACCGTTTAGCTTTTTGACGGTACTGGCGTCACTGTTCATCATGACGGATTCCGTAATTTCCAATACTACCTGTCCAGCTTCTATAGGAAATCGACGTAAAATGGCGTCCAAATTGTCAAAGAAGTCGTTATCTTTCAGCTGAACAACGGACAGATTGATAGAGATGTACTCAATTGTCCCCCCGGCTTGTTTCCATTCAAAAAACTGTTTGATGGCCGCTTCTAGCACCCAGATGCCAATGGTGTGAATCAAACCGGTCTCTTCGGCCAATGGAATAAACTGATCCGGTCGTAAGTCGGTACCTGGCCAACGTATTAACGCCTCCGCTGCGATGCAACGATTCGATTTCAGATCAAAAATGGGTTGAAAATGCAGTGTGAAATCATGGGCGTTGAGGGCTTTGGTAATGTCCTGTTCAAGTTGCCATTTTTCATGAGCCAGCCGGGCATTGTCAGCCGAGAAGTAATCCAGAGTATTGCGCCCGGTCTGACGAGCATGGCGCATGGCGGTGATGGCGTTACTGATCAGGCTGCCGGCATCCAACGCGTCCCGAGGGAATGTTGCGATACCGATATTGGCATTGAGGTTTAACGTGTATCCGTCGATCTGGTAGTCAGCGCTGGCGTGTTTAATGAGACGCTCCGCCACCAATTGCAGCTCTTCGGTATGCCGATAGTCATTGAAACTGACCAGAAATTCATCGTTGCTGAACCGACACATGCGGTCTTCAGAACGCAACGTTGCAGACAGGTTTTGACTGACGAGTTTGAGCAGACTGTCACTGATTTTATGTCCAAACTGTTTGTTGATATGCCCAATGCCGCTAATTTCCAGCGCAATGACCGCTGAACTCTCTTGCCGTCGTTTGGCCCGGTGCAGTTCATGTGTCAATTGCTCCATAAACAGTTGCCGATTGGGTAGCCCGGTCAGCTGGTCGTGAAATTGTTGGTGTTGCAATTGATACTCCAAACTGCGCTGTTCAGAAATATTCTGAATCATGACGCCTAAACCGACGACAACCTGATGCGAGTTCAGTAGAGGCCATTGATGCACTCTCAGGCAGTGTTGACCATCGTCGATCTCATAGGTCAGCTTCTCGCCAGATAAGGTATGTTGCCAATAGGTCAGGTAACGAGGGTGGCTGGCCAGCAAATCCTTAACAGACTGCCCGATCTTTAATTGCAGATAGGTAATTTCTTCTGGTAGTTGCCCTTTTACCCACTGTACGACCGAATGGGCGTCGGTTTCGAATAACATGATATTTAACTCATCGCACAAGATGTCGGTAAAGACCCCAGGTCTTTGCTGCTTAAGACGTAGCGATAGCAGTCGGCTAAACAGGTAGATCAACAACAGAACCAACAAACCGGCAATGGGCAGTGAAAACGCATAACGTGGAAAGTGCCACCGACCAAAAACGGTTAAGCGGTCTGTTAGCTCATAGGATAGCGGCGGCTTCTTTAATGTGGGTTCGCCCGCCAGTGACTGTAGGGGTTGGCGGGCGAACTGAAACGCCGAAACTACACCCAGCTGGACTGCATCAAATGTAAATGGGTTTAGCTCAATCGCGATCACATTCCGGATGTCTGAGACCGAATCGGTGACGGGTATTGTCAGCAACCACAGACGCTCGGTAAACGGGCTCTGCCAAAGTTGAGTGGAATGCCGATCAGCGAGCAAAAAATGGTAACGCCAAAAGTCTTCACCATTGACAAGAATTGGCTCGGCGGCAAAGTCAGTGTCGTCTGTGGTCATCAGATACTGCTGATGTGGGTTCCCTTTTTGTTCGGAGTACACCGTGCCATCGTCGTTAATCAGATAAATATCGGTAAGGTGTTCTGTCGGGATAACCGAATAAATGTCGGTTAGATAATCGTGAGCTTGGCGGGGTGGATTCGCGATAGATTTGACGGCTTCGCTGGTCGTTGAGATAACAACGGAAAGTTCTGCGCGCGTGGCTTCGGCGATTTTGTTGAACGAAGAACGCTGTACAGTACGGTCCAGGCTGAAACCAAGAACGCCCAGCAACAGGCACAGCGCAAATGCCAGACCGTGCCGGTGGGCTTGAAGGGCGCTAAGGCGTTGATTGAGCAGACTATTCGGCATAAAGAGTGCAAATCAGTTAAAACGCCTAACAAGCATAGCTGAATAATTTCTGACGCGACTGTCGGATTAACTTTAAGGGCATTTAAGGGTACCCTGGAGATGCCCTTGAGGTTATCCATAAAAAAAGGGTGCCATTGGCACCCTTCATGGTTTAGCTAAGGATCAGACCTGACTGTGGAAAGTTCGGTTGATCACATCCAATTGTTGTTCGCGGGTTAACTTCACGAAGTTAACGGCATAGCCAGACACGCGGATCGTCAACTGTGGGTAGTTTTCAGGGTGTTCCATAGCATCCTTCAACATATCCCGATTCAACACGTTGACGTTGATGTGGTGGCCGGATGAACCAAAGTAGCCGTCCAGCATACCGGTCAGGTTTTTAACCTTACCGTCTTCGTTTTTACCTAAGGAATCCGGCACCAGTGACATGGTGTAGGAAATACCATCTTCAGCATCCTCGTAGGGCAACTTCGCGACACTCAACAGTGATGCTAACGCGCCTTTCTCGTCGCGACCGTGCATTGGGTTCGCACCCGGTGCAAACGGTTCGCCCGCTTTACGACCATCTGGCGTATTACCGGTTTTCTTACCATAAACCACGTTACTGGTGATGGTGAGAATAGATTGAGTTGGAATCGCATCGCGGTAAGTTGGGGTCTGACGAACCAGATCCATGAAACGGGTGACAATCTTCTGGGCGATTTCGTCAACACGGTCATCGTTGTTACCGAATTTCGGATATTCACCTTCGGTCGCGAAGTCGACCACGTAGCCGTCTTCGTTGCGAATTGTCTTCACTTTTGCGTACTTAATGGCACTCAGTGAGTCGGCGACAACAGACAAGCCAGCAATGCCGCAAGCCATGGTGCGCAATACGTCACGGTCGTGCAGAGCCATTTGCGAGGCTTCGTACGAATATTTATCGTGCATGAAGTGGATGACATTCAACGTGTTTACATAGACGCGTGAAACCCACTGCATGTATTCGTCAAAGCGCGCCCAAACGGTATCGAAGTCCAGGTATTCATCGGCCAGAACATCTTTCTTCGGACCGACCTGCAAACCGATTTTTTCATCCATACCGCCGTTGATGCCGTATAGCATGGTCTTCGCCAGATTACAACGAGCGCCGAAGAACTGCATTTGCTTACCGATGCGCATCGCCGATACACAACAGGCAATGCCATAGTCATCGCCGAACTTGCCGATCATCAGATCATCGTTTTCGTACTGGATAGAACTGGTGTCGATCGAGACCTTAGAACAGAAATCTTTGAAGCCTTTTGGCATTTTTTCTGACCAGAGTACGGTCAGGTTTGGCTCTGGCGCAGCACCAAGTGTGTACAGTGTGTTCAACATTCGGAAGCTGTTTTTGGTGACCAGAGCGCGGCCATCTTCACCCATACCACCAATTGACTCAGTTACCCAAGTTGGGTCACCTGAGAACAGTGCGTCGTAATCGGGGGTTCTCAGGAAGCGAACCATACGCAGCTTGATGACGAGATCATCAATCAATTCTTGCGCCAGTTCTTCTGTCAATGCACCAGCGGCGATATCACGCTCGATGTAGATGTCGAGGAATGTTGAGACTCGACCAAAACTCATGGCCGCACCGTTTTGACTCTTAATGGCTGCCAGGTAGGCAAAGTAAGTCCATTGCACGGCTTCGTGAGCGTTTTGTGCTGGCTTGGAAATGTCGAAGCCGTAGCTCTCGGCCATCTCGGTCATTTCCTGCAGCGCGCGGATTTGTTCAGACAATTCTTCGCGCAAACGAATAACTTGTTCGCTCATGTTCTCATTGTCTAATGATGTTTTCTGCGCTTTCTTGTCGACAATCAGTCGGTCTGTTCCATACAGCGCAACACGACGGTAGTCACCAATAATACGGCCACGACCATAAGCATCGGGTAAGCCAGTAATAATACCGGCCTTGCGGCACTTCAACATGTCTGGCGTGTAGCCATCGAATACACCGGCGTTGTGTGTTTTACGGTACTTGGAGAAAATTTCGTTGACGGTCGGGTCCAGCGTACGGCCATAAGCTTCGCAAGACGCCTCAACCATACGAATACCGCCATTGGGAATCATGCCGCGCTTTAACGGCGCATCGGTTTGCAAGCCGACAATTCGCTCCAGGTTTTTATCAATGTAACCCGGTTTGTGTGAGGTAATGGTACTGGGCAAGTCGGTATCAAAATCCAATGGACCTTGAAGACGTTGCTCTTCTTTCATGAGTTCCAAAACTTGAGCCCAGACATCTTTTGTACGGGTCGTTGCGCCCGCCAGGAAAGAAGAATCACCTTCAAAAGGTGTGTAGTTTTTTTGGATGAAATCACGAACGTCGATCGCTTCGTTCCACACGCCTGGGACAAATCCTTCCCAAGGATTGGCTTGTGCGTTGATGCTATCGCCTGCTTTTTCTTTATACATAAAGTTATGCTCCGCTAGATTACTAAAATTAAAAAAATGAAAACTGTTTCAGCGGTTGAAGATTTTTAGAAAGGTAGTAAAAAAGGGTCGGGAGTAAGCGATGTCTTGAGAACGACTGGAGATTCGACACAAGACGATAAGGCCAACACAACCTGTGATATCGCTTCCCCCCGAAAACCGGTGGCTAATGGTTTTACCCATACCGGAGAGAGTGATACCAGACTACCTTAATTTGCTTTGGGCACTTTGATTTGTATCAACAATTTAACCAGCGCTCGACGTAACTCATGTACAACCTTGTCGCTGATTTGCAGTGCCCAAAACGAGTTCAACACGCTCTGCAAATTCTGTATGGATGTATTATCGAGGTCTAACTGACCCGACTCTTGATGTGCATCAACAAAAAACTCCCTTTGGGGTATTTTCTTGTTGTTTTTTTACACTCAACTTTTCGAATTCGATGCTGTTGGCGAACTCTGAAAAACAGCGAAATTACGCCAATAAAAAGTAGTGGAAATTTTGAATTTTGCGGATGTTTTTCAACAAAAAAACACAAATAAATTTTAGCGGGGGTGAAAAAAAAGAGAGAACCGCATTATGCAAATTCTCTCTTTGAGGTCAATTGATATTGGGAATGATTTACGCCAACGTTTTGGTCAGGTTATAAATCGTCTGATTGAACGGTCGGGACATGTTTTCAATCGCGTCGATAATGTCATGGTGCACCAGTTTGTTGCTCTGAATGCCAACACAGCGTCCGCCTTCGCCTTTTTCCAATAATTCCACCGCAAAGGCGCCCATTTCGCTGGCCATGACCCGGTCAAAAGCACATGGAGAACCGCCTCGCTGAGTATGCCCCAGAATCGTGGCACGCGTTTCCAATCCGGTTCGTTCTTCTATGCGTTTCGCCAGTTCTGTCACGTTGGTGACATGTTCGGTGATGGCGATAATGGCGTGCTTTTTACCTTTTTCGACATCTGTACCCAGTGTTTGCACCAATTCTTCCAGGTTGAAGCCTTTTTCCGGGACGATTGCGTACTCTGCGCCACCACCGAGGGCCGCCATCATCGTCAGGTCACCACAATGGCGACCCATGATTTCAACAACCGAAATGCGGTTATGTGACGAGCTGGTGTCTCGCAAACGGTCGATAGCGTCCAGAACTGTGTTCAATGCGGTATGGAAGCCGATGGTATAGTCCGTTCCGGCGATGTCATTATCGATAGTGCCAGGCAGACCGATGCAGGGGAATCCCATTTCGGTCAGTTTCTTAGCGCCCATGTACGAACCGTCTCCACCGACAACGACGAGGGCTTCAATTTCATGTTTGCGCAGGTTGGCGATGGCTTCCTGACGGATTGATTCCTCTTTGAATTCAGGAAAACGCGCAGAGCCTAAGAAGGTACCACCGCGGTTGATCATGTCGGATACATGGTGCCGTTCCAGTTTTTTAATACGGTCCCGGTGCAGGCCCAAGTAACCGTCGTATATGCCATACACTTCGATTTTTTTGGAAAGCGCTGTACGTACCACCGCACGGACTGCGGCATTCATGCCCGGAGCATCACCACCGCTGGTCAGGACACCGATCTTTTTAATCATTTCTGGATCGCCTCTCTTAATAAGTGAATTGCCTTAATTTTAGAATTTCAAAGCAATGTTCCATTTGATCTGGATTAGCATATTGTAAGGAAGTTACAGAATGCTACGTTAAAATTCTTATCGATGGCCATTTTAGTGCCCAATTCGTGGTTTTAACAGGCTGGAATAGAAGAAGTATGAAAATTTGTTACGAAAGGGCGATGTTGAACGCTGCGTCGCCAGATGATTACACTCGTGACACCACTGACGATTCAAACACGCGGAATGTGATCTGTATCGAAAAAATCGAAGGTCTGTTGAGTGAAATGTGAACAGGTCGATATTTTGGCGAATATTTGATCAATGTTGTCAAATTTACTGTCTACGCTATCAAGACCATTAATTTGTAGGTAGATTTTGACGTGACGGTTTCCAGCTTAGAGAGCAGTACCAGTCGTTTTGAGCAAACCCAACAGCCTGAGTTTCACTATCAGCTTATCGATCCGCAGCAACAGAAATACCGCATGCAGACCATTTGGCAATTGGTCGCCGGCAACCTCGCCGCCAATGGTGATGTGTTGCCGACTGATGCGATGAATGCCGCCAAAGACCCCGACTATGATTTTATCAACCACACCCGTGTTGTGGTGATTCAGCACAGCAGTGGTCGTTTGGCAGGGACGTTCTCTGTCACGTTGGATGGTAACCATGGTATGCCGGTTTCGCGTCATTTCGGCTCAGAATTGAGTTTCTTGCGACGTAAGCACCGTCTGATGAACGGTTGGCGTTTTTCGATGTCGCCTTTGTATCAGGGGGCCATTCTGCGTCAACGCACCTTCACCCTGTTCAAGCAATTGGTTTGCCTGAACGACGCCGATGCGTTTGTCATTTACTACAACCAACGCCTCGAAAAATATTACCACCGATTGTTTAACGGTCGGGTAGTTGCCTCAAAATCGATTTCGTTCGATGGTCATCACAGTTTGCCGGTCAACCTCATGCTGTGCCTGGCAAGTGATAATCAACCCGATCCAAGATACATGCACGATGGAGCCCTTTATGAAGCAGACCTGGTCAGCTGACAGTGCGTTCGCCCGGAACCGCGGTCTGATATCTCACGAAGAACAACACCAGTTAGGGCGGAGCCTTGCTGTTATTCCTGGTTGCGGCGGTATCGGCAGCACGGTTGCCGAGACACTGGCCCGACTGGGCATTGGACGCTTCAGGTTGTGTGATCCGGACACCTTCGATATTGCAAACTTCAACCGGCAGTTGGGTGCGACGACATTCAGTGTGGGGCAAAACAAAGCTGCGGCGACCAAAACGCGGATACTATCGATCAACCCTGACGCGGAGGTCGACATTTTTGAGCAGCCGGTAACGGCGTCGAATGCGGATGAGTTTGTCTCGGGTGCGGATGTGGTGTTGGATGGCATTGATTTTTTTGTGCTGAATGCCCGCCGAGCCTTATTTCAGGCAGCGCAACTGGAAGGTGTACCTGCGATGACCGCGGCACCACTGGGTTTTTCTGCAACTCTGCAGGTTTACCTGCCCGATCAGGGCATGAGCTTTGATGAGTTTTTTGATTTTAAGGACAGCGATGGCTCGGCCGACCAGTTGGTTAAATTTTTGGTTGGTTTGGCCCCAAAAGCGTTGCAGAGACCTTATATGGATCTTTCCTTTATCGATTCGGAAAGTCAGTCCGGACCAAGTTCAATATTGGGTACCCAGATTGCCGCCGCGATGATCGGCGGAGAAGTGGTTCGCCTGTTGTTGCAGCGCGGAGATTCATTGCCCGCACCCTGGTATCGACAGTTTGATGTCTTTCGGCAACGTTGGGTGAAAAGCTATCTGATCGGTGGTAATCAGCATCCCATTCAGAAATACAAAATCCGTAAAACCAAGCAGGCATTTAAGCAAAATGGTTTATGGTCTGGATTGTCGCAGCTGTCACTGGGGTAATGGGAGGATGCAAGTCTTGTCGGCATCTTTGGTAAGCCGGTTTAGGCGCCCTTAAGCTGGCGCCTTTGATTTGGTGAACTCACTCAAAGCCGCATTTCAATTTGGCGGCTGGCCATATGTTCTTTTGCTTGCTGGATCGTAAACTCGCCGAAATGGAAAATACTGGCGGCCAATACCGCGTCTGCGTGACCTTGATTCACACCTTCGGCCAAGTGTTCTAATTCGCCGACACCTCCGCTGGCAATCACCGGAATAGTGACCGCGTCTGCCACAGCTCGGGTCAGAGCCAGGTCGAAACCGCTTTTAACACCGTCCCGGTCCATGCTGGTTAACAGAATTTCCCCAGCGCCATTGGCTTCCATTTTCTGAGCCCATTCAACTGCGTTGATGCCTGTTGGATTGCGACCACCGTGCGTAAAAATTTCCCAGTGATCGTCGACTCTTTTGGCGTCAATGGCGACGACAATACATTGCGCACCAAAGCGCGCAGAGGCTTCTTTGACGAAATCTGGATTAAAAATCGCTGCAGAGTTGATGGATACCTTGTCAGCACCGGCGTTCAGCATGGTCCGGATATCGTCAACCGTGCGTATCCCGCCACCGACGGTCAACGGAATAAACACCTGACCAGCAATTGCTTTAACCGTGTCTATCATGGTGCCACGACCTTCGTGTGTGGCGGTAATGTCGAGCATGGTAATTTCATCCGCACCTTGCTCGTTGTAACGCTTGGCAACCTCAACCGGATCTCCGGCGTCGCGAATATTGACAAAATTCACGCCTTTGACGACCCGACCCTGATCGACATCCAGACACGGGATAATGCGCTTGGCCAATGCCATAATTGTCTCCTGTATTGAGCCAGATCGGCTCAATGTTTTGTTTAATTGGCGACAGGCGGTTGAATTACCGTTTGCCGTTCCACAGGGTAAAGTTTTTCAGTAATTGCAGACCCGCCGTATGGCTTTTCTCCGGGTGAAACTGAGTGGCAAATATGTTATCCCGGTAAATCATGGCGGAAAACTCGGTACCGTATTCACACCGTCCTGCCGTGTAGTCCGCGTGCATTTCTGCGTAGTAACTGTGTACAAAGTAGAAACGACTGCCAGAGTCAATCCCATGCCATAGCGGATGTTCTGCAGTTTGGTGTACATGGTTCCAGCCCATATGCGGCACTTTCATAGGCAGGCCGTGGCTGTCCGTTAAGTTCTTTGGAAATTGATGTACATGACCGGGGAAATGATTCAGGCAGTCAATGCCGTCGTTTTCATCGCTATGGCACATAAGAGCTTGCATGCCGACGCAGATGCCCAGAAAAGGTTTCCCTGAGGCCAGGTTTTCGGCGACCACCTGATCAACGCCCTGACGGCGGATTTCGGCCATGCAGTCCCGAATCGCTCCAACGCCAGGTAGTACGACATGATCGGCCTGCGCGATGCGATCACGGTCGTCTGTGACTTCAACCGCGAAGTTGTCGGCCACGTGTTCAAAGGCTTTTGCCACAGAATGCAAATTGCCCATGCCGTAGTCAATGATGGTGAGTAATTGTTTGCTCACGGTGCACTCCAATGCAGAATGAACGTTGCTGGTTAATCAGCAACGTAGCGGAACTTTATAAAACGCCTTTGGTGGACGGGATCACCGAACCTTGACGTTCATCGAGTGTAAGGGCCATGCGTAAGGCTCGGCCAAAGGCTTTGAAGATGGTTTCTGCCTGATGATGTGCATTGCGACCTTTCAGGTTATCGATGTGCAACGTCACCAGCGCGTGATTAACGAAGCCCTGGAAGAATTCAAAAAACAAATCCACGTCGAATTGGCCGATACTGGCGCGGGTGAATTCACAGTTGAATTCCAGGCCAGGTCGTCCCGAAAAATCGATAACCACCCTGGACAGGGCTTCATCTAGCGGGACGTAACTGTGGCCATAGCGGGTAATGCCTTTCTTGTCGCCCACGGCTTTCGCGAATGCCTGCCCAAGAGTGATTCCGACGTCTTCTGCGCTGTGGTGATCGTCAATGTGGTTGTCCCCATCACAATGAATATCCAGGTCGATCAGGCCATGTCGCGCGATCTGATCCAGCATATGATCCAAAAACGGGATTGATGAATTCAGATTGGCTTTGCCGGTGCCATCTAAGTTAACGGCAACCTTGATTTTTGTTTCATTGGTGTTGCGTTCTACCGACGCCTGGCGACTCATAAGGTTCTCTCAGCTGATTTAACGAAAATGGGTGGCAAGTCTTACTTTCAGACGCTTGCCGATCCGGATTATATAAGTATGCTGAGCGCCAAACCACCCACGGATAACATCAGTGCCCATTACCGTTACACGAGCATCTGGTCAGAATGACCGCAACCATGCAACGATGTTGCGAATAATTAAAGACTTGCCTGCGCAACATGAGCTTCATTCTGTGCTTGGTCAGTGGCATGCTAAGCCAGATAAATTTGATCTCTGGTTTGCGATGTTCAACGAGCGCGTCGTTGGTTTTACCTTGGTCAAAGGCAGTGATATCGAGGCTATTGCGGTACACAGTGCGACACGCGGTCGTGGTGTGGGACATCGAATGTTGACCTTGGTAATCCAGCAATACGGCGCGCAATCGTTAAAGCTGGAATCGCCGCAGGGGCTTTTTAAAGTCCTTTTTGATGAGACACAACAATAACAAGTTTGCTTTATTGTGAATAATAAGCATTAAAGCTATTGAAAATTTGAAACGCAGATAAGAGGCAGAAACGTGAAACAATCGTCTGAAGTCTTGATTGAAGATGAAATTCAAACTCGGGTACGGTTATACGATTTTTCGACGGGCAAACAAACCTTTTTTCAATGGATTGCCGGCATGGTACCCGCCTGTGAAGGCAAGAGGGTGCTGGAGCTGGGATGCGGCAATGGCGCAATCTGGCGTGATTTGATGCCCAGGTGGCCGAGTTGCGACCTGACCCTGACCGATATTGCTGATGATGTGCTGGCATCTGCCCGTGAAACACTGGCGCCGTTGTCCAGTATGGCCAACAGCATTGAATACATACCAACCGATTTCAACAACCTGCCTTTCGCCGACGCCAGTTACGATATTGTCATCGCGAACCATAATCTCTATTACGCTCAGGATGTCTCGTCAGTTTTGGCATCGATCGCCCGCATTTTAAAACCGGGCGGTATATTGGTCTGTTCCACCATTGGCGAAGATCATCTGCATGAATTGGTCAGCACCTTACGTCAGTTTAGTGATGATCTGCCTTGGGGGGCAGAAGCCTGGGCCGGGAAATTTGGTCTAGATAATGGCGCCAAGCAGTTATTTGAACACTTTGCCCGTCTTGATCAGTTCGAATACGACAATAATCTGCATGTAAATTCGATTGAACCGGTTATTTCTTATCTTAAAAAAACCATGAAAGGCGCACTGTCCGAATGGGTATGCAACAACATGGCCGTGGTGACAGAAGCGCTTGAGCAAACCATGAACAGCAAAGGGTATATCCGCCTGACCCCCCATTCCGGTTTTTTTATAGCTTATAAAGCGTAGTCAAATTACGCCCTTCAACGGAGCGCAGCGTTTAGCGTTGCGCCTCAAGAATCTCGCAACAGGTATACCCAGATCAATAAATCGATGCGCTGGATTGGTGCGGTTTGCGCTATAGGCGCATTATTTTGGTGCCTCGCGGTGTTTTTTGGCACCTTCTTTGTGCGTCTAGTGTTAATCTCACCCTAATCAAGAAAGTCAGTTTTTAGGATGGATACCTCGCTCAGGCGCAAGGTTCTGTTGCCAAATCTGTAAGACTGAGTTTGACGCAATGATTCTAATGCCTCTGGTTTTGCGAAAACCGCTTAATAATCAAGAGTCTGGCCTGTTTCTTGCGTTAGCAAGCTCATCTGAAAAAAGGGTTCACTCGGTGGAAAATCAAGATTCCGCATTTCGACGCGTGGTCGAGCACCAATTTACAGCAGTCGCTGTTTTAGATAGCGAGTTTCGGGTTGAGCATATCAATTCATCCGCAGAACTGTTGCTCGTGCGTTCGGAGAAACAATTAATAGGTCAACGTTTCGATAGTCTGTTTGCTAACGCGGACGACATTCTGCAAGTGTTGGCATCGGCCATCGATGAAGGTGCCTCGGTATCGGTGCGTTCCGCTACCTGGGAGTTGGTGCATCGTGACAGCTTGACGCTGGATTTTATTGTCAGCCCCTTTATGGAGGGTGGCGAACTGCGGGTGATACTGGAAATGGTGCCGGCTGACCGAGCTGTCCGCATCAGTCGCGATGAGGGACGTATCGACCAGTCTGAGACCAGCCGGCATTTGGTTCGAGGACTCGCTCACGAAATCAAAAACCCTCTAGGTGGCATTCGTGGCGCAGCGCAATTATTGGCGTCTGAGTTGCCGAACGAAGACTTGCAGGAGTACACCAAGGTCATCATTGAAGAAGCCGATCGTTTGCGCAATCTGGTTGATCGATTGCTTGGCAGTCATCAATTGCCTGAGTTTCATCAGTTGAATATCCATCAGGTTCTGGAGCGGGTGTCATCACTGCTGAAAGCGGAAGTGGGTGGTCGTATTGAGCTGATTCGAGACTATGACCCGAGCATCCCGGAAATGTCAGGCGATGAATCTCAGCTTATTCAGGTGTTTCTCAACATTGCGCGCAACGCTTTGCAGGCGCTGACAGAAAGTGATGTACCGGATGCTCAGATAGTTTTTAAAACGCGTACTGTACGGCAGTTTACGATTCGACAGAGTCGTCACCGTATCGTTGTGCGCATTGATGTTATTGATAATGGCCCTGGTATTGCGAAAGACCTGCTGGAGAAAATCTTTTATCCGATGATTTCCGGTCGCGCTTCCGGTACCGGATTGGGACTTTCCTTGGTGCAGCAGTTTGTCGAATTGCACAACGGAATGGTGGAATGTGAAAGTGATCCGGGGCGTACGCAATTTAGTGTTTATTTTCCTTTGGAGGCATTAAATGTCTAAGGCGAAAAATGTTTGGGTCGTTGATGACGACCGATCGATCCGTTGGGTTTTGGATCGAGCGCTGAGCAAGCAGGGGCATGAATGCACTGTATTTGAAAATGGCGAAAGCCTGTTACGCAAAATCCAAACGCTCACACCGGATGTCATCATCAGCGATGTGCGAATGGATGGCATGGACGGTCTGGAACTGTTGACTCGTTTGCAACAGGACCACCCGGATATTCCTGTGATTATCATGACCGCACATTCGGATTTAGACAGTGCGGTATCTTCGTTTCAAGGCGGGGCGTTTGAGTATTTACCGAAACCCTTTGATGTGGATGAAGCGCTGGCACTGGTCGAACGGGCCATTGAACACCGCGCGAAACAGTTTCCAGCGGAAGAAGCTGTTGCCGCCGAAACACAAACAGAAATCATTGGTGAAGCACCGGCCATGCAGGAGGTTTTCCGTGCTATTGGTCGATTATCACAAAGTAATATTACGGTATTGATCAATGGTGAATCTGGAACCGGTAAAGAACTGGTCGCGCAAGCGTTACATCGACATTCTCCACGCAAAGAACATCCTTTTATCGCGTTAAACATGGCCGCAATTCCCCGGGACCTGATGGAGTCTGAACTCTTCGGTCACGAAAAAGGCGCATTTACCGGTGCCCAGAATCAACGTCGAGGTCGTTTTGAACAAGCGGATGGTGGCACTCTGTTCCTGGATGAAATTGGTGACATGCCGTCCGAAACACAAACCCGATTACTGCGTGTACTGGCCGACAGCGAGTTCTATCGCGTGGGTGGTCATACGCCCATTAAAGTGGACGTACGAATAATTGCAGCCACGCACCAGAATCTGGAGAAACTGGTTCAGGAAGGGCGCTTCCGCGAAGATTTGTTTCACCGGCTGAATGTTATCCGTATTCATATTCCGAAACTGTCGGACCGGCGTGAGGATATCCCTAAGTTGCTGGAGTTTTTCTTGCACAAAGCGGCGAAGGAACTGGGTGTTGAACCAAAGTCTTTGCGCCAGGATACCGAGTCTTACCTGTCACGTTTGCCATGGCCGGGAAACGTTCGTCAGCTGGAGAACATCTGTCGCTGGATCACAGTAATGGCCTCCGGTCGTGAGGTGCTGGTCAGCGATTTGCCACCAGAGTTGGTTGACGACGCTGGTGCCGAGGGTGGGCACGAAAACTGGGAGCAATCGCTGCGTAACTGGACCGACCGGGAGTTGGCGCGCGGTGAAAAGCGAATTTTGGACCTGGCCGTGCCAGCGTTTGAGCGGGTGATGATTGAAACAGCGTTAAAACACACCGCGGGCCGACGACGGGATGCGGCCGAGCTGTTGGGCTGGGGACGAAATACTCTGACCCGGAAAATCAAGGAACTGGGTCTGGATGACGGTTCCAGCGATGAAGACGAGTAAATGATATCCGCAGGTTAGTCTGTGGGCGTCATTGACTGAACAGAAAGCGGCTTATTGGCCGCTTTGTTAACGAATCTTCAAAGTTACAGATGATAGGTTGATTTGGTCATCGCTTTGGAAATCAGCGTCATTACTTGTTTCACCGGTTGCGGGAATTCCACACCGCCAGCTTCCAATGCATTGGTCGCATGACGCTGCTCGTCTTCAAGCATTTGTTGTAATATCGCCCGGCTTTTATGGTCTTTATCCTGAATTTGTTCCAAGTGGTTTTGCAGATGCAGACTGACCTGGTCTTCCGTAGCCGCGACAAAACCCAATGACCACTTATCTCCAACGAGCCCAGCCAGTGCGCCCATAGCATAAGACATACCGTAAAAAGCCGGATTCAGCAGGCTGGTGCGACCCTGTAGCTCATTGATCCGGGTTTCACACCAGGCCAAATGGTCCAGTTCTTCATCCGCTGCCTGATCCATTGCCTGCCGGACATCCGGCAAACGTGCAGTTAAGGCTTGCCCTTTGTAGAGCGCCTGAGCACAGACTTCTCCGGTGTGATTTATGCGCATTAAACGCGCAATGTGCTGTTTGTCAGAAGGGGCCAAATCCTCTGGTTCAGTCTGAGTACTTGCCGGACTGGGTGTAGCAGCGGTTACCGCACCAGGTGACAGCGTGCGCAATGCGTTGTTCAGGTGACCGACGAAACGATCAGAAAAAGAGTGATTTCTTCGCATGGTGGTTTTCCCGGTTGGTGACAATTTTCGGCATGGCCAATTTTAACGTTTGACTTAACGCGCGTGCCGAGACGGGTTTTGACAGAACAAACTCAATACCGCTTTCTTTATCGCTAAAGTCTGAGGCGACATCATCGGCTCCGGTCATCATGATGATGACGATTTCACGGTTCAGACCGCCATCTTGGCGAATCCGCTGCGCCAACTCAAGCCCGCTCATGGACGGCATATTTTGGTCAAGAATCAAAACGTCAATGGGTTCACCTTTGTGATATTGATTGTGCAAGTTGGCCAGCGCGGATTGACCGTTGCTCATGCTGAGTACCTCGGCTCCCCAGCTCATGGCCAAATGTTCGATCACCTTGCGACAAGTCAGGTTGTCATCGACGACCATCAGACGCAATTCTTCAATTTTGAGTGCTTCCGCATCGGTTTGAGCGGAGCTGTTGGTCGATGCTCGCGCTAACGGCAAGTCGACCCAGAAGGTGGTTCCCATACGCAACTCGCTGGACAGTGATAACTGCCCACCCAGTAAACCCACCAGATATTTGCTGATGGGTAAACCCAGGTGGACATCCTTGGGCAGCTGTTGTTGGTCGTTATTGGCATCCGGAAAGTTATACAGGGTTGCCTTGGCGTCTTTGGCTATTCCAGGTCCGGTATCCGTAATGGAAAAACGGATTCGTTGGTTTTGCCAGGGTTTAATCTGTACCAACACTTCACCGTGT
Organism: Reinekea sp.; assembly: GCA_050293765.1. GTDB lineage: Bacteria > Pseudomonadota > Gammaproteobacteria > Pseudomonadales > Natronospirillaceae > Reinekea. Next base: position 30,968 of record JBNKNI010000011.1, read on the forward strand.
TCTGTGTACTTCAATGCGTTGTCCAGCAGGTTTGACAGAATCTGGCCAATAATGTGAGCGTTGCCCCGATATCGGGTGGGTATTTCAGGGGCTATGTCGAGCACGAGTTCCAAATGTTTGCTGTGGGCAATACGTGAAAACGGCTGAACGGTGTCTTCAATCAGATCGTAAAGATCAAATTCATCTTCGCTTTCCGGTAGTCGGTTCAAACCAATGCGAATGAGATTTTGCAGTTGGTCGGCTTCTCTCAATAATGAAAAACCCGCAGTCTGTATCGTATTGACGTATTCCTGCTGGTGTGCAGACAGTGTCGTGTCCTGCAGCAGCTCAGCCATGCCTAATACGCCATTAATCGGCCCTCGGATCTCGTGATTGAGTTTTCTCAGCAGTGGCCAATGAACATCGGGAATTGACAGTCCTTCGACCGCCACACGTGCACCTTTGACTTTTGCGGCTATCCAACTGGACCAGGTGACAAATACGGCTGCGCACAGGATCAGCAGGCTCATCCAGATTTTCATCGGTTCAAAGGCAGACAACAGACCCACGAGCACCAGCGTGGTGGTGATGAAATAGAGTAACACGGCCACTAAACCGACCAAAGCCAAGCGCTCTGAGAGCGAATGAGGGCGGCGTTCAAACCAGAAAATGCTGATGATGGTTAATCCAACCGGAATCAGAATTATCTGTACCGGTAACAGTTTGGCGGTGAAGGGCAGCATAGAAAGCACGGCCAATGCGATAAAAAATCGACTGACCCATATCAGCGTGTCTCCCAACCAGCTGGTAAAAGCTTCGGTGCGAACCAATGGTAAAAACCGGGCGAGGCTGAAAAGAATGATAAAGGCGCCAAGATTGTTTGCCGCGACTTCAACCTGAGGAATTCCGGCTGCCCACCAGGCAATACTGCCAGTCCAGCCCATGAGGTTTAACGTAAAGCCGAAAACACATAAGGTGCTCCATAACGCAACTTTCATTCGATGTCGGTAAAAACTCAGCAGACATACGGCTAAGGCAATAAAGAGCAAACTGGTGATCAGTGTCATGAACTGCACGTGGCTGCGGGTTTCGGCCAGCAGTGAGTTTTCGTCAATGAGTCGGATCTTCATATTCGACGCCATCAGCGGCACGACCTTTAGATAAATCTGTTGGTAGCCAGTTTGGATCTCGATGGGCAATACAAAATTGCCCATCTGATAAGGCCGTTGGTTGTAGGCTGTGTCGGTACCGGTAGCGACTCGACTATAGCCGCGACCGTCGTCAATGTCGTAAAACATTTCAATGGAATGCAGAAAGGGCGTGTCCACGGTTAAAAACATTCGCGATGGCTTGCCCGTGGGATTATTGACGGCGAAGGTCAACCAGGTTGTTTCAGAGACTTGGTTGTATTTGAGAATGTCGCCATGCACAGGAGAAAACTGCCGTGCAATGCTGGGTTTGCTCACCTGAAGAATGGAAAAATCTTCGTCAGCGGTGTTCAGATAATCGCTGTATAGGGTGACCTGAGCATTCAGGTAGCTTTGATTGATCAGAATGGTATCGAAGCTGAAAACAGCGGCCGGTAACAACAGTAAACAAATGATCAGCGAGAATCGCTTCATATGCGCGGAACATCCAGTGTAAACGAACGGTTAGTATAACGATCTCACCGGATGCTGTTAACAATCATTTGCGGCCGCGGGACGTTCAGGTGAGTACTGGGAGAGTTACTCACCTGAAGATGACAGACTTAGCGATTAATCGCTTTATGACCGATATCCGTGCGGTAATACACCTTATCCCAGGAGATCTCTGAAACGCCGGCGTAAGCCTTTTGTTGGGCTTCAGCGACGGTGTCCCCCAATGCAGTGACACACAAAACCCGGCCACCGTTGGTCGCAATCTGGCCATCGTCAGTCTGCTTGGTGCCAGCCTGAAATACTTTGCTGCCGGTGGCGTCGGCGGCCTTGATACCGGAAATAACATCGCCTTTGGCATAGTCGAACGGGTATCCGCCAGCGGCCATGACTACGCCTACCGCTGCTTGCGATGTCCATTGCGCATTTTGGTCTGCCAAAGTGCCATCGATCGCTGCCAGACACAGATCCGCCAGATCAGACTCTAAACGCATCATAATCGGTTGGGTTTCTGGATCCCCAAACCGGCAATTGTATTCGAGTACAAAGGGCGTGTTGTCGGCACCAACCATGATTCCGGCATAGAGAAAGCCGCGATAGCGGTTGCCTTCGGCATTCATGCCTCGAACGGTTGGCATAATAACATCGGTCATGATGCGATCATGTATCTCCTGCGTAACGACCGGGGCAGGAGAGTAGGCACCCATGCCGCCCGTGTTAGGACCTTTGTCTCCGTTGTCTCGTGCCTTGTGGTCTTGCGAGGTTGCCAAAGGCAGTACGTCTTCGCCGTCGACCATGACAATAAAGCTGGCTTCCTCACCGGTCAGGAATTGTTCAACCACGACTCGGGCGCCCGCATCGCCAAACTTGTTGCCAGAGAGCATGTCCTTTACCGCAGCAATCGCTTCCGCGTTTGTTTGGGCCAGAATCACACCTTTTCCAGCGGCGAGCCCATCAGCCTTAACCACAATGGGTGCGCCTTTATCTTCAATGTAGGCGATGGCTTCGGCTTCGTTAGTGAACACCCCGTAGAATGCGGTCGGGATATTGTGACGGGCCAAAAAGTCTTTGGTGAAGGCTTTAGAACCTTCGAGTTGGGCCGCTGCTTTGCGCGGTCCAAAAATCGCCAGGCCGGCGTTTTCAAAATAATCCACCACACCTTCTACTAACGGGGCTTCTGGCCCTACGATGGTGAGTTCGACGCCATTATTCTTTGCGAATTCAGCCAAAGCCGGAAAGTCCAGCGCATCAATGGCGACATTTTCCACACCAGCTTCGTTGTTCGTTCCTGCATTGCCAGGGGCTACAAAAACGGTCTCAACTTTTTGCGATTGAGCGACTTTCCAGGCCAGTGCGTGTTCCCGGCCACCATTACCTATGATAAGAACATTCATAAAAACTCCTTGATAACTCAGTGACGGAAATGACGCATGCCGGTGAAGACCATGGCTATGCCGTGTTCATCTGCAGCGGCGATGACTTCTTCATCCCGCATACTGCCACCCGGTTGGATGACAGCGGTGACACCCATTTCGGCTGCTTGATCAAGGCTATCCCGGAATGGCAAAAATGCCTCAGACGCCATTGCCGAGCCGGCAATATCGATGTTTTCGTCTTTGGCTTTGATGTTAGCGATGATGGCACTGTAAACACGGCTCATCTGACCAGCGCCAATGCCGGTGCTTAGTCCGTCTTTGGCGTAAACAATGGCATTGGACTTCACAAACTTAGCGACTTTCCAGGCAAATAACAGATCCTGAATCTGCGCTGGCGTGGGTTTCACCTTTGTGACCACTTTTAAATCTGATTCGCTGATCATACCCAGGTCGCGGTCTTGCACGAGCAAGCCACCGTTAACCCGTTTAAAGTCCAGTGACGGTATCGCAGGACCCCATTGGCCACAGGCCAGTAAGCGGATATTGGGCTTTGCCGCCACAATCGCCGCTGCCTCAGCAGCCACACTGGGCGCGATGATGACCTCGACAAACTGCTTGCCGATAATGGCTTCTGCGGCGTCTTTGTCCAGTTCTCGGTTGAACGCAATAATGCCACCGAAAGCAGACGTCGTATCGACAGAAAACGCACGTTGATAGGCTTCTTTTAGCGTTTTACCGGTTGCAACGCCACAAGGGTTCGCGTGCTTAACGATAACGCAAGCCGGTTCTGAGAAACTTTTTACGCATTCCAGTGCGGCGTCGGTATCGGCAATGTTGTTGTAGCTCAGTTCTTTGCCCTGCAGCGTGGTAATCGTGGAAATGCCGGCTTCTTTCTCGCCCGATTCCACATAAAAAGCTGCACGCTGGTGAGGATTCTCGCCGTATCGCATGGTTTGTTTCAGTTCAAACTGGCTGTTGAAAGTCAGTGGGAAATCGGTTCGTATGGGGACTTCCGCTGGAGCTGTTTCAGCCGGAACGGTACCGAGATAATTGGCAATCATGCCGTCATACTGTGCGGTGTGTTCGAAGGCGGCTCTGGCCAGCGCAAAGCGGGTCGCAGCTGTGAAGCCACCTTCGGCATCCCATTCTGCAATAAGGTTCTGATATTGTTTAGCATCGACCACAATGGCGACATCTTTGTGGTTTTTGGCGGCAGATCGCACCATGGTTGGCCCACCAATATCGATGTTTTCGATCGCATCAGCCAAGACGCAATTTTCTTTGGCAATGGTTTGCGCAAAAGGGTAAAGGTTCACAACCACCAGATCGATAGGGTCAATACCATGTTCTGCCATGACCGCGTCATCGGTTCCTCGACGACCCAAAATTCCGCCATGTATCAGCGGGTGCAGCGTTTTGACGCGGCCATCCATCATTTCTGGAAACTCGGTGACACTGGACACTTCTGTGACTTCGATATCATGCTGTGCCAGCAATTTATAGGTACCACCTGTTGATAACAGGCTGACACCACGTTCACGCAATGCCTGGGCGAATTCTACGATGCCGTCTTTATCCGATACGCTGATCAGGGCGCGTTTTGGGGTGACAACAGAAGAGTTTTGGCTCATAGGGTCCTCGGGTTTCCATTAAACATTTTTAAAACTGAATGATTGGTCAGATTGGCTGCACGCCATAAACAACAAAGGCGACCGAGGTCGCCTTTATCTGGGATTACAGTAAGCCGTATTGTTTCAGCTTCTTGCGCAATGTGCCTCGGTTCAGGCCGAGGATCTTGCTGGCTTTGGTCTGATTGTCGCGGCAATAGCGCATGACAGCTTCCAACATTGGCGCTTCCACTTCGGTCAGAACCATTTGGTGAACATTAGTGACGTCTTGCCCGTCGAGGTTGGCGAAATAGTTGCGCATGGCAATTTCGACACTGTCACGCAAGGTTTGAGGGTTTTCAGCCGCAGCCTGAATATTGAGTGTGTCTTTGTTTTCGGTGATGGGTGCAACGGAATCGTAGTTCATGCAGCGGTTTCCTTTAGTCTGTCAAATTGTTCAAAAATTGAAGTCACGGCTGAAAGCTGCTTGTGGCTGCTTTCAATCGTATGAATATGTTTGTAGTCAGACTTTGCAATGCCCTGGGCTTTGAAATACCAGCCCAGGTGTTTGCGGGCAATTCTGACGCCCATGTATTCACCATAAAAATTGTGCAACGCCTCTATGTGGTTCATCAGCGTTGTCTTTACTTCGTTGATCACCGGTGGGCTTAACTCTTCACCGGTGGTCAGAAAATGGTTAATGGATTTAAAAATCCACGGATTTCCCTGCGCAGCGCGACCTATCATCACGCCATCTGCGTCAGTTTCGTCCAGAACCTGTTTCGCTTTTCGAGCGCTGTCTATATCGCCATTGGCCAGAACAGGAATGCTCACCGCCTGTTTAACGGCAGCGATGGTGTCATATTCTGCTTCGCCACGAAACGCATCTGCTCGGGTGCGGCCATGTACCGAAAGCAATGCGATACCCAAATCTTCGGCCATACGTGCAATGCTGACGGCGTTTTTTTGGGTCGCATCCCAACCGGTACGAATTTTAAGCGTGACCGGAACGTTGACCGCTTCTGTGACCGCTTTAAGTATGTCGAAAACCAGCTCTTCGTCTTTCATCAGCGCTGATCCAGCCGCTCGATTACAGACCTTTTTAGCCGGACAGCCCATATTGATGTCGATGATCTGGGCGCCGATTTCGACGTTTACTCTGGCAGCATGGGCCAGCATGTCTGCATCGCCACCTGCGATCTGAACACTGATGGGTTCAGCTTCTCCCTGGTGATTCAAGCGCCAACGCGATTTGTTGGTTTTCCACAAACGTGTATCACTGGTGACCATTTCAGATACCACAAAACCCGCCCCTAAACTGCGGCATAACTTGCGAAACGGCTGGTCGGTAACTCCGGCCATAGGGGCAAGCACGGTTCGCTCTGATATCTGGTAAGGTCCGATCGAATACACAGTGGATCGTTCAAAAATTGCTCAAATCAAGGGCGCGGAATGATAGCGGGTCTTTTCGTCTAATGAAAGCTTGACAGAGCGATAATTGAGGTTTTTTTACAGGTTATTTTTTGCGGGTAATGAAAGCTCAACGGAGGCCATTGAATTTTTGAAAAAACAACATAAATTCAATGGCTTAGAGCGCTGTTCAAGTGAGTATCAATTGCTGTTGCGTTTTAAAATCAACTGATAATTGACCGCACTTTTGGCAGGCGTTCGGATCGGAAATGAAATGTAAACCCGGGTATTGATGGGCATGAGTTCCACACCCGTCAGCTCACCTTTCAGGTAGTTGTCAGGGTGAAAGCTCTGGTCAGCCACTAATTGACCGTTTACATCGGTGTATTGCATTAGCAGAGTCGGGAAGGGTTGTTTGAATGGCGCTTTATTGGTTAATACAACGTCAACCATTCTGATGTCCTGCAACAGCGGATCTTTGTGTTCTCGTACCAGAACTGACGTTCGGATAGCGTCCAGGTCAACTTGCTCTGGAAGTGTGCAACCAAACAGATCACAGGCTTGTTGATACAGTCCTCGCCACTGATCCATCCGCGCATAGGTGTCGCGTGTCAGCCAGGCGAACTGACCGGCCAACAGCACCAGAAGCAATATGACAACGAGCCAGCCTAAAGGCCGCAGGCGATGCAGGCGGTCATCGGCATTGAAGTCCAGCTCGATTTCCTGACTCGCTTTGCTCACCACTTGTGACGCTGACGGAGCAACAAACGTCCCTGTACTGCCAAAATCGTCGTCAAAATCCATCAGATTCTTGGCTTGGGTCGTCATTTGCTCTCGAGGGGCAGGTCGCCGCTGACCGACGTCTCTCGACTCGAACACCGCTGGGTTGGATGGTTTGCTGGTGGTTTCTTTTTCAATTTCTTCCAACATGGATTCAGCCCAACTTTCATCGTCGGTGTCATCATCCAAAATATCGGTTTCCATTTCCTGGGTTTCACGTTGGAAATGGTTCGGGGTCTTCTGTGTGTTCGATGAATCGTTCAGATTCATGAAGCTGTCAGACAGCTCACCCAAGCCATCGTCCTGTTCATCTTCATCAAATAACGAGTCGTCGGCGCCGTCTTCAAACAGAAAATCATCGTCATCACCGTCGGCAAACAAGAATTCAGCATCATCTTCATCGTCACTGGTAAAGCCAAATTCCTCCTTTGGAGGTGGGGGTGGTGAGGCGAGTGGATTGCGTTTGGCAGCGGGTTTGGGCGCTGGCTTTACCGCTCTGGCTGCTGGTGTTGGTGCTGGTTTTTTAGCCGCAGGTACTGATTTAATAGGAGTCGCAGCCGGTTTTTGAGCAGGGACAGCAGTAGTAACAACGTGGTTGCGGGCACTGAAGACCTGCAAGCAGGCTCCACAGCGGACAGACCCGTTGGCAACAGCCAATTGTTCGTTTCTTACCCGAAACGAGGTTCCGCAGTGCGGGCATTGGGTTATAAATGAATCTGCCATTGTGCTGTATGTCCTAGCGTTCCGTGCGTCCAAATTATTGTTAAATATGCTCTAAAAACCGTAGCTTAGCCCAGAAAGTTTATGAAAGCTCTCAAGTTAATGCAATTGTCTCGCCAAAACCAAGTTATTTGGCAGCGGATTATCACTTTTGGTCTTAGAGTTTATAGCCACTCAAACAGACCCAGCCCTCTTTTTCGAATGTTGGTTCGAATTGGATGTTGCTCTTGAATGCATCGATAACCGCCTCAGCCTGATGCGCAAGAATACCCGATAACACCAGCGCACCGCCAGTGATCACCCGGCTGCAGATGTCTGCCGCTAAATCGCACAGCGTACCCGCCAGTATGTTTGCAACGACCACGTCATATTGAGGCTGAAGTTCTTTGGGTTGTGTCGTTACCCGATAGCGATCCGATGCGATAGCATTAACTTGTGCATTGTTTTGTGTGGCCGTCATGGCCTGCGGATCTATGTCGATACCTTCCATCCGTTGTGCGCCTAGCAGCAGAGCCGCCAAGCCCAGAATGCCGGAACCGCAGCCGTAGTCCAAGACTTGTTCGCCTCCTTTAATATGCTCATCAAGCCATTTCAGGCAGAGGAAAGTCGTTGGGTGTGTTCCGGTACCGAACGCCAGGCCAGGATCAAGCTTCAGGTTAATTGCCTCTGCTACAGGTGCGTCTAACCAGGTCGGGACAATCCACAGCCGCGGGCCGCATTGAATGGGTTGAAAGTTATCCATCCATTCCCGTTCCCAGTCTTTGTCTTCAACAATCTCGGTTTGAATGCTGGCGATCTGTAATTGGTGTTCGGCCACAACTTGCTCGATTCGCTTGACCAATTCCGCAGCGTCGACATCGTGTTCGAAAAGCCCTTGAACCGTGGTGTGCTCCCATAGGGGGGTCGTTCCCCGGATGGGTTCAAATACCGGTTGATCCTCGGTATCGAGCAGAGTGACCGCCTGACATCCATTAATCAGCAGAGCGTCTTCAAGAATTTCGGTGTGTTTTGGAAGAGTGGGGATTTTAATTTGTAACCAGGGCATGAATATCGTCTACGCAAATTTTGGAATATCGTAGCAGAATTCATTGGTTTGGCGGAAAGAAAAGAGCGGCTGGAGTTCCAGTCGCTCTTTCAGGATTTACTGTTCTTCTGCTAATTTCTTTTCAAGATAGTGAATATTAACACCACCTTTAGCGAACGACGCATCCACGACCAGTTTTTTCTGCAGATCGGTATTGGTCTTAATGCCGGCCACCACCAGTTCATCCAGTGCTGAGCCCATGCGCAATAAGGCCTCTGAACGTGTGGGTGCAAAAGTAATCAGTTTGCCGATCATGGAGTCATAGAAAGGCGGTACGGAATAGCCTGCATAAATATGCGAGTCCCAGCGTACGCCAAGCCCTCCAGGGGAATGGAATTGAGTAATCCGTCCCGGGCTGGGCATGAATGTTTTAGGGTCTTCCGCATTGATTCGACATTCAAAGGCATGGCCTCGAATGACAATATCTTCCTGCTTATAACTCAGCTTCATTCCCGAGGCGATAATCAACTGCTCTTTAATGATGTCGACACCTGTGACCATTTCAGAGACCGGATGCTCCACCTGAACGCGGGTATTCATTTCGATGAAATAGAAGTGACCGTCTTCGTACAGGAACTCAAACGTTCCGGCTCCGCGATAGTTGATGTCGATACAGGCTTTGATGCAGGCGGCTTGGGTTTTGGCTCTTGCAGCTTCATCAATATGAGGTGCCGGTGCTTCTTCCAAAACCTTTTGATGACGTCGCTGAAGCGAACAATCACGATCACCCAGGTGGATGGCATTGCCTTGTCCATCCGCAATGACCTGAATTTCGACGTGGCGTGGATTGGTCAGGAATTTCTCCATGTATACCGTACCATCGCCAAATGCAGCTGCTGCTTCAGATTGGGTCACCTGAATGGATCCTAACAGGTCTTCTTCTTTGTGAACGACTCGCATACCGCGTCCACCACCACCTGCGGCGGCCTTGATGATCACGGGGTAACCAATGCGCAAGGCAATTTCCTTGCATCGAACCGGGTCAGTCGGTACCGCGCCGTCAGAGCCGGGTACGGTAGGTACTCCTGCTTTTTTCATCGCTTCAATCGCGGATACCTTATCACCCATCAGACGAATAACGTCGGCAGTCGGACCGATAAATTTAAACCCGGATTTTTCAATTTGTTCAGCAAAATCGGCACGTTCCGCCAAAAAACCGTAGCCTGGATGGATCGCGTCGGCGTCGGTAACCTCAGCAGCAGCAATAATGGCCGGTATATTCAGATAGCTTTCAGTGGATGACGCTGGGCCAATACACACCGCTTCATCCGCCAATTTGACGTGTTTCAAATCACGATCCGCTGTGGAGTGCACTGCGACGGTTTTAATGCCCAGTTCCTTACAGGCGCGTAAAATTCGCAGGGCGATCTCACCACGGTTCGCAATCAGTACTTTGTTCAGCATGATACGGCTCCGGTTAGGCGATCGTGATCAGAGGTTGGTCAAATTCAACGGGTTCACCATTTTCAACCAAAATCGCAGTGACGGTACCGCTCTTGTCGGCTTCAATCTGGTTCATCATTTTCATCGCTTCGACAATACAGATGGTGTCGCCGGCATTAACTTTGCTGCCGACTTCAACAAAGGCTGCGCTGGTCGGAGATGGCGAGCGATAGAAGGTTCCGACCATCGGAGATTTAACGGCATGGTCACTTGGCGCGGCAGGTGCGGCAACGGGTGCTTCTGCAGCAGCGGGTGCTGGCGCAGCCGGAGCGGCTACCTGCATGGGAGCCGCAGGTGCCGCATAATGCATAGGCGCTGATGCGGCTAAACGTGAAGTGCGACTGATTCGAATTGACTCTTCACCTTCGGCAATTTCAATTTCATCAATATTGGATTCTTCCAATAGCTCAATCAGTTTTTTGACCTTACGGATATCCATGTACATAACCTCTGTTAAATAAGTCGTGATGTTTAAATTTTTAAGTAATTATCAGCAGCTTCGATCGCCAGCGTATAGCTGTGCGTACCAAAGCCAGCAATTACTCCTACTGCTATTGGCGCAAGGTAGGAGTGTTTGCGGAAATCTTCCCGGGCATGAACGTTGGACAAATGTATCTCGATAAACGGCTTGTTGACCCCCGCCAGAGCATCCCGTATCGCCACGCTGGTGTGGGTATAGGCGCCCGGATTGATTAAAATCATATCCGTTCCGTCTGACAGGGTTTCATGGATACGGTCGATAAGTACACCTTCGTGATTACTTTGCAAGCTGACCAACCTGTGACCGAGCCGGGCAGCAACCTGACCTGCTGACTCTTCGATATCAGCAAGTGATTGAGTACCGTATATTTCCGGTTCGCGCGTACCGAGTAGGTTCAGATTTGGTCCGTTCAGTAATAACAGCGTAGCCATAGTTCACCTGGGTAATGATTGAGTGGCTATATTTGTCGCGAAAAACGGCAAAATAGCAACTATCCGGACACGATAATGGTGATATCTCCAGCAAACAACAATCAAGGCGAATTTAAGTTGTGAAAAATGTTCAATAAAATTCGGTATTTGGCGTGATTAAAGGCATAGCCGATACCCGTGTCGAACCCTGAACCGCAGGGAAACTGGTTTTAATGACGCTTGGGCTATTGGCTTTGCCGAAGATCAGGGCTAGTCTGGCGGCATACGTTAAGGAGATTTGTGCATGTTAAAGGCAAGATTTATGCGCTTTTGGAATGGGTTGCGACACCGGCTCGGCGCTCAGAATTCTGATTCGGAACCCCGTAGTGGCCGCAGCTGGAAATATTGGATTCTGTCATTATTGGCCTTGTTGGCGGTGATGTGGAGCGCGCTGGGGTTGTTCTGGAGTCATGAGCCAGGCATTAAAGATGTGGCCGAGTTGGCTCAGAAAAATGCTCAAGATAATGGTCAGCAGTTGGTGGTGGGCTATACCACGGCGTTCGCGTTGAAACATCTGACCGAAGCCATCCTAAACAAGCCTGGCGGTTATTTATCGAATGATGTGACGCCGCCATCGATCTTTCTCGACAATATGCCCAGTTGGGAGTTTGGCGTGGTCATTCAGTTACGGGATTTATCACGCGCTTTGCGCAAGGATATGAGCCGGTCTCAATCCCAGTCAACAGAAGACCCGGATCTCGCCAAAGCGGAACCATTACTGCATTTTGATCACAACAGTTGGATGTTACCTTCCACGGAAGGGGAGTACCGTAACGCAATGAAATTGCTGGATGGTTATCTGAAGCGTCTGGCTGATCCTGCTCAAGGGCAAGCGCAGTTTTATGCACGGGCTGATAACCTATCAAGCTGGTTACGGGACGTAGAAACCCGCCTCGGCTCTATTTCTCAGCGCTTGAGTGCCTCAGTGGGTCAACAGCGATACAACACCGATATGGCTGGCGAAGCAAATGCAGAACAGTCCACACCCACCTCCGATCAACATCAGGTGAAAACCGAAAGACTGTTGGTGGACAATGTTTTTTATGAAGCCAGGGGATCTGCATGGGCGCTGATCCACATATTGCGGGCAATTGAAGTGGACTTTGGTCCTGTTTTGGAAGATAAAAATGCCAAAGTCAGCTTGCAGCAAATTATCCGGGAACTGGAGGAAACTCAGGCTGCCATCTGGTCACCGATCATTCTGAATGGCAATGGTTTTGGCATGGTGGCAAACCATTCTTTGGTTATGGCGAATTACATTTCACGGGCCAATGCGGCGATTATTGATTTACGTGAATTGCTCGAAAAGGGCTGATTATAAACCTTATGCCCAACGTTGATTTCGACAAAGGGTACTTCCAGGCATAAAAAAAACCGGCTGTTTGCCGGTTTTTTTATGAGCGTTCAACTTACTTCTGAGCAGCAGCATGAGCTTCGGTGATGATCGCACGTGCGCGCTCGGCGTCTGCCCAGCCCTCAACCTTGACCCATTTGCCTTTTTCAAGATCTTTGTAATTCTCAAAGAAATGCTTGATCTGTTCTAACAACAGCGGTGGTAAATCGGTCGCTTCCTGTACCTCTTTATAGATGGTGGTCAGCTTGTCATGTGGTACGGCTATGACCTTGGCATCTGAACCCGCTTCATCGGTCATTTCCAGAACACCTACGGGGCGGCAGCGGATCACAGAGCCCGGCACAACTGGGTAAGGTGTTACCACTAACACATCAACGGCGTCACCATCATCCGCCAGGGTATTTGGGATGTAACCGTAGTTGGCTGGGTAGAACATAGGCGTTGCCATGAAGCGATCAACCATCAAGGCATCGTAGTCTTTTTCAATTTCGTATTTGATCGGTGCATGGTTAGCAGGAATTTCGATCACAACATAAACGTCATTTGGCAAATCTTTGCCAGCTGGAACTTGGTTGTAGCTCATTGCGGGAAGCCCTTTATCCGTGAGTGTCTGTAAAAAACTGGTCGCATTATATAGTTTGAGGCCCGAGTTGCCAGCCCTAAAGGTTGAGACATTAGGCTTATCAGTGGAGCCTAATGTCTGTCATACGAGTGACTTAACCGGTTATGGTGTTAAATCGGTCGAAATAGTCAGGGAAGGTTTTTGCCGTGCAGCCGGGATCATTGATGACAATACCGTCACAACCAAACGCGGCCAGCGAGAAGCACATGGCTACACGGTGATCGTTGTAGGTGTCGATCGCAGCCGGTGTCAGCGTTTCCGGAGGCGTGATAGCAATGTAATCGTGCCCTTCTTCTACGGTTGCACCCAGTTTTCGTAATTCTGTTGCCATTGCGGCGATGCGGTCGGTTTCCTTCACTCGCCAGTTATAGATATTTCGTATACGGGTAGTGCCCTGGGCAAACAAGGCAGTCGTCGCAATCGTCATGGCGGCATCGGGAATATGGTTCATATCCATATCAACGGCCTGCAATGGCCCATCTGCTGATACCTCGATCCAATTTTCAGACCAAGTTACCTTTGCGCCCATTTTCTCCAGTACCCTGGCAAATTGGCTGTCACCCTGAACGGATGCGGTTCCGGTACCATGCACCCTGACCGGACCGCCGCCAATTGCGCCAGCTGCCAGAAAGTAGCTGGCACTGCTGGCATCGCCTTCAACAAGAATGTGGCCAGGTGATTGGTAGTGCTGATTGCCATCAATAACAAAGGTTTGGTATTTCTGGTTTTGGACGGTTACACCGAAACGCTTCATCACATCAATGGTAATGTCGATATAGGGTTTTGAAACCAGCTCACCCTCGACCTGTATTGTGAGCGTTTCACGCAACAGAGGAGCTGCCATCAGTAACGCGGTCAGAAACTGACTGGATATGCTTCCTGCAATGGTGACCGGTGCTGCGCGCAGGGATTGCGCACGGATTTTCAGTGGCGGAAAGCCTTTTTCGCCTAAGTATTCGACATCTATACCCAGTGGCCGCATCGCTTCGATAAGGTCGCCGATTGGGCGTTCGAACATACGCTCTTCACCGGTCAGTACAAACTCACCTTGCCCTGCACACAGGGCTGCCGCCAATGGTCGCATTGCAGTACCCGCATTGCCCAGGAACAAGGTTTCAACCTGGCCTTGTGCTAAAGTACCGGCAAGACCGTGGACCGTGCACTGCGTTTTATCGTTGCTTAATTCATAATGCACGCCCAACTGAGTCAGGGCGTTCAGCATGTGGCGGATATCGTCGCTGTCCAACAGATTGTCGATAACGGTAGTGCCTTCGCTGAGCGCTGAAAGCAGCAGAATACGATTGGACAGGCTTTTTGAACCGGGAATTGTAACGTCGCCCTTGGCGATATTGAGTTTGGTAAGTGCAAGCGTTTCCATGAAAACCTTTCGATAGCAATACAGCGAATGTCGGGAGCTATTGTATGCCAGAAACTGTTTGCCTTGCACTATGGGCAACAAACTTCAATTCTGTTTTGTGAAATTAGCAATGAAAGGCAGGGTCTGCCGTGCAGACCCTTAGTTGTCACTTGGCAATGAGGATGTCGACGGTGATGCGGTCGAGGATTTTTTCCGCCGTGTGCCCCAACAACCAACGCTCTAGTCCAGAGCGAGAAACGGCACCCATGATCACGATATCGATATCGTATTCGTAAAGGTAATCCGGAATAACCTGAACAGGCGCACCCATCTCAAGTTTCGCTTGATCTTTCGGTATACCTTTCGATTCGGCCAACTGAACCAGGGCCTCCTGGTGCTGAGCCCGAATTTCCTCACCAATATCGGTTGAGTTAATCGCGGGCTGATCGAGGTAAATCATTAACGGAGTCGGATCGTAAACATGCAGCAATTGGAGATTGGCGCTGAGCATGTCTTTCATTTCCAGGCCACATTTAATGATGTGATCGTCTAGAAAATCCGGTTTGTCATTGGTTCTGACTGGGTCGACGGCTGCGCAAATGGTGACTTGGTCATGCCACTGAGTTGCTTTGGTCAATAACAGTGGTACCGGGCAATGCCGGATCAGCTCCCAGTCCGTTTGACTGAAAAACGTGCGCTGAATGACATTTTGGTGGTGCGTCGCCTTGATCACGAGGTCGGCCGGGTTGCCGGAAAGGTAATTGAGTAATGCGGCGCCCGCGTGCTTATCCCATACTGCTTCGGTTTTAACGACAACATTTTTTGAGCGCGCTACTTCAGCCAATGATTCGAGTCCATCTAATAGACGCGATAGATAAGAATCTCGAGCATTTTCTGAATGAGGATGAATGGAATTTAAAGCTCCATCGTAACCTGAGCTAAACAGTGTAATGTGCGACCCAGAAATTCGAGCCATGGTTGCTGCTTTTTCGACGGCAACGGCGCTCTCTTCCGCAGGGTCCATCAGAACGATTATGTGGCGATGTTCAAACATAGTATTAACCCTCATGCTGACGAGAGAATGGTCCGGGTCGTGATGCCCGAAAACGTGTGTCTGAACTGCAAACAACGAATAGGTTGTTTTCAGACGCTATCTATAGCGTAGAAGGGGTGGGGTATTTTGCGCTGACCTGAGTCAAGGAATGATTTGGAAGACCATGACCACCTTTTGTACGCCATTAACCTCAGAGGCAATTTGAACGGCCTGTTCAGCGGTTTCCTGGGTAACACGCCCCAGCAGATATACAATTCCCTTCTCCACCACGATATCAATATTAGACGATGGAAAATAATCTGTGGTAAACATGCGTGAACGGGTTTTCACGCTGAGCCATTTGTCATTGGCTTTAAGACCGGTCGAAATATTTGGCTCGGCGGTGAGATGATTGTGGATCGCTTTGACCTGCGGGTCGCTCTTTAACAGTTTCGTGGCTTCGGATATCAGGTTTTCAGTCGGAACTTGACCGACAAGCAAAACAATACCGGCATTTATCTGAATGTCGATGTTGGCTTCTTTGTAGCGTTCGTCCAATTTTTCCAGGTTCACCAACAGTCGCGTACGCAGATTTTTGTCATCAATCACTTCGCCCATGGTCCGACCCTGTGGATCCGGTTGGATGGGTTCGTCAGTCATGCTGCCGGTGATGGTTGCGCAGCCACTCAGCAAAAGTGACGTGATTAACAGTGATGCGAAACGAAGATTCATAGTTCGTGTCCAAAAATTGCATTTTCAATGAGTTCAACGAGGCAGTTGAGCAGAAGATGGTGTGTCAATTGAACGTTGCCTACCCGATCGTTTTCTACCCGTAATTCAATATCGTTACCTTCAAGCAGATCCGCCACATCCCCACCGCTGCCGCCAGTCAGAGCGATCACGCAAACACCTTGGTCATGCGCGGCCTGAATGGCCTTTATCAGAGCGGACGCACTGCCGGTTGATGAAATGATCAGCAAGACATCCGGTTCGTGGCAAAGCGAGCGAACCTGGCGCGCGTAAATATCACCAGGACCCGTATCATGCGCTATGGCGCTGGTGACGATACCATCATTACTCAGCACGATCGCGGGTAGGCTGGGGCGATCACGCTCGAAACGGCTTTGCATTCTGGCAACAAAACTGGCGCCGGTTGCGCCAGACGCACCCATGCCGCAGACCACGATTTTACCATCGTGAAGTAAGCATTCAGTTATGGCTTCACTGGTTTGTTCCAGCAAGTCGCCAAGCGACTCAACCGCCATTTGAAATGTTTCCAACGCAAGGCCAACTTGCTCAATGATAATGTCTTGTGGGTTCATGCTGTTGCCTGGAAGGCTCCTTTAATCCACTCAATGTTGTTTGATGCATCTATGCCGATCACGTCGAATCTCATGTAAAGCGAATTGAATTTTGGGTGCTGTTGTAAAAAATATTGCGCGGTTTTAATGACTTTCTGTTGTTTGCGCATACTAACAGTTTCCGCTGCTGTGCCATAGTTGCGTTGGCTACGGTACCGAACTTCGACGAAGACCAGTTCTGATTGGTCGCGGCAGATGATGTCAATTTCGCCAAACTTTGAGCTGACGTTTACCGCGATAGTTTTACAGCCTTGGCTGCGCAGGTAGGCTTCTGCCAGCTTTTCGCCGTCTCGACCCTTGCTGAGATGATCCATGATCGCCGACGTCAGTCTTCGGTCGACTGCAGCGGTCTGCGCCGCACCAGCCCATTTTCGACAACAGCCCAATCCAGCTCACGTTCAATCTGGCCCAGTTTATTCATGGTCATTGCGCCTGTGACACCCTGGATGCGAACATCATTGAATACCGACATTTGTGCCAAACGCGGATACACCTTAAAAGCATCCACCCCTAAAGCAACCAGCGAAGCATAGTTATTCATACTGTCCGGAAAGGACTGTGTTGCTTGGCTTCGCAAGGCACTGGGTGACAAACGCCAGGGCATTTCGACAAAACGCACACCTTCAAGGTCTTTATCTCGATCCGGATCGGATTTGCCCGAATAAAGACTGGAAGTGGCGACAACCGGCAGGTTAATGGCGCGCTGATAATTCAGGATGGGTTTGAGTTGGCGGGCCTGAGCTGGGAAAGCCAGCATAAAGACGGTGTCGATGTCCTGTCGGCGTCTGAATTCGAACTCTAGTTTGTCGTCCAGTAACCGCTGTAAAGTGTTGTGGCGCTGTTCACTGTCATTGATATTCAGAGCCGATTTTATGGTGCCAAGGTACTGATCAGGTCGGGAAAACAAAGCCTTACTGGCAATGCGACCACCCTTGAGTTGCCAGTGCCGGATAAAAGCATCGCTGACCCGGATGCCCCAAGCGCTGTCGGGGGCAACAACCATGACCGAGCGTACTCCCTGTTGCCAGATGTCGTTGGCTACCTGAATGGCCTCGTCTTCGGGGCCGATCCCAAACTGATAAAAGTTATTTAATTTGCCGGTTTGAGCATCGACATAGTTCAGCGCGAGAACGGGAACCGGCAGGGAATCAATTTGTGCGAGCCTTTGTACTTTGGCTTTCACTAACGGACCAATAATGGTTTCCGCACCGTTTGTGATCGCCTGCTTATAAAGGTTTTGAATGTCTTCGGTCACTGCGGTGTCATAAAAACTTAACTTCGGAATCTCTTGGTTGTTTGCCTGAGCTTGATACCAGGAGGTTATCAGGCCGTTGCGGATCGCGTTGCCAAGGTTAGCCAGCGTACCGGAAAGTGGCAGCAATACGCCGATGTGGGTGGGTTGTGCGGCCGCAATTTGGCGTAGCATCTGCAAACTGCCAGGCAGTTGTTCGGAAGCCGGATGCGACCGATGCTGTTTTTGCCATTTTTCGACGCTGGTCAGTAACTTATACAAGTCATCGTTTTGTGATTGGCTGATAAGCGCCAGTTCAATCCATCCGGTGAGGTCGGGGCTGGATTCTTGTTCCGCTAATGCGCGTAATTCCTCTTCCGGCACCAATTGCAAATCAAACCATATTTGTTCGTGATTGAACGCTTGTTGATCACCATCCAGAACAGGTGCCATAAAAATGCGTTCACGGGCTGCGGCGAGAGGGTTGCCAGAAAATTCATAGGCTTCGGCTCGTTTCAGACCGATATCAATTTGTTGCTCAAGCGGCAGGCCGTCAAACAGATAAACGTTTTCACCATTGATCCAACGAAGAGCTTCTTGCCCGTCGCCCACGATAAGTGCCGCTTCTGCTTTGGCTAACACATAACGGGTTTTCTGTTGTGTGGTGAGTTGATTGACGCTTAATGAGTTCAGAATGATGTTTGCCTGATCTACCTGATGCTGGCTCAGGAAGGCTTCGACAGCAGCCAATTGTTGATTAACCAAAGGGTCTTCCCGCTCGACACTTGCGTTCGCGTCTTGCGCATTGACGCCCTCGTTTGTGGTATTCTGCGTCGTCGCACAGCCTGCAATTATAATGACGCTTAACAGGGTACTGACTGATAGAAGCGTGGAATTCTTAATAAACGGCATGTTGTCTTAAACTTAACTGTTTGAATATCTGTGCATTTTACTCAGTTATCCGATAAAAAGTCATCGTCACCAGCGTAGTTATTGTAAGGGTCCGGAAAATGCAAGCGACACAGTCCATGAAAATGGCCAACTTATATGTTGTGTCTACACCAATTGGTAATTTAGGGGATATCACGGAAAGGGCGGTGCAAGTCTTGCAACAGGTGGATCTGATTTGCTGCGAGGATACCCGTCATAGTGCTCGGCTGCTGGAACATATCGGTTGTAAAAAGCCATTAATGTCACTTCATGAACACAATGAGCGGGATCGATCGGCGATGATTGTCGAGAAATTACACGCAGGTCAAAGCATTGCATTGGTGAGTGACGCCGGCACGCCTCTTATTTCTGATCCAGGCTATGTATTGGTTAACGAAGTTATTGCTGCGGGACTTCGTGTTATTCCGGTTCCTGGCCCGAGTGCGGTCATTACAGCGTTGTCCGTGAGCGGGTTGCCAACGGATCGTTGGGTGTTCGAAGGTTTTTTACCCCATAAGCAAGGTGCTCGCATCAAGGCGCTGGAATCGGTCGCTGGAATGACTCAGACCCTGGTCTTTTATGAAAGCAGTCATCGTATCGAAGACTCCCTGGAAGATATGGTGGGCGTATTTGGTGGAGAGCGTTCAGCTTGTGTGGCGCGCGAATTGACCAAAACTTTTGAAACGGTTTTGCGGGGTACGTTGGCGGACCTGGTTCTGCAGGTGAAAGTGGATGCCAATCAACGCAAGGGTGAATTCGTGGTGATGGTTGCTGGCGCTCAGAAAACGGATGTAGAGCGGGTCAGTCCGGATATTCTTACGTTGGCAAAAGAACTGAAACCTTTACTGCCACCAAAAAAAGCGGCAGCAGTCATCGCTAACGTTTATGGTGGGGCTAAGAAGAGTTATTACGAATTAATTTTATCTTTGTGAAACAAATGCTTGCGTTATCGCTCATTTTCATTAATTTGCCGCACGGGAGTCAGCCAGACAGTCGCCGCCTGCATTGCGGGGGGAGGAAAGTCCGGGCTTCAAAGGGTAAGGTGCCAGATAACGTCTGGGCGGTGTGAGCCGACGGCAAGTGCAACAGAGAGCAGACCGCCCAGGGGTCGACCGTGGGTAAGGGTGAAAGGGTGCGGTAAGAGCGCACCGCGGCGTTGGTAACAGCGTTGGCAAGGTAAACCCCACCTGAAGCAAGACCAAATAGGGTTCCATATAGGCGTGACCCGCGCTGGAACCGGGTAGGTCGCTTGACTGTGTGAGTGATTACACGGCTAGATGAATGACTGTCTACGACAGAACCCGGCTTATCGGCTGACTCCCATCTTTTTTCTTATCAATTTTATCTGTGTAATTCCAAAATATTCTAATACTTAATGTTTTACTTTAAGTGTCAATCCTAACTTCTCATTTTAAGCATGCTTTGCGATGTTAGTGTCTGCTAACTTTAGAAATCAAAATGTGACCCACTTCGTAACTCGCTGTTTTTTAAGGTTTTTTTAATTGGCTTAGCGCTAGTGAATACTTGCTTGTGGCGTATGGTGGCTCTATAGTGTCGAATTGTGGGGAAAAGTGGGTAATAGTGGTTTTCCTTATGATGTTAGTGATTGCTAACTAGGGTTTTGATTCTGGGGTTGGGAATGTCTTTGAGCGATAACATCATGCTGCGCGGTGTTCACTCTTTAGCGTTAGATGCTAAAGGGCGAGTTGCTGTGCCCAGCCGTTATCGAGCAACTCTGGAGGCTGCTGCCGCGAATCAGTTGGTGGTCACGATTGATACTGAATCGAAGTGTCTTTTGATTTACCCGCTTCCCGAGTGGGAAGTGATTCAGGAAAAAATATCTGCACTGTCCAGTTTTAATAAAGCGGCCCGACGCATACAGCGTCTTTTGATCGGCTATGCGACCGATGTTGAGATTGATGGTTCGGGTCGGTTGCTTATCTCAGGTCCACTGCGTGAATACGCTGAGCTGGATAAAAAGGTTGTTCTGCTGGGGCAGGGTAATAAATTCGAATTATGGTCGGAAACATTGTGGGAGCAGGCCAGAGATGAGTATATCGCGGCTGCTGGTTCAGACGAGTCAATGACTGAAGAGTTGGAGCAGATATCGCTATGACGCATCCGGAGAACTCCCGGTTTTCGCATGAGACTGTGCTGCTGCATGAAACGGTAGGCGGCGTGTTTTGCGGCGAAGGCATTTATGTTGACGGTACGTTTGGGCGTGGTGGGCACAGTAAGTTATTGCTGTCAAAACTGGGTCCGGATTCGCGCCTTCTGGTGATCGATAAGGACCCTCTTGCCATAGCGACCGCGCAAGCTCTGGCAGAGCAGGATTCCAGGGTGACTGTTGTGCAATCGGGCTTTGCCGAACTGGAAAATATTATTGCAGAGCGACAAATGCTTGGTCAGGTTGCTGGCGTGATGCTGGATTTGGGTGTGTCCTCTCCACAGCTGGATGACGCTCGTCGCGGCTTTAGTTTTCAAGCGGATGGACCTTTGGATATGCGCATGAATCCAGATGCTGGCGTTAGTGCTGCACAATGGATTGCAAGCGTTCGGGAAGCCGATTTAGCAGACGTTCTTTTTCGTTATGGTGACGAACATTTCAGTCGCCGTATTGCGCGTGCCATTGTCACCGCTCGGCAGGAAGCGCCAATCGAAACCACGTTGCAATTGGCCGCGATTATCAAAAAAGCGCATCCGAAATGGGATCATAAGAAGCATCCAGCGACAAAATCATTTCAGGCCATCCGAATTTACATAAACGGAGAACTGGATGAGCTGGATAAGGTGCTCGCTGCTTCGTTGTCTGTGCTTCGATCGGGCGGTCGTATTGCTGTGATCTCGTTTCACAGTTTAGAAGATCGCGCAGTGAAACAATTTATTAAGTTGCAGTCGTCCGGTCCGGAATTACCGCCTGGATTGCCAATTCAGGACGCGGATATACAGAAAAACATGAAGTCGGTTGGTAAGGCCATTAAAGCAAGTAAGGCAGAGATTGACGTTAATGTTCGCTCTCGATCCGCTGTGTTGAGAGTGGCAGAAAAATTGTAATGCGGAAGATTTCTCTGGCTGCATGGTTGTTGTTGGGTTTTGAAGTTGTGGTTGTATTGGTAACGACCTTTGGGATTGTGTCTGTAACCTATCAGTCCAGACTGCAATTTGCCTTACTGGAGAATTTGAGACGAGAGCAGCAAGCCTTGCAGGAAGAATGGGGGCGGTTGCTGTTAGAAGAAAGCGCCTTTTCTTCGCCTTCCCGAGTGGAACGGGTTGCTCGTGAACAGTTGGGTATGGTGTTACCGGAGTCTGTTGATATTAAAACATTGGAATCAGGAACAGAGAGTAAATAATACATGGTGCATTCGCGTTGGAGATTCATAACGGTGCAAATCGGTTTGCTGATTTTATTATCAGTGACGGTGTGGCGCGTTGTGTTTTTGCAGGTGATGCAGAAAGACTTTTTGATCAGCGAAGGAACGTCACGCTGGCAGCGTATTGAAGTTGTTAATGCACCGAGAGGAATGTTGACGGATCGTTACGGCGAGCCTATGGCCGTCAGTACGCCTGTCGTTTCAATATGGGCTGACCCGCGTGAACTTAAAGATGGTGATATACCTCAGTTGGCGGTTGCCGCGGGTGTGAATGCAAAAACCTTGCAAGCCCGAGCGCAGCAGCATCGGGCGTTTATGTATGTCCGACGTCACATGACACCAGATCAGGCTCAAGTGATTCTGGATATGGATTTTCCGGGTGTCTATGCACAGCGTGAATACAAGCGGTATTACCCCGCCGGTGAGGTCGCCTCGCATGTGGTTGGATTTACCGACGTCGATGACCGGGGCCAGGAAGGCTTAGAATTGGCATTCGAAAGCCTGCTGTCGTCTGAATCCGGTAAAAAAGAAGTGATCCGCGATTTGCTCGGCCGTTCTGTGCGTGACGTCGGTGAATTGTTAGCGGCGCATCCAGGCGATGATCTGCAGCTGACGCTTGATCTGCGTTTGCAGTATCTGGCGTACCGAGAATTGAAGCAGGCTATTGTCTCCACTGGGGCAAAATCTGGTTCCGTGGTCATCATGGATGTGAGAACCGGTGATGTTCTTGCGATGGTTAATCAGCCTGGTTACAACCCAAATGATCGCGCAACAATAAAGCCAAAAGCCCTGAGAAATCGTGCAATTACCGATCTGATTGAGCCTGGGTCTGTCATGAAGCCGATTACAATGGCCATTGCGCTCGACGCAGGGGTTGTTTCTGTCAACAGTCAAATAAATACCAGCCCGGGCTATACCCGCTTAGGTAAATTCTCAATCCGAGACTTTAAAGACTACGGGGTGTTGACGGCCACGCAGATAATTCAGAAGTCGAGCAATGTCGGCATTGTGAAAGTATCCCAAGACATCGATAAAAACTTTTTTTGGGAACACCTATACGGTTTTGGCCTTGGTGAAACAACGAGTCTTGGTTATCCCGGAGAGGCCAGTGGGTCCCTGCCCAACCCCATGCGCTGGGATAACGTTACTCAAGGGGCGTTGGCCTATGGTTACGGATTGGCGGTAACGCCTTTGCATTTGGCTCAGGCTTTTGCGACGTTGGCGAACGATGGCAAGCGTGTCAACGCGCGCCTTATTCAAGGCGTGTCTTCGGCGGCGTCAGGTCAGCAGGTTGTAGCTGCGAGTTCTGCGAGGGCGGTCGTTAAGATGATGCAAACGGTCGTAGAGCCTGGCGGAACCGCGAGACGTGCGAAGCTCGACTGGTACAGCGTGGCGGGTAAAACAGGGACCAGTCACAAGGTTGGTGCGGCAGGTTATGAAGATGCGAAATATAACGCTTCGTTTGTCGGGATAACACCCGCTAATAAGCCAGAGATCGTTACCGTGGTTGTGATCAACGAGCCGCCTGAAGATGCGTATTTTGGTGGCGAGGTGCCTGCAACTGTGTTTAAGGGAATTATGCAACAAGCCTTGCCGTTACTAGACATTAAACCAGACTTATCACCCCTGATGGCACAGGGAGGGGCATCATGATTTCTCTGATGGATTGGTTGCCCGCTCATCCCGAGTTGGCTGGAATAAAAGCGATCGACATTACTTTGGATAGCCGTGAAGTGACTCGGGGGTCCATCTTTATAGCCTTGAAAGGTTATTCGGTTGATGGCCATGATTTTATTGAATCTGCGTTAGCAAACGGCGCTGTTGCTGTTCTGTGTGAGCGTCCAGTGAACGTTGCCAACACTGTTGTACCGATCTGCGTTATTGAAAATTTAAAAGAGGCATTGGGTGGGTTGGCACACCGCTTTTATGGTGCTGTATCTCAGCAACTGAAAGTCATTGGTATCACCGGAACCAACGGTAAGACGTCTACCTGTCAGTATATCGCGCAGTCCCTGGACTTTCTCGGTAAACGTTGCGGCATTATAGGCACGAATGGGCAAGGGTTGTGGGGTCAACTGACCGAAACATTGAACACTACACCAGACGTGATTCGATTGCATTCTGAGTTGGCCAGACAAAAATTACAGGGTGCCGAATATTGCGCGATGGAAGTGTCCTCGCATGGTCTTGATCAAGGCCGAGTGGATGGTATTCGGTTTTCCAGTGCCGTGTTCACCAATCTATCACGTGATCATCTTGATTATCATGAAACAATGGAAGCTTATGGGGCTGCAAAGTGGAAGCTTATGCGCTGGCCTGAGCTGCGCAACGCCATTGTGAATGTCGATGATGAATGGGTTGTTCAGCACCTGGATTCGATTGTCGCAGACCGCACCATTACCTATAGTGTCGAAAAAAATGCCGATGTGATGGCAACGAACATTCGTTGTCATCAGGCGGGGATTGATGCGACGGTGAAAACCTTTCAAGGTGACATTGAAATGAATTTGCGCTTGTTAGGCAGATTCAATTTAAGCAACGCTTTAGCAGCATTTTCTGTGTTGCTCGCGGAAGGTATTCCTTTAAATACTGCTGCCCGAATTATTTCCAACTGCAGTCCGGTCAAAGGCCGAATGGAAACTTTGCGTTCCAAATATTCACCGACGGTCGTGATTGACTATGCCCATACGCCGGATGCCCTTAAAAAAGCGTTACTGGCCTGTCGAGAACATGTCAGCGGTCGCCTGGGGGTCGTGTTTGGTTGTGGTGGTGATCGGGACGGTGGTAAGCGACCTGAAATGGCTGCGATTGCCGAAGAATTTGCTGACTTTATCGTTGTGACGGATGACAACCCGCGCACAGAGCCGTCTGAAAGAATTATTGAAGATATTTGCAAAGGCTTCACAGCAAACTCTAACTACACCGTGATTAATGACAGGCATCAGGCCATCGTTAAAACCCTTAGTCAAAGCTCTCCTGCGGATGTTGTGTTGATCGCTGGGAAAGGCCACGAAAGTTATCAGGAAATAAAGGGTGTTCGTCACCCCTTTTCCGATCAGGATACTGTACTGAATTGGCAGGAGGCTCAAGATGTGGACTAACCCTTTATTGAGTGAGTGGGCAGCAAAATGTCAGGGTGTCGTTGTAGGTGATGATATCGAAGTTAGCGATATCTCAACGGACACACGTACGTTAGCAGAAGGTGATGCTTATGTGGCGTTAGTTGGCGAGTTTTTTGATGGTCATCATTACATCAATACGGCGATCAACAAAGGCGCCAGTGTGCTGATTGTTGAACATGAACAAGAAAATTGTTCGCTACCACAACTGGTTGTCACGGATACCAAAAAAGCCTTGGGTTATCTGGCTATGTTGCTGCGCGACCGGTTTCAGGGGCAGGTTGTTGCGTTAACCGGTTCGGCGGGTAAGACGTCGACCCGGGCAATGTTGCAACACATATTTTCGCTTCAACCGGGACTGCTGGCAACCGATGGTAATTTTAATAATGACATTGGCGTGCCCAAAACATGGTTCCGCTTATCAGAAAAGCACCAGCGTGTTTTACTGGAGTTTGGTGCCAATGCGCAAGGTGAAATCGAATGGTTGGGGACGATCTCTAAGCCTCATATCAGCTTGTTATTGAATGCTGGTTCTGCGCATGTGGAAGGCTTTGGTGGTGTTGAAGGGGTACGGCTCGGTAAGGGTGAAATTATTGATGCGACCGAGTCGGAAGGCGGTGTTGTACTTAACCAAGACGATCCTGCGTTTAACAGCTGGTTGAAACGTGCGGGTGATCGCAAAGTTGTCAGTTTTGGTAAGCATACGGATGCAGATGTTTGTTTGTTATCGTTTAAAAACAGTGCTTCGGGCAGCGAATTTACGTTAAGTCTGCCCGATGGTGATATTTCTGTCTCCTGGTCCATGCTGGGCAAACACATGGCGCTTAATGCCGCTGCCGCTGCCGCGACTGCGTGGCTTGCCGGGGTATCTGAGTTGGATATCGCACAAGGTCTAAGCGAGATGAGTCCGGAACCGGGGCGAATGGAGCCTGTTGAATCCAATTTTGGCGGTGCTCTGATTCACGACGCCTATAACGCAAATCCAGAATCGTTTCGCGCTGCAATTGATGTGTTAGCGGATATTGGCGGTGATACCTTGCTCATCGCAGGGGATATGGCGGAGCTGGGTGATGAATCTGAACAAATGCATCGTGAAGTGGGATTGTATGCACGGGGAAAGATTAAAAATGTTTGGACTATTGGGGAGCGTTCGGAACAGATAGCCGATGCCTTCGGTGGTCATCATTTTCAAACTATTGGAGATTTGCTGTCGATGTTGCCAGCAAAATTAGAAACCGAAACCGCCGTACTGGTAAAAGGATCTCGAAGTTCTGGCATGGAACGCGTTGTTGAAGCGCTGAGAAGGAAAGACTGATGTTTGTCTGGTTAACGCCATTTCTTGAACAGTACGACGCAGGCTTTAGTGTCCTGCAGTATTTAACATTGCGCGCAATTTTCGGTGTTCTGACCGCGTTGGGTGTTTCTTTGATTTTCGGACCAAAACTTATTCGTATGTTGAAGCAACACCAGATTGGGCAATCGATTCGACACGACGGTCCGCAAAGTCATTTGACGAAAGCTGGTACACCAACCATGGGTGGTGCGTTGATTTTAATTTCCGTAATTTCGTCAGCGTTGCTTTGGTCGGATCTTAATAATCGTTATGTTTGGATAACACTGCTCGTCACTGCTGGATTCGGCTGTATTGGATGGGTAGATGACTATCGAAAAGTCGTGCAGAAAAATAGCAAAGGCCTCTCAGCTAAGTCTAAATATTTTTGGCAATCCCTGATCGGAATGGCAGCTGCCGTTGCTCTGTACAGTACGGCAGTGACAGGCACGGAAACAACCTTATTTATTCCTTTCTTCAAGGATGTCGCGTTGCCCTTAGGCTTAACTTTTATCGCGTTAACCTATTTTGTGATTGTGGGTACCTCTAACGCCGTCAATCTGACGGATGGATTGGACGGACTTGCTATTTTACCAACGGTATTAGTAGGTGGAGCGCTGGGCGTTTTTGCCTATGTCACCGGGAACTCTGTGTATTCGGATTACCTGCAAATTCCTTATGTTGCAGGCGCTGGTGAGTTGATTGTCTTTTGCGCCGCGTTGGTGGGGGCTGGTCTGGGATTTTTATGGTTTAACACATATCCGGCCCAGGTTTTCATGGGTGATGTTGGTTCTTTGGCTTTAGGTGCAGCGCTCGGTGTCATGGCCGTTATCGTTCGCCAAGAGTTGGTGCTGTTTATTATGGGTGGTGTGTTCGTGGCGGAAACTGTCTCCGTCATTTTGCAAGTGGCTTCATACAAATTAACCGGGCGCCGAATTTTCCGAATGGCCCCTCTGCATCACCACTATGAGTTGAAAGGTTGGCCGGAGCCGCGGGTTATTGTTCGATTCTGGATTATAACCGTCATTCTGGTTCTTATTGGTTTGTCTACGTTGAAGATTCGCTAATGACTTTAATTGCCGCAGATACAAAATATGTCGTCGTGGGCCTCGGTTTGACCGGGGTTTCCTGCGTGCGCTATTTGGTGTCGCGTGGCAAGCACGTTTCAGTGATTGATTCTCGCGAGAAGCCTCATGGGCTTGACGCATTCAAGACTGAGTTTCCAACCATAAGCGTTTATTGCGGAGGTTGGAACCAAACTGTTTTGAGTTCAGCCGACGTTTTGGTGATGAGTCCGGGGGTTGCATTAAGTACCCCGGAAATTCAGAAAACGATTGCTGCCGGTGTTCGTGTAACCAGTGATATTGAACTGTTCCTGGCAGAGTTTGATGGTCGTATCATCGCGATCACTGGTTCTAACGCCAAGTCCACTGTGACTGCCTGGTTAGGCGAAGCATTGCGCCTAGGTGGGTATAAAACATTGGTCGCCGGCAATATAGGGTTGCCGGTATTGGACACGCTATCGGAGCGCTACGATGTCGCCGTATTGGAATTGTCCAGTTTTCAACTTGAACTTATTCAGAAGCTGAATGCTGATATAGCAACGTTGTTAAATGTGTCGGAAGACCATATGGATCGCTACGATTCCATGGCGCATTATCAGCAAGCCAAACACAGGATTTATTTTGGTTGCCGAGTATCGGTTTTCAACCGTGAGGATGCATTGACTCAACCCTTGGTGCCGGCAACAACGACTCAAATTAGCTTTGGGTCGGATGCGCCAGATTTGCAGCAGTACGGTTTGCGAGATCAGGATGGCACAGTCTGGCTGGCGAAAGGTTTTGAGAAAATCATTCCGATAAGTGAATTGTCATTAGCCGGATTGCATAACGCATCAAATGCACTGGCAGTACTGGCGATGGCTGACGCATTCGGCAATGACCGGACCGCGACCTTGTCAGCATTGACGTCATTCAGTGGCTTACCCTATCGCTGTCAGTTTGTCGCATCGGTGAATGATGTGCGCTTTTTTAATGACTCTAAAGCAACCAATGTCGGATCAACCATTGCCGCACTGAAAGGATTGGCGGATCCGGATGATAAGAACATTATCTTATTGCTCGGCGGTCAGTCGAAAGGACAAGATCTGTCCCCTTTGGCGAGTGTTACGCAGAAGACCTGCCGACATGTATTCGCTTTTGGTGAGGATGCCACGCTGTTGAAGCGTGCCGTTGTAACTGCAGAGATAGTTGAAAATATATCCAATGCAATGACAAAAGCAGTGGAACTTGCGAGAGCGGGCGATGTCGTTTTGTTGTCACCTGCCTGCGCGAGTTTCGATCAGTTTAAAAATTTTGAGCATAGAGGCCAGGTATTTAATGAGTTGGTAGGGAGGCTGAAATGACCGTTCATAAAGCCGTTCCTGTGATTACAGATCGAATGTCGGACCACTATCAGCCGCTTTGGCAGCCTGACCTGTTGTTACTCGGCAGTTGCCTTTCGTTGCTCTTGTTTGGGTTGGTCATGATCGCTTCGGCTGGAATTGATGTCAGTGAGCAACTTTTCGGCGTGCCTTATCATTTTGTAATTCGGCACGCGCTTTATATGGCTTTAGGGATAGTCGGTGCAGCCCTGATAACCGTTGTGCCGATGAATGTTTGGCGAGCAAATAGTGCGTTGCTGCTGTTGGCTGCATTTTTATTGTTGGTTTTAGTTCTGTTTCCGGGTATCGGTCAGGAGATCAAGGGATCTCGACGCTGGATTAACCTGGGGCCGTTTGGCTTTCAACCATCAGAGATTGCAAAGGTCGGATTGATCCTTTATGTCGCTGCATATCTGGTACGCCGTCGTGATGAAGTGATCAGCAGCTGGTCTGGCTTTCTGAAACCAGTGTTTATTCTTGCGTTGGTTGTTGTGCTGTTGTTATTGGAACCGGATTTTGGCTCGGTGGTTGTTATCCTCGGAACCATTCTGGGTATGTTGTTTTTGGGCGGTGTTAAGCCAGGTCAGTTCTTTCTGGCTATGTTCGCCGCCGTTGGCTCGGTTGCTGTGATGGCATTGTCCGAATCCTATCGAGTGCAGCGACTGTTGGCTTTTCGCAATCCGTGGTCCGAAGAAAACGTGTATGGCAGCGGATACCAATTGACGCAATCTTTAATTGCGTTTGGACGAGGCGAATGGTTCGGTGTCGGTTTAGGTAATTCGATGCAGAAACTGTTCTATTTGCCAGAGGCTCATAATGACTTCATCGTGGCTATCATCGCGGAAGAACTTGGTTTGGTGGGTGTCATTACGTTGATCGCCATTTACAGCCTGATGATAGCTCGCATTTTCAAAATCGGCCGTTTAGCTGAATTAAAAAATAACCTGTTCGGGGCTTTCTGCGCCTACGGGATTGGTATTTTGTTTTCAATGCAAGCCTTCATTAACTTAGGAGTCAACACCGGGTTGCTACCGACCAAAGGACTGACGTTACCTTTTATCAGCGCAGGTGGTACCAGTCTAATCGTTAGCATCTGTTTAATTGCAATGGTCAATCGGATATATGGAGAAACCTTGCAGAAAAACGGTGATGCGGAATGAAAGTGCTAATAATGGCTGGCGGAACCGGCGGACACATTTTTCCGGCAATGGCCGTGGCTCAGGAATTTGAGCAATGCGGCTGGCAAGTTCGTTGGTTGGGTTCTCGGCGCGGTATGGAGAATACATTGGTCCCAAAAATGGGATTTGAATTCCATGCGTTGCCGGTGACGGCTTGGCACGGTGGGCGGTTACGAAAGTTATTAGCACCTTTGAACTTGGCTAGAGCACTGTGGGCCAGTATTTGGTATTTGCGACAGGAAAAACCAGACGCCGTTATTGGTTTTGGGGGGTACGCTTCAGCGCCGGGTGGCGTCGCTGCTTTATTGCTGAAGACGCCCTTAATTTTGCACGAGCAAAATGGTGTGCCGGGCCTGACCAATAAGCGTTTGGAGAAGCGGGCAAAGAGGGTTTTGCAGGCATTTCCCGGAACCTTTGCTGCAGCGCACGAAGTGGTTGGAAATCCGGTGCGTCCGCAGCTATGTGAGATCGAACGTCCCGGTCAACGAAGTTTGGGTCAACACAGCGCGCTCAGAATACTGGTGTTAGGTGGCTCGCAAGGTGCGGAGGCCATTAATGATCTGATGCCTCAAGCGCTGGCTGAGCCGGGTATGGCCAAAAGATTTGAAATCTGGCATCAGACTGGTCGTGGAAAAAGTGAACGATGCACTCAGCAGTATCGGGACAAAGGTGTTGAAGCTACGGTCGTCGAGTTTATAGATGACATGCGGGCTGCTTATCAATGGGCAGACTTGGTTATTGCTCGCAGCGGTGCCTCTACGGTTTCAGAGTTGGCGGCGGTAGGTTTGTATTCACTACTCATCCCATACCCATGGCATGAAGACAAACAACAGTACAAAAATGCCCAATGGTTAGCGGATGCTGGCGCTGCAGAATGGTTTGAACAATCGGAGTTATCGGCACAGCGATTTGCCAAACGGCTGCAAGAACTGAGCAACCAAAGAAATGACTTGCGCGAGAAAGCGGAACGCGCTTGGCAGTTGGGTGTAAGAGACTCAGCAAAGCGAATAGTGAAAGTAGTAAACGAATTAGTTAAGAGTGATGTCGCATGAGCAAAGAGCAGAATCAAAAAACCGGGTTTCCAGTTCCGGAAATGAGAAGGATCAAGCGAATTCACTTCATCGGCATAGGCGGTGTCGGTATGTGCGGTATTGCTGAAGTTCTATTGAATCAGGGTTACCTAATCAGCGGTTCTGATCTGAAAAATTCAGCCACGGTAGAACGGCTGCAAAGTATTGGTATTGATGTCTTCATCGGGCATCGCGAAAGTAATGTGATTGGGTCTGACGTTGTAGTTGTAAGCAGCGCCGTTGATCCTTCTAACGAAGAAATACAATGGGCATTAACATCACGTGTACCGGTTGTTCGCCGTGCTGAAATGCTGGCTGAACTGATGCGTTATCGTCACGGTATCGCCATTGCAGGCACCCATGGCAAGACGACAACGACGTCTTTGATGACCGCCGTTATGTCTCGTGGTGAATTAGACCCTACTTTTATCATCGGCGGGAAACTGAATAGCGCAGGAAGCAATGCAAAATTAGGAACTAGTCGGTACCTCGTTGCTGAAGCGGACGAAAGCGATGCGTCGTTTTTACACTTGCAACCCATGACCGCAATTGTGACAAACATCGATGCTGACCATATGAGTACTTATGACGGCGATTTTGAGAAGCTAAAAAAGGCGTACGTAGATTTTCTTCACAATGTGCCATTTTACGGTCTCGTTGTGTTGTGTGTGGATGACGAGAATATCCGATCCATCATGCCTTCTGTTAATCGTCAAATGATGACCTACGGTTTCAGTGAAACCGCTGACGTTCGGGCCGTCAATATTCGCAAGCAAGGATTAGAGACCAAATTTACAGTGCTGCGTAAAGGTTATTCTGAGTTGGACGTGACGCTGCAGATGCCTGGTGATCATAATGTGTTGAACGCATTGGCCGTCATCGCAGTCGCGACAGATGAGGGGGTTCCCGATGTTGAGATCGCGGAAGGCTTGGCACAATTTGATGGTGTGGGCAGGCGCTTTCAGGTAAACGGTGAATTTAAAACACCCAAGGGCGAGATAATGTTAGTCGATGACTACGGTCATCACCCCCGCGAGCTTGAAGTGACTTTTGAGGCTATTCGTACCGGTTGGCCTGAGCGTCGTTTGGTCGCGTTGTTTCAGCCGCATCGTTACAGCCGAACGCGCGATCTGTATGAAGATTTTGTCGAAGTACTGTCCAAGGTTGATGTGTTGTTATTGTTGGATGTTTACCCTGCAGGCGAAGAGGCAATCAACGGTGCAGATGGACGAAGTTTGTGCCGTAGCATCCGGCAAAGAGGGCGGGTCGACCCGATCTTTATTGAAGATAAGGACACAATTTTTGATGTGCTTCCGGATATTCTGCAGGACGGTGATTTACTGCTAACGCAGGGAGCCGGTGATGTCGGTGCGCTGTCGATGCTGATAGCGCAAAGGAAGCTTGGCTTTTTGGAATCGTGAGAATTTAACTGATGGCCGCGACAAAGCGCAGTAAAGGCGCTACAAAAAGGAGACAACCACTACCGGTTCGCAAATGGGCAGGTTACTTCGTTAAATTTATTGGTGTTGTGGCAGGGTTTGTAGCGTTGTGGTTTGTCACGGTCGTCATCCGTGATGTGCGCTGGCGGCCATTAGCGGTAACACAATACGCTTTAACGTCACCGCTTATCTATCAGGAAGAAGCTCAGTTAGATGACGTATTGCAGGAATACCTGGGGAAAAGTTTGTTTTTTCTGGATTTACTTGAATTGAATGCTCGATTGGAAGCGTTACCTTGGGTTCGGCAAAGTAGCGTATTAAAAACCTGGCCCGGTAAATTGACCGTGACTTTAACAGAGCATGAGCCGGTCGCATTCTGGAACGGGGAAGACGTGTTGAACAGTGAAGGTATACCGTTGTCCAGACCCATGGCGGAGCTGAAATTGGCGAGTTTACAGGGGCCTGAAAATCAGTCGGCCTATGTAATGGAAAACTATCTCCAGTTTGCGAAAATATTTCGCGAACAGAATGTCATGGTCGAGAAAGTAGCCATGCGTTCACGAGGTAGCTGGTCCATTACTTTACGATCAGGTATCGAGATATTTTTGGGTGAAAAAGAAGTGTTAGAACGCAGTCGACGCGTTGTGAAGTTTATGAACAGTAACGTATTTGGTTTGGATAATATTAAGTACATCGACGCGAGATACCCAAATGGTGTCGCCGTGAAATTGCAAGATGAAAACTCATTAGAGGTGAAAAATGACATCGCCGCATAAAGGACAAATGCTCGTTGGCCTGGATATAGGCACTTCGAAAGTGGTGGCAATCGTGGGTACAGTGACAGCGGAAGGCGGTCTTGAGATTGTCGGTTTGGGCTCGCATCCGTCTCGTGGATTAAAAAAAGGCGTCGTGGTCAATATTGAATCCACAATTCAGAGTATTCAGCGTGCCATTGAAGAAGCTGAATTGATGTCTGGCTGCGATATTCATTCTGTGTATGTTGGAATTGCGGGGAGTCATATCAGCAGTTTGAACAGTAACGGAATTGTGGCAATCAAAGAAAAGGAAGTGGTCGAAGCAGACTTGGAGCGTGTGATCGATGCCGCTAAAGCCGTCGCTATTCCGGCGGATCAGGCCATTCTTCATGTTTTACCGCAAGAGTACATTATCGATAGCCAAGAAGGTATCAAAGAACCGCTGGGCATGTGTGGTGTTCGATTAGAGGCAAAGGTTCACATTGTGGCCGGCGCTCAAAACGCGGTTCAGAACATTGATAAGTGTGTACGCCGGTGTGGTTTGGAAGTCGATCAGATTATTTTAGAACAACTGGCATCGGCGCAGTCTGTTCTGACGGACGACGAAAAAGAATTGGGCGTTTGCTTGGTCGATATTGGTGGCGGCACTACGGATATGGCGATATTCACTGAAGGTGCTATCCGTCATACGGCCGTCATTCCCATAGCCGGTGACCAGGTGACGAACGACATTGCGATGGCTTTTGCGACACCGACTGCCCATGCGGAAGAGATTAAAATTAAGTACGCCTGCGCGCTGTCTCAACTGGCTGGTGAACATGAAACTATTAAAGTGCCCAGTGTCGGCGATCGATCAGCGCGTGAATTAACTAGGCAGGCGTTGGCGGAAGTTGTTGAGCCAAGATATGAAGAGTTGTTTTCTTTGATTAAGGCTGAGTTACGTCGTAGCGGATTTGAAGACATGATACCAGCCGGAGTCGTATTAACCGGTGGGACAGCCAAGATGGAAGGGGCTGTCGAGCTGGCTGAAGAGGTTTTCCATGTGCCGGTTCGTTTGGCGTCGCCGATTGGCATATCTGGTTTGGCCGACGTTGTGAATAATCCCATACATGCTACAGGGGTTGGTCTGCTGCAGTACGGGTTGAAGCAATTAAAAAATGGCAAAAAATCAAAGACGCGTTCCAAGCAATCGGGATGGCAGTCGTTTAAAAAATGGATTGCTGAGAATTTTTAAGATTTCAGGGTGTATCGGTCAGGCGGTACAAAAAAACAACAGGAAGGAGTGGGACTATGTCTATTTATGAAACTGAAACTGGCGGGGGCGATATGTTTACACTAGTTGACGAGCAGCCGCAAAATGCGGTTATTAAAGTATTCGGTTGTGGCGGTGGTGGCGGCAACGCTGTTAAGCACATGCTGGATAGTCGCGTTGAGGGCGTCGAGTTTATCTGTGCTAACACGGATGCTCAGGCATTAAGAAGCATTAATGCAACGACCGCATTGCAATTGGGTAATGGTATTACCCGTGGTTTGGGTGCCGGGGCCAACCCGGAAATCGGTCGTCAATCTGCACTGGAAGACCGTGAGCAGATCGCCGAAATCCTGAAAGGTTCTGATATGGTGTTCATCACAGCAGGTATGGGTGGTGGCACTGGAACTGGGGCCGCGCCAGTTGTCGCGGAAATTGCCAAAGAACTCGGTATTCTGACGGTTGCCGTAGTCACCAAGCCGTTCCCGTTTGAAGGTCGACGTCGAATGAAGGTCGCTGTGGATGGTATGGAAGAGCTGCGTCAGCATGTCGACTCGCTGATCACAATACCTAATGAAAAACTATTGAGCGTACTTGGTAAAAATGTGACGCTGATCGAGGCATTTGCCGAGGCAAATAACGTGTTGTTGAACGCGGTACAGGGCGTT
Organism: Reinekea sp.; assembly: GCA_050293765.1. Taxonomy (GTDB): domain Bacteria; phylum Pseudomonadota; class Gammaproteobacteria; order Pseudomonadales; family Natronospirillaceae; genus Reinekea. The sequence goes on from JBNKNI010000011.1 coordinate 66,444, forward strand.
GCAGATCTGATTGTACGGCCTGGCACCATTAACCTTGACTTCGCTGACGTGCGAACCGTCATGTCCGAAATGGGTATGGCGATGATGGGTAGCGGTCGTGCTTCTGGAGAGAATCGCGCCCAACGAGCTGCAGAAATGGCTATCCGGAGTCCTTTGCTTGAAGATGTTGACCTGCATGGAGCCCGGGGTATTTTGGTCAATGTGTCAGCGGGTGTTGATCTGGGATTAGATGAATTCACCGAAGTGGGTAATACCATTGAAGAGTTTGCGTCTGAGGATGCCACGGTTGTTGTCGGTACCGTTATTGATCCGGAGTTGGAAGATGAAATTCGGGTGACGGTAGTAGCAACGGGGATAGGTGAAGTTGCTAAGCAAACGGTAAATAAGCCAAAAGTTGCGGTAGATAACACACGTAGGGCCGATGGTACTGTAGACTACAAGAAATTGGAGCGACCTGCCGTGAACCGGATGAAGGTTGAAACAACTCAAGCAGCAGACGAACAGCCTCAAAAGGCCGTGAAATCCGCTAAGGACCTGGACTATCTTGATATTCCAGCCTTCTTGAGACGACAAGCCGACTGATCTGGATCAGGCTGGCATCTTTTGTTCAGACGAACTGTTCTGCTAGAATAGGGAACTTGTGAGTCTTAATAGTGGTAATGAGTCACTGAATGGTTAATCAGAGAACCCTGAAAAATGCCATAAAAGCCACGGGTGTAGGTCTACACTCGGGCCAAAAGGTATATTTAACATTAAAACCTGCTCCTGTAGACACGGGTATTGTCTTCTATCGGACCGATTTAGCGGACGATGTCGCCATTAAAGCCCATGCCCTGAACGTGGGTGATACGACCTTGTCTACGACTCTGGTTAACGGAGATGTCAGCATTGATACCGTGGAGCACTTGCTTTCTGCTTGTGCTGGACTTGGTATTGATAACGCTTTTATTGAGGTCAGTGCGGCGGAAGTCCCGATTATGGACGGTAGCGCTGGCCCTTTCGTTTTCTTGTTACAGTCAGCAGGGATTGTAGAGCAAGAAAAAGCCAAGAAATTTATTCGAATTTTAAAGCCCATTTCTGTGAGAGACGGTGATAAAGAAGCTCGATTTGAGCCTTACGATGGCTTTAATATCAAGTTCACAATCGATTTCGACCACCCTGTTTTTCGCAGTAAAAGCCAACAAACCGAATTTGAGTTTTCCACTTCGGGTTTTGTAAAAGAAGTTTCCCGAGCCCGAACATTTGGGTTTATGCGCGATTTCGAGTACCTGCGTGCGAATAATTTAGCGCTAGGTGCCAGTGTCAACAATGCAATTGCTGTTGATGATTATCGGGTCCTTAATGAAGACGGTCTCCGGTATGAAGATGAATTCGTCAAGCACAAAGTGCTCGATGCCGTAGGCGACCTGTATTTGTTGGGTCATAGCCTGATTGGTCGCTTTATCGGCTACAAATCGGGGCATGGTCTGAACAACATGTTGTTACGCGAGCTTCTAAAACACCCAGATGCCTGGGAATATGCTACTTTTGAAGAGAGTGAGGTGGAAAGCGTACCAATCGCTTATTCTCCGGTAATCGCAGTGGGTCAATAGTAGCATGAACATCATTATCGTCAGTCGAAAACACGGTCGATCTCGGATGGTATCCTCATGGATGCTGGCACCGTTGTTCGTGTTTTTTTTGGCGATTCTAACCGGAATCGGGTATTTCGGTTATCAATTTCTAACACCGCAAGAATTGGTTGTCATAGACGAACAGGCCACCAATGAATGGATTCAGCGGGTTGAAACTCAATCTGAAGAAGTCGCCAAAGCTCGCATATACACAGAAGAACAAATTAATGCGTTGAGAATAAGGCTTGCGGAACTGCAAGGACGTTTGACTCGTCTGGATGCGTTGGGGGAGCGGCTAGTCGATGTCGCCAATCTTGACGAAGGCGAGTTTGATTTTTCGCTTCCGCCAGCTGTTGGTGGGCCGGAGTCTGATTCGCTCGAGTACACGCCGCCTGATTTTATATACGTTTTGGACGAGTTAGCCGCCCAAATTGACAACCGAGAGCAGCAATTGAAAGTATTGAACTCGTTACTCGGTGATCGAAAAATTCAGTCAGAAACCTTCGTGGCCGGTCGCCCTATCATCAAGGGTGGTTGGATGAGCTCACGTTATGGGTACCGAAATGACCCGTTTACCGGGAAGTTGGCATGGCATGATGGGGTCGATTTTGCCGGAAAAGATGGCTCCAGCATCGTCTCTGTTGCTTCCGGTGTCGTAACCTGGGCTGGATCGAGATATGGCTATGGTGAATTGGTTGAAATTAATCATGGTAACGGTTATGTCACCAGATACGGGCACTGCAAAGACATACTTGTTGAAGTCGGAGATGTGGTTAAGAAGTCCGATATTATAGCCTTAATGGGCAGTACAGGTCGGTCAACCGGACCGCATGTTCATTTTGAGGTCTTGTTGAACGGCAAGTCGGTAGACCCCGCTAAGTACATAGATAGAACAGCCCGCTTCAACTAAATTCGTTTTATACGTCATTCATTGTTCCACCCAGATCAGCTGACAATGCGTAAAAATCTTGATCTACGCGTTATTTTCAGACAATTTCAAAGACAACCCCCCTTGCGATCTGTATAGTAACCCCCAACTATAAATGCTTGAAATTACTACAGAATAAGCCGCTATGTTCACCACAATTGCCCGAAAAGTGATCGGTAGTAAAAACGATCGCGAAGTTAAGAAACTTAATAAAATCGTCATGAAAATAAATGCAATGGAAGAAGAGTATGTTGCGTTAACCGATGATGGTATTAAAGCTAAGACACAGGAATTTCGTGATCGTCATGCTCAGGGTGAATCGCTCGACGCCTTGTTGCCTGAAGCCTTTGCTTTAGTTCGTGAAGCCAGCAAGCGATCTATGGGGCTTCGGCATTTCGATGTGCAGCTTATTGGGGGCATGGTGCTCCATCAAGGCAAAGTAGCCGAGATGAAAACGGGTGAAGGTAAAACCTTAGTTGCGACGCTAGCGGTTTATTTAAACGCAATACCGGGCACCGGTGTACACGTTATTACCGTGAATGATTACCTCGCCCGACGTGACTCCAGTTGGATGAAACCCTTATATAACGCGTTAGGTATGTCAGTTGGTGTAGTTGTCAGCCAGCAGGATCAGGCCGAAAAACGCGAAGCGTATCAGGCAGATATCACCTATGGGACTAATAATGAATTTGGCTTCGACTACCTTCGGGACAACATGGCATTTCGTCTTGAAGATAAGTTCCAGAGAGGTCACAGCTTCGCTGTTGTCGATGAAGTTGACTCTATTTTAATTGACGAAGCAAGAACCCCGCTGATTATTTCCGGTGCGGCCGAAGATTCTAGTGCTCGGTATATCGAAATAAATAAATTAATTCCGAGTTTAACGCGTGGCTATCCAGCCAATGAAGGTCAAGAAGCAATACCCGGCGATTTCGAAATTGATGAAAAGCAGAAGAGCGTCGAGCTAACAGAACAAGGTCATGAAAAAGTCGAAACATTGTTAAATCAGGCAGGTTTGTTACCGGAAGGTGAAAGCCTTTACGCACCTGGTAATTTGATTCTGTTTCATCACATTATGGCAGGAGTTCGGGCGCACCACCTGTTCCAGAGAAATGTCGAATACATTATTCAAGACAACCAGGTGATAATCGTTGACGAGCATACAGGCCGAACGATGCCAGGACGACGTTGGAGTGATGGCCTGCATCAAGCTGTAGAAGCAAAAGAAGGCCTGGATGTTCAGAAAGAGAATCAGACATTAGCGTCGACAACTTTTCAGAACTATTTCCGTTTATACACTAAGCTGTCGGGCATGACAGGTACTGCTGATACAGAAGCGTTCGAATTAAATGAAATTTATGGTCTGGATGTCGTCGTTATTCCGACTAATAAACCTGTCGCTCGTAAAGACGCAAATGACCTTGTTTATCTGAACGAAACGGACAAGTACAACGCTGTCATTGAAGAAATTAAGAAAACAATTGAAGACAAGCGGCCAGTGCTGGTGGGAACGGCCTCTGTTGAAGCATCTGAGAGAATCTCTAAGGCTTTGGATAAAGCTAAGATCAAACATAATGTATTAAATGCCAAACAGCACGCGAGTGAGGCCCAGATTATTGCACAGGCAGGTATGCCTGGGGCAGTGACAATCGCAACAAATATGGCTGGTCGTGGTACCGACATTGTACTCGGCGGAAATCTGGAAGCGGAAATCAATGCCCTGGATAACACAACAGATGCCCAGATTGCAGAAATAACTGAAGCACAAAAAGCCAGACAGCAGGCGGTTAAAGATGCTGGTGGTTTGCATATTATCGGTACTGAACGACATGAATCCCGTCGTATCGATAATCAGTTAAGGGGGCGTGCTGGCCGTCAGGGTGACCCTGGTTCCTCACGCTTCTTTCTTTCGCTCGACGACAATCTAATGCGTATCTTTATGCCACCGAGCATGAAAAACATGTTCAGTCGTTTAGGCATGGATGAAGGTGAACCAATCGAAGCTAAAATGGTGTCAAACGCGATTGAGAAAGCACAACGCAAAGTAGAGAATCGAAACTTTGATATCCGTAAGCAGTTGCTTGAATACGATGATGTTGCAAATGACCAACGAACCGTTATTTATCGTCAGCGTGATGATCTTATGGCAGCAGATAGTATTGAAGACATCATTAACAATATTCGAACTGACGTCGTCAATACGGTTATCGATCATCACATTGCCCCGCATAGCCTACATGAACAATGGGACATTACCGGCTTGATGAAAGAGCTTGAAGTCGAGTTCGGTGCGCAGATAAATGTACAACAATGGCTGGATGAAGATGATCATCTTAATGAAGAAGCGATCCGCGAACGCATTTTAGAAACGTTGGTCGATATTTATAAATCCAAGGAAAACGTTGTCGGGTCTGAAAATTTCCGTCAATTTGAAAAACAAGTTATGTTGCAGGTTCTGGATCAATATTGGAAAGAGCATTTGTACAATATGGATCACTTACGGCAGGGTATTCATCTGCGTGGATATGCTCAAAAGAATCCTAAGCAGGAATACAAACGTGAGTCCTTTGAGTTGTTTCAGAATCTGCTGAGTGAAGTGAAATATCAGACCGTTAAGTATCTGTCCATGGTGCAGGTGCGATCACCTGAAGAAGCGCAAGAGGAAGCCAGACGTCGACAAGAGGCCGCTGCTGCGCGCATGAAGTTCGAGCATGCGCAAGCGTCAGCACTTGCTGAAGATTCTGATGGAGCGTCGGATTCCAAGGCAGCACCGATTCGAGCAGGTCAGAAGGTCGGTCGAAATGAGCCTTGCCCATGTGGTTCGGGTAAGAAATATAAGCAGTGTCATGGTAAGTTGAATTAAGAGGATATTCGCTATGGCTGTCGGACAAGGTATGACCGATGAGTTGCTTCCCATTGCAGGGCTTACCGCTGGCGTTGCTTGCGCTGGCATCAAGCATAGTGGGCGCAGAGATCTTGTTGTCTTTGAAATTTCACCTGGTTCCACCGTTGGCGCGGTGTTCACGAAAAATGCCTTTTGTGCCGCTCCGGTCGAAGTATGCAAACGACATCTGGCAGTGTCAGAAGCCATTCGTTTTCTCATCATAAATACTGGAAACGCAAACGCCGGTACGGGTCATCAGGGCTTGGAAGACGCTGTTGAAACGTGTAATCGATTAGCGGCAATTAAGTCGGTTGAGCCGGTACAGGTGCTGCCTTTTTCAACTGGAGTTATCGGTGAGTATCTGCCAATGACCGCGTTGGTTAATGGTATCCCCAATGCTTTAGCTACGTTGGCTGGAGACAACTGGCTGGATGCGGCTCAAGGTATCATGACTACCGATACCCGTGCCAAGGGTGCGTCACAACAGTTCGAATTTGAAGATGAAACCATTACCGTAACCGGTATCGCCAAAGGGTCGGGAATGATAAAGCCTAACATGGCAACCATGTTGGCTTTCGTGGCGACTGATGCGAAAGTATCAACGACTTTGATTCAAAAAATTACCGAACAGGCCGTCAATGCGTCCTTTAATCGAATCACCGTCGATAGCGATACGTCAACTAACGATTCCTGTGTCTTAGTAGCGACAGGACGCTCGAATGCCCCCCTTGTCGATTCCGAAGATCATCCGCTTTTCAGATATCTGCTGAAAACGGTGAAAGAAGTTATGTTGAGTTTGGCTCATCAGATTATTCGCGATGGTGAAGGGGCAACCAAATTTATCGAAGTAACTGTCGAATCGGCAGCAACCGTAACCGAGGCACTTAATGTGGCATACTCGGTAGCCGATAGCCCGTTATTTAAAACCGCTATGTCCGCTTCTGATGCGAACTGGGGACGGATTTTGATGGCGGTAGGCAAAGCCGATATCGATGCTTTGGATGTCAGCAAGGTCCATGTCTTTCTGGGTGACGTTTGTATCGTCGAAAACGGGCAGCGGGCATCGGGTTATACAGAGGCTCAAGGAGCTTCTGTTGTAGAACGTGATGAAATCAAAGTAACGATCCAGTTGAATCGCGGCGAGGTTTCTGAGTCGGTCTGGACGTCCGATCTGTCACACGAATATGTCCGCATTAATGCGGAATACCGATCTTAAATAGTCGAAACCAGGGAAAATAGCGACTTATTCTAGGCCGCTATTTTTTAACAGTTCCGACAAATCATCTGAGAACATTTCTTCTTTCGCTGACTTTCCACTTATCCGATGACTTTCACTGGCCCATTCTCCGAGATCAATCATCTTACATCGTTCACTGCAGAATGGTCGGTATGGGTTTTCCGTCGAATAAATGGTCTGCTTTTTACAGGTTGGGCAAGCGTAGGTGATCATTTGAAATCCTCCGTGGCGGCCAGAAGTCTGAGTATTTGATCGAGTCTCATGACTTGCATCTTGGTGTTGTCATGGTCACCCGAATTATCGATAACGTAATCTGCTTTTTCCAGCTTGGCTGATCGTGGTAGTTGAGCGTCCATTATGGCTTGAATAGCATTAGCATCTGCGTTGTCTCGCTGAGTCGCGCGTCGGATCTGCAACTCGACTGGTATATCAACCAGAACAGTTTTGACGCAATATGCCTCCAAATGATTTTCAAACAACAGGGGGGCTTCGAGGATCGAGTAGATTGATTTGGACTCGTTTAGCTCGGCTAGCATTTGCTTGCGAATGATCGGGTGCAAAAGGTTTTCAAGCCAGATTTTATCGTCAGGATTGTTAAAGATCAGCTGTCGTAATTGGGGGCGGTTCAGACTTTGGTCTTCCTTAATTACTTGGCTACCGAAGTGTTCTTCAATAGCTCTCAAAGTGTCAGTCCCTGGTAAAACGACATCTCGGGCAACCTGATCAGCGTCGACTACCGTTATCCCCAATTCTGAAAAAAAACGCGCTACTGTTGACTTGCCACAACCAATACCGCCTGTTAAGCCCACAATCACAGCATCGTTCCTAAGTACCAACTCATGATTTGTTGCCCCCAGAACAAATAGACGACAGCAGCGCCACACAAGTAGGGACCAAAGGGAATGGGAACTTGTCTGTCCCTGCCAAGGGCGATGATCAATATGATTCCAACGACTGCGCCTACCAGTGACGAGAGTAAAATAATCAACGGCAACGCTTGCCAGCCAAACCAGGCACCAAACGCCGCAAAAAGTTTAAAATCGCCATGCCCCATGCCTTCCTTACCGGTAAGGAGCTTAAACAACCAATATATACTCCACAAACTCAGATACCCTGCTACAGCGCCTATGACAGCGGTGTTCAGGTCAGTAAATGTGGTATTCAGATTGAGCAGAAGGCCGGCCCACAGTAAAGGCAAAACGATGCTGTCTGGCAACAGTTGAGTGTCGAAATCAATCATCGTGAGTGATATAAGACACCAGATAAAGACTATCAGCGCAAAGGTCGCTGCCCCCCAACCGAAATGCCATGCAATTGCTGCTGACAACAAGCCAGTGGTCAATTCGATGATTGGATAACGGGCTGATATCTTGTTTTTGCACTTTGAGCACTTACCGCGTAGCGCCAACCAGCTAATGATTGGGATATTTTCCCAAGCGCGTATCTTATGTCCACAATGTGGGCAGGTTGAGTCTGGTTTGATCAGGTTGAACGGTTCTTTTTTTATCAGCTTGCTGTAGGTTTTCTCATCTTCCTGAAACTCAGCGATTTCAAGCTCCCAGCTGTATTTCATCATGACCGGTACCCGGTAAATGACGACATTAAGAAAGCTGCCGACCAGAAGGCTGAAAATAAAAACGGTCGCTACAAAAGCGACCGTGTTTTGAGCAAGGTAATCAATGATCATTAGATAACTGACCCCATTTGGAAAATTGGAAGGTACATAGATACGACTAATCCTCCTACGACCACTCCCAGAATTGCCATAATGAGAGGCTCCATCATCGAAGTAAGGCCATCTACTAATGTGTCAACTTCTTCTTCATAGATTTCAGCAGCTTTGCCTAGCATATCGTCAAGCGCGCCTGACTGTTCACCGATCGATACCATCTGTATTAACATTGCTGGGAACACATCTGTGGCCTTCATAGATCCAGCCAGTTCGCCGCCGGACTCAACTTCTTTGCGTACATTTAATATTGCTTCTTCATAAATTATGTTTCCGGAAGCACCTGCTGCAGACTCTAACGCTTGAACAAGTGGTACGCCAGCTGCAAAAGTAGTGGAAAGTGTTCGTGCGTAGCGGGCCATTGCCGATTGGTAAAGTATAGGACCGAAAACCGGCAATTTAACCGATAGCCTTTGTACGGCGTGTTTGAAGGGCTTAGAGCGTTGCATAGCCTGCTGGATGCTAATGCCAAACGCTAAGAGTATCGCTCCCCACAGTAAACCATTAGATTGTAAGGACTCCGACATATTCATCACGACTTGCGTCGGCACAGGAAGATCCGCTCCAAAACTTTCGAACATAGAAGCAAATGTTGGAACGACTTTAACTAACAATATTACAGTTACAATTGCAGCTACTGACAACACTGTAATAGGGTACTTCATAGCTGATTTAACTTTTCGTTTCACGCTTTCTGATTTTTCTTTGTATATGGCGACCCTGTCAAGCATAGTTTCCAGGGCTCCGGCCTGTTCACCTGCTTCAATTAACGAGCAATAAAGTTCATCGAAATACTTTGGGTTTTCTTTTAGAGCGCTACCAAAGCTGCCTCCATTGGAAACGTTGTTTTTTAATTGGCCGACAACCTCCGCCATTTTCCTGTTTTCTAGACCTTCGGCAACAATTTCGAAGGAACGCATGAGCGGTACCCCGGCTTTCATCATAGTCGCCATTTGTCGCGTGAATACGGATATATCTTCTGACTTTATTTTGCCGCCCCCACCGAATAGTGTCATTTCTGCACGCTTTTTTTGCAGCTTTTTAACACTAACAACGCCTTGCTTACGCAATTCGGCTTTAATAATTGCTGGATTCGCTCCTGAGATTTCACCTTTACGTGTTTTCCCTGAACGGTCTTTGCCTTCATAAGTGAAAATGGAAGCTTTCGCAGTACTCGACGCCATACCAATGCCTTTATTCAGTAGTTACACGATTAATTTCTTCCAAGCTGGTAACGCCTGAGGCGGCTTTCACCAAACCTGATTTTCGCAGGCTGTTAAAGCCTTGTTTTTCAAATTCTTTGTTCAAGTCTATCGCATTTCCTTCCTCCATAATAATCTTAGAGATAGGAGGAGTGATGCGAACCACTTCATATATTCCAACTCGACCTTTGTAGCCTTTGTTACAGCTATCGCAACCAACTGGGCTAAATATAGTTGCCTTCTCAGCTAATTCAGGTGTGAAGCCTTCTTTTTCGAGTACTTCTTTAGGAATGTCGGCTGGTTTCTTGCATTTACTGCAAAGTCGCCTCGCTAGTCGCTGAGCGATAATCAGGTTTATTGTGGTAGCCAAGTTAAAAGAGGGAACACCCATGTTCATCATACGGGTAAGAGTTTCTGCAGCGCTGTTAGTATGTAACGTCGACATCACCATGTGACCTGTTTGAGCGGCTTTGATGGCGATTGAAGCAGTTTCCAAGTCGCGAATCTCTCCGACCATGATTATATCCGGGTCTTGGCGCAAGAATGACCTTAGTGCTGCGGCAAAATCAAGTCCGACTTTATTATTGACGTTTACCTGATTAATACCTTCCAGATTAATCTCCACAGGATCTTCGGCTGTGGAAATGTTAATACCCTCACGGTTCAATATGTTTAATCCCGTATACAGGGAGACAGTTTTGCCAGAGCCCGTAGGACCTGTCACTAAAATCATGCCTTGCGGTTTTTCAAGACAATCCAGATACAGCTCTTTCTGAACTTCTTCATAGCCCAGTGCATCAATCCCCATTTTGGCCGAAGAGGGATCTAGAATACGCATGACAATTTTCTCACCAAATAGCGTCGGTAGTGTATTGACACGGAAATCGATCGCTTTGGTTTTCGAGATCTTTAATTTTATTCGACCATCTTGAGGGACTCGACGCTCAGAAATGTCTAAATTTGACATTACTTTAAGCCTTGCTGCCATTTTGGGGCCAAGTCCAATGGGTGGCTTGGCGGCGGTTTGAAGTACGCCATCGATACGGAATCTCACTCGGTATGTTTTCTCATAAGGCTCGAAGTGAAGATCTGATGCCCCCTTCTTTATCGCGGTTAGAAGCATTTGGTTGATAAACCGAACAACGGGCGCATCGTCAGTACCGTCATTGACACCTCCGTCATCGTCTTGCTTTTTGGTGTCCACAACATCAAGGTCGTCCAGACCTTCTTCATCAAAGTCATCAAATGCGTCGCTCGCATCATCTGTGGCTCTTTCTATTGCTGCCTGTAATTTTGCTTCATCTACCAGAACGGCTTCAATACTCAGCCCTGTATGAAACTTGATTTCGTCGATGGCGACCAGATTTGTCGGATCTGAAACAGCTATAAAAAGCCTGGTGCCTCGTTTTACTAGCGGAATTGCATGGTGCGCTACTACAAGGTTGTTTGCGACCAGTTCACGAGGGTAGACTTCAAAGTCGTATGCGTCGAGGTCAAATAGAGGCGACCCAAATTCGTCTGCCGCAATTGTTGCAATTTTCGCAGAATTCACCAGATCGTTCTCGACGAGATAAGGTACTAGGCCTTTTTTTTCTTTGACTGCTTCCTTACTGGCATTTATGGCCTCTTCTTCAGAAATGACGCCTTCACTTACAAGTCTTCTAGCGAGACCTCCGAGAGACATGGTCATGTATTTAGATCCTTACCTATTTGTATTGAAGTATTATAGCTTACGGTAACAAACTGATCAGAGGAATAGTGATTAATGTGATTAATTTAATGACTATTCGGTGAAGGTCTTGAGCCTGATGTGAATTGTGACGTTTTTTGTCAGTTTCTGCATTTTTTGAGGTGCTTTTCCTCTGAGTAAGTTTTAAAACGTCTAAATTTGGCTGTTGTTAGTGGGGTTTAAAGTTGGCATAAAGAATGCTTTGTTGCTGTTAGGCTTGGTCGTTTAGAATGATCTAAGCAAACTTTGACTATTGGAGTGATAATATGAAAAAGCAACAAGGCTTTACGTTAATCGAATTAATGATCGTGGTAGCGATTATCGGTATTTTGGCAGCAATTGCTATTCCTCAGTACCAAAATTATATTGCCCGTACTCAAGTAAATCGAGTAATGGGTGAGTTGTCTGCATTGAAAACGGCAGCAGAAGAGAATCTTATGCGCGGTGATGCGCCAACTATAAGTAACGTTGGTTGGACATCATCTTCATTATTGAATGGCGGTTCGCCGTCTGTAACCTTTACTTCTAGTTCAAACGGTGCTGGTGCATTCGTCGGTACGTTGGGTGGTAGTGCAAGTACTGCTATTAAAGGTGCATCGATCTCTATTGTGCGTAATACATCAGGTATTTGGACCTGTGCTGTGTCTGCCGGTAGTGCACCTTCATTCTTGGATAGTTTTGTACCTGCTGGCTGTAATTAATAGTTTTAGTAAGGTATTTTGCATGAAAACCCACTATGTTTAGTGGGTTTTTTTTTGGAGGGTATATGTCTAAGTTGGTGGGTAATTACGTACAACTAATTCTTTTTGCGGCGGTCATTTTTTCTAGTGTTACGCAATATGTCTTAGACCCTTTCGATACCTCATTTTTTTTCGCTTACTTATTGTCACCCTTGTTGCTTGTTATGGTGCTTAGGCGGTCAATTGATCGTGCAAGCGCGGCGTTTTTTATTTTCTATTATTGTTCTTTTATCATTCATTCACATTTGGTTGGGCATACCCCAGGTCGCAGTATGCCGTATTTACAGTATCTGATTTTTGGCTGGGCTGTCTATCTTTTGGCCAATACCGTCAGGCATCGGACAGTAGTCTTAGGACTATTTGTTGTTTTATTTGTTTTTTTAGCGGCTCTTAATGTTATAGGTTTTGGTGTAACAGGAGGACGCCAATTCGGTATTTTTTTGGACGCTGGTATAAACGCGCTTTTTTCCTTGGTAGGTCTGATTCTCGTCATTGGAAGGTTAGTGCCAATGTCAAAGCTGGCGAGAATCGCGGCACTAATTCTGTTTTCTGCTTCTCTTGCATTTGTCCAGTCTCGAATAGTATTGATGTTATTCGGAGGATTTATCTGTTTTTGGATCTACTATCAGTGGAAATATAAACGTCAGGATGTAACCTCAGTTATTGTCGTTCTCTTAGTCTTTTCCTGCAGTCAATTCCTTTTTCTTAACTCAGATGGGGCTTCCAGTATTTATTTTAAGACGGATAAAGAAGTTTCGGATTTGGAGGATGGAAATGGTCGTGTTCAGCAATGGCGGGCAGGGCTGGACTATTTGTCAGAAGAAGGTTTTTCTGGTGCAGGGCTTGGTTCTTGGGGTGAGGTGTATCCTAAATATAGAACTGTTTTTTATGATTATGGAGACTTAATTCATAATGACTACCTACAGTACTTAATAGAAGCGGGTGTGCTTGGTTTAACTTTTTTATTGATACCCTTTTTATATGTAACGGTTCGTTTTTTTAGAATGCTGGTGAATCGTGAAGGTGTTACTCAATCTGCTTACTTTGCCGCATTGGGGTTAGGCGTAATTTTCGGATATGCGGCAGTCAATTTTTATTTTCATAGGTTTGAGACAATTGCATTAGTGGCTGTATTGCTTTCCACACTTGTTAAATCAGGAAAAACTCATTCAGAATCGAGTAATTTTCAAGTTTCGAAGACTATTTGGTTTGTTAGTTCGTCGTTCTTATTAATCGCATCAATATATGGATCTTCGGCGCTCTATTATGGGATATATGTTTCTAATTGCAGCCGACTTAATTCAGAAAGTTCGTTCATTTGTCGGGGGAATTTATTGAATTTGTACGACCTTATCGCCGCGAACGACTTGCCGAAAGCTATACTTTATCTGGATGAAATGGATAGGATGCAGAATTTAGATGTGACGGAAGCTTCATTGTTCGAATACTCTCGGCAAGTAAGTTCAATCAATTTGTTTGTTAATCAAGCTGAGAAGCAAGGTGTGGCATTAAGTTATCACTATGGTATTCGCGCATATGCAAATTTAGTTATGATGCGCAGGGGATTTATTCCTTACAGTCGAGAAAAAATAGAAGCGGATCTTCGAATCAGCTTGCAGATGAATCCGTCTAATACAGCGGCGATTTATACTGAATCATTAATTATTCTTGATTTTGATGGTGAAAGAGCGGCCATAAAATATCTGGATGATTTTATTTCATCCCCGTGGATGTCCCTGCCTAAGGTAAAGCTTGGTGGGCAGGGGTTGGTCGAGTTTCGAAATGAAATTGCACAGAATCAGAATTAGTTTTTTACACCTGATATGCTGCAGACTTGGAAAGAAGATTTAGGCCTGATAAATGCAAGGATTCAGATGAATGTTTGTAATAATTACTGGCTATTGGTCTTATCAATATAAGTCTCATTATGAATAAGCGTAATAGTTGGACGTGCGGGGTTTTTATGGGGCAGAGTAGAGATTTAGGTTTTACGTTGATTGAGCTTATGATCGTTGTAGCCATTATCGGAATATTGGCCGCAATTGCGATTCCTCAATATCAAGATTATATTGCTCGTGCTCAACTGAATAGGGCTTACGGAGAGTTAGGGGCTTTGCGTACGGCAGCTGAAGAAGGATTGATGAGAGGGCTTTTTTCGCCTGATTTGAATGCAGCATATCTTGGTGCCGAAAAAAGCTCAATAGCCACTACTGTTCCACAGGTCTTGTTTATCTCTTCAAACGGCGGATATGGAAATATCAACGTTACTCTAGGTGATAGTGTGTCCTCGTCATTGACTGGTGTGGTGGTGATTCTAGAGCGAGAGCAGGGTGAAAGTTGGGGATGTTTCATAAATAACAATACTGCGGAAGCTCGCAATAGTTGGTCTGCATCGTATCTGCCGCGGGGTTGTGTTCTAGAAGATCAAGTCCATCCAGTAGTCGGAGCAATGGGCGACGATTAATCCACCAACCTTAAGCTCAAATCTAGCGCCTGCACATGCTTGGTCAGCTTACCTACCGAAACATAGTCTGGATGGTCGCTGATCAGCTCGCCAATTTGCTCCAAATCCAAATTGCCGGAGGATTCAAGTTTAATGCGCTGGGCACTTAGTTTAATCGCTTCAGTGGTACTGGGGCGGTTGAAGTTGTCGAGCATGATGACATCAACGGGCAGATTCAGTGCTTCCTGTAACTGCTCAAGGCTCTCCACTTCGACTTCAATTCTCTTATCAGGCGCTATCTCTTTGGCTTTGGCGACAGCATTGGCGATACCGCCGCAGCCAGCGATATGGTTTTCCTTGATCAGGAACATATCATACAGACCCAGTCGGTGGTTTTGGCAACCGCCCACATAGGTGGCGTACTTTTGCGCCAGGCGCAAGCAGGGGATGGTCTTGCGCGTATCGAGCACTACGATGTCTTTACCGTCAACGGCCATCGCGTATTGATTGGCAATGGTGGCCGTACCGCTCAAGGTTTGCAGGAAATTCAGACCGATTCGTTCGGCCGTTAATATCGCCCGGGTATTGCCAGTGATATCCACGAGCCGATCATTCGCTTCCAGTTTATCGCCGTCCTGTTTTTTCCAGTCCAGTGTTATGGTTGGGTCTATCTGACGGAACACTTCTTCAAACCATTCTCGACCCGCCATTACGCCGGGTTCTCGGGTGATCACATGAGCGCTGGCCGTTTGCTCGGCGGGTATCAATTGAGCAGTGATATCACCTGTGCCGACATCTTCCTCTATGGCAAATCGTACCGTGCGCACAAGATGATCACGTAGGGTTTTGGCATAGGGGACGTCAGCAATGAACATGAGTAGGGACCTGATAAGTATCTGATTAATAGAGTGTTTTGCGGCGACTGAGAGCTTCGCACCTTTGGCAGCAAGTTTAACCCGACTTCCGCGTATATGCGATAAGCCTTCGACATAATGTCGCTTATAGTGAATATTCTGTGAAATGAAGGTTCTACCTGCAAAAATCTGCTTTTTCGATCATACTGTCAGACAGTGTTATGTTAGATGCAAAGGGTGCCGCACGACCTGCAAAGGTGCTGGACACCGCTAAACCCGATAAGGACCTGTTATGAATTTTCTGGCTGTAATAATCGCGTTTATTGTCTCC
Organism: Reinekea sp.; assembly: GCA_050293765.1. Taxonomy (GTDB): domain Bacteria; phylum Pseudomonadota; class Gammaproteobacteria; order Pseudomonadales; family Natronospirillaceae; genus Reinekea. The sequence goes on from JBNKNI010000011.1 coordinate 82,134, forward strand.
GTCAGCCTGTCTGGGCATGGTGAACCGGTTACCCGTTGGGCTATGACTTGGCAACAGTTTGTGGCAAAGCGCAATTGGGGATCCAAAGCGTTCGTGACTGTTTACGCTTTTTTGCCTGCGCTGGTGCTCTTAGTTCTGGTTTGGTGGATCGACAATGTGTTTTTCAATCTGGTTATATCGCTGGCATTACTTTTGTTAGCTTTCAAATCCGGTGATCAGCCTGAGAGTCTGGCAGACTACAAGCGCAAAGTGGAAAGCGGCGATGAGCAGGGGGCTTGGCAGCTGGCTGTCGATGAGCTTGGTTTGGAAGGGCAGATGTATGAGCCGGGTGATGAGGGTATCGATGAAGGGGTGCAGGCAGGTATCGCCTATTTGTATCTTGAGCGTTTTTTCGTCACCGTGTTTTGGTTTATGGCCTTCGGTGCGCCAGGGGTTATGTTGGTTTGGCTGATGAGTACCATCATTCAGAATGACCAAGCCGACGCTTTCTGCCATCGGGTAAAGCAGGCCTTGTATTGGATACCAGTGCGATTGATGGCTATTACGCTGGCATTAATGGGTAATTTTACGCAGTGTTTTCAGGTGTGGCTGGAACAAGCTAAAGATTTTGATCGGAATGACCGGGCTTTACTCATTACCTGCCTGAAATCAGCGTTGGGTGATGTCAATGACGATGAGCTGTTGGAAGAGACACTGGCATTGATTAAGCGGTCACAATTGGCCTGGCTGGTTGGCATGGGGTTGTTGTTAATCTTTGGTTTCTGATTGGGCAGGCTGCGTTGCGCAGTTTACTCTTTATAGGCATTTCTTATGGCTTTAATAGTTTTGCAAAGTCTTGATAAATGAAACAATGTCGCCATTCTATGCATACAAAAAATTTGAAGGTACTTGATCATGAATGAAAAGCATCTGCCACTGGTTATTCTGGGTTCCGGTCCTGCTGGGTATACAGCGGCTATCTACGCGGCTCGCGCCAATTTAAAGCCGGTTGTGATTACCGGTATGCAGATGGGCGGTCAGCTCACGACAACGACCGAAGTCGAGAATTGGCCGGGCGGACATGCGGAGTTGCAAGGGCCTGAATTGATGGAGCAGATGAAGGCGCATGCCGAGCGGTTCGATACTGAAATCATTTTTGACCATATTCATACAACTGACTTATCGAAACGACCGTTCAAACTGATAGGTGATCAGGCGACTTATACCTGTGATGCGCTGATTATCGCTACAGGCGCTAGTGCCCGTTACCTGGGGCTGGACAGCGAAGAAGCGTTTAAAGGTAAGGGTGTTTCTGCCTGTGCCACTTGCGATGGCTTTTTCTATCGTAATAAAGAAGTATGTGTCGTTGGGGGTGGTAATACCGCGGTAGAAGAAGCGCTGTATCTGGCCAATATTGCCAGCAAAGTCCATGTGATCCACCGTCGCGACAGCTTCCGTTCTGAAAAAATCTTGTCCGATCGGCTGATGGCGAAAGCCGCAGAGGGCAAGGTTGAGTTGCACTGGAATTCTACTCTGGATGAAGTCCTGGGTGATGATATGGGTGTCACCGGGGTGCGTATTCGTTCCACAAAAGATGATTCAACAAAAGACATTGACCTGCATGGTTGTTTTATCGCCATTGGGCATTCGCCGAATACTGGCATTTTCGAAGGCCAGTTGGACATGGAAGGTGGCTATATCAAGGTGAAGTCAGGGCTGGAAGGTAACGCTACAGCGACCAGTGTTGAGGGTGTCTTTGCCGCAGGCGATGTGATGGACCATCACTATCGTCAGGCCATCACCTCAGCTGGAACAGGTTGTATGGCTGCGTTGGATGCTGAAAAGTTTCTCGATAACCAATAATGTGCTGAATCACTGAAACTGAAAAAGGGAGCCTAGGGCTCCCTTTTTTGTTGGTATTGGTCGTTTAGGCTACTTCGGTAAGTTGACGTTCACTTCCAGAATCGAACAATTGCCATCGTCATTAAGGTCAATCTGCAGTTGATCCTGCTCGATCTGTACGTATTTTCGAATTACATCCAGAATGTCCCGTTGCAGTGCAGGCAGATATTCTGGTGCATTTCGCGCTCGTCGTTCATGAGCCACAATGACCTTTAAACGCTCTTTGGCGATACTGGCTGATTTTGGTTCTTTGTCTTTACCGAAGATGTCAAAAATAGACAAATTAACCTCCAAATACGCGTTTTAGTAAGCCCTTTTTCTGAACTTCCAGGAATCTGTGCGGAAGCTCTTCACCCAAAAGTCGCCCCACTGTGTCTTTGTACGCCTGGCCGGCGTCGCTTTTTTCATCCAGGATCACTGGGTTGCCACTGTTTGACGCGTTTAACACAGCCTGGCTTTCCGGGATGACACCCAGTAATGGTACCGCGAGTATGTCTTCGATGTCGGCAATACTGAGCATTTCGCCCCGATCAACGCGAACTGGGTCGAATCGCGTAATCAGCAGATGTTCTTTTACCGGTGCCTGATTATTTTCTGCTCGGTAACTTTTGCTCTGCAGAATTCCCAGAATGCGGTCACTGTCTCTGACCGATGACACTTCCGGGTTGGTGACCACAATAGCACTGTCAGCAAAATACAGGGCCATTTGTGCGCCATGTTCAATACCCGCAGGTGAGTCGCAGATGATGTATTCAAAATCAGCACTGAGTTGATCCAGGATGTTTTTAACGCCCTCTTTGGTCAGGGCATCTTTGTCTCGGGTTTGGGACGCGGGTAAAATGTAGAGGTTTTCGCAACGCTTGTCTTTGATCAGCGCCTGATTCAATACGGCGTCACCTTGGATGACATTGACAAAATCGAAGACTACACGGCGTTCGCAATTCATGATGATGTCCAGATTGCGCAGGCCTATATCGAAATCAATCACCACTGTTTTGTGGCCCGCCATTGCCAAGCCCATACTGACAGCTGCGCTGGTTGTGGTTTTACCGACGCCGCCTTTTCCAGAAGTTACAACAATGATTGTTGCCAAGGGGTTTTCCTTTCAATAGGTAAGATAAATAGGGTAAGACTAAATCATGCGAAACAGGCGATCAATACACATTTAATCGCTTACGCCAGGTAATCAATGACCAGCGAGTCTTGGTCGAGCCGACAACGCGCAGGACCTGTACCTGCGGGGAAGTCCTCCTGCACAACATAGGTGCCGGCAATTGCAATAAGTTCTGCAAGCATTTGTTGGCACACAACCTCAGCATTAGGCTGGCCAGTAGCTCCCGCAATAGCCCGCCCGCGAAGGGTGCCGAACACATGAATGTTTCCGTCCGCCACTACTTCGGCGCCAGCACTGACCTGGTTCATAATCAATAAGTTGGCATTTTTGGCGTAAATCTGTTGGCCAGAACGTACCGGATTAGTGATCACCATCGTGTCTTCAACGGGCGCCAGTTTCTCTTTTTTGGGCTGACCAGCTTTTAGGTCTAACCAAGCCAGGTTCGCAGCGCTTGCACACTCGGAATGGATTGTCTTCTCGCCAGTTAACGCAAAAGGGATTAGTGCATGTTTTCGACAAACATCCAACAATTGGGAGAGAGTTTCTACCTCCAGAGCCTCATTAAATGCAGACACATCCAGCACGCAAGGGGCTTGTTTGAACAATGCCGGCGCTTTGTTGATTGTTAAGGACAATAAGTGACCAAACGTCTCGGGATCCGTTGTTGTGACCGGCAACTGATGACTGGCAACCAGCCGACCACGTAGTTTCAAGCCTTGTTCTTGTCGTATCGCCTGATTCATCTATGCGTTTCCATGAACTTGTCCAGCGAAGCTTCACGTGATTTTTGCCGTTCAAGCGCTGTAAAAATTGTAGGTTCCGACACTCGGCTTTCGCAATCTGTGAATGGGCACCGTTCGCAGGTTTCATTAACATCAGATTCTTGAACATCCGGATCGTTCCAGAAAGCGCATTTCTGTTTAAACGTATCATCAATCAAAAAACCGAGGGTCATTCCGGTATTGGTATTTTCGCCAAGCGACTTGCTTCGCACTACGGCGATATTGAAAAAAGTCTTGCCGCGTTCAACAAAGGTACTGCGCTGAGCAGATACTTTGACTTCGTTGGGTTCGTGATGTTCTTTCGCTAGCTGCTTCAGGCCTGCGGTGGCGGCCCAGCGACGACACTGGTGCTCGCCTGGACCAATAGAACGGGGTATGAATACGTTGGTCAAATTCAGTTCTTTGGTGATGTGGTAGCTGTCTTGGTCCAGCTTGTGATTCAGGCGCATGTAGTGCATCTTGGCAACACCAAAATGACTCGGCATCACTTGTGACATCCGGTATAGGAACATTTCCGGTGTTGAGTCGTATTTGTGCATCAGCTTGGTCAGAGCATCACCATCGAAAGTGTCATTCTTTAACCAGGACTCCAAATCTTTGGCGATTTCATTTTCCGGAATCAACAATGCACCGGCAAAATAAGACGCTTTGAAGTTGTTGAAAATCTGATCGAATGTTTCGACTTTAATCCACGTCGAAGTTACGGCTCGTTCTTTTAGTTTCAGAATTCGGTATCCCAACTCCCGAGCTAAGATGAATTTCTTTTGCTGAGGAAGCAACCGGGAGTTTATCCAGATCTGTTTTGGCGTCGGGCAAATCGACCGAAGCGGTGTTAAATCCGGGAAGTCGCTGAAATCGTCATAGACGATACTGCATTGAAATTCATCTCGGAGAATCGATTCGAGCCAACTTTGGCTGATACCGCTGCTGATTTGAATACGGTTTTGGTTGCGGAAATCATTGGCGGCGGCTTCAAACTCTTCAAAATAATTCAGATGCATTTTTTGATAGGAACGCAGAGAGGCGAGCAGGAAATGCTCGACGTTCATATCGTAACCGCGACTGATTTCAAGCAGTGTTCTAACAAAAGCGCCAGCTTTACTGGGTGAGTCATTCACCAGGTCAAAGACATCCCCCAGGCCAATGCCAAACTGCTGCAATGGAAAATCCTTAAGAACAGGCGAATTAAGTAATGCGGATAAAGGATTTAACTCATCGTCCAGTTGTAGAGAGACCAATTCATCGAATGTTCGGTTCAATGCATAAGCCAGTTGAACGATCTTTTCTGGTTTTGGGTATTTCTTCCCTTTCTCAATTTCACTGAGGTATGACACCGAAAGTTGGGTTTTTTCCGATAATTGTTTTAAGGAATATCCGGCAGCTTGTCGAAATTGCTTAATCTTGATGCCTAAAATGAAGCGAAGGCTTTCACTGTTTATTTCCATCGTGTTCTCAAATTCGCCAGTAGCGAAAAGGATTTTAGAGGCTGAGCGCCCCTAACTCAATGTCTTATCGGAATGGTATTGTCGAAATGTCGGTTTTGGTTAAAAAGTAAGCGAGTATTCGCTTTTTAGGCTATGTTTAAAGTGGTGCATCGGAATACTGGAAGCGGGCTGGCCATCGTCTTGTTTGCTGGCAATTCCGTCTTGGTTTGATACCATTGGGTTCCCTTAGTTCAAGGGGCACCAGCAAGGCTGTCGGTGTTTTGTATTTTCAAGGATTAGACTTTATGGATAAGGTAAACCGTTCCCGGCGTATTCATTTCTTAATGCAATATGTGCCGGAAGAGCTTGAACCGGAGATCGGTGTTTATTTTGGTGAACACGTTATCCGGATCAACAGTCAATTATGTCTCGTCGTGAATATGGCCGGTGAGGTCGGAATTCGCGCGCTCCATCCTGCACTGGCTTCTGAATTGTCCGGTCTGTGCCAGGATCGTCACTGGGTTGCGCATGGTCGTGTCTATGAACAGTGGTTTTTATTGCCGGAATCCCTACCTCTAAACGATAAACGAGTAAAAACCTGGATCGCAAAAGCCGCGGACGAAGTGCATCGATTGTCAATGATCAGTGCTATTCCCAACAAACAACTGAAAGCCAACTAGCGTAGAGTGCTCTAAACAAGCGGTCTGCGGTTCAGGCTGCGCAAAGCAGGTAACGCACCGTTACACAACAATCTGCCAAATCGATAGAACTAAGCTATTTTCATAATGAGTGGCTTGGAGGTCAGATTATGGTGTTCTGGATATGTCTGCTTTATTTCCGTTGGGTCAATTTTTGGCGTTTACCTGAAACCGTACACACGCGTCGGGTTCAGACACCGGCGCACGAAAAAAGAGTTCACTTAGTTCGTTACGCCTGGCTTATTGCTGTTCTATTGCTCGCAGGTATTGGGCAATTAGCGGTTCTCATTTTTGGGCTTACCCTGTTGACGTTTGTTTCACTGATGTTTTTGGATGAAACCTAGGTGGTCTCTTTGTAACTCTTGCAGTGAATGAACCGTTGCCTACGGGGTAAGTTGAATCCTTCAAGTGGCTGAGGATAAATCACGTAGGTCGATTGATCGGCAAATGAGGTGAATGGAGTTCTTTTTTTGAAGACTGTCGTGGTATTTCGCTGGTACTTATGTGCTTTGTTCGTTTGCCGCAAGTTGGCTACCGACTCAACGAATACCGATTCTGATTTCGTTTCTCAGGGGTATCCCTTTTTAGTTGTTGGAGTGTGAGAATGACGGAGGCAGTTAAAGCAGCGCAAAGGCGGCGGAGGCCAGGGTCAGCAGGATCGTGACTGCAATTGCGTTAGGTTTCGCCCATAAATGCAATATCTGCCAGAGCGCTCGAAGCAGGCTCGAAAATAAAAGTGCAATGGATAGACCAATACCGACGTCAGACAAACTCAACGACCCTTCCCAAATATGACTCAACGTGCCGATAACCAGTATCTGGCTGGCAATCAAATAAATTGGCCAGCGACGTAAGCTGTGCAGCTGACTGGCCAGCAGATTCGAAATAAATGCGGTGGTAAAGGCAAAGTACAGTAGTCCAATGAAATGCTGATATTGCTCAGCAATCCCCAGCCAGCGCTCGGTGATCAGTCCCGTTAACCCTAAACCAAGGTAAGCCCCTGTTGCGGCTATCACAAAGCCAAACCGGAAGTGAGCGGTGCACCACAGCATTAAAGTGGCAAAAATCAGCGTCATAAAAGCCGGGTCACTGAGGTTGCGCAATGCAACCCAGAGCGGATTGATCCATTCGCTTTGCCAGGTAACCGACCACTCCAAAAACTGTTGATTCTGGACATTCGGGGGAAACAGCAGTAGTAAAATCAGTGTTATGGTGCTCAGTGCGGTCATGGTGAGTGATGTGAACGGCCATCGATCCGCTTGGTGGCGGGATATCCAACCTTTCAGATGCCAGCGCTCAGGGTGAGCGTGATGGTAAATCGCTAATGCGCTGGCACACAAAGATACGGCAGTCAGTACGTATATTGTCAATTCACGCGTACTTAACGGTTGCAGTTGCCAGAGTTCGGACAATTCACCGGTAAAGTACCCAGGCAAAAGATAAGCAGGCGCCCAAAACAAAACGGTGAACAGATTTAAGGGTATGAACAGTCTTGACGGCATGCCTAAGGTGCCGGCAACAACGGGGATGACTGGTCGCAATGGGCCAAGGAAGCGCCCGATTATCACGCTGAGCCACCCCCAACGTTTAATGAACCACTCTCCTTGCTCCAGCCATGACTGATGGTGCTTAAACCAGCGCCAGTGGGTGATTTTGCCCTGCAGTTTGTGGCCGATAAGAAAACTCAGCAGGTCACCGGCGGAAGCACCCACAGCACCAAAGGCCATCAGAGTCACCGGGTGGATGCCGATATTGCTGGCAATGGCGGCCAGTGAAAACAATAGCACGACGCCTGGTACCAAGATGCCCAGCAGCGCAAATGACTCCAAAAATGAGATCAGCAATATCGCGGACAACACTAGATAGGGTGATTCGCTTAACCAGGCCATGAAGACTCCTTAAAGAGCGCGCCAATATAAGCATTTTTAGTCATATTGCCAGAGTTTGTCTGATGAATTTAAAAAGCCTGTAAACGCAGAGGGCCATTTCGTAGTGCTCGCAGCGCAACCAAGGTATAATCGCCCGCTGCATGCACAGCTTAGTAGATAAAATGACTGGAATTAATGTAAATGAATATATGGCTGAACTCGGACGTTCAGCGCGTAGCGCTTCCCGGTTAATGGCAAGCAGCGATACAAGTCAAAAAAATGAAGCCCTGTTAGCGACAGCCAAGGCGATTCAATCCATGCAAGCTGACTTGGTTTCTGCCAATCAGAAAGATATGGTTGCCGGTCGTGAAAAGGGGTTAAGTGCGGCGATGCTCGATCGTTTGGAGCTAACACCAGCGCGTATTGCAACCATGATTGAAGGCCTGCATCAGGTTGCCGCCCTGCCGGACCCTATTGGCAGTATCACTGACATGGATTTCCGCCCCAGCGGTATTCAGCTCGGAAAAATGCGAGTACCGTTGGGGGTGATCGGCATCATTTATGAGTCGCGGCCGAACGTGACCATTGAAGCAGCCAGTCTGTGTCTGAAATCCGGAAATGCGGTGATACTGCGCGGTGGCAGCGAAGCGATACACTCCAATACTGCGCTCGCCAAATGCATTCAGCAGGGTCTGGCTGCCAGTGGTTTGCCAGAAGCCGCCGTGCAGGTGGTTGAGACGACGGATAGGGAAGCCGTTCATCAGCTGATCACCATGCCTGAATATGTCGATGTTATTGTACCCCGTGGTGGTAAAGGGCTGATTGAACGTATATCGAATGATGCCCGGGTGCCTGTCATTAAACATCTTGACGGCAATTGTCATGTTTATATCGATGCGGAAGCCGATCCTGAGAAGGCGGTAAACATTGCATTTAACGCAAAAACACGCCGGTATGGTGTTTGTAATGCCATGGAAACCCTGCTGATTGATCAGGTTGTCGCTGATTTACTGTTGCCAACGCTGAAAGAAAAGTTCGACGCCAAAGATGTTGAATTACGAGGCTGTGACAAAACCCGGAAGATTATCGATTGTGCGGCCGCTACGGAAGACGACTGGTCGACCGAGTATTTGGCCCCCATTTTGGCGGTAAAGGTCGTGGATGATTTGGATGCTGCTATCGCGCATATAAATCACTACGGCAGTCAGCACACGGATGCCATTGTGACTGAAAATTACACCAAGGGTAGGCAATTTCTGCGCGAAGTGGACTCAGCTTCGGTGATGATAAACGCCTCAACCGCCTTTGCCGATGGATTCGAATATGGTTTGGGAGCTGAAATCGGCATCTCTACCGATAAAATTCATGCACGTGGCCCAGTGGGCCTGGTTGGACTAACCTCTCAGAAATACATCGTGTTTGGAGATGGTCAGATACGTGAACCCTGATAAACCTCTCGTCGCGGTTTATGGTGGCACTTTCGACCCGTTTCACACGGGTCACGAGGCCGTTGTCGATTCAGTATTGTCTCATCCTGAAATCGCACAATTGCGACTGATTCCCTGTTATCTGCCCGCGCTTAAGGCGGAGGCGAGTGCTTCCGCAAAGCATCGACTAGCCATGTTGGAGGCATGGCGGGAAACACATGCCGAACGTGACCGGGTTGTTGTTGACGCTATTGAGATAAGCAGGTCGGGTCCCAGTTATACCATTGACACGATAGAGGCACTGCAAAGCTGTTACCCGCAGTGGCAGATTTTATTTGTCCTTGGGGTTGATGCGTGGAACAGTTTACCTCACTGGCACCGTATCGACGATTTAGCACGGCGAGTGAATTTTTGGGTGTTCAACCGCGCCGGTGAAGATCGTGTGATAAGGCATACTGATCTGCGCGAATGCAACGCCTTTTCGGCGTTACTCACCTCGTTAAAGGGATGTTTTTGGTTGGATTCATCGGTGAATAAGGCTGTATCTTCCTCAGCGTTCCGTGCGCAACCGCACCCTGAGTCTCGCATTTTGCCGGATTCGATTACGAATTACGTTACAACACATGGCTTATATCAATAAGTCTTAAATCAGCTAAGAAGGCTCTGAATGACCGATACAACACAAACGAAAAAGAATGCTCATAACGACGATCTGATCAAGAATCTTGTCGAAGCATTAGAAAACATTAAAGCCACTGACATTCAAATTATTGACGTCAGTGATAAAACGACCTTAATGGATACCCTGGTTATCGCTTCCGGTACCTCAACCCGACACATTGCCGCCGTGGTTGAAAGCGTCGCGACCGATATGAAAAAGAAAGGCTACGCGGCTGATCATCAAGAGGGTCAAACTGGTTCCGATTGGGTATTGCTCGACTTTGTCGACCTGGTCCTACATGTTATGTTGCCGGAAGCACGCGCTCTTTATGATCTGGAAAGCCTCTGGTCAGGATTGACACCGCCAGCCGGTTGAGTGATATGAAATTCAGAGTATTGGCTGTCGGGCCAAAAATGCCAGATTGGGTTGCTCAGGGGACGGGTGATTATCTGAAACGTATGCCCAGAGATCTGCCAATCGAGTTTGTGCCGCTGTCATTGGGATTACGCAGCAAAAACCAACCCGTGACCAAAGCAATTGAACAAGAAGGCGATGCCATGCTCGCCGCCATTCGGGACAATGAGCATGTTGTGGCGCTGGATCTAGCAGGCAAAGCTTGGTCTACCGAGGATCTGTCTGTCCAATTGCAGGCTTGGCGTGAGAATGCCAAAGACGTCAGTATACTGATTGGCGGTCCTGACGGGCTGGATCCGCGTTGCTTAGCCAGAGCCGACCAAACCTGGTCGCTCTCTAAATTGACGCTTCCACACCCCTTGGTTCGAGTGCTGCTGGCAGAGCAGCTTTACCGAGCCTGGAGCATCACTCAAAACCATCCTTATCATAAGTAACTCTTGCAACCATGATGAATAATTCGCTCAACGATAAAGAATATGAAATTCGACTGTTCATGAGGCGGATGACGGTTGCGTTTTTCTTCGTGGCAATAATGGTACTGGTGCTGGTTTCGCGTTTGTTCTTTCTGCAGATTATAGAACACGACAAACACCAGTCATTGTCTGACAAGAATCGATTGGAGGTCTTGCCGATTGCGCCCATTCGAGGCCTGATTTATGACCGTAATGGCGAATTGTTAGCAGAAAACCTGCCTTCTCATACACTCAGCATTGTCGTTGAACGTGTTGACGATATGAGCGCACTGATTGAACGTTTGCGTGAGTTGATTGATTTGAGCGATGAACAAATTGAACGCTTTTATAAGCGACTCAGTCAGTATCGACGACCTTACGATCCTATCCCTTTGAAAATTAAACTCACCGAAGATGAAATCGCGGCGCTCGCGGCCAACCGGATATTTATGGATGGGGTACTGGTGGAGGCTGAATTGATCCGGCAGTATCCGGAAGGAGAAGCTTTCGCCCATGTGTTGGGGTATGTCGGGCGCATCAATGAGGAAGAGTTGCAAGATCTGGATCCGGGCGCGTATGCCGGGATTCGGTTTATCGGCAAGCAGGGTGTTGAACGGCAATACGAAGACGTGTTGTTGGGCAAAGCCGGATATCAGCGCGTGGAGACCAACGCGCGTGGGCGAATATTAAAAGTTCTGGAAAAACAGGCGCCAGTTCCTGGTGCAAACATTCACTTACAGCTCGATAAAGATTTACAACAGAAAGCTTACGATCTTCTGGAAGGCAAGCGAGGCGCCATTGTTGCTATCGAGCCAAAAAGCGGGGGGATATTGGCGTTGGTCAGTCGACCGAGTTATGACCCGAACCTGTATGTCACCGGTTTCCCTACAAAACTCTATAACGAACTGCGAGACTCGCCGAGCAAACCCTTTCTGAACCGAGCCATCCGTGGTCAGTATCCTGTCGCTTCAACCATCAAACCCTTTATTGGTCTGGCCGGTGTCGATGGGGGTTACACCACCTGGACATTTACCCGGAACGACAATGGGGAATATATTTTGCCCAATACCGATCAGGTGAAATATGACTGGAAACGGGGAGGGCATGGCATTGTCAATCTTACCGATGCCATCGAAGAGTCAGTCGACACTTATTTTTATGACCTTGCCTATAAAATGACACTCGAACCGATTCACGATGTTTTGGATCAATTTGGTTTCGGTAAAAATACTGCGTGGGATATTTACAATCCTTTTGTGGGCAACAACCCTACACGACAATGGATCAAAGACAAACACGGTCGCTCCTGGTACGCCGGGGATACAGTTAACTTGGGCATTGGGCAGGGTTTTATGTTGGCAACGCCCACCCAATTGGCTATTGCAACTGCCGTATTGGCTAACAATGGTGAGTGGATGACACCGCGTTTAATGCTTTACAGTACCGACGCATCGTTGATGGACATCCCGGAAAAAGCCCAGCCTGATGTGCAGTTGAATGACCCCGCAAACTGGGAAAAGATACATTTTGCCATGCAGGAAGTGTTGTACGGTAAACATGGCACTGCAAAACGTGCGGCTGAAGGGGCTCCTTATCGTTTTGCCGGAAAGACTGGAACATCGCAAGTCGCGAAAATCAAGCGCGATGAAAACGGCGAACCTTTAGATGATGTACCAGAGCATTTGAAAGACCACGCTCTGTTTATCGCCTTCGCGCCGGTTGATGATCCTCAAATTGCGTTAGCCGTGGTCGTCGAAAATGGCGGCGGGGGTAGTTCTGTCGCAGCACCGATTGCGCGACAGCTGTTGGATGAATACCTACTTCGGGAGCCTAACGATGCTCAGTGATTTTATCCGCCACGCGCCAGATAATAGTTTTTCGCGGCGACACAGTATCTGGCAGAGATTGCATATAGATATTTATTTATTTTTGGCCCTGCTGACGTTGGCTTTTGCCGGGCTCGTTGTTTTGTACAGTGCCAGTGGCGCCGATTGGGGAGCCGTTTACCGTCAGGGTTTGCGCTTCCTGATTGGGTTTGCAGCCATGTTTATTGTGGCACAACTGGACCCTCGAATTTTTCAGCAGTGGAGCGGTGTCGTTTACGTATTCGGTGTGGTACTGCTGATTGCCGTGTTGGTATTGGGAATTGGAGCAAAAGGCGCGCAACGGTGGTTGGCAATTCCCGGTTTGTTCCGTTTTCAGCCTTCCGAAATTATGAAAATTTCCGTGCCGGTGATCATGGCTTGGTATATTGCGCGTTATTCTCTACCACCAAAATTCAAACACTTTATCGGCGCCGCAGTTTTGCTGGCGATCCCTTGTGTGTTGATTCTTGAGCAACCCGACTTGGGCACTTCCTTGTTGATTGCAGCATCCGGGATCTTTGTCATCTTCTTGGCGGGTTTGTCCTGGAAATTCATCGTTTCTGCGGTGGTGTTGGCTATCGGTTCATTACCGGCGGCCTGGATATTTGTTTTGCGTGAATATCAAAAGCAGCGCGTGTTGACGTTCCTGAATCCAGAGTCAGATCCATTAGGTGCTGGTTGGAATATCATTCAATCCAAAACGGCCATTGGTTCAGGCGGGCTATACGGCAAAGGCTATTTGTTGGGCACGCAGTCTCAGTTAGATTTTTTACCTGAAAGCCATACTGATTTTATTATTGCCGTGTTAAGCGAAGAGTTTGGTTTCGTTGGTGCGACCGTTCTGTTGTCGTTATATGTCGTCATCATTATTCGCGGCATGCTCATTTCAGTGCGCGCGCGAGATAATTTTTGCCGTCTGTTAGCGGGCTCATTAACGTTGACATTTTTTATCTATGTCTTTGTAAATATTGGCATGGTCAGTGGGTTATTGCCGGTGGTTGGCGTACCCTTACCGTTGGTCAGTTATGGTGGTACATCCATCGTAACCCTGTTAACCAGTTTCGGTATTTTGATGTCTATCAGCACACATCAGCGAGTCTGAAATTCAATACAAACAGGTTTTGTTAATGCGTTATTTGGTTTTGTTAAGTTTGTTGGTTTCCGTTACGGCAGCTAATGCAAAAGATTTTATTCAATTTGAACGTACCGCGAATGTAGTTGAAATTCTGGTGACTGAGCACGGTTTGGATCGTGATGAAGTTATGCGCTGGATGAGTTCGGGTGTTTACCGTCAGGCATCGGTGAGCAATCTGGCAGCACCGGCAGAAACCAGCAAGAGCTATGTTGAATACAAGCCAATGTTTTTGGCGTCATCGACTGTCCGTCAAGGCAAAGAATTCAGAGAAAAATATGCAGATCTTCTGCAGTCGGCGGAACGTACCTACGGCGTGCCTGCCGAAATTATCGTGGCTATCATTGGAATTGAAAGCCGCTACGGTCGGTCGATGGGGCGTCATCGTACGTTCGACGCATTAGGGAGTCTTGCGGTCACTGAGGGGCGTCGGGCGGATTATTTTCAGCGTGAGTGGATTAAGTTTATTCTGATCATGGTCAGCCAAGGGCGGGATCCCTTAGACATGAAAGGCTCTTACGCAGGCGCTAGTGGTTACCCTCAGTTTATGCCAACCAGCTACGATGCGTATGCCGTTGATCACAATGAAGATGGTCATATTGATATCTGGTCCGATCCGGAAGATGCGATAGGTTCTGTGGCTAATTACCTGAAGCAGAATGGCTGGCGAGTCGGCGAGCCGATCCTGACCGAAGCGACGGTTGGTCAGCAGAATTCATTGGAAATAAATTCTTTTTCACGTGACAAGACGCTGCAAGATATTGATAAAGCCGGTTGGGTTTTAACGAGCCGGTTTGAAACGGACGGCTTTGTATTCCCTGTAAGGTTAGATACCGATGCGGGGCAGAAATATTGGCTGGGTTACCGTAATTTCTGGGTAATCTCTCGTTATAATCGTTCCATTGCCTATACCATGGCGGTGGTTGAATTGGCCGACGCCATCAGAAATCTGTCGTAGAGGTTGACCGTGCATTCGATCATCAAAGGTTTTTTCGTCGTTGCAGCAAGCGTATTTTTGGTTGCCTGTTCCAGTAAATTTGTTTCTCAGGATGCGCTAGTGGACAACCCTCAAGCCAGTCGATATTCCATCGCGCAGGACAAGGCGCCCGACGTCGCCTTAGCGGCACATCAAATCGCTGATATCACGCCACGCAAGGAACCTTTGTCCAAGCATGGTAATAAAACCCCCTATACCGTCAACGGTAAGAAATACCACATTTTGGCCAGTGCCGAAGGTTATCGAGAAGAGGGCATTGCTTCTTGGTATGGTGCAAAATTTCATGGTCATCATACGTCAAATGGTGAAACGTTCGACATGAACCAAATGAGTGCTGCTCATAAAACCCTGCCTTTGCCCACCTGGGTGAAAGTGACTAACCTGGATAATGGTAAGTCGATCAACGTTAGAGTTAATGACCGAGGCCCCTTTCATGATGGTCGCATCATCGACCTGTCTTATGCCGCTGCCGTAAAGTTGGATTATCACGACAAAGGCGTTGCCCGAGTTCGTGTTGAAGTGCTTGCCGGGGATGAGCTGGATACCTCATCTTATTATGTGCAGCTGGGAGCCTTCAGCAACAAAGATTCGGCACAAGCCCTTAAAACCAGAATTAGCGGCGAAATTGCTGACAAAGTCGGCGTCTATAAAGATGAGTATTACCGCGTGCGAATCGGACCCGTAAAGTATGATCGGGCGGTTACCCTACAGCGTGACTTTACTGGCAGTGAATTTGGCAAACCTTTAATCATTGCAAAACGTTAACACCTCGTTGGGGTGTAAAAAACTGTGTGACTGGTACAATGTGCCGCTTTTCAAGACCTGACTTCGTTCTGAGTCCGGTCACTTTTCTTTTTATTGGTTAAAAAAATTGGGAAAGACAGTGACTTTCAAACAACGCTTTAAAAAACTGGGACTCCTCATTGCCGGCTGTGCTGTGTCATTCACCTTTGCTGAAGCCATCATTCCAGCAGCACCACAACTGGCAGCAACCTCATATGTCTTAATGGACGGTGAAACCGGTCAGGTACTGGTCGCGTACAATGAACATGAGCAAATGCCGCCGGCAAGTCTGACAAAATTGATGACCAGTTATATTGCCGAACGTGAAATTCTGGAAGGTCGTCTGGCGCTGACCGATGAAACACTGGTCAGTAAAAAGGCGTGGCAAATGCCCGGCTCACGAATGTTTATTGAAGTAGATGATTTGGTCAGTATTGAAGACCTGTTGCGCGGTATCATCATCCCTTCTGGTAACGATGCTTCAGTAGCCATGGCTGAACATATTGCTGGGACAGAAGAATTGTTTGCCCAAGTGATGAATAAATACGCTGAAAAACTGGGTATGAAGAATACTCATTTCTCGAACGCCAGTGGATTGCCACCGGAAGAAGGCCAAGAGCACTATTCTTCCGCCTATGATATTGCGCTGTTGTCTCAGGCGATTATTTATAACAACGCTGAGTTTTACCCTATTTATTCTGAACGAAGCTTCAAGTACGGCCCGGTATCCGCACAACCCAATCGAAATCGCCTACTGGGTACCAATCCGGATGTTGATGGTTTAAAAACCGGTCACACGGAAGAAGCGGGTTACTGCTTGGCGGCATCCGCCAAGCGTGATGGTATGCGTTTGATCAGTGTCGTCATGGGTACTCGTTCTGAAGAAGCCCGTGCGCAGGAAACTCAGAAACTTCTGACCTACGGCTTCCGGTTTTTCCTGACAGCGGAGGTTCATAAGGGTCAAACCGAGCTATACTCCACGCGTATTTGGGGCGGTGAAAGCAAAGAGTTGTCGTTGGGCTTACAGGACGACCTGAAATTAACTATTGCACGAGGTGCGGAAGATCAAATTTCCACTCAGCTGAGTATCGACTCCGTGATTAAAGCGCCGGTAGCGGAAGGTCAGGCGATAGGCGAGTTGATTGTCTACATCGATGACGAAGAAGTTTCTCGGCAACCGGTTATTGCCTTAAAGGAAGTAAAACAAGCCGGTTTCTTTGCCCGCATCTGGGATTTGATTTTGTTGTTCTTTCACAATTTATTTGCCAAATGATGGGAGATAAACCAATGAACACTGAAGATGCACCAAAAATTACGTTTCCGTGTGATGGTTATGTCATCAAAGTCGTGGGTGATTCGCACCCAGAGTACGTGCCCTTTGTCACTCAGGTGTTGCAGAAATACGACATTACCATTACCGAAAACAGTTACAGCACCAATGAAAGCAAGAATGGTCGCTTCGTCAGTTTGACCGTTCGTATGCGAATTGAACGCGAAGAGCATCTGACTCAGCTGTTCGAAGAGCTCAAAGTGAATGACATGGTAAAAATGGTGATATGACCGTTTCTGCTCCAGCACATTCTGTACATATTAGAACATTAGGGCGAGTTACCTATGAAGATACCTGGCACAAGATGCAGGCCTTCACGTTGGAGCGCGTCGACGACACGATTGATGAAATCTGGTTGCTCGAGCATGACCCCGTTTTCACGCAGGGGCAGGCAGGTAAGCCGGAACACTTGCTCAACCCTGGCGATATTCCAGTTGTTAAGGTGGACCGGGGTGGTCAGGTAACCTATCACGGACCTGGCCAAATGGTCGCTTATGTTCTGTTAGATATGAGCCGTATCGGCTCGGACGTCCGGAAGCTCGTTTCAGCACTTGAACACAGTGTCGTGCAGGTACTTGCGGACTATGGTATCGAAGCGGCTCCTAAGGCAGACGCTCCTGGCGTGTATGTTGACGAGCGGAAAATCTGCTCTCTGGGGCTGCGAATTAAGAAAGGCCGCAGCTTTCATGGGCTGGCGTTAAATGTCGATATGGATTTAGCCCCTTTTCTGCGCATTAATCCCTGCGGTTATGCTGGCATGGAGATGACGCAAATCGCGCATTTTGTGGAGCAACCCGAAATGCACAAACTAATGCAACAGTGGGTGGATGCCTTTTGTGCTGCCCTGGAAATGCAACCAATCTGGGTGACGTAAATGACTGATGTAAAAATTGTTGAAAAACAGAAGAAAGAGCGTGGTGTAAAGTTACGCGGTGCGGATAAAACCGATCGGATACCGGTCAAGATCATCCCGACAGAAGTCATGCCGAAGAAACCGGATTGGATCCGGGTGCGCTTACCTGCCTCGCCAGAAATTACCCGGATTAAAAAGAAATTGCGTGCGCACAGCCTGCACAGTGTTTGCGAAGAAGCCAGTTGCCCGAACTTGGGTGAGTGTTTTAGCCATGGAACAGCGACGTTTATGATTATGGGTGATATCTGCACTCGTCGTTGCCCGTTTTGCGATGTTGCGCATGGCCGACCTAATGCACTCAATGAGAATGAACCAAAAGAACTGGCCGCTGCCATCGGGGACATGGGTCTGAAATACGTTGTTATTACCTCAGTTGATCGTGATGATCTTAGGGATGGTGGTGCACAACATATTACTGACTGTGTTGTCGAAGTGCGTAAATCGACGCCGGGGATTGTTATTGAAACCCTGGTGCCGGATTTCCGCGGTCGTCTCGATCTGGCGGTCGATATTATGGAAAAGGGTGCGCCGGACGTGTTTAACCATAACCTGGAGACCGTTCCGTCACTCTACAAAAAGGTTCGTCCCGGTGCCGATTACCACCATTCTCTGAAATTATTGCAGGAATTTAAGAAGCGGAAGCCAGAAGTGAGAACAAAATCTGGGTTGATGGTTGGCTGCGGTGAAACCTTGGATGAGGTTAAAGAGGTCATGCGTGACCTGCGTGCGCACGATGTCGACATGGTGACCATTGGGCAGTACCTGCAACCCTCCAAACACCATTTGGCGGTAGAGCGCTTTGTTCACCCTGACGAATTTAAAGAACTGGAAGTTTTCGGCATGGAACTGGGTTTTGAGAATGTCGCCTCCGGTCCTTTGGTTCGCTCCAGCTATCACGCTGATCTTCAGGCAAAAGGTGAAAAACTCTCCTGAAGAATAGTCGTTCCCAAGAATGACGCAGGCAGCGCTTGTGTTTTCAATATAAGCCCCTAAAATACTGGATGTTTGTACAGTTATTTAGGGGCTTTGTTGTGCAGCGGAAAATTATTCATATCGACTGCGATTGTTACTACGCTGCCTTGGAAATGCGAGATTTTCCTGAATTGCGCGGCAAACCAGTGGCCGTTGGTGGTACCGGTCCCCGTTCCGTTCTGTCAACTTGCAACTACGAAGCACGCGCTTACGGCGTCCATTCCGCGATGCCAGGCCGACGGGCTCTGGCTTTATGTCCATCTCTTATTGTTCAGCCGCATCGTTTTGATGTTTATAGGACTGTTTCTGAACAGATTCACCGTATCTTTTCGCGCTATACCGATACAATTGAACCCTTGTCGCTTGATGAAGCTTATCTGGATGTCAGTGAATCCCTTTGGTTTGGTGGCAGTGCAACGCTGTTGGCGGAACACATCCGTCGGGAAATATATCAGGAAGTGGGTATTACGGTTTCAGCAGGCATTGCGCCTAATAAATTTCTGGCTAAGGTTTGTTCCGACTGGAATAAACCTAATGGTCAGTTTGTGCTTACCCCAGCCAACGTTGAATCGTTCTTACAGCATTTACCTGTCAGCAAAATCAATGGTGTTGGTAAAAAACTAACCCAGCGTCTTTCTGACATGGGGGTTAAAACCTGTGGTGATCTGCAGCAATGGCCTCTGCCCAAACTAATCCAGTATTTTGGCAAGGGAGGGCTATGGCTATTTCATCGTGCTCGTGGGATCGATAACCGAAGCGTGGGACGGCATGGAGAGCGAAAGTCACTCAGTATCGAACATACTTTTGCAACTGATTTGGCAGGGGAGCGCGATTGTCTGGTTGAGCTCGACAGGCTCTACGAGGAGTTACAACGACGTTTGGCGCGCAAAGCAACGCCGCCCATGAAGAGCATATTTGTCAAAGTGCGCTTTAATGATTTTACTACCACGACCATGGAGCGGGCGTGGGAATTGAATAGTCGTAGTTATCAGAAGTTGATTCAATCGGCCAGTCTTCGAAGTCAGAAGGGTATCCGTTTGTTGGGATTGGGGGTGCGTTTCAGTGACTCGGCTTCTGCTAATCAGCTGGATCTTTGGCAAACACCATAGAATGGCACTGGCTTAAGAAGGGAGCGAAACAACGGTCAACCAAGCTTTCGGCAGACCGTGTTGTCTAACTAACGGGTACAAAATATCACTGCATTAGTTCGGCTGAACGTAAATGCGCTCCATCAATTGGCCATTGAGCGTATAAATGGACGTCGATAATTGGGCTTTGAGTGATTGATAAGCGTCTGTTTTTGCCACGAATGGGAAGTAATCCGCATTGGTTATAAACAGGCGGAAGTCATCGGGTCTGGCCAGCCAGAAATCCGTGTATGCCTGATGTTTGTCGCCAGCGTTGGCCAGGCTTTGCTCCAGACTGGGCGCAACTTCCTCCCACAAGCCAGCAACAATTTCCTGTTTGTTTTTAAAATAATAGTAGATCGATGGCGCGGCACAGCCCGTTTCCGCTGCGATTTTTCTCAGCGAAAGCTTGTTGATGCCCTGCTCGGTTAATACTTTTCTTGCTGATTCAAGAATGTTCTCTTTTTTAATCATGGCTGCTTACTTCAATGAATAACACCGTTTTAAAAGCTAGCAGTGGATTGGCAATCACGCTAATTTGTAGCGTTTCTTTTTGTAACTGAACGTTACTGAATGGTGTTTGCTGACATGGCAAGGTAAATGTCCGCTGTTAAGTCAAACTAATCGTGAAAATGAGCACGACATGCTTGCAGCCAACTTATTTAAGGCTATTCTAACGAGTATTGAAAATTACCCAGCCGTATTCAGAGGAAGTCCCTTCATGGCAACCATTTTAATTGTTGATGATTCACCTAGCCAGATTGCTCATTTTTCTAAGATTCTTGAAAAAAATGGCTTCGAATATATTGTTGCCGAGGACGGGGCCA
The DNA here is from genome assembly GCA_050293765.1 of Reinekea sp. Classification (GTDB taxonomy): domain Bacteria; phylum Pseudomonadota; class Gammaproteobacteria; order Pseudomonadales; family Natronospirillaceae; genus Reinekea. Next base: position 102,801 of record JBNKNI010000011.1, read on the forward strand.
GTGGCGTTGCGTTAGCAAAAAGTTCCAAGCCCGATTTGATTCTGATGGACGTCGTTATGCCTGAACTGAACGGCTTTCAGGCAACCCGAAAACTGACTCAGGACCCGGAAACGAAAGATATCCCGGTTATTATGGTCACCACGAAAGATCAGGAAACGGATCGGGTTTGGGGTCAACGTCAGGGCGCAAAGGGGTTCATGGTTAAACCTGTTGATGAGTCTGAATTGCTCGCTGAAATCAAAAAATTCCTTTAATTTTCCTACCTCGCAGGACCAGTTTGTTGTGACTGGGTCCTGCTCTGATACCCGCCACACTTCCTCTACAGTTTCTACGCAGCGTACGTGCGCTCTGCGGCTTCCAGTGTTGAGAAAACCTGTTTAAGGTGCGCTAATGTCTGTCGTTGTGAAAAGGACGTGGTTGAAGACAGTTCTGTGTCGAGCGAATTCAGTAAATTCGCAGGACTATCATTCATCAGTCGATTCACCGTACTCAATTCTTCGAAATTTAATACATGATATTCAAATAACAGCTGGCTTGCGCGGCCAATGTTGTCCGTTGACGATCCAGTAACCGGAAATTCCTGCGCTATCCAGTCATAAACCTGGTGCCTATTGCTCAGCTTTACTTCGGTTTCTGGCGATGAATTCGCGTCGGTATCTGCGCCAGAAGGTGTCGTGGCCTCAACCGAGGCGGGCAATCCAGACAAATTCTGGTTTTTCTGGTAAGAGAGGATGGCGGGTGATGTGATTTCCATGGTTCAGCTCATTGAGGCAACTGCACTGAACAACGCAAGCTTTGTGCCGATTTCGCAAAGCAAAAAAAACCTCGCAGTGGCGAGGTTCTTTAGACATATCTGGATTAATGATCCCGATAATTTCGTTCTTTCATCTCTTGTCGTTGCTTCTCTTCGGCACAGAGAGTCGCGGTAGGTCGTAACAAAAGGCGCTTAATTCCGATTGGTTCACCGGTGACTTCGCAATATCCAAAATCGCCGTTATCAATACGTTTAATTGACTGGTCAATTTTTGGAAGAAGTTTTGTTTGGCGATCCAGGAAGCGCAATGCCATTCGGCGTTCTTCTTCCACGCTCGCTTTGTCGAGCTCGTCTGGCTCGTTTTCAAAACTTGCCAGCTGTGCTCGCGCACTTGCCAAAGACTCTCGAACTTCACTGGCTTGGGTCTTCAGCAATTCGCGGAAAAACTCCAGCTGTTCTTCGTTCATGTACTCGTCTTCTGAAGCGGCTAACAATTGTTGTTCAGTCAGCATAGCTATTTCCCATCTTATGATTCGCAACCTCTAAGTGTAGTCTATGGTACAGGTCGTTGCGAAATCCGTTAATTAAAACCAGAATCAACATGGCTGGAATACTGATACACCGCAGCCTGCCGTTGATTACATTCCAGTCGTCAAAGGACGGCGCATCATATATCATTGCCCCTTTTCTGGAAACAGATTTTTCAGAATTTTCCCTGCGATATCAAGACTTTGGAGCATCATAGTATGGAACGCGTTTTGCGGCTGGTTATTTCATGTCCGGATCAGGTAGGCATTGTTGCCCGCGTGTCCGGATTCTTAGCGCAATACAACGGAAGCATTTTAGAGGCGAATCATCATGCCGACCTGGAACAGGGTTGGTTTTTTATGCGCAATGAAATTAAGGCCAGTTCTCTGCCATTCGGGGCAGAAAAACTGGCAGAAGTCTTCGCTCCGATAGCTGAAGACTTAGCGATGAATTTTCAGGTTACCGATACGGGCATCAATAAAAAAGTGGTGCTGATGTGTTCGCGAGACAGTCACTGCCTGGCGGATATCCTGAATCGCTGGCACAGCGGTGATCTGGACTGTGATATTCCGTGCGTCATCTCCAACCATGATGACTTACGCAGTCTGGTGGAATGGCACGGCATTCCGTTTCATCATGTACCGGTTGAAGCCGGTAACAAACAAGCCCATTTCGACGAAGTGGAGCGCCTCATTGCACAGTATAAGGCTGATACCGTTGTATTAGCACGCTATATGCAGATTCTGCCTGAAGCACTGTGCCGCAATTACCCAGGCAATATCATTAACATTCACCACAGCTTCTTGCCTTCGTTTATTGGCGCTCGCCCCTATCACCAGGCTCATGATCGAGGTGTAAAACTCATAGGCGCCACCTGCCACTATGTGACCGCAGATTTGGACGCGGGACCGATTATTGATCAGGATGTCGTGCGTATTACGCATCGGGATGTCGTGGAAGATATGGTGCGTTTGGGTAAGGATTGTGAAAAAACGGTGTTGGCACGAGGGCTTCGCTGGCATCTGCAGGATCGGGTAATTGTCCATGGTAATAAAACGGTGGTATTTAATTGATGTTTAAAGGTTCCGTTTCAGTCTTGCTTATGGCGGGTTTTCTGCCTGTCTCCTCGTATGCGCTAGACGCGATTCCGCGCGGCCAGTTACAGTTGCAGGCCTCATACTACGAGCCGACGGTGGCCAACGATGCACACTGGACCATCAGTATGCCTAATTCTAATATCGGTCTGACCGCTGTTGAATCTCTCGACAGCAGTACCATCATCGGTCATTGGCAAGTCGGCATTGATCCACTCAACGAAGGACAGGAGGCGATGCTGACCCAGCAACAGGCATTTTTGAGTTGGCAGCAAGGTATCATTAATTTATGGGCGGGACGCTTGCCGTCGCTGGAACAGGCGTTTTTGGAAGATAAATACCAGGGTTTACTTTCTCTGTCCGATAAAGGTCTCGCTGTGGGTGGGCAATACGATAATTCCGAGCGCAATGCGGTTCGGATCGATGCTGCCTCCGGTGAATACCTGGTGTTTTCCGGTCAGTGGATTATCGACGAAAACTCAGATGCTCTGTTGTGGAGTGCCGCATCATCGTTGCAGACACCCGATGGTAGTATAGCGGTGACCTATCGTAAGCCTGAAGCAGGTGATGCCATCTGGGGGAACCGAGTGACCTGGCTATCCGGAAGTTTGTCATTTTCAGGGGTTTGGATGTTACAGGGTGAGGTGTTGGGCTGGGATGTCGAAGCGCGGATGTCAAACGCGAAAACTCAGTCATTCCTAGGCTTCAGTAAAGACCTGGCGGACGAGAACCGTTGGTCTGTCGGTGTTCAGCAGATGCTTTCCCCGTCGGTGACTAATTATTCTGAATTGCTCTGGTGGTCTGATGCCGAACGATGGCAGTGGTCAACCGGGTTTCAGATGCGTTTTTAATACGCTCTATTTCGACAATGTCAGCCCAGCCAAGGCGATTATAAACGTCTCTTGGCTAGGGCGGATGCTGTTTTACTGACCCGGAAAAACCGGCACTTCGGCATCCGGAAGCTGATCCAGCCGGTCAGGCTCGACGCTTTCCCCGGTCATTGGATAGACTTTCTTCAATTTCTCATAAAACCTGCGGATATTAGCGACATAAACCACTGGTTCCGCGCCTCGTGCATAACCATGGCGCGTCCATGGGTAATAGTCTTTCAGGGCTAACTTGGGCAGGTGCTTACGCACATCAATCCAGCGATCCGGGTCATCACCCAAAAGTTCCGTGATCTTTCGTGCATCTTCCAAGTGTCCTGCACCGACGTTGTAGGAGGCTAACGCGAACCAGGTTCGGTCTGGCTCCATGATTCGTGCTGGAATGCGAGATTTCAGTGAAGTCAGGTATTGAGCTCCGGCTTTGGTGCTTTGAGCAGGGTCCAGCCGGTTGGTGATACCGACTTCCGCGGCGGTGTTCAGGGTCACCATCATCAGCCCGCGTACACCCGTAGGGGACTTTGCGTCAGCTCGCCAATGGCTTTCCTGGTAGGCCACAGCGGCGAGCAATCGCCAGTCCATGCCGTTTAACTCTGCGTATTTCTGGAACAAATCCTGATATTTTGGCAATCGGGCGTTTATGTGCTTTTCAAAGGTCAGGTTATCCACATAGTCAAACTCAAGTGCCTGACCAAAATAGCGATCCAGCATCTGCCCCAATAGTCCACTGTCTTCAAATACAGCAAGGGTTTCGTCAACCTGTTCACGCAGCGTTCCGTCCTCATTTTTATTGAAGAGGATGTTTATGGAGCGCTGCGGAAGGTCCAGCGGGATAAAGCGCAAATCGGGGAAAACCGTTTGTTGCAGGCGGAAATCCCGTTCATCAACCAGTGCTTCATCCAACTCGCCCATTTCAACAAGCGTGAATAGCTCCGCACTGAGGCGTCCGTGCTCGTAGACAGATGTGACTGAATCTGAGGTTTTGAGAATTTGATTCAATGCGTCTTCATGTGCAATAGGATCGAGTACGCCAATACGTCGCTGGTCTATTAGATCATCGCTTTTCTTTCCGCTGACCAGGCCGATACGGGTAGATGTGTAGGGGCGACTGACGAAAATGTCGGTGTCATTAACACTGGTGCCGGGAATGGCCATGTCGACAGCACCCACGTTCAATGCTCGATAAAGATCGTCGAGATCTCTGACCGCAAACACTTGAATTGGGATGTCCAAATGCGCTTGTAATTCATCAATTAGGTCACGTTCAAATCCGGTAATTTCCTGACCGCTTGCCCAATAAATTCCTTCGCTTTCGCGCACGGCAACGATCAGTTTGTCCCGGCTTTTTACCTGCTCCCAGTGATTTCGCCATTCAAAACCGTAACCGATAAACGCAATGGCAAAACCGATGGTCAGCAGTGAAAACAAAATTTTTATGCCGTTCTTAAAGGGGTTAGCCCAATAAATTCTCATATACCCGACTTCTGTGTGATCGCATCTGCCATTTTAACCTGAAATCCATTACTATACGCGCCGATTTTTTTGATCCTCCCCATCAGTCGATACAGGTTCTTAATAGATGCTGACGCTTCGTGGAAACCCTTCTTTATCTCAATTTCGCCGACAAAAACTCACCCGCCAGTTACAAACGGTTTTACCATCCGTGCAGGACGTTTACGCCGAGTTTGTGCATTTTGTCGATTGCAAAACCCCGTTAACCGAACATCAACTTGATGTACTTGCGCAACTACTTAAATACGGGCCGAAAGAACAGGTTGAACAGCATGCGTCGTCATCTGTTTGGGTGACCCCGCGTTCCGGAACCATTTCTCCGTGGGCGACCAAAGCAACAGATATTGCGCATAACAGTGCACTGACGTCTATTCGGCGAATTGAGCGCGGTATTCGTTACTGGCTGATCGGGGAAGATGAGCTGTCAGATAAGGACCGAAAAGTAGCGGCTGGATTGCTGCACGACCGGATGACCGAATCGGTTTTTTTTGAAGAGCCCGCTGAAGATACCCTGTTTGAACACCATGATCCAAAAGCATTAACGACTGTTGATATTCTGGCTGAAGGCCGCGATGCGCTTGCCAATGCGAATAAAACACTGGGTTTGGCGCTGGCTGATGACGAAATTGATTACCTGGTAAATGCGTATCAGGAGCTGGGGCGTAACCCCACCGATGTTGAGCTGATGATGTTTGCGCAGGCGAACTCCGAGCATTGCCGACACAAGATTTTTAACGCTGATTGGACGATTGATGGCGAAGCTTCACCTTGGTCATTGTTTAAAATGATCAAGAATACCTATGAGCACAACAGTCACGGCGTGTTATCGGCGTATAAAGACAATGCTTCAGTGATCGAAGGTTTTACCGGTGCGCGCTATTACCCGGACGCCACACACCAATATCGGTACCACGAAGAGAATATTCATATTTTGTTCAAAGTGGAAACCCACAATCATCCAACCGCTATCGCTCCCTTTGCCGGTGCAGCGACCGGAGCTGGTGGTGAAATTCGGGATGAAGGTGCGACTGGCGCCGGTGGCAAGCCGAAAGCTGGCTTGACCGGTTTCACTGTCTCAGACCTGCGCATCCCCGGCTTTGAGCAGCCATGGGAAAGTGCCTATGGCAAGCCGGGCCGTATTGTCAGTGCATTGGACATCATGATCGATGGACCCTTGGGTGGCGCAGCGTTTAATAATGAATTCGGTCGCCCAAATCTGATCGGTTATTTCCGAACCTTCGAGCAAGCCGTAAAAGGCGCCAATGGCAGTGAAGTGCGCGGCTACCATAAGCCAATCATGATCGCCGGTGGTTACGGCAACATCAAAGAAGAACATATTGAAAAAGCCTGGGATGCAATACCAGTCGGAGCCAAATTGATTGTGTTGGGTGGTCCGGCAATGCAGATCGGCCTGGGTGGTGGCGCTGCATCTTCTGTTGATAGCGCAGAAGGTAATGAAGATCTCGATTTTGCCTCTGTGCAGCGGGGTAACCCTGAAATGGAGCGTCGTTGCCAGGAAGTGATTGACCGATGCTGGGCAATGGGCGAACAGAACCCAATCGCCTTCATACATGACGTGGGCGCTGGTGGTCTTTCTAACGCCTTTCCGGAGTTGGTCGCCGATGGTGGTCGAGGCGGTCAGTTTGAATTGCGTAACATCCCGAACGATGAGCCAGGTATGGCACCGTTGGCCGTCTGGTGTAATGAATCGCAGGAGCGTTACGTATTAGCAGTGCCGCCGGAAAATATGGACACCTTCGATGCGCTCTGTCAGCGCGAACGTTGCCCATATGCCGTGATTGGGACAGCGACTGAAAACGATCAGCTGGTCGTTGCTGACAGTCATTTTGGTAACAATTCGGTCGATATGCCTTTGAATGTGTTATTGGGCAAGCCACCTAAAATGTCTCGTCAATTTAATCGGGTCGATTTTGAGAAAGACACATTCTCGACCAAGGGACTCGACGTCGCGGATGTCATAGAGCGCGTGTTGCGTTTGCCATCTGTTGCCAGCAAAAGCTTCCTGATTACCATTGGCGATCGTTCGATCACCGGAATGGTGGCCCGTGATCAGATGGTCGGTCCTTGGCAGATCCCGGTTGCCGACGCGGCCGTGACGACCTCTGGCTATCAGGGTTACACCGGCGAAACGATGGCGATGGGCGAGCGTACACCGGTCGCTTTGGTGAATCCTGCCGCTTCAGGTCGGTTGGCCGTGGCTGAAACGCTGACAAACCTGGCAGGCTCAGCCATTGGTGAAATGAAGAAGGTGCGCCTTTCTGCTAACTGGATGGCCGCCGCGGGACACCCCGGCGAAGACGAAGCCCTGTATGACACGGTAAAAGCGGTTGGCTTGGAACTGTGTCCGGAATTGGATTTGACGATTCCGGTCGGCAAAGACTCTATGTCTATGCGAACGACCTGGCAGGAAGATGGCAAGGAAAAATCCGTCACGGCGCCTTTGAGCTTAATCGTCACCGGTGTTGCACCGGTGCTGGATGTCCGTAAAACGGTGACGCCGGAGTTGAAGACGCAGGCTGGTGAGACGGATTTGATTCTCATCGATCTGGGCCGAGGTCAGAATCGTCTGGGTGGCAGTGCTATTGCTCAGGTTTATCGTAAAGTTGGCGACATTGCACCAGATGTTGACGACAGCGAGGACCTGAAAGCCTTTTGGGCCGTGATACAGGGGCTGATTGCAGACGAAAAACTCTTGGCCTACCACGACCGGTCTGACGGTGGCGCGTTTGCCACCCTGACTGAAATGGCCTTTGCGGGGCGCGTTGGTGTCGATATCGATACCGATCGATTCAGCGATGAAGATCTGTTAGCCGCCTTGTTTAACGAAGAATTGGGCGCCGTCATTCAGGTGCGTAAAGCGGATACTGCCGAAGTCTTGCAGCAGTTGTCCGGTGCCGGTTTGGGAGACTGTTCAGCGGTCATTGGGCAGCCTAACGACGACGACTTTATCCGTGTCCTGTCACAGGGTGATGAAGTTTACGTGAAGCCACGGACTGATTTACTGCGCATGTGGAGCGAAACCAGCTATCGCATGCAGGCCTTGCGAGATAACGAAAGCTGCGCTGAGCAGGAGTTTGACCGCTTACTGGATGCCAATGACCCTGGGTTATCGGTAGCACTGAGCTTTGACGTCAACGAAGATATAACGGCACCATACATAAATACTGGCAGTCGTCCGAAAATGGCGGTCCTGCGTGAGCAGGGTGTTAATGGACAGTTGGAAATGGCCGCGGCCTTTGATCGGGCTGGTTTCGATTCCATTGACGTTCACATGAGCGACATTCTGGCTGGACGGGTGCAACTGGCTGACTTCAATGGCCTGGTTGCCTGCGGTGGTTTCTCATACGGTGACGTTCTGGGAGCCGGTGAAGGCTGGGCAAAATCGATTCGCTTTAATGAGGCTGCCAAGCTGCAATTCGCTCGCTTCTTTGAGGATACGCAGAAATTCGCATTGGGCGTTTGTAATGGTTGTCAAATGATCTCTAATTTGCGTGAGATCATTCCGGGCACTGAGGCCTGGCCGCATTTTGTACGCAATCAGTCGGAGCAGTTTGAAGCGCGAACAGTCATGGTTGAGATACCGGAGTCACCGTCCATTTTATTGGCAGGTATGGCCGGTTCCAAGATGCCGATTGCCGTGGCGCACGGTGAAGGTCGGGCTGAGTTTCGCGATGAAGCGCACCTGAGTACCGCGCTGAACAGTGGTTTAGTGGCCCTGCGTTATGTCGATAACTATGGTAACGTGACCGAGCAGTACCCCTTGAATCCAAATGGCTCACCTGCGGGGATGAACGGTTTTACCACGGCCGATGGTCGCGTGACGATCATGATGCCGCACCCTGAGCGTGTGTTTCGTGCGGTGACCAATTCTTGGAAACCTCAGGAGTGGCAAGAAGATGGGGCTTGGTTGCGCATGTTCCGAAATGCCCGTGTCTGGTTAGGCTAAAGTCGGGGGCAATGTTAGGGCGGTCAACTCAAGGGTTGGCCGTTTTTCGTTTAATTGAACAATACGTGGGTGAGTACGATGGCTGAATTTTTGGTGGTATTCGTCGTCACGTTTCTGATCATTCTTGGCGTCACTGCAGCCCTGGTGTTTGGCCGTACGCCAGTTTACCGGCCCGATATTGAAAAAGTGCAAGGGATTCTGACTAATCTACTCGATGGACAATTGCTGGATTCGGAATGGGATTTCTTCATCAGCATGCCCATTCACCATGATACCGAACTGGAAGAAATCCGGCTGAAATGCTTCGAAATAACAGAAATGCACGGACTTAGACCAAAAAACCAACTGGTACGCCTGAAAGAGCCGGGGTTGATCCGCGTTCGACACTTACTGAATCGCTTGGAACAGGCTGGTTCCAAAAGTTTTTAGCCAGCTAACCCGCTGTTTTTGTTCAACTTCCTTCACAAAGTGTGCGTTCTCCGTTCGCAATCCCAGCCGCTTTGGTTTAGTCTTTTGACTTGAGTTGAAGGTGATGTTTTATGATTAGAGTTGGTTCGTTTTTGTCGGTTCTGTTCGGTTCATGCCTGTGTGCGATGGCTTCTGTCTCAATGGCCGATACCTCACCCAGAATTATTGGCGGACATGCCGCCACCGTTGGTGAGCATGAATATTTTGCATCCTTGTTGATTGCCTATAACTGGGACTCAGGTGAGACGTCACTGACGCCTCAACAGTCTTCCCGATACAGTTGGAACAGCTTTTGTGGTGGTAGTTACATCGGTAATAAAACCGTGATTACGGCAGCGCATTGTATTAAAGATCTGCCCAGCAGCGGCACGCTGCATTTGTTGGTGGGAAATTATTCGAATACAGGCATGCAATGGGAATTTTGTGCGGACGAAGGTGCTGCCGTGTATAGCTGCCAGGGCAGAAATACTGCCAATGAAGAGTTAACCGGTTTTCACCCGACAGGGTGGACGATGTTTACCGGGAGTGAAGCCGAAATCATCGAAGTATCAATGTCAGATATTGTGATTCACCAACAGTACAGCACCAATACCCTGATTAATGACATTGCTATCATTCCGTTACCCCAGCTCATTAATAATCCGGCGTTAACTTTACCGACTTCAGACTTGTTTAAGACGCTAGCGTCTTCGACAGACACCGGAAATGTGCAGGTCATCGGCCACGGCGATACTATCTCAGACAACGACAGCAAAACATTTCAAGCCAGTGCTCAATTGTTGGAAGTGGACATAACCGCGCGCACCAATACAGAATGCCGAGCCTTTTTTGGTAGCCAATTTATCGAGGGCTACATGATCTGTGCTGGAGATTCCGGTTTGGATTCCTGCCAGGGGGACAGTGGCGGTCCATTGATAGAACCCGATTCCGATACGTTGTTAGGTGTGGTCAGTTGGGGTCCAGACGTTTGTGGGGCTTCCGGCACATCATACGGCGTTTACACCAATGTATTTACTCATGTGGAATGGATCGAATCGGGCGGACTTGCCGGGTTTTCAGGCGGGATGGTATCCGTAAACGAAAACGGCGACACGATTCGCATGGGTAATTCTGCTGCCGGCAGTTTGGGTATGGGTGTTTTACTGGTGAGTGGTCTGCTGTTGTGGCGCAGGAGATCGTTGTGAAATCGGTTATCCCAGCTGTGTTATTAATAACCGTAACCGCGTTGAGTGGCTGTGCAAATTTAAACTCAAAAAGTGGCCGAGAAAACGTGCTGTTTAATCCCGTCATTCAAGGGCAGCAGCTCGATGTGTCGGTTATGTCCAATGGCTGTACCGAGCCTGAGCACTTTTATCTGAAAGTATCTGGCGATGTTGTCGAGCTGCGTCGGACCCAACCGGATCTGTGTCGGGCGGCACCGCATCTGGTTCGTCTGTCGTTTACCTACCCCTTTGAACAGGGTGTATACCAGATCAAGAACGATATTCGCTATTCGAACCGCGTTGAAAAACGTTGATGGCGACACGTCAAATGTGTAAGTGCCTCAGGTCGGCATGGGTGTCACTGTAGCGCCAGTATTGCTCGAAATCTTCGTTGAAATTTTTAACGCTGTGCTTGTCGTCGAAGTGACAGAATCCCACAAAGTCCTGCAAGGATTGCCGAACCACGATCCCGCCTCGATCTACCAACATCATGGTTTGTTTTATCGGTTGTTTTTCCTGCATTTCCTGCTGAATAACGCGAGCTTCGAAGCGCGACAGTTTGCGGATCAACGGGATGAGAGGGTGCCCCGTGCGAATAGCCAGTGTCGGGTCTGTCACCAATAAACGTACCGATACACGACGGTTACGAACAATGGCTTTTTTAAGGCTGTTGACCAGGTCTTCATGGCCGAACCAGGGGCGTTCCAGGTCGGTAGTCAGAATATTTATGGTGCGAAGCGCCGGGTTGATCAGCTCTGTGCTGTATTGGATAAAATCCTCAACGGTTTCTAGGCGGATAACCCCCGTATCGGAGTTTGGTTCTGTCATGATTCACCTCTCATGGTTACTTCGTCGACGGAATCCCGGATCGCCAGATAGCTGTCTAGCCGACGCTTCAAAATAAGCTGATCATCGAGCGCTTTTTTTACCGCACAAGTGGGTTCGTGCGTGTGGCTGCAATCGTTGAACTTGCACAGCCCGGCAAAGTGATCTATTTCCGGGAACCCTTTGGCGAGATCGGCTTCTGAAGTATGCCAAAGGCCGTATTCACGTATGCCAGGGCTGTCAATGAGCTGCCCACCACTGGGAATGTGATAAAGCTTGGCGGTCGTGGTGGTGTGTCGGCCTTTTCCCGTTGCCGCAGAAATGTCGCCAACCCGGATCTCCTCCTCCGGGAGCAGTTTTTGAATAATGGACGATTTACCAACACCGGATTGCCCCACAAACACCGAGTTGCCGGTGGCAACCAGCTGTTGAATGACTTTAAAACCCTGTTCGTCTTTCGCTGAGGCAATCACCACTTCGTAGCCCAATTGCGCATATTCAGCTATTTCGTCCTGCATGCCTGGCGCTTGATCAATCAGGTCAATTTTATTCAGCAAGATGACAGGTTTAATATCGTCGTGCGCGGTAGCCACCAGATAACGGTCAATCAGATTGACCGGCGTTCGAGGCGACGGACACGCGACAATGATGATGCGGTCGACGTTGGCCGCGACCGGGCGCAAGGTGCCGCGCACATCGGGTCGGGTCAATATGGAGCGACGGTCCTGTACCGCGCTGATGACACCACTGCCCTGATCATCTGCTTGCCAGAGTACCTGATCACCAGTGACCAGGGCGGGTAAGTTACTGCGCACGTGGCATCGGGTGATTTGGCCATCGGCGCCTTCAACATCAATGGTGGCACCGAAATGCGCGATCACCAAACCCGCTTGAGCCTCGGATAATGCGCCTTGGTTAATTTTTTCTTCTATGACCCGGTCTTTCTTTTGTGCACGAGCGAGCCGTTCCTGCTGGATTCGGTCGATTCGGAATTGTTGTTGTTTGCTTAGTTTTCGTTTGCTCATGCGCGTTTAATGGCATTCAGTTATACTTCGCGACAAAGTGTAACCTCTCTGTGTATAAAGGTTGAGTCTGATGGATAAAAAATCCAATCTAATCTGGATTGATTTGGAAATGTCCGGTTTAAAGCCGGAAACCGACCACATTCTGGAAATTGCGACGCTGGTCACCGATAAGGACCTCAATATTCTGGCCGAAGGTCCTTCTTTGATTATCCATCAACCTGATTCTGTTCTGGATGCCATGGATGAATGGTGTACGACGCATCATGGTGCCAGTGGATTAACGGAAAAGGTTCGGCAAAGCCGCATTTCGGTAGCCGAAGCGGAGCAGCAGACACTGGCTTTTGTGCAACAGTGGGTGGATGCCGGAGCATCACCTCTGTGCGGTAACTCAATCTGGCAGGATCGTCGCTTCCTGATAAAGTACATGCCTGCGTTGGATGCTTTTTGTCACTATCGCAATATTGATGTCAGTACCTTGAAGGAACTCGCTGCTCGTTGGCGACCGGAAATACTGTCCGGTATCAATAAGAAGGGCAGTCATCGAGCATTAGATGATATTATTGAATCAATTCAGGAGTTAGCCTATTACCGGGCTCACTTTATGCAGCTATAGTAGGCGCTTCAAAGGACTGTTTCAGGTTAAGGGTTCAACCACAATGTTGTTTTATGTGGAGATAGGCATCTTTAATGGTCCGCCAATTTATTTTAAGTTTATCCATTCTAATAGCCAGCAGTGTTGCTTTTGCCGGACCAACGAGTGCTAGCGTGCCAAATTGGTTTTTTTTGGAAAACCGCCTGTATGAAGAACCGCAGGTTGTTTTGCAAGAGTTGCTGGCGAGTAACATTTCGACCTGGGCTGACAAACAAAAGGTCTATTATTTCGATCTCTTGGCCAGTGCCTATCTGGTGTTATCAGACTATGAACTGGCAGAGGAAGCCCTAAGCCAAGGGCTGGCGCTGAAAGAACGGGCCGAGCCTTATACGTTGGTGAACATGCTAACGTTGAACGGGTATTTCAAAGAACTGTCTGGCGACTTAGCCGCGGCTAAGGCGGATTATCACACCGCATTGCGTTTGGCGGAACAGTCCGGTTCTTACGATGCCATGATGGTGGCCTTAAATTACCTTATCGGCTTTTATTCGTTTACCACTGACCAATACGATATTGCGCTGGAGTACGTTGAGCGGGGCAGTGGCATCGCGAAGTCTGTGACCCGTCAATTCCTGGTTGGCGATCTGTATAACGCCTATGGTGGTATTCAGAGCTACCTTGGGGACAGTGAGGCGGCACTGGAACAATATACGATTGCGGAATCCATTTATCGCAAGCTGAATAACAACGTCAGTTTGTCGGATATGCTCTACAATCGCGCCCTCACACTGGAAGAGTCCGAAGACTACATTACGGCACTGCGAACCTATCAGGCATTCATCGATCAAGCTCAGAAGTGGGGCGATCCTACGGCCCAGTTTTTCGGCAATATGGGTATTGCCAACTGTTACAGTTATCTGGAGCGGTTTGATCAAGCCTATACCTCCATGCAATTGGCCCAGGAAGCTTTACCTTATATTGCAGACCCCGTTTATCAGTTCGATTTCTGGACCAGTGTGGTTTACATCGCCGCTGACGTTGAGGATTTTGAATGGGCCAGTTTGGCGATCGCCGAATCGGAACGCTTACTTAAACAGTTGTCGGATGAAGAGCAGAGCTGGTATCTGGCACAGGTGTTAAACACGCAGAAATACGTTGCAAAAACGCAGCAGGATTTTGCAGCCGCGTTTGAGTACTCGGAAGAATTGCGCCGGCTTCAGCTCGATTTGCAGGCAAAAGAGCAGGAAGATTCGCTCTCTGAAATGCGCATCAGTTCCGAGAATGCGATGTACAAATCCGAAACCGATCGCCTGTCAGCCGAAAGCCGCAAACAGCAGGAGATCATCGCAGCAAACAAACAGTTGCAACAGATCTTGATCGCGTTGAGCGTCATGTTGGTGGTTTCGGTCGTGATCCTGGGCGTTACGCTTCGTCGCAAGATTCGTCAGATGCGCATACTGCAGCAATATTCTGCGATCAGTGAATCGGTGAAAACCTCTGGTCAGCGGATCATGGAAAATGTCGCGGGTCTGATGTTCGATCAGTCTGAACGACGTAAATCACCGTTGTCGGTCGTTGTGTTTGATTTCAGCAATATGTCCGATATTCGCGAACAGTTTGGACAGGTCGCTGCTGATGAAGCCAACAGCTGGATAAAAGAAACATTAGGTGCCGAGCTGCGTGAAGAAGACAAAAGCGGTCAGATCAGCTTTGGTCGCTATATGATGTTGTTGCCCGGTGCTGAAGCTAAGTTAGCCCGCAAGCAGGCCGAACGCCTGATAGCGTTTTTTAAAGAAAATACCGTGCCCGGTTTTCCTAATGCGCATTTAGATGTGTCGGTCGGTATTTCAGAACGCTCTCGCTATGACCGTAACCCGAATGTGTTAACGCACCGGGCCACTACCGCGGTCGATATCGCTCGCGATCATGGTAATTTCACCGTGAAAATCCTGGCGGTCTGATGCACATGCCGGATTACACCTGGCTGTAGAGACGACCAATGTGGTTTTGAAAATGCTCCAGAAATAACCGTGTTTTCAGTGGCAGCTGTCGGCTTTTGTAGATTACGCTTAATTGATCAGCCACCGGTTTTTCTTCGAATTGCAGCGCAATCAGCGCACCCCGTCTAACATAGGGCTCTGCCAGGTACAACGGCAGCCTGACGACGCCTAGTCCGCGAATGGCCGCTTGCATGCGCATATCCGGACTGTTCAGTGTGAGCCGTCCATTCACAGGGATTGCGTGAATCTTACTCCCTTCCCGAAACAGCCATTCGTGCTCGTTGGTCTGCAAGATACAGGCGCATTGACTCAAAGCCTTAAGTGATTTTGGGGCTTTGGCTTTGCAATGGCTGGCGATGTAAATGTCGTTGGGAATACTCATCAAAGATCTCGCGATCCAATCACTCGGTGGGAGCTGTTGTTGGTGCAGTAAAAACTGCAGGTCATAGGCGGCATCGAAAGCCGGTAGAGAACCGAAATATTGCGTGCCACACAATGAGATCTGCGGCCAACTTTGGACGAATTCCGCAATTAAGTCAGCCATTTGAGATGAGAACAGTTCTTGCGGCCAAAGCAGGGTGAGGTTTCCCTTGGGCTGTCTTTGGTAGGCACCAATACTGGTCTGAATTTCACTGAGTTCTTCAACCAACGATTGTGCTTGGGTGAACAATTCTCGCCCGGCTTCGGTCAGGTTCAATTGCCGTGTTGTTCGTTCAATCAACTTTACGCCGAGTTGATCTTCAAACTCAGAAAGCTGTCGAGACAGGGTAGACTTGGGTTTCCCTAAGACTTGGGCTGCTCGGGTAATGGAGCCTTGTTTAATGGTTTCAATGAACACCGCCACACCATTCAGATCCATCAGACGCCTCATTATTGTTTCGATTATGGAACAGTCTAGCCAAAAATAACGGTCTAGTCTCGTATTTGGTAAGTATTTAATCTACGCCCCACACAAATGAGGAGAATGACATGAGTTTAGCAATTTTGAACGCGGCGCAATTTAAAGACCAGGTGGAGGCAAATGCGGGTCTGACCCTAGTGGATTTCTACGCAGATTGGTGTGGTCCGTGCAAAATGATTGCACCGGTTTTAGAACAGTTGGCCGACGACTATGCGGGTAAAGTGAACATCGTAAAGCTGGATGCAGACGCCCACCCGGAAGTGCTTCAGAAGTATGGCGTGCGTGGTTTGCCAACGTTGATGATCTTTGAAAATGGCTTGCCAAAGGCGACCGCAGTGGGTGCACAACCGGCCAGTGCACTGAAATCGTTTATCGAGCAGAATGTCGCTTAAATCGACATATCGCCTGGCGCTATCCTTTGGCAGCCAGGCGGTCTTCAACAGCTTGAATTTTGTCGCCGATGGTCTGGTCTTTGTCGGTTCGGGTGCCAACCTTAATAGTCGACGAAATTCGAACAATACCAGAGTCATGTAATTGCGAATGGCAGGCTTTAATGGCCGCAAAAACTTCATCCCACTCTCCGTAAAGGTTCGTGCCGTAGCCATGCAACTGAATGTCTATGTCAAACTGTTTCAACACCTCGTGACATTGGGCAATTTCATCTGCTACGGAAATTTGTCCGTTAAACGGAATCACACATAAATCAGCTATGCATTTCATAGGGTATCCTCTGTGTCGTCACCGGATTCATCGATTGCCGCCAGCATAGGCCAGCCACCCAGCGCTTTCCACTGATTGACCATTTTACAGAACAGATCCGCTGTCTTACGGGTGTCGTATTCCGCGTTATGGGCTTCTTTGTCGGAAAAGTCGATGCCAGCGCTGACGCAAGCCTTCTTCAGGACTGTTTGGCCATAGACCAGTGCTGCCAGCGCAGAGGTGTCAAAGGTAGAAAACGGATGGAAAGGGTTTCGTTTATTGCCCGTCCTTTCCACGGCCGCCATCAAAAAGTTGTGATCGAATGTCGCGTTGTGCCCAACCAGAATGGACCGTTTACAGCCTGCCTTTTTTTGTCCGGCGCGGATGAATCGAAACATGTCTTTTAGAGCATCATTTTCATCCACCGCGCTCCGTAGCGGATTGAATGGATCGATACCAGTAAAATCCAGGGCGGCTTTTTCCAAATTGGCACCGGCAAAGGGTTCAATGTTGAAAAAGACGCATTCATCGGGTGTGAGCCAGCCTTCATCATCCATTTTCAAGGTCATTGCGGCGATTTCCAACAACGCATCGGTTTTCGCGTTGAAGCCAGCGGTTTCGACGTCGATAACCACGGGGTAATAGCCGCGAAAACGTTCGGATAACAGGTTGTGTGTCGGGGTGTCAGTCACAAGATCTCCGGCAGGCTCGGCAAGGTATGAAGGAGCGACCATGGTAATGATTTAAACCGGTGCTGCAAGTTTTAAGCCTTGGCGGTTGTTCAGACCTGGCCCATCCTTTGCTCTGCTTTACTGAATCTGAGTAAACAACGAATAAGCGGTAGATTATGTCCTTACAGAGGCAGATATTTTCCCTGATAGGGGTCGCGATACTGGCGTCGATCATTTTTCCCGCGCGCGCAGCCACCTTTGGTACCGGTTTAACGGATACTGAGTGGCGCATGGACGCTTCGATATATTTCTGCCGTTTTTATCAGCCTATTCCGCAATATGGCATGGCGGTGTTTTTTCATGAAGCCGGTAAGACGCTGGAATTTTACCTGGAATCGACACGGAACCTGATGGCGGAAGGTCAGGCTGCGCTCACTGTGCAAGCTCCACCTTGGCGTTCAAGCGCGATCACGACAGAGCTTGGTTATGTTGCGGTTAAAGACCGGCAAATTCCCATTCGAATTGAAACCGCTCGTGCGGGGCGCATGATGGACGAACTGGGTTCGGGCATGGCGCCAACCCTGACCCGCAAAGCGAAATTCGGCGATGACCGTATTGCGGTGCAGATCTCACCGGTTAATTTCAAACAATATTACAACCTGTATTTGGCCTGTCAGGCGGGTTTATTGCCGGTTAATTTCAGCCAGATCGAACAATCCACAATCAGCTTTGCCGGTGGCGGTGATACCCTCGATAACCGGGCAAAAGCGCAATTGGACGACATCGTCACCTATCTGAAAGCAGACAATCTGATTAGTGCGATATACATCGACGGCCACAGCGACAGTGTCGGTAATCGTTATGACAATCGCCGTTTATCCGAGCGGCGCGCCTATCGGGTCACTGACTATCTGGTCAATGCCGGTATCGACGCGGCGATGATTCTGACCCGATATCATGGTGAGCGGTACCCCATTGCCAGCAACGATACAGCGGCTGGCCGAGCCAAAAACCGACGGGTAACGCTTCAGTTCGACCGAATCGAGGACGACCCGAACGATCCGCTCAAAGATTTACCAAATTTTGAGGCCAAATAGATGAAATGGCTGCTACGGACTCGTCAACCGATTCATTCTCAAGCGTCCATCCGGATCGAACAGGGCGTCTTGGTGTATGTTCGCGAAAGCGGCGCACTGACCCAGATCGATATTGACCAGTTAAGGTTGGCTGAGCTGCGTGTTCTCAACCAAGGACTGTACTGGTACCTCGTCGACGAACACGGCAACTTTGTATTGCTGCCGGAGTCTTTGGCGGACATCGGTGTCGTTCGCCGTTATCTCTCTTCGTGGCGGGGGTTTAACTACGATGGCCTGCTTCGGTTCGATGTCAGTCAACAGCAAACGCTCAGGCTATGGCCATTGGCCGACCGAAAGGCCGCCTGATGCGTTAGGGAACGAGCCATCAACGAAAACCAGGGCGTTGAAAGAGAATGGGCGAACGTCCCTGGTAGTCACCAAACAACAGATAGGTTGAAGTTGCGGCCAGTTCACTGTTTTCCAGAATGCCATTGCCGTTTGCGTCACCTTGCCAGTACCAGGTTAACCAATCCGGAATGTCCGCATCGACCTGTAGCACCCCTTGCAAGCTCACCGGGCTGTTGATGGAAAATAATCCCAGACCATTGCTCAACGTCGCCCCAAGCCCGCCGCGGTCAGTTAAGCTGTTATCCGCCAGATCCGCAACGCCGTTGCTGTCACCGGGGCATCCGGCAATGCTGCACGCCCCACCGGTGTAATCCAATCCGGCGAGTGTTGTTCCGTCCAGAGCGGACTCTGCGGTTTGAATGGCAAAGCTCGCTTCACCACCGGAAAAGTTGGCAAGGTATTCTAAGGTGAGTGGAATGAAGGCGGCATCGGAACCGGCGTCGACCTGCTCAGGCATGAGCAGGCGGGCGTAATAAAGCGTGCGGTCAGCGATGTCGGCAATAACCGTTTGACAGGTTCCTGAGGCATTCAGTTGGACACAAATGTCATCGATATCGGTCATGGCACTTGCCGCCAATTGCAACGTGGGCACAGTCTTGATGGTGTCATTGGCATTGGGGCCGGCGCTGTTCCGTGTCCAGTTGATGTCGTTGACGACCGCCGTTAAACGAATGGTGCCATCGAAATCGGTATCGTTACTGACTGTCCAATCCAGCGTGTTACTGAGCGCACCGCCGGTTGCCGACAGGGTTGTCGGTTTTTCCAGTGCGCCGGTCCTATTCGGAAAATCCACATAGATGCCCACGTAGTTAGTCAGCGAATTTCCATTCACATCATAGGCCATCACGTCATAGCTGAGTCCACTCAGGCTATTCGACTGACCCTGATAAACCGACCCTGTATTACCCCACTGCGCGGTATTGGCGTTGACTTCGGTAACCTGCAAATAGGCCGGTGTAAAGCGACCGACATTCACGGCATTGCTGGTAATGGACGTGCCAAAGCCCATGAAATCGTTGATGCGCGCCCGCAGATTGATATTACCGACTTCACTGTAAGACACACCGTTACCCGACCCCATGACAATAGTATCCAGGCTGCCGTTGCTGTCGGAGTCTTCACCCTGCCATTGTGCTGCCGATGAAAGGTTAGGACCATCACCCGCAAGCGCGCCCAATGTTCCGCCTGTCGGGCCAATTAACGTCGTGGTCGACCAGTCGATATCATACAGCCCGGCCACTCGTCCAAAACTCGCCACGGGATTACTGTTCGCATCCAACGCTTGCAGTGTGGTGGTGAACAGCTCGCCTGCTTTGGCGAATTTTGTAACACCATCATTGTCGGTGTTGAGCGTATTTTTAACGGAAGTGATCGCAAGGCTGGCCGGACTGACCTGCAGTACAACCGAGCCGGTGATAGTCAGTGCACTGGGGTTGCCATCCACGTCGGGAACATTGGGTGTCGTGACAGTCAGTTGCTGCGTGCCAATATCGGGTGCCGTTAGAGCGATACCGCTTGCTGTGCTATTCGCCGAAAAGGTTACGCCCAGTGTAGCGGTATTGTTACCGGCAACCTGGTTTTCTGGATTTGCTAAGCTCGTTGCGGTGGCAGCCTGTTGCCAGGTCACCTGTTGCCCTGCTGCGCAGGTGGCGGGGTTACTGCAGGTTGTGCCAATGTTACTGGCAAGTGTTGCGCTGTTGGCCAAAAACGCCTGACATTGCCCGGTAGCTTCATCTGTTTTTATGGCTCGCATCAATATGTTGGGCAGTGGTTGGCCTGCGGTCATCGAGAAACGGGCAACACTGGTGGTGGGCGCGGCGGTCGAGAAAAACCGATAGGCCACATCCACGAAATCAACGTCGCAGTCGGGCTGTCGTGCTCCAGAGACGTAACATTGAACCGGGTCGGTGGTTAACGGTTTCAATGCTGGCAAAGAGTCGATGACACCCAGTGTATAGGTTCCGGCGGTCGTTTGCTGGAAGGCAAAACTGTCACCGCTGCTGTAACCGGATTTGATATTGCTGCCAGCCCAACCGGTTACCGGCGCGAACGTGGTGTCGACCGGGTCACTGATTTGCGTCGAACAGTCCGCATTGAGGCAGGCTCTGGCGGCAATATTAAGTGGTTCGCAAGTGAGCCCCTCATCGTAATCCCGATCCAACTCATAGTGATCAATGTAGTAGGCAGGCTCAATGGTATTTGCGCACACTTCGAGGTTATCGATTTCATGGGCGTTGGTAGCGCCCCCCGTTGACCCGGTCAGTGTTAAATACATTTTTTGTGGAATAGCCGCCTGACCACTTTGCGCCAATAAGTCGAACGTCGATACGATATCAACAAAACCTGTACCGGTATCACGCTCAATCGTGACAAAAGCATTCGTGCCGTTTTCGTGGTCAATGGTCACGCGGTAGCGATGCCCCGTGGATGTTTCAACACCAGGTGACAGGGTCGACGGCAACACACCAGAGCCCGGTGTTTGGCCGTTGGATGTAATGTAGTTGTAACCCGTTGTTCCCGCACCCGAACCCCGAATGGTAATGGTTTCGCGCACCCGGGTGGTAAATCCGCCGCTTTTATTGCCATCCGTTCGGTTCAAGAAGTTACCGTATTCGTCAAAGCCGACCGCCATCCAGCCGCCGGCAAAACCACTGATGGTATCTTTTTGCGCGTATCCCAGAGAGCCGCCATAGCCACCAGGTTGCGGGACTTCGTTGGCATCTGAAAACACCAGAGCCAAACCGTCGCCCCCATCCGTTGGATCGCCGTAGGCAAAGTAATCAAACTCAACCACAATTTTATTGCCCGCACTGGGGAACAAGCGGAACAGCGTGGCAGCGGTGGATACGTTGCCGGAGTTGTCGTTTATACGTAGCCGGTTATTGACGATACGAGGGTCGCCGAAGGCGCCGCTGCGGCTACTGACCGCCCAGTCACTGCCCAGTGTGGCGCGCTGATAATCATCGGTAAAACAAACGCTGGGTTTTGGAGGCGTACAGGATCGTACGGAACCGTCTAGATTTTGGCCGTTCGCTTGCAGCGTGTAGATCTCTTCGATCTCCACTGCGTTTAGAACTTCATTGAAAACGATGAATTCATCGATCAGGCCATTAAGAAAAACTAACGAGCCGCCCGAGTCTTCGATGAGCCCAATCCAACGAAACAGATACGTGACGTCACCGGTTTCGGTGGTGTAGCTGTGGTCCAGTAAGCCATCAATATAGATGTTGGCCGCTCCGGAAACGGAATCCCAACTCAGCGCGACATGATGATAGGTGTTGTCGTTGATGTAACTGGCGCGGGTAGAGCCAGCACTGGTGGTATCGCCTTTAGATAGGGAAATTCGACCATTGCCGTCGATGTATCCCCAGAAAATGTCGTTTCGACCACCCGATTGTTCATAACCAGTTACGACGGGAGCCGTCCACGGGGTGCCGCTGCCCGAATAACCATTGGGTGTTTTTATCCAGAAACTGAGTGTCGAAGAAGTTCTTAACGGGCCTAAGCCGGGCGATTCGATGTATTGGTCAACACCATTAAAACTGGCTGCGTTGCAAATGGCGCCGTCGACAGACGGCGAAATGCCCGCACGCCCTGTGCCATGCGCGGCGGTCGTCGACGAATCAATGACTTCCCCGGCAGTGCCGTTCCACGTTGCTTCGTCAAAGCGGTATTCAAGGACCGGTGCGGGGATAGAGACTTGAGGTGTTAAACAAACATCATCGATATGCCAGTAGTCATAGTCGCCATTACTGCCGTTCACTTTGTTCCATCTTAATTGGAATTTGTTGTGTAGCTGGGTCCCCGAAAATATGACGGATAAATTAAAAATTTCTCCAGGCGTACCACCGCCTAAATATGTTGCAACGGTATTCCAACTTCCACTGGCATTCAGGTATTCAACCTGTAAGTTTTCCCCGTTGTCTGGTAATTCGCTGAAACTGCCACCGCGTCTGATCCAGGCGGTTAATAAAACTTCATCATCACTGGCGATATTGAACGATTGGGTCGTGACGACGACTTGTCTGTTACGGAGGAAAAGGCTTTGGGTCCCGGAAGAGGCGGTATCTGAGTTTGTGCCCGCTTCGCCCCGACCCGTAATGGTCCAATCCGCTGGCAAGCCTGCTTCAAAATTTTCGCAGTAATTGAAATCTAAAACCGGATTACCGGCACCACAGTAGGGGGCGTAATCTGTAGGGTTTGTGCCCGAGCAGGAGCCGGTCACACCGGACCCATTGCCAAAATTCAGCGTTGCACCGGCGGTAACATCACCAACAACCACCGCGTTGTTGTCAAAGGTAATATTCGCGCCGCCGACGAGATCTGCGTACATCTGCGACCCGTTTCCAATGCTGACATTACCACCAACCTGAAACAGCAAACTGAACGTACCGGCGACATTCACTTTGAAATTGTTTCCAGCGGTAAAATTCGCCCCGACCTGAACGATGACATTTTGCGTGAGGACCAGCTCGTCATTATTGCCGAAAACCAGATTCGCAGAATTGCACTGGATGACATTGCCAAACACGCCGCAACCCGCAAAGGGGCCGCTGGTGGTATTCACAGCAGGAAGAGTGTAGGTAGCGGCAAAGGATAAACTGGACATCAAGCACAAAGCCAACGCCGCGAATAAAAGTCGATTTACTTCAGAAATTATTCTCAATCTAACTCATCCTAATTGCTATTTGCTTGCCACTGTTAAAGGTCTTGATTCGTCAGCGCTACAGTTCAACCGTGGTTTTTTGATTCACCCAAACATAGTCTGGGGTATCTACCGTGCCAAACTCAACGATCACCGATAACTCGATAATGCTGATGGCCTGTGACGTTCGATTATAGCTGTTTTGCGTGCAACTCAGGTTGATCGTGAAGTCCGCATAGGCCGGAACAGCAACCGAACCTTGTAAACTTGGCGCTGAGCAGTTGGTGCCGGAAATCAACAACTGCACGCCATAATCAATTGCTGCTTGTGCTGCAGCGTTGGCGCGCATCTGCAACAGGTTTTGCGTGGTTTGTTGCGAGCCGCGTAAACTCAGAGTTGCCAGCAAGACCAGCGCCGCGCCAATGACGACAACCAGGAATATAGCGGCAATCAAAGCGATGCCCCGTTGGTTTCTCATGACGCATTCTCCAGTATGATTTTGTCAATCAACCGGATGCTTTCAGTACCGGCACCGATCCCTAAGGTGACTTTCAATTGCGGCGGGCTGTACGTAGTTCCGGCAATAAACTCAAAATCACAATCCAAGACATGATCCACCACAATTGAGCGTACTGCCGTGGCCGTGCGGCCCGCAAAATTGGTTGTACCCAGTGTTGTGTAGTTGGATACCCGGTACAGCAAGCCGGCGTTGGTATCACACTGGTACGCTGTCGGGCCGTTAAAAAAATACACGCGAAAATAGGGCGAATGAGCACCGAAATTGTGATTACCGGTTAGGGTGATGGTGGTCAGTGGACCGGCATTTTCGCTGCCGGTTGGATTGGCGGTGGCACTGGCAATGGCGGCCAGACTGCCGGTACCCAGACTCAGGTTATTCTGCCAGTCGTCGATGGCGGCTGTGGCGTTGGCGGTGCCGATGCTGACATAGTCGGCAAAACTGGCAAGGTTGGGAATGTTGGCGAACACGTCAAAGCTCACATCATTATTGGGTTGCAAGCGATCAAAACCGGTCAGGTTTTTATCCCGGTAGCGGGCGGCCAAGTGGGTGGCATCGGTACTCAACCCCAAAAACTCGACTACCTGATTCGCGCCTGACGCCGGTTCGCTGCCATAAACCGAGTTCGGCACTGCGTAGGCCAGGTCGTTCCTCAAGTGGAACAGCGCAAACTCTGCCTGCTGCACCCATTCAGCTCGCTCCGTAGATTGTGCGACAGCGTTGAATTTATTACCGATCAATGGGGTTATCACGGCCCCGATAATCCCCATAATCACGATCACCATGACCAGTTCGGTGAGCGTAAAGCCCGCAAACTTGGTTAAGACTTTTTTCGGCTTGTTTAGGATGTTTACCGCCCGTTTCATACGCAACTCCAGCTGGCAGGGCGCGCAAAGTAACTGGTGCGGTAGCCGCTTAACTGCGTTTGTTGACCACGCGGGTCGATTACGGTCACATCAACTCGCAGAATATCGGGTGGGCAAAGCGTACCCGGGTTGGCAAGAGTACCCAGTGTCAGGCCAACGCTGTCATCTATGGAGATACTAATCTGATAGCCCGCGAGTTCGGGAACTGCGGTGCCATCGAGTTCTTGAGTTGGTTGATTAAACCCGTTGTATTCAAAGATATTGTCGAACAACAGACGATTCGTGGCATTGGAATCTCGGGCTGTGGTGTCTGCCGCGCTGTCGTCTGCAGCGTCTCGGGATACGCTCGGCGATAATCGCGGATCGGCCGAAGGATCAAAAAAGGGTCTGCTTAATACTTCGCTGAGATATTGCTTGGCCAGCATTTGCGCCTGGCTCTGAATCATTGGGTCGACATTACGCGCCGTTTGAAAACCCAATCCTGTCAATAGTGCGACCGAGGCAATGGAAATAATCACAATGGCGATGATCAACTCAACCAGCGTCACGCCCGTTTGCGGGTGCATTGATTTACTGGACAGCCACATAGCCCGTCATTCCATCTGCGGTAAGGGTTAATTGTTGTAACGCAATACTTGCGTTATTGCCAACCAGATCGGCGTTGGCTAGCGCAGTGCAACCCAATGAGGTATCCGTCGGCAATGTCGTTAAGCGATACAGCTTGCCGGAACCGGTAAAAATAAAGCGTTGGTATGTGCTGGCATTGGCGGTGGTTATCTCCGTACCAGACATTCGACTTCCTGAACCATCTTCAACAATGTCGTTGTCGTTACGATACACAAAACTGAAGAAATCGGGGCTTGCACAACCGGTTGCCGGCAACGTGGACGCACAATCATTGTCCGCGGAATCACCATCCCGGTCGTCGTCACGCAACACTATCCAGCCTGTTGAAGACACTCGCAGCTCGTGCGCGCATTGTGAGGTGACCGCGCGGTTGCGAGTCCAGCTCAAAGCGCTGACAAAATCGGAACGATCAAAAAAAGTTGAGAAGGTGTCGTTGTTGAAAAAGCGTGGCAAGGTCACGGCGGAAAGGATGCCGAGGAGAATGATGACCGTGATGAGTTCGACCAGGGTGAAGCCGGATTTTTTCATGGTAAATTGAGGGGCTTGTGCCCCTCAAAACTGCTAGTAAATTATGAACAGGTATATGCGCCGCTAGTTCCTCCAACCACTCCAATCGTGCCAAAACTAGGTGGTGTGGTGGTCGACGTTGCTTCTGTATAGGTGAAACAAGGTTTATTAAGCGCTACAGGGTTCGCAGTTATCATTATGCTATTTGCAGCTACTTGCTCGGCAGTAGTTGCGGCCTCATCATATGCTGCTCCCACTAAATATAGAGCAACAAAATCAACGTCTACATTTGAAGCTGCCGCAATTCCTGTAGCGTTTGCTGCATCAGCACCAGTAGCTGCTCCGACGCCCCCCGCATCTGGATACCCATTTACTAGCGCAAAATTTATTCCTTCCATTGTAATCGCCCCAGTAGCACCTGATTGATTATTCGCTAGTGCTGAAGCGTGCATGATTGATGAGCTAGATTTTATTGAAGCGAGTGCCCCTGATATTGCAGCACTCTCAGCATTCCCACTCAAATCCGCAAATCGTGGCAGTGCGAAGGCCGACAAAATACCCAGAATGACGATGACCATAATGAGTTCAATCAGTGTAAAACCTGCTTGTTTTTTCATGTTATTTAAACCTTTTTGTTGAATCGAAATAGTTGTTCGAAGTTTAGTCGGTAAATCTGCAAAGTAAATGCACACTTAATGCTTTACTTTAACTATCAGCTGCAAGTGTTGGCAGCAGAGTCATATGTCAACACGCCATTCGAGAATATCGGGTCACCTCCAGCCGTGGTAGGTGGTTGGTAAGACACGCAACGCGTACCTGAGTGCAGGATAATGACATCGTTCACCGCATTGGCGCGGGTATTGTCGGTTGTTGTACCGGTGCCGTTCGCGTTGTAAGTAATGCTGATTTCATTGTCAATTTCCATTAATGCTTCCAGACCGATAAACGCAGTGCCATTACCGGCAGGTCTCGCAACCGGATAATCGTTCACCATGAAAATGTCTTTGGTATCGATGGTGACGTCGCCTTGAGCGTCAGCCACTTCGGTGCGAGCGTAGACATTACCAATGCGAGCGGCAGATTTCATTGATGTCAGTGCGCCTTTCAGGACCGCCTGTGTGGCTTTTTCTTCCAGATTGAAGAAACGTGGTAATGCCGTCGCCGTTAACACCGACAAAATCACAATAACGATGACAAGTTCAACCAGGGTAAAGCCCGATTGACTGCGTTGTTTAAGCATTGAACTACTCCTAGTCTCAAAAACAATTAACCCATTATCACTCGCCTCAACATGGCGTTCGTGCGGCGTTCAAGAACGGGTTTGAAGCTCTTTTTGTCTGTTAGCAATTTTTGTGACAGGTTTCACACTTTGGATTCAAAAAACGTAAACGCCCATTTTTAGCGGTGTTCAGAGTCGGAGAGAATTGAAGAAGACAAATTAACGTGTATTGACTTGGTCTTTCGGTGACAAAAGATTGGCAAAGGTGACAAAACTGGTCAGTTGGTCAGAATCAAAAGGTAATAATGCAACACTGGATGGGAGAATGGCGTGTCCATAAAAAAACCTGGCTCAGCCAGGTTTTTTTATGTGAGATAACCTAATGCGAATTAACGGTTCGCATCACGGAATGCGGCGATTTGTGCTGCGGTAGAGCTGTCCAGCGTTGCGGTGTCTCCGGATTCAATCGCCGAGTAAATTGCGTCACCCAACAGTTTACCTAACTGCACACCCCACTGGTCGAAGCTGTTTACATCCCAGATAACGCCCTGAACATAAATTTTGTGTTCATACATGGCGATCAGCGCACCAATCACCTCGGGGGTTCCCTTGGTGAAGGTAATACTGTTACAAGGACGGTTTCCGGGAATGACCTTATGCGGCGCGAGCCACTTCGCCTGGTCTTCAGCCATCCCGCTGGCTAATAATTCTTCCAACACTTCGGCTTCGTTCTTGCCATCCAGCATGGCCTGTTGCTGACCGAGGTAGTTGGCGAATAACCAAGCGTGGTGATCTGCAACGGGATTATGCGATTGTAACGGCATAATGTAATCGGCTGGGATCAGGCGCGTTCCTTGATGGATCAACTGATGGTAGGCGTGTTGACCGTTGGTACCGGTGCCACCCCAGATAACTGAGCCTGTTTGCCAATCAACAACCTCACCTTCACGCGTGACGCGCTTACCGTTGGACTCCATATCCACCTGTTGCAGATGGTTTGGTAAATCCTGCAGGTATTCGTCATAGCTCAATACCGCATGAGACTCCGCGCCGAAGAAATTCTGATACCAAACACCCAGCATGCCGAGCAGAACCGGCAGGTTTTCGGTCAGCGGTGCCGTACGGAAATGCTCATCCATGTTATGGGCACCCTGTAACAGGGCTTCAAAAGTCTCGGTGCCGAGTACGATCATCTGTGCCAGACCGATAGCGGACCACAGTGAGTAACGACCGCCGACCCAGTCCCACATCGGAAACATGTTTTCTTCTTCAATGCCAAATTCTGTCGCCGCCGGAATGTTGGTAGACACGGCCACGAAGTGATTCTTTACTTGCTCAGGTGTACCACCTTGCTGCAGGAACCACTCGCGCGCGGCTTGCGCATTCTTCAATGTTTCGAGCGTGCCGAAAGATTTTGAAGCGACGATAAACAGCGTGGTTTCAACATCCAGCCCTTTGACCGTTTCCGCAAAATCAGTACCGTCGATATTGGCAATGTATTTCAGGTCGTAACCTTCATTCCAATAAGGTTTGAGCGCGTCCGAAACCACTTTCGGTCCCAGAAATGAGCCGCCGATACCAATGTTGACGATCGTACGCAGTTTTTTCCCGGTATAACCTGCGAACTCACCACTGTGGACTTTAGCGGTAAAGGCTTTCATTTTCGCGAGGGTTGCGTTGACGGTGTCGGTGACGTTTTCGCCGTTTACCCGGATTTCCCGGTTTGAGCGGTTGCGCAGTGCAATGTGCAGTGCAGGTCGGTTCTCAGTCTTGTTGATCACCGCACCGGAAAACATGGCTTCAATGGCTTCAGGCAGTTGCGCTTCTTTGGCCAACGCCATCAGTTTGGTGAGGGTGTCGTCGTTAATTCGGTTCTTTGAGTAATCCAGAGCAATACCGGCTGCACTGACGTTGTAGCGATCAAACCGTTTCGGATCTTCCCGGAACATGTCGCGCATATGCACATTTTCAATGGCTTTCTGATGTTCGGTCAATGCTTGCCAAGCGGGCAATTGAGTCGGTTTCTGAGACATAGCTGCTATTCCTGAGCCGAGGTTGAAAAATTGGGCTGTAATTTAATTACAAATTGACTCGGAAAACCACCTTAGTTTGGTTGGTTTTTGACATCTGTCAGGCGAAATTCGGAAATTAATGACATTTAAGGTGATTCACAGGTCGGCTCTGGCTGCCCGGCAACCGGTTAGAAGCTCAGGTATATTCTAAGTGACGAAATATCTGATAGAGTCGCTGTTTTATGCGGAGGGCAATTCGTTGTTTGCTTACGTTAAGTCTGCCTGGCGTGGTGATTACAGCCAAGGTGCGTTGTTCTGGGGTGGCATTGTGGTCCCGGTGTTGTTGGCTCAGGGTCTGGGCGCGGTATTGGTGGTGTTTAACCTGTTGCAGGATCCGGTATTGTCCACGCGATTTTGGTTGCTGTCCGCACTGTTCTTTATCTGTATCTATTTGCCGTGGGCTTTTGTGGTCTCCCTGCGTTCAATCATCGTTCACATTCGAGCCCTGAAAGAAATGACCGCGGGATTGATATTGGTTGTTTTATGGGGGCTGATGCTCAGCTATTGCGGCGTTCAGATTGCCCGATCATTACCGGTATTTCAGCGCATGGCTGTGATCGCCTTGGAACAGGACAAGCGACAGGCCGAATTCCATGTTGTCAACCAGGACCTGTTTGTTGACGGTTTCATAGGTTACGGCGACCCTCGTCGTTTGCGTCAGTGGTTGCGAGAATATCCAGAACTGAATCGGGTCGTCTTCAATGTGTCGGGCGGCTACCTTTACGAAATGAGACAGTTTGCCCGGCTAATTGCTAAGCGCAAGCTGAATACCCATGTTGACGGCGATTGCCTGCAGAACTGCCTGATTGCCTATGCCGGTGGTTATTTGCGGACGGCGGGACCTCAGGCGCATTTCAATTTTGAGAAGCAAGGTGGTTATGACAACGGTTATCGCTCCCCATGGATTATTTCGCGGGAACAGGAAAAGGATCGGAAATTTTTTCTCAGTCGAGGGGTCAGCCTGGTCTATAGCTTCAAGCTTTTTTACAGCAACGCCGACGGCGTGCCGTATGAACACCCGGTCAAAACGCTGCGGGCGCATAATGTGATTAATCGGGATCAAGCCTGAGTCGAATGGACAAATCAACGGGGCGCAAAGCCCCGTTTTTGGGTATGTTGTCACGCGGTTCTGCGTCACTACAACCGCCGATATTGCCTAGGCGGTTTTCATTTGTCTGCACAGTTATTCGGCGAGTTGCACCGGGATTGCGTTAGCGGTGTGACTGACGGTGTTGTCCGAATTCATATAGACCATGCTGGGTTTAAACGATTCCAGTTCCGTCGCACTGAAGTTAGCGTAGGCGCAGATGATAATGCGGTCTCCGACATTGGCTTTATGTGCTGCGGCGCCATTGACTGAAATAATGCCTTCACCGTCTTCGCCACGAATGGCGTAGGTGGTGAAGCGCTCCCCATTGCTGATGTTGTATATCTGAATCTGTTCGTATTCACGAATGCCGGCAAGGTCCAGCAGGTCGCCGCTGATGGCACACGAACCTTCGTAATCGGGCACAGCGTGCGTCACGCGAGCTTGATGCAGCTTCGCTTTTAACATAATGAGATCCATGGCGTTCCCCTTTAATGCATGTTCGGTACTGACGTAACCGAAATCTAATAACAGCCAATTGATGCCAAAGACATCATTAAATTTGCAGTATTCGGTATTGCTGCTTTCGTTAGCAGCACTACCGGTCTACTGTAAACGCAATATTGTCAATCAACCGAGCTTTGCCCAGATAGGCTGCGGCCAGAATAACCAATTGGGTATTCTTTTCGGTCGCAGGTTCCAGATCACTTTGCCGACTAATATTGAAATAGTCTGGCGTCAGACCCGCATCGTGCAAACGTTGTTTGGCCCGTTTGGTCAGTTCCGCAAAGCTCGCGCCGCCAGATTGTATTTCTTTCATGGTATCTTGCAATGTTTTGTACAGCACCGGAGCCACTTCGCGTTCGTCAGCCGTTAAATAGTTGTTGCGTGAACTGTGCGCAAGACCGTCGTCAGCACGACCGGTGTCAACGCCGATAATGCTGATTGGCAGAAACAGATCGTCCACCATGGTGCGGATAACCGTAAATTGCTGGTAGTCTTTTAAACCGAATACGGCGACATCCGGCTGAACCTGGTTGAACAGTTTCAAAACAATCGTGGCGACACCCACAAAATGGCCTGGGCGGCTCGAGCCACAATGCAAGGTAGTGATCTTATCGACCGATACCCGGGTTAAATCCGGGGCAGGGTACATGATGTCGTTGTTGGGCAGGTACAGCAGTCCGCAGCCGTCGGCAATCAGATGTTTCTTATCCGCTTCCAGAGTTCTTGGGTACCCAGATAAATCTTCATTCTCCCCAAATTGCGTTGGGTTAACGAAAATAGACGCGACGACAAAATCGGCGTGTTGCAGCGCTGTTTTTACCAGCTTCAGGTGGCCTTCATGTAAATTGCCCATGGTGGGTACAAACGCGACGGTTTTACCCTGAGCGCGCACGGCGGCCAGTTCCGCGCGTAAATCTTGCAGGTTGTTGACTGTTTTCATGTTACTTACTCGAATGCGTGGTCGGCGTTCGGGAATCGACCCGATTTAACGTCGTCCTTGAACGAGGTTACGGCGTTTTCCCAGGTATTGGCTTCTGCCATATAGTTTTTGACGAACTTTGGCAAACGATGTTGTGTCAATCCGAGCATGTCATAACAAACCAACACCTGACCGTCGGTGGCGGCGCCGGCACCAATACCGATAACCGGAACAGGAACGGTCTCTGTAAGGGCTTTGGCAAGATCCGAAGGCACGCACTCCAGCAAAATAAAGTCGGCTCCGGCCTCGGCTAATGCCAGGGCATCATTAATCATGACCTGGGCGGCGCCTTCTTCCCGGCCCTGAACTTTGTAACCACCAAATTTATTGACCGATTGCGGCGTGAGACCCAAATGTAAACAGCTGGGAATGCCGGCACGCGACAGCGCGGTGACGGTATCGCATAACCAGGCACCGCCTTCCAGTTTGACCATGTGCGCACCCGCTTGCATCAGCAGGCCAGCGTTTGCGAGCGCTTGGTCGACAGAACCGTAGCTGTTAAATGGCATGTCAGCTACCAACAGTGAACCCTGATTGCCACGGCTGACCGCTTGCGTGTGATAGACCATCTGTTCAACCGTGACGGGTAATGTCGACGATTGTCCCTGCACGACCATGCCCAAGGAATCACCCACGAGAATCGTTTCAATGCCCAGCGAAGAAAACATCGCTGCGAAGGTGGCATCGTATGCCGTCAACATGGTGAACTTTTCACCGTCTTTGACCAGTTGCTTGATGGAGGAAACCGTAATTGCTTTTGGCATAACTCAGCGCCTGTTTTTTAATAAGGTGCGAATGGTTGCTATTGTGGCTTTATAAGTCAAGTAACTGACGTGATCCAACGTCGGTGACACTGTAATGGATCAAATAACCTGTATGTTTTGATCGGAAACGGACTTGAGCCATTCGGTTATTGCCTTGCCCTGTAGCTGAAAGTCGGCGTTCAAATCCACTAAAGGTTGCAATACAAAGGCACGTTCATGGGCTCTTGGGTGGGGTACGGTCAGCGTTGCAGTGTCACTGTGAAAATTTTCAACCCAGATAATATCCAGATCCAGGGTACG
>JBNKNI010000012.1:0-123774 GCA_050293765.1 Reinekea sp.
ATACGGTCTGCTAAATTTCGGCTCGACCCATCCCGGGCAAACGGCCATAATGGCGTTTTCTTATTTTGGTGTGTTTTATGTCTTCATCCGCTGTCACCCTGGCCCAGTTGGAAACCCAATCCCCGCAAGAACGTTACGATTACCTGCTGACGCAGGCGGTTGAGCAGCAAGAATTGTGGATTCTTGTTGGCGATGGCGGCAGTGTGCTGCTGGATTGCGATAACGAGGAATGTGTGCCGGTGTGGCCTTCAGAAGAGGCGGCAAAGGCGTGGATTAAGGGCGATTGGGCCGATTGCACGCCGCACAGCGTGAGCTTAACCGACTGGCAAGCCCGCTGGACTAAAGGTTTGCGTGAAGATGGTTATGCGGTCGCAATGTTCCCGAACCGACAGGAAGAAGCCATTGTGTTGTCTTCTGAAGAGTTCGATGATGACCTGATCGCGGCGATGTCTTAGCCGATCATCCGTGTTAATCACCGATCCATTTTTCTATTTCTGCGCTATTCCGGCCGTTTTGCTGTTTGGCTTGGCTAAAGGCGGTTTTGGCGGGGCTATTGGTATTCTGAGTGTGCCGCTCATGTCTTTGGCGGTCGCGCCGCCCCAGGCAGCGGCTATTCTGCTGCCTATTTTGTGTGTGATGGATTTACTGGCGCTGCGCAAATTCTGGCGACAGTGGCATGTGGCGAACCTGAAAATCATGATTCCAGGGGCCATTCTGGGCATTACCATTGGTGGTTTTACCTTCCGGTACTTGTCTGAGGCGCATGTGCGTTTGTTAATTGGTGCAATCGCGATCGGCTTTTCAATCCATTTTTGGACCAAGCATGAAAACACCGTGGCAGCTGGTATTAACCGGGTTAAAGGGACTTTCTGGGCGACCATATCAGGCTTTACCAGCTTTGGTATTCACGCTGGCGGTCCACCCATCAGTGTGTATTTACTGCCGCAACGGCTGGCGCCTACGCTGTATGTGGGGACCAATACGGTACTGTTCGCGGTCATCAACTACGTGAAACTTATCCCCTATTTCTGGCTGGGTCAGCTCAGCAGTGCCAACCTGGCTACGTCGCTGGTGTTACTGCCCTTGGCGCCAGTGGGCATCGCCGCCGGTTATTTCCTGCACGACAAAATATCCCCAAAGGTGTTTTACCGCATCGTGAATGTGTTCCTGCTGTTAGCCGGGCTTAAGTTAATGTTCGACGGTGTGCGTTTGTTGTAGCGAAGAGTGCTGAAAGGTTTTTAGGGTCTCATAGTGAGAAAAGGCACGGTGAACACACCGTGCCTTTTTTATTTTTACTTTAAGTCCGTATTAAGGCGTGTCCGCCAGTATGAACATCCATTCCTGATTATCGCCGTTGTTGCCTGTCCACTGAATGTTGCTGCCGTTTTCTGCCTTGGTGGCGCCAGAAATATCGAGCCGCAAATTCGAGTTCACATTGGTGATGTGGTAATAGCCGTTATTCTGATAATTGAGCCGCCACTTCTGGTTTTGCCCGCCATTGTTTGGCCAGATAATGTTATCGGCCCCAGCAGACAGGGAAGCGCCGAATATGTCTGCGTACTTGCCGCTCTTTACATGAACGAACTGATATTCGTTGGCACCCAATTGCACCAACCGCCATTTTTCATCGGCGCTTTGTGTACAGGTAAACTGAACCACTCTGGCGGCATTCGCTGTTGATCGGTTATAGGTTCGTAAACACTTCTGGCTGTTACGGTTCTTGATGTAATACTCCGCTCCGGCGATTAAAGCCGGTGCCATACCACCGACATGCAACCGGAAGGTTGCGTCTTTCTTAGCGAGGTCGGACGTTGCGGCCGTAATGTTCAGGTTCAGGTCTTGGTGACGCAAATACATTCCAGGGAAACCATACGCTTCGAATGATGTCAGAGTCGGGTCTGCCAAACCCTGACGTACGTAAAAGGTCGCGTCGTTATTAAATAATGTTGAATTGTCATACTCCTGCACGAATACTTCAAAATCCTGATGGCGCAAAAAGTACCCAGGGAAATTAACGGATTCAAAAGACACACCATTGTTGTCGGCCAAGCCCGGACGCTGAATCCATTGTGAGTCGGCAAAGACACGAATATCCCCTCCAACTTTCGCGCGGTAGTCGAAATGGCGCAGGTAATAGTTCGGGTAGTTCATCGCTTCTATTCTGACACCGGTAAAGTTACCGCTGTTTATTTCACCGGAAGGCGCAGCGATTATGGCGTCGGTCGGTAACGGAATGCCAAAGTTGGGCGTGCCGTCTGTGTTCCAATCCAATTTTTGAACGCGTGTGGTGCGGTCGTTGTCGCAGCCGCCGGTGATGGAATCCTGCCCGTGGTACACAATCCATTGCTCGGTGCCGTCAGGAGATTTGAAAAAACCATTGTGACCGGTACCAAAAACACTGTGTTGATCTGCACGCTGGAAAACAGGTTCCGGGTTTTTATACCAGGCATTTTTGGTTAATGGATCGCCGCCCTGGTAAGTCAACATGCCCAGTTTATACTCAGGTCCATCGCAGAAACTGGCCGAGTACACCACGAAGGTTTTGCCATTATGCTGCAACGCAACTGCGCCTTCATTGACGTTGTTCAGTTGGGTTTCCCACGGGTACTCCGGGGTTGAAATTTCTACGCGATTACCACTGATGGTCCATGGGTTACTCATGGGGGCAATGTAGAGTTTCTGATACGCGCCATCCCAAGCGGAAAAGAGGAAGTACAGGTTGTTATTCAAGGTCATGTAACTGCCGTCTATCGCCCAGCCACCAATAGAATCTTCTAATTGACCTTTGTAGTGGTAAGGTCCCATTGGGTCTGTGCCTTCACTTTCCAGTACATGCATGCGTTGGCCATCGTAGTTTTCGGCAACACCGGCCGTGTAGTGAAAATACCAGCGCGGTCCATTTTCACTGTCAATCAAATGAAATTCGAACGCCCACATGTTGCAGCAACGGGTTGCTGGGTCTTGGCTGCCATCCCAGATTCGTACCGTTTCAGCGGTTGCTAAACCTGCCATGGTGGTGGCTTTTTTCATGGTAATTTCGTTCGACCAAGTCGTGGACGCCAAGTAGTAGTACCCTTCGTGATACTGCAACCAAGGGTCGCCCCCATGGCTGGTATTCAGTGGGTTTTGAAAGGGAGTGGCCTGGCTCACCCCAACCAGGGTTGCCAGTAACATCATTGTGCAGAAAGCCCGCCAAAGCATTGCGCTGACGGAGACTGATCTTTTCATCTTATGTATCCTTTGTGTTGCGCGGGTTACCGGTTTTATCCGGTAATCCACGCAGTTTTACATTCAGGGAATTGGTTTATGAGGCGTTATTCTTCTGTCCAACGCTGTACCGCAGCGGAGCTACAGCTCCATTGTTTTAAGGACGCGCCGTTGTCTGGGTTCCAGCCGTATACATCGAGACACTTCTGGCTGTTGAGGTTTTTCAAACGGAAGGTACCGTTGCCTTGTGGTTCTTTTTTCCAGAGTTGATTGTCACCTGCCCAGCAAGACCATTGCGCCACATTGGCACCGTCTTCGGTACTCAAACCGTAAACATCCAAACATTGGTTGCTGTGCAATGCCCGTAATTGGAAGTAACCATTGGCAACTGTTTCAAACTGAAACTTCTGGTTATTTCCGCCATTGCAGCTCCATTGGGTCAGATCAGCACCGAGTTCCTGGCTGCGAGCAAAAATATCGGCGCACTTACCACTGAAGTCTGATTTCAACGCGGCCACACCACTGATGCCATTCGCGTAGGGCTTGCCAAAATTCGGTGTTCCATCGGCGTTCCAACCAAAAACCTTACCACGGGTGTGTCGATTCGGATCGTACAGTGAATCACCATTGATGAACTCATAATCGCGCGCGTGATAAATCAGAATATCGACGCTGCCATCTTTCGACGTGGTAAACGAGCTGTGACCCGGACCAAATTGACTGGTGGCTTCGTTCGTTGCGAAAACCGGCGTTGGAGATTTCGTCCAAGAATTGATGTTCAGCAAGTCCGCATTTTCGTTGGCCGTCAACAACCCAATGGCGTAGTTTCTGTCGGTGGCGCTGGCTGAGTACGTCACGAATATGCGTCCATTGCGTTTCAGAACCGCAGGGCCTTCATTTACGTTATAAATGACACGCTCCCAGTCGTATGTCGGTGCACTGATCATCCGCTGCGTGTTGATATCAATACTCCAGGGCGTGTTCATACGCGCGATGTACAGGTTGCTGTCGCCGCCGGGTGGCTTCTGCGCCCAGATCAGGTAGCGTTGACCGTTGTGCTCAAACGTTGTGGCATCCAATGCGAAGAAACTTGAGTTATTGCCTAAACCATCGACCACCAATTCACCCATTTCCTGCCAGTTACCCTGGGTTGGGTTCGCGGAAGTATTGCGCAGAACGTATATTCGCAAATCCCACCGGTCACTGGCTTCCGATGCCGCAAAATAAATGTACCAACTTCCATCGACATAATGCAGCTCGGGTGCCCAAACAAAACCGCTGGCAGGACCACCTGCGGGCTTCCACCAAGCAGTGACTTCGGGTGCGGTACTCAAACCGCCAATCGTGCTTGCCTGACGCAGAATAATGCGATCGTATTCTGGCACGGACGCCGTAAAATAATACTGACCATCGCTGTGCTTATACACCCACGGGTCGGCCCGTTGTTCAATAATAGGGTTGGTGAAAGTATCCGCAAAAACTGAATTCACGAGCAGTGAAATCAACACGGTGAAGATCACCTTAAGTGATGTTGTCGTCGTTTTGTTTTTCATCTTGGTTCCTTTTTTACGATATTGTTTTTATTTTCAATTCGGCGTGCCTCGCACACGCCACTAACCACTTTGTCATTTCGCCTGTTCATGGAACGTCGCATCTAACTTATCTGTTTCACTGACAATTGAGTCAATTTTCAGATAATAAGCGGAGTGACGGATAAACTGACCTGGAAAGTTCACCGACTCATAAGAAACACCCGTTGCATCCCCTAACCCTGTCTTTCGGAAGAAGGATGCGTCCTGGTGGAAGGTGTCCGATCCATCGTCGAGTTCAAGGTACAACACAAAGGCTTTATGGCGCAGGTAGTAGCCGGGGAACATAACAGATTCGAAAGAGACCGAGTCTGGGTGCGCAAGGCCTTGCACCACTTTGAAGAAACTGCTGTTGAATGGGTCTGGTGTTTGATCTATGCGGACTCCTTCTGCCAGGTACGAGACATAGAACCCAGGAAAATTCACCGATTCCAATTGCACGGTGCCTGGCCGTGTAAACGCCCAATCCTGATTCAAGCCGCCGTTGTCCGGCCATTGAATGTTGTTGGCATTGTTTGCTTTTGAACGACCGGAGATGTCTAACATCAGCTGACTTCGGACATTACGAATGTGATAGAAATCGTCGCTTTCCGGCTCAATAATCCACTGTTGATTATCACCGCCATGCGCAGGCCAGATGATATTGTGCGCACCCGGATCCATAGAGCCGCCAAAAATATCGGCGGACTTGTTACTCGCAACGTGCGTCAGGTTATAGCGATTATTGCCCAACGGATCGACCTGCCACTGTTCACCCGGCGAGCCGTCACAGGTGAATTGCACAATGTCGGTAGCGTTTTGGCTAGCGTCACCCAATGTTCGTAAACACTTACCACTGTTGCGGTTGACGATCGAGTATCGACCGCTTAATCCGTCTTCCCCGACGCCAGTAATGGTAGGTGTAATTTTGTAGATTGCGCCCTGGTTTGCATCGTCGTAATACAATGGTTCCATGGCGACACTGCGACGAAACTCACCACCGCCGGGTAAGTCTGCCGTGTGATACACGAAGTACCATTGATTACGGTATTCGAGAATCGATTGATGGCTGGTTTGGGAATTAACAGCATCCAGAATGACACCCCGGTGTGTAAACGGTCCCAGTGGGTTATCTGCAGTGGCGTATTCTATGCGCTCCGGCCAACCCGCGGCGTAAGACAAATAATAAATACCGTTGCGTTCGTGCAGGTAGGGCGCTTCGGTAAAATTCGGCAGCTGGTCGGTGCCGATGGTCATAATGGGGCCATCGAGTTCGATCATGGAATCTTTCAATTTAACAACTTTCACCACGCCATTGTCGGTGGCGTTCCCCCAGTACATATACGCTTGGCCGTCATAATCGACGAACACAGTTGGGTCGATATCCAGCGTTTCATCTGGCGTCATGCTGTCATTGATTAACGCATGACCCAGTGCATCGATAAACGGGCCGGTTGGGCTGTCCCCTACTGCAACACCAATACCAAACCAACCATCCAGGTCGTTGTTAACCGGAACATACCAATAGAATTTTCCGTTGCGTTCCACCACTTCGCCAGCCCAGGCATCGGCGGACGCCCAGGAGAAATCGTTCAATGACAAGGCGGCGCCATGGTCTGTCCAATTCACCAGGTCTTTGGAAGAAAAAACGCGCCAGTCGCGCATCACGAACCGGTTTTCACCTGCGGCGGCTTCATCATGTCCGGTATAAACATAAAGGGTATCGTTACTGACGATGGCACTGGGGTCTGCGGTGTACAGGTGTTTGATTATTGGATTGCTTGCCATGGCCAGCGGCACCTGGGCAACAAGCAACGAGAACGGAATAAGTAAACCTAACTTCCTTTTTTTCATAAGCGTATCCTCTCTATTGATTTTTCTTGTTCGAGGCCACGCAATATAAAGCGTCTTTTTTTTCAGAAATACGCTATTCGAAGGGAATAGTTTTTTTGTCCATACTAATAGCGGGTTTGTGAATTCTTATAATGGAAAGGATTTTATTTTGACCATGTGATTGTGGGACTTTAATCACAGAATGGAAAACTACACGATTAATTTGATACGAAAATTAAAACACATTTCATCAGAACACAATAATTTTTTTAAAAAAATTCGAGGCTCAAATTAATTAAGGTATTTGAAGAAGGCGATGAAATTCTGATTCGACAACACGACCTGAAAGCGCTGAGATAATACGAAATATTTGAAACACCCTTGGTTCTGCTTGACGACAGAACCAAGGGTTAACCGATACACGATTTACACGTTTTTACCGGATGGTTTTACATTTTTGAAACTGCCTTGTTTGTCCGTTGCTTTGTCGAATCGGAAAACATTTTCGTCGACATAGCGTTGTAGGGTTATGTCGATATAGGTCGTTTCATTGGGTGCAAAAATTTCAGACAGCATAGTTTCCGTCGCGTGAAACTCAGCTTTTCGATAATAGGAAAACCCTTTCTCGGGTCGCGCGACCACGGCGATACCAAACTTGCCCTGCTTAATGGACAGCATCTTGTCGATATCCACGTAATACACCAATGCCTGACTGTCGGTGTTGGCTTGACGGTCGGCAAAAAAACCTTTGGGTAATACATCTGGGGAATAGTTATCACCCGCCAACAGTAATATGTCGTAATCGTGGTTGGCGATCACATCACCGGCGTTGTCTCGTACGCGAAACACCAGCATGCCGTAACGGCCGAGCCGATCCTTTTTGCCCACTGGAATCTGTTGCTGTTCAGTGAGCGTCTGCTGTAACCAGTCCTGCTTCACGGCGTTGTAACCTGCCGCACTGTTTACCTGCAAACATTGCAGTATTTTTTGCGCGACCTGCGCATGTATGGGGCGACCTTTCTTCGAGTTCAACACACCCATGGTGCCGCCCGAATGGCTGGCGCCACCCAGTACCGCTATCGGCGCGTCCTCCGGTGTTTGGGCAACCAGGTTGTGGTCGAGTTTCAGTGTCATGGAAGCTCGCGAGCTGGCGCTGATCGGCTGATCCGTTTGCGTCAGCGATATAAACCGACAGTTCATATTGGCACCGCAAACTCGGATAACACCGTCACTGCCGTTCTCAACCAGGTAGCTGTTGATGAAGTCGTAGGCTTTGGTGTCAATCCCCTGCCCGGTAATCACAAAGGGGTAAAAGCCGTTTTGGGCGTATTGAAAGGTCAGTGCGCTTTTATTGAGTTGATATTGCCCATCGCTGCCCAGTTTCAACCAATCCAACACACGTTGACCCGGTTCCACGCCCGCAAACCAGGATTTAATGCGGCTTGCCCGTTTTTGCCCAAGGGCGGCTAACGCAGAACCCTGATTCGCCGGTGCAAGCATGATCAAATGCTGCATGGGAATACCCTTCAATTGCTGGTGACCATAATATTTATTGGCCCAATAACGCATCACTGGCCCACCGGTGGAATGGGTGATACAGGAGAAGGGCTGAATGCCATTCTCGTTACCCGGTAATTCCAGTAGCGCTTGCTGTAATGCCCGGGCTATGTCATCTATAGACACTTCGTCGTGAAAACTGATGTATTTGCCTAAGTGAATGTGGTTGATGTCGAGGGCTAAGCCGAGTGCTCTTCCTTGCGACACAATGGTTTCTGGCATATCTCGATAGGTATTGGTGTTGGTCACACTCCAACCGTGCACAAAGATCAATTTCATACTCTCTCCTTTTTTGACCGCCGTTTTATTTTTCCGGCCAGTTTACCCTAACTGTTTAAGTTTTGTGCATCCATAGTTTGCAACGAAATCATGCAGTTACATTTTTAAACAAAAACCAAGTGAGACTCACTCTTAAACGAAAACCTACATTGTTTAATGCTAACCAACTGATTTTTATACGGATTTTCAGATCGACACTCGCCTAACCCAGCTATATTCAAGGACGCAGCCGCTAAGACGATTGCAAATAACCTCATGGAATGAAAATCCTGGACGATACTTCAAGAACAACTCTAACTAGACGTCACGGTGTTTTATGAATATCCAAAGCATTCGATTCAAGTATTCCGCTGCCTTTAGTGCCGTCGCGCTCATCATGGCGTTTA
Source organism: Reinekea sp. (assembly GCA_050293765.1). Taxonomy (GTDB): domain Bacteria; phylum Pseudomonadota; class Gammaproteobacteria; order Pseudomonadales; family Natronospirillaceae; genus Reinekea. The sequence continues at coordinate 8,831 of JBNKNI010000012.1, forward strand.
CCGGCATCTACAGTTTCAGTTTAATTAATACGCTGAAAAATTCTGCTACTGAGTTCTCACAACATTTTAATCCGGCGATCAGTGCTGTGTTGAATGCCGACCGCGATCTGTATCAGGCCCGGGTGGCGGAAATGGCCATGCTGCTGGATCCTGGCTCGGTGAAAAATTTCAAAGCGGACTACTCAGAAAACGCTCAGCAAGCCTACGACCGGATGTATGTATACCTTGATCTGCTTGCAGAGTTCCCCGACGTGGTTAACCAGCTCAAGGGGTTCGATGCCGCTTACGATCGATGGAAAGCCACCAGCAGCCAGGTGGTTGCGCTGGTTGAGCAAGGCAAACTGGACGACGCCAAAGCGCTTAGCGCAGGTAACTCGGACAGCCATTTTGGCGCGCTCAGAGATTTTTACAACATTGCCGGTGAAGCAGCAGACGAGAAAGGATTGACGATGGGTGAGGCGGTTATTTCCAAAGTGGATACTCGCGCAACTCGTGTGTTGATATTTCTGTTGATCACCGTGGTGGTTGCTTTCAGCCTTGGGCTTTATGCCCCCAGGGCGTTATCCAACGCATTGTGCAAGCTGGCTGTTGAGTTGCGAGGACTCAACAGCGGTGATGGAGATTTAACCCGCCGGGTGAACAGTGACCGTAAAGATGAAATCGGTGTATTGGCTCGCGAATTCGATGAATTGTTGGACGGACTGATCGACCTGATCCGCGGTATTTCTGAGCAATCGCAAGTGGTCGTCTCGAATGTGGGCGAAATGGACGCTGGTGCCGCCAGTGTGCAAGAGAACAGCCGACGGCAGATGGAGTCTGTCGACATGATCGTCACCGCCGTGAATGAAATGTCCGTTGCCATTAAAGAGGTCGCGCAAAACGCGCAGCTGACCGCCAGTGACATTGCCGAAGTCAACGAGTTGAGCAATAAGGGTAAGAAAATCACCATAGATGCCGTGTCGCAGATTCAGGATGTGGCAACCACCGTGAATAACGCATCGACCGCGATGGGCGAGCTGGCAGAAAGCTCCAACAAAATTGCCTCGGTGCTGGATGTGATCCGCGGCATTGCCGAACAGACCAATCTGTTGGCGTTGAACGCAGCCATCGAAGCCGCCCGAGCAGGAGAACAGGGTCGCGGGTTTGCCGTGGTTGCCGACGAAGTACGTTCACTTGCCAGCAAAACACAGCAATCGACCGATGACATTCAGAAGATGATTGAAGCGTTGCAAAAAGGCGTCGGCGAAGCTGTTGACGCGATTGCCAAGGGCCTGGAGTCCGTTCAGACGTCCGTCGAAAGAACGTCGTCGACCACAGAAGCGCTCGACAGTATAGTTGCGGCCGCGGCGCGTGTATCAGACGCCTCTATGCAAATTGCCACCTCAACGGAAGAGCAAAGCCAGGTTGCCGAAGACGTGAATTCCAACCTGGTGCAATTGTCCGACATGGGCAGGGAAAGTTTCGAACACGCCAGCGCAAACAAAGAACGAGCCGGTCAGGTAGCGAGCGTAGCTAAGCAACTTAACGCGTCTGTGACCCGGTTTAAGCTCGACTGAGCATCCTACCCTTAACGAAAAGGCGGCAGTTCCGTTATACTGCCGCTTTTTCCGAATGTTGTTGCCTCCATGTCTAAACTTGTTTTCCGCCTGAATAACGTCCCTGAAACCGAAGCTGACCTCGTCCGCGAACTGTTAACGGAGCACGATTTTGAGTTCTATGAAACCCACGCTGGCCGCTGGGGTATTTCCGTCGCGGCACTTTGGCTGAAAAACGATGAGGATTTTGCTGCGGCAAGAGCCTTGATCGATGAGTTCCAACAACAGCACACACTCACCATGCGCGCGGAGTACGATGAGGCCAAAAAAGAAGGCCGTATACCGACCTTCTGGCAGTTACTGCGTGGCAGCCCTGTGGCGTTTATCTCTTACTGGGTGTTAATTCTGGCCGTTGCGGCGTTGTCGATTTTCCCAATTTTCGGCTTTTTCGACACGCCATAACACATCAGCGCGCACACGTTGATTAAGAGCTCGGTTGCATCATGCCCTGAACCGGAACAACCATTCCAGACTCCACGCGCTTTTTCGTTGCGGCGGCGGTGGCGTCCAGGCTGGCCTGCAATTTCCGCTTCATCATCAGATGAAACATGAGGCGCCCCAATACACCAAAACGCAACTCAAACGACAGGGATATGGCTAATTCCGTTTGCTGTTCGTTGAGTTGACGTAACTCCCAGCGGCTGGAACCATTTTTCAGCGGACCCACATCAGACACGCTATACACCAGCTTCTCGTTGGGAAGCCACTGTGTAATGGTTTCATCGATGCCGCCAAAACCTTTCAGCTCGCAATGGCGTCCGTGCCCAACGTCGAGCTTCGACTGCCCGATACCATGCGACTTCAATACGCCCGGTGCCCAGGTATGAACGTCATCGAACTGCGCCAGTAGCGCCCAAACAGCTTTCCGATTGGCACGTACAGTTGTGTTGGTCTGTACCGAATAAACTCGATTCTTCATTGTCATCTCTCCTTTTGTGGAGACTCAAACTTAGCGCTCTGTGGCCAATCTGCGAAGACGGGAATCTCGCACACGTCAGGTGCAAATATGCACCACTGAGTTACTGTGCTATTCGTTTTTAAACCACTATACTGACTGCCTCGGCGCTGCTTTGAATCGTAAAACCGGCCAATGGCCTTATTTAAACAGGAGCTCACGTTGAACTGGGATGATCTGAAATTTTTCCTGGCCGTCGCCCGGGAAGGTTCTATTCGCGCAGCGGCCAAGTCACTGAATGTGAATCACGCGACCGTATCGCGTCGCATCCGCCAATTCGAAGCGACCATTGGCAACCGCCTGTTTGAACGCAACCACGCTGGCTATGTCACGACGCGATTGGGTGAAGAAATCCTTCAAGAAGCCATGCATCTGGAAGAACGGCTGAGCACCGTTTCACGCATGATGGCAGGACACGACCAGCAATTAAAAGGCAATTTGCGCATCACCCTGCCCGAAACCATTGGCGACGAATTATTGATGGACGACCTGGCCGACTTCTGTCAAATGCATCCTCAGGTGGATCTAGAACTCATTGAGTCTCTGAGGCCGTTTAACTTGGCAAACCGCGAAGCGGATGTTGCCTTGCGAATATGTACCACGCCCCCCGATCACCTGATTGGTCGCAAAGTTGCCTCGATACATCGCGCCTGTTACTACAGCGTTCGTCACGCACAAGACCTGTTGACACCGGATTGGTTGACCCAAGGCCGCTGGATTGGCTGGGACGACCGTGGGCAGCGTCCGGCCGGGCAAATCGCTGCCGACTACCCGCGCTTCCGCTCCGGCCACAAAATGATGAGCGCCGCGTTACAGAAACAAGCCTGTAAAGCCGGTATGGGCGTCGGAATTTTACTGTGCTACATGGCTGATGAAGATCCAGAGTTGTTCCGAATTCCACCGTATACATCGGAACACAAGTACGACTTGTGGCTGCTGTACCATCCGGATTTACGCACCAGCGCAAAAGTTCAAACCTTCGTCCGTTTCATCACCGAACGCATCACACAGAAAAAAGACTTGCTGGAAGGAAAAGCCTACCGCCCTCGCCTGACCGGCAGCGATTCGGAATAACAGCGTTGAGTATTGCTTTGCGCCGTTGAAGCGGTATGCAACTGCGGACGGTCAGTTGTAGACCAGCCATGCAATTTAGGTCGCTAAGCCCTACCTGTTATTTTGGTCTTAATGTGAAACCGTACAAAATGTTTGGTGTCGGCCCGTCGAGACTTTATTGATGTAACAGTTCTGACCACTGAGACACCGTTAAGGCAAACATATCTCTATGCCTGCCTCCAACGGGTAACTGAACTAAAGCCTTGGCTTTACATTTTTAAACGCGTTGCTTCCAGCGCGGAAAAGGCCAATCCTTTGGTAGTTTCTCCTATTTCACCAGCGTAAAGCCTTCATCTATCCAGCCCGTTACGCCGCCGATCATCTTTTTTACAGGACGATTTAATGTCGCCAGTTTTATAGCGGCTTTTTCAGTGGCGTTACAGTGTGGACCCGCGCAATACACAACAAATAGAGTATCGGCCGGATAGGAGTGCAATGTGCGTTCATTCATTTGCGAGTGCGGCAAGTTTACCGCTGTGTCGATGTGTCCAGCGGCATAGAGTGCTTCGCCGCGTACGTCGAGCAATACGAAGTCCTTACGCTGATTGGTAATGGCATGGTGTACGTCCCAGCAATCGGTTTCGAATTGAAGCAGTTTGGAAAAGTGCGCCAGGGCTAAATCGCTTGGAGCGGCTTCCGGTCGGGATACTAATGATGACATGTTAATTCTCCTTATGGATGTTCAGGCTGGGTTACATCAGCTTTGGGTAACTGTTTAGGTCTTCGCACCAGTTCACCGCCGCAGTTCGGGCATTGGTGATTCATTCCTTCGGCGCATTCAGCACAGAAGGTACATTCATAACTGCAGATAAAGACATGGGGATTCGCCATGTCCAACAGTTTTTGGCAGCGCTCACAATCGGGCTTCATCAGCAACATGGTTATTTCCTTTTATTTGAACACGGTGTCTATCATGGTTGCAGTGCACACCATTTAAAATTGGCTTGATAGCCAATTAACGCTAATATTCAGCCAATCTTTCCTTTGAGGTTGCTTATGCTGCGCGTTGCAATATTGGCGAATGAAACCGTATCTTTGTTTGAACTGGCCAGTGCGGTGGAACTCTTCGCACTGGACCGACCTGAGATCGACCGTTGGTACCGCGCCGATGTTGTCAGTTTTTCGGCTTCGGCAAAACAGGCTACAGCTAACCTGATACTGCGCTGTCACACCATCAAGACGCTTAAAAATTTCGACATGTTGATCATTCCGAGCTGGTCGACACTCGATAGTTCGGTCAGTAACCCACTGCGCGATGAAGTGCTCGGCTTTCACAACGATGGGAAACGTATTCTGACCTTTTGTTCCGGCTCTTTCCTGCTCGCCGAATTGGGGTTGCTCGATGACAAACCAGCGATGACACATTGGCGTTATGCGTCTGTCTTTCAACAGCGCTATCCACAGGTACAGTACGTCGACAACCGCTTATATGTGTACGATGGGCAACTGGGATGTTCCGCAGGCAGTGCCGCAGGAATCGATTTAGGACTGGAAGTGATACGACAGGACTTTGGTTACGAGGTCGCGAATCAGGTGGCTCGCCGATTGGTGGTGTCGGCGCATCGTCAGGGCGGGCAAGCGCAATTTGTGCAAACGGTGGTCCCGAAAGTACCCGACCAGTTCGCTGCTACGCTGGACTGGGCCATTTTGAATCTCAATAACGGGCTGGACATAGACACGCTGGCGATTAAAGCAAACATGTCCCGGCGTTCGTTTGACCGGAAGTTTCGTACCACCATGAACATGTCGCCGTCACAGTGGCTGACACAACAACGATTAAACAAAGCCAAAGCACTGCTGGAACAGGAAACCTGGCCCATTGAGCAGGTTGCAGACATGGCTGGTTTCGAGTCGGTGGTCACATTACGCCACCATTTCAAACAACAGGTTGGCATTTCACCCAAGGTTTACCGCCAACAATTTTCAGGGCGCCACAACCTTTAAACCGATAGCTGCCGGAACAATCTGGGCAGTAACTCAACCAGATTTTCATTCCGGGTGACCAAATGATAATTTTCACGGCCAAACAAATGCGGTGCGTATTCATCAGCCTCAGGGTCCAGCGTGATGGCAAAAACCTGAATGCCCTTTTCTTTTGCCTCCAGCACGGCTTTGCGGGTGTCTTCAATGCCGTAACGATGTTCGTAATGATCCACATCGTTGGGTTTACCATCGGTAAGAATAAGCAACCACCTTTGCTCTTGTTCGGCATCCAACAATACGGTTGTCGATTGTCGTATGGCGGCGCCCATGCGGGTGTAGTAACCAGGCTTGAGTGCCAATACACGCCCTCGGGTCAGGTCGGACCAGGGCTCCCGTACATTTTTAAGCAAATGAAAACGCACCTGCCGGCGGCGAATGGATGAAAAGGCATAAAGACTAAAAGGTTCATTGATCGCATCCAACCCTTCCGCAAACACCAGCAACGCGTCGCGGATGCCGTCTATGATGGGTCGGTTATTCACATAGCTTTCTGTGGACTGACTGACATCCGCGAGCAACAGGGTGCTGCGGCTTTTGCGTACTTTGGGGCGGTCGGTGTAAACAGCCATGGCGCTGTCATGTGTGGGCTGACTGGTCTGCTCAACCCAGGCTTGAATATCGATTTCGTTGCCATCCAGTTGCCGATGCTGACGCAGCGGTTCACTGCGCCATTGTTTGAACTGATGTCGTACTTGTCGGACCAGGCCACGCAAGTGCTCCGGAATGCTCTGTTCTCGCGCATCCCGGCTAAGCATGGGGACCAATCGGCAGTGATCGGGCAAGAAAGCCTCTTTGCGATAATGCCATTCGGGCAGCAAAATACCTTCGTGTAACGGCAAGTCATCAACGGCTTGCGCGGGTAAGTCCAGATCGAACCGAACTTTAGCGCCAACGGCTGAATGCTGTTGACCGAGCGAAATCTGATCCAGTGCTTGCGCGGCGTCGTTACTGGCATCTTCATCATCTTCCTGCGGCCGTTGTACGTTCAGCCAATCAGACACGGTGAATAGATTTTCCAGACGAAACAATAACAGGCCGTTTTTTTCATCTTGCTCCGACACTCGGCGGGCGGATTTTTTACCCTCGATGGATTGTGTCTCGGCATGGGTTTCCGCGTCGCGGTTGTCTTCAGTTTCTGCCATGGCAGACACAGATTCTTCAACCGTTGGCGATGGGTACAACCACAACCGTATTGGATACGGAAAACGTCGAGCATGAGCAAGTTGGTTAAATTGAGGTTCGGATTGCTGCAAGATCGCGCGCACGATCTGTTCGTTTGTACGGTCTACCGTAGACAAAGCATGCAAAGATGGTCGCTCAGCCAGAAGAGCCTGGCGCATTTTCGGCCAACGTCGCGCCAGACCTGGGAGTTGCGTGAACACCCGTTGCATCGCTATTTGGTTTTGCTGATACCAGTGTTGTGGTGCCGATGACCAAACCGCCGCCATAGCGACCCACCAATAGTAGAGATCAAGGTTCAAACGCGCATCGGGGAAACAATTCACCTGCGGGGGCAGATAAAGGCTTTCGTGGTCGATCAAGGCCAGCGTATGTGTGCCATAGTCAGTCAACCGCCATCGGCTGCCACCGGTATGGGCGAAACGAATCGGCCAGGCACTTTGCAGCCCAAGGTTGGCAGAACCACCCAAAGACACCAGCAGCGCCTTCAAGGCCGCACGAATGTCTTTTAATGCGACGGCTGCGTCTTCGTACTCAGTCGCCTCACGACGACTGAGCCAATGATGCCATTGTTGACCGATCCACTCTTCCATCGAGTGCTATCCGTTGAACGCCACAGTGCTGGTTGATTTTGCCCCAACAAAGAAACTGCTGAAGTAACACAACAAGCCTATGAAAAAACCAACCCCGGCTATTTCACGCATCCAGAAGAAAACGGCCAGTTGATCCATGGTGTCCATAAAACTCAAGGCGTTACTGGCGTCGGGCAAACGCTGCAACCACACTTGCAGGATTCCCGCACCGGTCAGGAACAGCGTGATGAACACCATACTCACAGTCATCAACCAGAAACCCCACATTTCCACCACCTGTGATTTAGGCGATGCGGCTTCGCCCTGCCCGCGCAAAACCGGCATGGCGTAGCTGATAATGGTCAGGTTAATCATCGCGTAGGCGCCATAAAACGCCATGTGACCATGCGCAGCGGTGATTTGAGAACCATGTGTTAAGTAGTTGACCGGAGCCAGCGTGTGTAAGAACCCCCAGACGCCGGCGCCTAAAAAGGCCATGACACCGGTACCCATTGCCCACAGCAGTGCAGCCCGATTCGGATGATTGCGGCGACGCTTGAAGACCATGTTGAACGCAAACACAGTCATAGCAAAAAACGGAATCGGTTCCAATGCCGAGAAGAATGAACCCAGCCACAGCCAATAAGGTTTTGGTCCAATCCAGTAATAGTGATGACCGGTACCAATAATGCCAGTGATCAGCGCCATGGCGATAATCACATAAAGCCATTTTTCGATAACCTCGCGGTCTACCCCGGTGGTCTTGATTAATACAAACGCCAGGATAGAACCCATAATCAATTCCCATACACCTTCAACCCAAAGATGCACGACCCACCACCAGAAGTATTTATCCAGCGCCAGGTTTTCCGGGTTATAAAACGAGAACAGGAACATCAGTGCTAACCCCAGTAACCCGGTGATCAACACCGTATTAATGACGGTTTTCCGGCCCTGTAAAATGGTCATACCTATGTTAAACAGAAAACCAAGTGCCACCACGACGATGCCAACTTTTGCAATGGTCGGTTGTTCCAGAAATTCACGGCCCATAGTCGGGAACCATTCGTTTTTGGTGAAAGCAGCAAGTTTGGCATAGGGCACTAACAGATAACCGGCAACAGTCAGTACACCGGCGGCGGCAAATACCCAGAACAGTATCTTTGCCAGCTTGACACTATACAGCTCGACACCGGCTTCTTCGGGTACCAAATAATAGGCAGCGCCCATAAAGCCGAACAGCAACCAAACAATAAGCAAATTGGTATGCACCATGCGAGCCGCATTAAAAGGGATATACGGAAACAAAAAGTCGCCAACAACATACTGCAACCCGATGATCAGACCGAAGATGATTTGCAGCGCGAAGAGCAATAACGCGAACACAAAATAAGGTTTGGCTACCGCCTGTGATTCAAATTTCATCTCATTACCCCTCGATATTTGGTGGCCAGTTGTTGTTGTCAATATTGCTGGTCCAGATCAAAAAATCCGCCAGGTCATTGACCTCGTCTGCGTCCAAATTGAATTGCGGCATGGCGCGTCGACCCGGTACATTCAGCGGTTGCGCGTCCATCCAGCCCTTCAGAAAGCCTTTAAACGCCTGCTCATTTGCCATACCGCGACGTTGGAATACATTGCCGAGTTCTGGCGCAAAGTATGCCCCTTCGCCCATCAGCGAATGGCAACCTATGCAGTTGTTCTCTTCCCAGAGTAACTTTCCGCGTGCCACAGACTCGGTTAGATTTTCACGGTGATCGCGCTTGGGCATGGACCTTACTGTTTCGAACGTCAGCCCTAAAAAAAACAGAATGAAAAACACACTGCCACCAATATAGATATTTCGGGCCGCGGTTTTGGTGAACACTTCAGCCATAAGGGTCCCCTCCTTTCAATAGCTGAAGAGCATGCTAAAGCACCGACGACCATTGGCGTTGATAGTTATCAAGGAGCGCCAGATTGCAAAGCGAGATTGAAGAGGTGCCACAGGGAAGGAAGAAAACAAACAGCAACATGCTGGTGTACAATAAAGATGCTGCCAATCAGCGCTCTAAGTTATTGATTTTATTAAACGGCTATTTGATGAGAAGTAAAGATGCTATTCGCGTTATGACCGACAGGCCTTTTTTACATCGGAAACCACAGCACTAAAGTTGTTAGCAAAACGCATAAACACTATGTACCGTTTGGCATTCGAGTAATGACTGTGAAGGGCACAACGCTCTTTATACTGACTGTATTTTAAAAGAAGGCAGGAAACATCGCATAGCGGACGGTTTGATGTAAGGTTGAGAATGAGGGTCGTGACACAAGGCGGACATTTTAACGACTACTTAGCGGTGAGCGACGAAGGGGCGAACCCTAGGCGAGCCGCGAAACGGTGAAAAGCGGGCCAAATGCGGCTACTATTTGTTAACTACTACGATCAAGTACCTTAGTCAAATAATGTAACTGATCGGTTTCAAGACAATTGTCCAGTGTCATTCTAAGTTCGTAACCATTTTTCTCATAGAACCCTTTGGCCTGAAAACTATAGGTATCCAAGACTGATTGTTTTGCACCAAGAGGAACGGCTTTCTCTTCAAGTTTGGATAACAACTCAGAGCCAATACCTTGCTGCTTTTTTAATGGACTAACAAATAAGTATTTAACAGAAAGCCACGCACCCCATACTTCCCCAACAATTCCACAGGCAATACTTCCATCCTCGAGCGTCCCATGCACAGACAGATCAGTACGCAATACGTTTTCTAGAAAAGGTCGATTGTGGTTCTGAAGCCCAGCCCTAATTCCATCGATAAGCTCTTGATCTGGTTTTTCAGTAACAATTAGATTCAATGACTAATACCTACAGTAGTTAACGCCAAAATAATTGTCGAAATTGTGCGCCAGCGTGATTGAGTTCAGTGCGTACCGCGAAGCGGTGTTTACGAACGAAGTTCATTTTCTTTTTACTTTGTTACGGTTCTTGTAATACTTATACATCCAGTAAGAACCACCGAATATGCATAGCAACCCAAAACCGTATCGAAAAAATGGATCGTTAACATCATTCTTGATGCTAATTGCATATCTATTGGTCGAAACGCCGAATATCACTAATAGAACCCCGTATCCGATAATCCATGCAATTCCACTAGCTTTTTGGTTGTGATCATTTTGTTCCAATTCTTCTGCATCACGAATAGCTTTATCTCTCCGTGTATTATGCAAAAACACAGGATCAGCAAGCAGGTGCTCAATTTCTTCTACTCGCTCTGGAAATTTCTGCTTGTCGATATGTCTCAACACATCTCTAAGCTGGGCTTCAGTGTAGGTACTAAATTCTGGTTTCATATTTAAAGTAACAGTGTGATATACGGACTCAACTGCAAAAGACGGGTCCGTATATCACTATTTATGCGCCTCTAGTTGATCACTATATAATGATGGCTTTATATTTCGGATCTTCTCCATGAAACGCCCGCCCACCAGATTTTTTGTTTGCAATTTTAAAATTTTCAACCGCAATTTCTAATTCCCCCCTCTCAAAGGCTACCATACCAACAATAAACTCAGCCTCTCCGATATCTTGGCGCCCCTTATTATATTCAGGAGCTAATACCGCCCACGCCCAAGCCTTTTCCAGATTATTTAGTATTAATGAAACTTTAACTCCATACATGATAATTAAAAATGAGTTTCGAATTTCGAATTTTGGCTCAGGAATAGAATTCCAAAGATCGTCAAGTTTGTCGAGAGCAATGGAATAATTTTGTTGTTTGTATAGATCGCCAATCTTTTTAAGCTCTTCCATTACTTCAATCATGTAAACCTCAATTGTTGACTGACCATATTCTACGCATAACGTTTCTTTAACCAGCGAACTTTAGCGCCAGCGAAAATGAGTCCAAGCCCGCCGTACGAAGTGCAGGAATTTGGGTTGAGGTTCACAGGCTTGTTAGCCTAGTTTGTCCACCTTAGAACGGTCCTTCATGCAACCGATCTTAATAAGCGTTTTAGCCGTAACTCGAAATTTTCGCACCTCTTCGGGTGACGGGTTATCTATTTTCTGCAATAACTCATATTCTTTCTGCAGCCTTTTAACTTTATGTGTTTTTTCCCTACACTCAACACAATGGATACACCTTGCATCATTCCAAAACCCAAGGTCTTCGTACCAGTATTTCTGTTCTTTCGCAAAGAAGTAAAACTTCCGGCCGCATTTCTGGCAAGTTAATAACTTATCAGTATACGAATCGAAGAACGCATAGACTGCATCAGTCGCACTTTGCCGTGAAGGATCTCCTTTTATAGTTTCCTCTTCTCCAAGCTTAGGATTTGGAAATCTTGGGTGCATTACTAAATCCATCTAATTACCTAAGGCTAACGCCCCTTTACAGTGGCGCAATGTAGCGCCAGCGAAATTGCGTCCAATGCCCGCCGCGGACGGGTTGTTGGCGGGCATGAACTGCTACGGATTGTTAAGTACTGGTTGAACCCGCCTGCTCAAACTCATCAACGACTGAGTTGAAGAAAAGCCTGAGGCATTTTGTAGAGCAAAAAATAACGTCAGTTATTCCTTCTGAAATCTGTACGCCGCCGTTTTCTACTACTCCATGGTCTATTAAATAGACCGATTTTTTAACATCAGCGGGAGCAAACGAATTCGTATTGCCTAATCTCTCCATAGCACTAAAGCTAAACACGATGAATCCTTCGGGGTTCTTGCCCTTACAAAAAGCACATGAACCATCAACAGGATAAGACTCGCTATCACTCTCATTTTCTAATGGAAATTTCATATTTGTACTTAGCGCCCGGCTCACCAAGCAAATTTTGTTGGCGGCTTTTTTGGTACAAAAAAGGTGACAATAAAATTTGTCCGGTGGAGCCGCTTGTTATGGCTAAATTTTATTGCCAAAGAAACCAAAGATAAATAAACCTACCGCTAAATACAGTGATATAAGCCTGAGATTACTGTATTTATTTAACTGATTATCATTTAACGATAACCAATGTTTTTTAGCCATGAATTCACTGTATTTTGTTAGTGATTTATTAGCACTTAAGTCACGAACAATTAATGCTGAAATTAGTGGGTATTTGGTAAATGTTGTTGGATTACCTAGGTCAGAATACATTACCGGATGATGTGCTTTAAGTTGATTTAGAAACATAGAATGAAAGCCAAAACTGATAAGCAGCACTAGCAACATTAAAAGCCAAATTATCCAAAACATCGGTGATCCTTAAGTACCATAAACGCTTGCAGCAGTTGCGCGTGCTTTTTCGCGTCGACTGCCTGTGATTGTTAAGTGGCGGATCACACCACCACCTTTTTACTCTTAAGAAATCCAACTGTATTTAGCAAAAGCTGTTCTATTTCTGACTTTACAATCAGTAGCCCATCATCGTTAGGATCTGGGTCGATATCTACTCGATGTTCGGGGTTAGATCTCAAAATTAAGGTTAACTCATTCCAATCTAATGAATCAGGATTCTCTGAGTTTCCATCAGAGTCTATATCTACTTCAACACCCCATAAGAAATTAGCAATTTCATAATACGGAGGAAGAAGCGTTCCTATTCGTTTTAACTTTTGACTGTACATATCCAGTTTCACATGACACTTAACAGTGTGATATGCGGACCCAACTGCAAAAGACGGGTCCATATATCACTATTTATGGTTTTAATAATTTGACCTAATATTGCTTAAAATCAACAGCTTAGCAACCACTGTTCATATCATATCTTCTTGATAAAGCGGACCCATCGGTCCGTATATCACGAGCTACCAAACTTCTTTCTCGGAGATTTGCCTATAAAACAATCACTTAAATGACCATGGAGGTCACGGATTATGGAAAATGTGGACCGACAGACCCGATTACTACCTCAAATGAGAGATATTCTCGCTCGCAATCATTACAGCCCCAATACCATTCAGACCTATCTTCACTGGACTAAGCAATACATCTACTTCCATAACAAACAGCATCCAAAAGACCTAGGGGTAGATGATCTCGCCCAGTTTCTTACTCATCTGGCGACTCGAAAACAAGTCTCACCGTCAACCCAGGCTCAAGCTCTTAATGCACTTGTGTATCTCTATCGGCATGTTTTGAAAATAGACCTGGGCGACATCAATTTCTTACGATCCAGCCGACGCTTCAAAACATTCCTACCGTGTTATCTCGAGTTGAAGTCACTGATCTTCTGAAGAATATTCACGGAAAACTGCGAGTCATGGCTAGCCTCTTATATGGGGCAGGCTTACGGGTCAATGAGTGTGTCACCTTACGAATGAAAGATATGGATTTAGCGATAAAATCAATCACTGCCCGAAATGGAAAGGGGCTTAAAGCACGTGTAATTCCCATTCCGGAGCGTCTGCTGGGACCACTTCAATCTGCCATTGGTTCACCGTAAAGAGCAGTACATTCTGGTATTCTTCAAGGCGCAGGCTATGTTTACTTACCACGGGTTTTCGAACGGAAGTCACCCAAGGCCGCACAAAGTATTCAGTGGCAGTTTTTGTTTGGCTCTGGCGTGATCAATATTGAGAAGAAAAGTTGTCGAAGGAGGAGGTTGCACTGCTCAACGTCTAATTTGCAGAAGGCTGTGAAGAAAGCGACAGATCGAGCTCAATTAACCAAACGTGTAACCTGCCATTCATTAAGATACGCATTCGCGACCCTTTTACTGAAATCGGATACAGATATCAGGACAATCCAGCAATTGATAGGGCATATGGACTTGAATACCACTATGATCTACACCCACATCATCATGACTGACACAAAAAGGTGTACAAAGCCACTTGGACTCTCTGTAACGATAATGACGGTATAAATGTCTGCTCTTGGCCTGAGTAGGAAATATTCCAACTCAAGCCAAACATCCGCTTCCGCATCATATGTACAATAAGGCCTCTAACTAAGTGGCTAAAATTACTTGACCGCCACATCTGTTTAGATACTCTTGAACATTGAGTTAGCGCCCTTTGCTTTTAAGTTTCAATTGTTTTTTCTTCAAATAAAATATACTCATCTAACTGTTCTGGAAATTCGACATCCTCATTCTTATAGCGAGCTCATTCGCCATGCAATACGACATTATAAACGCCTCTAATACCATTCACTTCAACTGTATATAGTTCAGGGGATTCAACGGAATTGCCATACACGTCCGAGCTCTCTCCGTCTTCATAATAAAAAAACAATGTCCCTTCACCTGCCTGCCAAGAATACAATTTCCTAATAGCTCCGCCACATGTTAAAGAGGAATCGTACAGAAGGGTAATGTGGATTATCCCTTTATCCTCATCACCCTGAAAAAAGACAACGCTACCATCTGCATTAAAATCACTGATAAAATCAAGATATTCCCAGTGCCAGACATCACACCGACCACTCAGAGATACATTTAGAGATTTTGCTGCTAAATACAACTCACCAGTATCAAGTAAATAAAATCGAAGATCAGAGATAATTTTCTGCCAATTATTATTGCCACTACAATTATCGATCTCATTTCTACCAAGATGATAGCGATTTCCATTTAACACCAAATATATTTCGCCTCTTTCAAAATCACCATTCACCTTTCCATCAACAATCTGACAATTTGAATATTTGTCGATGACATCAGATTTAACAATTTCAATCTTATCAATCCCGTGCACCCCAACATCAATTGATTTATCACCTGGTAACAATGAAATAGACGAAGTCAAAACCCCCTTTCTGAATGAATCAATTGCTTTTCGATAATATCGCTCTAAACACGCCTCTAAGGTTTTTTCAACTTTTCCATATTGCGATTCTGGCTGACCTGCGAATAGACTTTGATAGAGAGGTTTTGTGCAATTCCGATCTCTTGATTTAATCCAGTGCCTTTGTAATTTCGTTGCGAGCGTTAAGGATTCATCTGAAAATTTACTTCTGAATTTTCCGTACGCACTTGCTAACTCTAGGTCTAGTGTCGATAGTATCTCACTACTACATATCTCCTTTTCAACAATCGTGCCTGCATTTTCACAGTTAAAAGAAGGCCCTTCAGCACTGGCACCAAATGCGAAAAAGATCAAACAACCTACTATAAAAAGTCTCAGCATTTCATTCCTCTGTGTTAGCAATCAATAGATTAATTTTTCCTCACTATATCAAAATACCGAATTTTGATGACATCTAAATTACCAAAACCTCGAACTCCTTTTTACGATTTTGCTTTAGTAGGACCCTAATAAATCCTTGCCGTGACCATTAAAAAACACAAACATGCAGTAATACACCACGATCTTAAACAAATCGAGGTGACACGACATGATTAACTTTCAATCAGACCAACCTCTAACCGCAGGCTAGGCATCCGAAGTGTTGCGCCTTTCTACTCAAACCATTACCATTTGACGGTGCAAAAAACGTTATACCCTGTTGATTTGCACCCAAAAGATACCCTTAACAGTAATCAAGCATGCAAACAAACATTTCATAGTTAAAGTCCGCTCTTAGGGCTAACATCAATCATTTTCATTAGGGTCTGAGGACCGCTTCTGCATCAAACCGACGTTTTCTGTTCATAAGCAATGTACCGCTTTTATGGTTCAACTGACTCACCATTAGATCGGATAATGAGGTTAACCCCTTAACGGACGACGCCGCGTGCGATCAGGTTTTCATGCAATTGCTCAACCCGATGCCGGTTCACCCCGAGATCCGATAAACCCAACAGTGACGATGACCGCACGTGCAAAACGCCGGTTGCTGGATCGGCCAACACCTCGACAAAATCGACGAAGCGAAACAACTCACTATAGGACTTGGCGTACAGATAGTAGCCTTCCTGATGGGTAATGTTGGTATTGGGCAAGTCGGTGACGGTGATGATGATTTCCGGCCAGGCTTGCGCGATGGGCATAGCCAAGGTCATCGGTTCAAAGCGATGAATCGGGCTGCCCGATTCACTGGAGACACAATTTGGAAATGGCAGGCAACCCGAAAGTTGCGTGGCGTCATTCACATTCTGTTTGGGAAACACAACACAGCCGCTGAGTAATACAGCGGCCAGCGGCAGTGCCGAATAAAGAGATGGGTGTCGTAAGGCGTGCATAAAAAAGGCTGTTCCAAAAATGTAGTGGTAACAGCCTATACGGAGAATGTGTCGATTACGACTAATATGCCTTAACTTTCCACAAACGCTCGTTCAATCACGTAGTGACCCTGGTCACCGTGACGGGCTTCAACAAAGCCATGGCGGTTCAGGATCTCACAGGTGTCTTTCAGCATGCTTGGTGAACCACAAATCATGAATCGGTCGTGTTCGGGGTTCATGGCCGGTAAGTTCACGTCGCGGAAGAGCTTGCCATTTTCCATAAGCTCTGTGAGTCGGCCGGTATTAATAAAATCTTCACGCGTTACGGTTGGGTAGTAAATCAATTTGTCCCGTACCATATCGCCGAAATACTCATTGGTCGGTAAGTCTTCTTTAATGAGATCTTTGTAGGCCAATTCATCAACCGTGCGGACACCGTGTGTGAGAATAACCTTTTCATACTGCTCATAGGTTTCAGGATCTTTGATCACGCTCATAAACGGCGCCAAACCAGTACCGGTACTGATCAAGTAGAGATTTTTGCCCGGTAACAGGTTATCCAGAATGAGTGTGCCCGTGGGTTTGGAACCAACCACGATCTCGTCCCCGACTTTGATTTTCTGCAACTTGGAGGTTAACGGACCGTCCGGAACCTTAATGCTGAAAAACTCCAGTTCTTCTTCGTAGTTTGCACTGGCAATGCTGTACGCACGCATCAACGGTCGGCCATCTTCCTGCTCCAGGCCAATCATCACGAAATGACCGTTCTTAAACCGAAAGCCATCATCCCGGGTGGTCTTAAAGCTAAACAGTGACTCGTTCCAGTGGTGAACGTCGGTTACGGTCTCTTTGCGCAGGTTTGCCATGTGTTTGTCCCATGTCGTCGCGAGTTGGTGTCAGTTTGAGTTGCGACCAGTGTAAAAGTTCCCTAACCTATCTGACAATCAGGATTATCAAGTTACATATATCGGAAAATACGATAATGAAATATACCCTACGACAGCTGGAGATTTTCCTGGCGGCGGCGCACCATCAGAGCATTTCCTTGGCCGCGAAAGAACTGGCGATGTCGCAGTCGGCCGCCAGCGAAGCCCTGAAAACACTGGAGCAGCAGTTCGATATTCAGTTGTTTGACCGGGCCGGGAAAACCTTGCGCCTGAATGAACTGGGCCGGACTCTGCGTGTTCAGGCTGAGGCGCTGCTCGACCAAGCCCGGGTCCTGGAGGCTGGTTTTCGGCGCCATTCGGACATTGGCGACCTCAAAATTGGCGCAACGCTGTCTATCGGTAACTATCTGGCCATTAACCTGATGGCCCGGTTTATGAAGCAACACCCACAAGCCCGCATTGAACTGGATGTCGCGAACACCACGACGATTGCGCAACGGGTACGTAACTATGAACTGGATATCGGTCTGATCGAAGGCGAATGCAATGAACCAGATCTGGAGGCGATTCACTGGCGCACCGATGAGTTGATTGTGTTCTGTCATGCAAACCACCCTTTAGCTGAAAACGGCGTACTGACTGAACAAGACATTGTGAGCCAGCCCTGGATACTTCGCGAAGCCGGCTCGGGAACCCGGCAGACGTTTGATTGGGCAATGCACGACGTGCTGGCGGATATTCAGATCGCGCTGGAACTGCAACACACCGAAGCTATTAAGCGCGCCGTGGAGGCCAACTTAGGCATTGGGTGCCTCTCGGAGATCACCTTGGTGGATGCGTTTAAACGCGGCAACCTCGTTCCATTACGTGTGGAAGGGCGACGTTTTAATCGCCACCTGTATTTTATTCTGCACAAGCACAAATACCGCACAGCCGGGATCGAACAATGGATTCAATTGTGCCAGGAAAACCCGACACCTTAGCGCGATTGCCCTTGAGTCGTAGAGTAACGAACGTTAAGCGGATAAACGAATAAACTGTTTAGACTCTTAACCAATAATGAATTTTTCCGGGCTCGTTACGCAGAACGCAGAGGTTGATTGTCGGTCGCTAAATCGTACAAACGCGACTTATCAAGGAGCGTGAGATTCTTTTGATCCACCTGAATAATTTCAGCATCCGATAATTTTCGCAACAAACGTGACAGTGTTTCCGGTTGAATAGCCAACTGAGAGGCAATCAAACGTTTGGGCACATCCAACACCATCGACCCGCCGCTGGCTTCCAACTCTCGCAACAGAAAATTGACCAGCCGATGCAGTGCATTCTGCAGCGACAGATTTTCAATTTCGTTTAACTGGGAATGCAAACGCTGACTCATTTGCGTCATTAACGCGAAACACAAATGGCTATCATTCTTTAACAGGGACATAAACGCCTGATTTTCAAAACCAATCACGACGCTGTTGGATAATGCATCCGCGGAGACTGGAAAATGCTTCTGTTCACTGAACATCAACGCTTCACCGAAGCATTGCCCGTCTCGAACAATATCGACTACTTTTTCGTGACCACTGGGCGCTATTCGGTACAACCGCACCTTACCTTGAGCCACATAATAGAACCGGTCTGAAACGTCACCCTGATGAAACAATACCGAACCGGCATCGAGGCTAACCCGATGCGCGTTGATCATCAGGTTACTGATCTGTTTTGAATCCAGGCCAGAAAATAAATGATGTTGGCACATTGACTGTATTAACGAATCATCACTGATCATAATAAGAACCCTCGTGGCAATACCAGCATCATAACAAGACAAAACGCCACCGTAACCCAAAACACTATTTTAAAACGCGCTCGTGATTGGCGGGCTAAAATCGGCATACCACAGTGTGGACAAACATCCTTGGAATAAGCAGATGTTTTCTGACACCAGTGGCATACTGTCTCAGTGCTTTGCAGTGAGGTTAAAGGATCTTTCATGTTCGAAGTCATTCTTACCTTGTCGTTCAAACTTGTCCTCTCATCGTCAGTGAATCAGGATATTGTGAATGAGCGGTTCGTTGCGTCGCGAGACTATTACGAAGAACTGTGGGATGTACATTGCCCGAAAGAGGTAGACGATGTGCCGCCACCGGTCGAGGATATCGTGCTGTGCCTGATTCTCGATGCGCGTTTTGAGCAATCGCAAACCTGTGATTGGTGGCGAACAATTACCGAAAAATCACATCCACCAACATTAGGGGATCCGTTGAATAGGGCCTGTGAAAATACTCGTTGAGTCCAATGACGTTACAACACAGTTATTGTTTCTGTTTCTTTTCATGCGACAAAGCGAAGCCCATCAGGTCTTCGCACGCTATTGGTCCTAACGCCCCTCCTCCACCAGCGTGAGTGAACTTCCGAACATTTCACACGGTCGAGTGAGTGCGCATACCTACACGCAGAACCCTTGCAACGCCTTCCTTGGCGTTACTTTGCGTTATGCTCGGCAGTCAAGCTTCACATCTGCATTAAAAATCACTCCGATCAATACACGTCGTGCTGTGTGTTATACACATTGAATTTTCCGGTTGGTGTTATCAACCGAGGATCTTTGATCACCTTCTTCAGTTTCAGGGTTTTGTCATCGACAACAACAATAGCCGATTCCTGTTCTGCCCCATTCCACACACTGAACCAGACTTCGTTGCCTTTGGCGTTGTATTCCGGATGTACGACGCGACGGGCGCCTTCAGTTATGCCGGACCATTCGACAATGGGCAATACGGTGTAGGGTTCATCCAGATTTTTTAGATTGAACACAGCAACGGATTGGCTAATCGTTGGATCCGGGTTCAGTGGATAATCCACATACAGGTGACTTGATTTAGGGTGCGTTTTGATAAACAACGAGCCTCCACCTAACCCCTGCAATGTTTTGGCGACTTTCCAAGCCTGTTCTGGGTGCTTCTTCTCGTCGGTGCCAATTAAGCTGATACTGGCATCGCCTAAATGACTGGTCGCCCATACTGGTCCAAGAGTTTTATCGGTCCAGTTTGCACCACGGCCAGGGTGCGGTACGGCACCGACATCCACCAGCTGCACTTTTTTCCTTGTTTTGGAATCGATCACTGCAATCTTGTTGGACTGGTTGGCCGCCGACATAAAGTACCGGTGTGTACTGTCCCAACCACCATCGTGTAAGAAGCGCGCTGTTTCGATGCTGGTGATCGATAGGGCTTCGAGGTCTTCATAATTGACCAGAAGAACTTTGCCGGTTTCTTTTACGTTCACAATAAACTCAGGGTGTTCATGTGAAGCGATAATCGCGGCGACCCGAGGTTCAGGATGGTATTCCTGAGTTCCGACAACCATGCCACGCGTAGAAACCACTTTCAGCGGCTCCATGGTTTCTCCATCCATGATGACAAACTGTGGTGGCCAATAAGAGCCAGCGATTGCGTACTTGTCTTCATAGCCTTTGTATTTTGAGGTTTCGACTGAACGAGCTTCCAGACCCACTTTAATTTCAGCGACGGTATCCGGCTGTGCCATCCACAAGTCAATCATGTTGATTTTGGCGTCCCGTCCGATCACATAGAGGTAGCGTCCAGAGGCGGACATTCGGGAAATGTGCACAGCGTATCCGGTATTTAAGATGGAGACGATTTCGTAACTGTCGCCGTCAATCAGTGCGATCTGTCCGGCATCACGCAACGTCACGCTGAACAGGTTTTCGATATTCAACTTGTTCATTTTTTTGGTAGGACGTTGCTCGGGTGGCACGATAACATGCCAGCTCGACTTCATATCCGCCAGGCCCCATTCAGGCGGCATGGGCGGTTCGTGCATGATGTACTTCGCCATTAACGTGACTTCTTCACTGGTCAGCTCACCACTGCTGCCCCAGTTCGGCATTCCTGTGGGGGAGCCATAATTAATAAACGCTTCCAGATACGGCAAACCACGCGCTTGGGTAATATCCGTTGTCAGCGGTTTACCGGTCGCGCCTTTGCGCAACACACCGTGACAACCGGCACAACGCTCAAAATAAATCTGCTTTGCCTGATCGTATTCCGCCTCCGTCAGATTGGGTGCACCGGGTGTAATCACCATGGGAACCAGATCCGAGTCGACCGATGAAGGGGTTGCTTCATACGCGGTCCCTTCTTCATGAGAGGTGGTTTCTGCGACTACGGCCACACTGAACACCAGCGGTAGTGCGCATCGCCAAAGAAAAGAAATGTCCGGCTTTTTCATTGTTGTTCTCCTTGTTGAGTAAGCGGATCAAGTCACTATAAAAGCACTGCCCGCTATGGCCTTGACTGCAATCAAGGTCGAAAATTCGGTGTTTTTTTCCCGCCCAGATATCGCTTGATAGCTGTCAAGGCACAGACAGATGTGCCGGTTATGGTAGTGACTATCATTCAATAACTGTGGACTGTGATGAACGCGACAACGCATCTGAATCAGGCGGCTTATTATTTACCCAGCGGTCACGAAGTGACTCTGTTTCAACAGGCCGCTGAGCACCGCCTGCCTGTCTTATTAAAGGGTCCCACCGGTTGCGGTAAAACCCGATTGGTGGAACACATGGCATCGGTTCTAAATCGACCACTCTACACGGTGGCCTGTCACGATGACCTGACAGCAACGGATCTGGTCGGGCGACACTTGGTGAATCAAGAAGGTACTTGGTGGCAGGACGGTCCGCTGACTAAGGCCGTCCGTGAAGGTGGGATCTGTTATCTGGATGAAATCGTGGAAGCGCGCCGAGATACCACGGTAGTCATCCACCCGCTCAGCGATGACCGACGCCTGTTACCGATTGATCGCACGGGCGAAATCATCAACGCACATCCTGATTTTCTTTTGGTGATTTCCTATAACCCCGGTTATCAGAGCCTGTACAAGGGCCTCAAACCAAGTACCCGGCAACGCTTTGTCTCGATACGGTTGAATTACCCGGGAGCAGACAACGAGATCGCGGTGATTGAACACGAGTCTGGCGTCAGCAAAGACGTGGCCACCACGTTGGTCAAGCTGGCCAATGAATTACGACGACTAAAAGACGTTCATTTAGAGGAAGGACTGTCCACCCGGATGATCGTTTACGCTGCACGTTTGCTGCGTTCCGGGCTTTCCATGCGTGACGCTCTGGTCTCTTGCTTCTGTGAAGCGTTGACCGACCAGGATGAAGATTTGCAGGCGCTGTATGCCTGGCTGGACGTACATGGCTATGGAGAGGATCAATGAATAAATTCTCTGCTACTCCAGTTGATCGACAGGTCACGTGGTTATGGGCTTTGTATTTGCTGAACTTGCTGCTATTGCCTTTATTCGCCGCCGTTGTAGCGCTGGCCATTCTGTTCCATACGCCCCCAGGTAAGCAAAGCAAACGCGTGATTGGCGCCTTTGCCATTTGCCTCGTGGCCCTGCTGATTTTACCCGCTCTGTTTTGGATCAGTTTGCCGAAAACCGGCGTATTCTGGGCTTTCTTCATCTGCTATTGGGTCACCGCTCATGCGTCCTGCATCCTACTTGGCGTTTTCGGTTTGGTTCGGAGGACAGAATAATGGCGTTCAAACACCTGTTTTCGTCCCCATTCAGGGCTTGGTTCTTCTCAGGTAGCGTATGCGCCAGTTTGGTTATCTGGCCATGGCTGGCTCAACTGTCGGGACTGCCAACAATGACCCCGCTTCATGGTTTGTTCTGGTGGCATCAACACGAAATGATCTTCGCCATTGCGGTGCCATTTATCTTAGGATTTCTGCTTACCGCCAGCCAAAACTGGACGGGTGAATCGCCAATCCAGTCCGTGCAACTGGTCATCACAGTATTGATCTGGTGGCTGGCGCGATTGAGTATTGCGCTGAACCTGCCCTTAGCTGTATGCATGGTTCTGGAGATCACGCCGCTACTGGCATCGACTCTTTTGCTGGCAAAACTGCTGATTAAACATCGCAACTATCGCAATCTGATTATGGTCGCTCTGCTGATTATGCTATCCATCGCCGATATCGCTGAAATGACGGCACCACAGCAAGTGACCCAATGGGCGCGGTTCTCCGTATTAGTGGTTATTCTGCTGATTGTTATCTTTGGGGGGCGTGTGATCCCTTTCTTTACCGCCAGCGGATTGGGCGTGACCAAAGCATTGCCGATCCTGTGGTTAGAACGGGCACTGATGATCACCCAGGCGTTGGCCACACTGCTGTTGCCTTTTGCACCGGAGGCTGCCGTTGTTCGAGGATTGGCATTGGTTATCACGGTATTACATGTATTGCGCTGGATACGTTGGCAACACTGGGCTCTGTGGCAAAAGCCCCTGTTGTGGAGCTTGCATTTGGCCTATTTTAATATTGCGCTTGGTTGGCTGGCGATTGGCTTGCTTGGCCTGAACAGCGTGACGCTGCATGCTCTGGCCATTGGCGGCATTGGCCTAATGATACTGGCTTTTGCCGGTCGCGTGTCATTGGCGCATTCCGGCCGAGCGTTGAAACCATCCCCCATATTTGCGATCACATTGTTATTCGTTACCGCTGCCGTTATATTCCGCGTATGGATACCCTTGCTGTTCAACGTAGATTCAGTTTCGCTGCGGTATATTGCGTCTGGTATTTTCTGGGCAACAGGTTACGCTGTTTTCACAGCCATTTATTTCAGAATCTGGTTCAGCCCACGTTCCGTGGGTCACTAAGATTGACATAAAAACTTCAGGAGAATTACATGAAAAAACTACTCACTTTAGCAGCGGTACTCGCGGTGTCAGCTTATGCATCGGCAGCGGACGTTGACGCAGGTAAAGCTAAAGCAGCGACCTGTGTCGCGTGTCATGGTGCCAACGGCATTTCCATGGTGCCAATGTACCCGAACCTGGCCGGACAGAAAGAACAATATCTGGTCAGTGCACTTAAAGCCTATAAAGCACAGCAACGAACCGGTGGCAACGCACCGATCATGTACGGCATGGTTGCGCCATTGAGCGATGATGACATCGCTAACCTGGCGGCCTATTTTGCCAGCCTTGACCCAGCCGGAAAGTAATCCTCAGATCGAATGGAAGCTTTGTATGAGCTTCCATTCTTCTCACCCTCAATAAGCAACCGTTCTGCAATCTCTCCTCCGTAGTAACATGCTACTACCAGCGATGTTTTTCTCGCACTTGTCAAAAAAAAAGCCAGCCAAAAGTCATACATTTTACCGAATGCCCCATCATAATTTGACAGATAAACCGGTATGTTCCATGTTGCAATTAAGGAACAATGAGGACGGTTAACGCCATGGCGATGCAAGGGAGCTTTTCCATAACTCGACAGGGGCAATGCCTTATTTTAAGTTTCAGCGGCAGCTGGACAAACTTCACTTCTCGTCAGATGTGTGAAGCCTATTTTCAGCAAGCGTTGCCGATCTCTCTCCAGCCTTGGGGCACGTTAATAGATACCTCCTCCTGGTTCATGGGGGATGCAGATATCTGGATACCGATAACAAAAATTCTGCAATGGTCCGAAATAAACCATCAACGGCACCTTGCTCTGGTCACCACGGAACGTTTGCAGCAAATTATGTTTAAAAGAACGCTGAGCCCATTTCGACAAATTCGTACAGAATTTTTCGACGATCGGAACAAAGCCGTTGATTGGTTACAAAAAGAATACCCAATATTAAAAATTGACACGGGTTAGTCTCCTCGCTTACGCGGCATGCCACAATGTGGCAAAATTAACGACTTCCGCGAAGGCAGAGAGCCCAACATGTTTAATATCCGCAGTGCTAATATCAGCGACCTCCCGTACCTGTACGAGATTTGTTTAAAAACCGGTAACCGGGGTGGTGATGCCAGCGACTTTTTCAATGATCCCTACTTAATTGGCCAATATTTTGTTGCGCCGTACCTTTTTTTCGAACTCGATCTTTGTTTTGTGGCCGAGCTGGATGGTATTCCCATCGGCTATATTGTCGGAACCTCGGACACGGCGAAATACAATGAATGGCTCCGTTCGCAATGGCTACCGCATCTGCGACTTAAGTACCCTCGCCGTCCGACCAAAACAGACTTAGACAGTTTTTTATTGGACGTTGTCCACAACGAACCCGACTTGCCCTCACACTGCGGCGAATTTCCTGCGCATTTGCACATAGACTTGCTGCCAATCGCTCAGGGTCAGGGGTTAGGTCAACAACTGATGACTCGTTTCTTAAACAGCTTGCGTGAAAAAGCCACCAAAGGTGTGTATCTGGGCGTCGATGATCTGAACAAAAAGGCGGTTAAGTTCTATCAAAAGTACGGGTATCAGTTGATCAGCCAGCAACCCGGTGTGATATATCTCGGTTTAGCGCTGCCTCCTGCTTGATTACTCGCCAATGAGCCACTAGATTTAAGCTCAGCACAATCTTTCTGGCGCCTACCATGGGGGTCCGCGCACTCATCGGCCAAGAGCGAAAGGTATGATTCGAGTTTACGTCATAGATGACGATCAAATCTTTTTGACGACACTTAAAGGTTATCTTAAAGATTATGACATTCAGACCGATCAGGAAGGTCGCAACGCCTTAGAGGATATTCGCCAGTTCCAACCGAATGTGATCCTGCTGGATATTAATTTGCCCGGCACTTCTGGTTTTGAAATCTGCCGGGCGATACGGGCCAATGAACAGCTCAAGCACATTCCGGTTCTGTTCATTTCCGCCGAACAAGACCTGGAAACCAAAATAAAAAGCATTGAAGTTGGCGCAGAAGACTTTCTGGTGAAACCGATTCAATTCGAACTGTTATCCGCCAAAATCCGTCTGTTGCACTACAACTTTGAACAATTGCAGTCCTACCGTGCGGACCAAACTTCCGCACAGGAAATTGCCATAGAAGCTATGCGCAGTTCCAGCGAACTGGGTCAGGCGATGCTGTTCGTGGAGCGATGCCAGCAAATTGATAACGAACAGGGCTTGGCTCAGGAACTGGTGAACTTCTGTCACTATCTGAATTTGCATGTGGTTGTCGGCATTAAACTGCAGCATGGTTGGTTGTGCACATCGAGTCAGGGTGTTGCCACGCCCATAGAGCAGGATGTCATTGTCTCGGCCCATGAACGAGGTCGCTTCGTCGACTTCGGCGCACGAACACAAATTAATTATCAGCAAATTGCGCTACTGATTAAAAACATGCCCGTCAATGAACCGGAACGCTATGGGCGCATAAAAGATACGCTGCCGCCGGTGCTTAGCGCTTTTGATGTCCGTCTCATCAATCTTCGCGAATCACAGGCCATTCTGACTCAAACGTTGCTGATGAATCGTTCTATCGAAACGGTACAACCTATCCTGGATACACTTGCGCAACGCATTGGCCATCTGACACGCGCCAACAAAGAAACAGCCACAAACTTGCTGGAAGAAATGAGCTTACGCTTACCCAAACTGGGGTTAGATGACGATCAGGAAGAGTTCATTATGGCTGCGCTGGAAACGTCTTCGGAAATCGCCAGTGATCTGTGTGATGAGGGCGAACAGATTAAACAACATATGGAAAAAATCACGCTGGTTCTGCAAGGCATTATGGCCCGGCAAAAACAGTTGTCAGACGCAGTCCTGGACAAAAAACATCAGGCTTCCGAGATCAGTTCGTCGGATGATGGTACTTTCGCCTCCGATGTGGAACTTTTTTAAAACGAATTCACAAACGGATTGGAAAATTTTTCATCCGTCAGTAAGGCGTGATCGGTCAACGTATTTAAAAACGCCATCAACTGTTCGATCTGTTTTTGGCTGAGTGGCAGGTATTGAGGGCTGCCGTTCACCTGCAATCGAGCATCCAGATTTTCATGCGCTTGAACGCCAGTTAAGTAATGTCGAATAACCTGTTCCAACGTGGCAAACCGACCGTCGTGCATGTATGGCGCGGTAACGGCAACATTACGCAAACTGGGAATTTTAAATTTCCCCACATCTTCGGCTAATTCGGTGTCACCACCAATCCCCAGATCGAAAACTGATTCAACATCCAGACCGTTGTTGGCAGCGCCTTTACTGCTTTGCAACGTTCCCTGATGACACTTCGCGCACATACCGGAAAACAAAAACGCGCCTTCGGTTTCATCGGTGGTGAGATTCTGCCAGTTTGTATCGACACCTTCGTCAAATTTTGTCTGATAGGAAATCATGGAACGAACAAACTGAGCGAGTGCCCGAGCTATCCGCTCCTCGGTAATATCGGCAGAACCATAAGCCTCGGTAAACAATACCGGGTATTCTGGTGTGCTACTGAGCAGCCCAGTGAGGGTCGACAATGACATGCCCATTTCCACCGGATCTTGTATCGGCATGAGCACCTGTGCTTCCAATGTCGGCGCACGTTCATCCCAGAAAAACCGCCCATTAGGATAATACCGGGCATTGGCTAACCCCATTGAATGCCGCCCCGTAAGCCCACCCTGGAACCCCTCGCTGCGCACGGCATCGTCAGAAAAACCCTTGTTCTGTTGGTGGCAACTGGCACAGGATATCGTGTTATTGGCCGATAAGCGCGTATCGTAAAAAAGCACGCGACCTAAGGTTGCGCCAGCATCGGTAGTCGGGTTGCCAGCCGGCATGTTGTCGTAGTGCCCGGCGTAACGCGGATGGGTGCTGTCAGTGAAATAACCGGGTAACGCTGGCGTGTAATCAAAGGGAGTTTGTGGCAGTTTGAGGTTGGCAAGATCTTGCCGATAGGTTACGGGTGCCGTCCCAGAACCTGGGTTACACCCAAACAACACAATACTCACCCAGAAAAGACACCAACCGCGCATGTTTATTTTCTCCATACAATACCCGCGAAGATTAGCGTCATCGGTGTTTTGAAACGTGGGCTTTAGTCAAACAACCTTCAATTTAAAGCAACGACTTTGCAGAAGTGTGAACTGCGTAGCGGCAGTACCCAGTAAGTGGTAGGTTAAAAAACACGTTATTCGTCCCCCCATTTTTAGTTCAGCACTGCACAGTTTCCACCTATCGTCCAGCTTCGAAGCAACACTCAACCACCGTACAGTTGCGCCCGTTCAATAATAAAAAATGAGAAGAGAGTTATGCCGACTGTAGCGACACTGCAACAAAGAATGACAGATATTGGCGAATCATTGCGCCGAACCGGGAATGCTTATGCACTGCTGGGATTGTGTTCTGCAGGTAGGGAGCGCGAACGGATGGATGAGCATTCCGATCTGGATTTCTTTGCTGTTGTGAAGGAAGGCCACAAGCAGGCTTTCATCGAAGATCTTTCCTGGCTGAGCAATATCAGTCCTGCGGGATACGCTTTCCGCAATACGGTCGATGGGTATAAGTTTCTGTACGAAGACGGTGTTTTCTGCGAGTTCGCCGTGTTTGAACCTCAGGAGCTGGCCACCATCCCATTCAGCGAAGGTCAGGTTATTTGGGCTGAAGAGGGTTTTGACACGCAGATGCTCAAACCAACAGACACTCGTGGGGCTTATCATCGCAGTGACGATGTGCAATGGATTATCGGCGAGGCGTTGACCAACCTGTACGTAGGCCTGTGTCGGTTTCAACGCGGTGAAATATTATCTGCGATGAAATTCGTACAGAGTTTTGCGCTGGACCGAATTATTGATCTGTTGCATATCCAGCAGCCGAACAGCGCGGGATTAGTGGACCGGTATATGCCAGATCGTCGTGTAGAAAACAGACTAACCGGATCGCAAGAACTGCTCGCACAATTTTGCCCGGGTTACCAGAAAACGCCTGAGGCGGTTTTGGCTCAATTACGTTGGCTTGCGCAGCACTATGAGATTAATACCACCATTGCGGCCGAAATCCGCCGTCGTGCGATAGCTGCTACCGCGGATTAGGCTCTGTTATAGTAGCGGCTTCTTAAAAGCTGACAGTATCTATGACCGTGACCACATTATTTCTGCTGATTATCGGCGCAGGCCTGTTGGCTTGCGCGCAACTTCTGTTACTGACGTGGCGAGAAAGGCGACTGCATTTTTTCTGGCTTGGTTTGCTGGTGTTGGCCATGCTGATACCGGTTTGGAATATGGCGGCCTATCTTTCGGCTCAACAGGGAAATACCCTGCCTGAGATCAGGCAAGTGGCCTCACTTTTACCTTGGATGTATGGTCCTTTGTTGTGGTGGCACCTCACCCAAAGCATCATTAAACGACGCCCCCGAATGCTCACCTGGTTTCATGCCCTGCCTTTTCTGGGGCAATGTCTGCTGTCAGTGTTTAATATTCCGTTGCTTCACAATTGGAGTACCGGACAAGGGCACTTCCTGATATTGGTGTCCCATATCACAGCTTATATTGCGGCCGGTTGTTGGTATCTGTACAGTCGTCGAGCGCTGTTTTTCAGCGCGCACGCAACCCCCATGCCGAGCGCCTATTTTGGCTATACCGCGCTGATCGTCGGCCTGTTATTCATTATGCTATGGGATTTCTGGATATCCGGTCTGGCAGTATTCCAATACCAGACAACGTTATCGCAATGGACAACTCTGTTTCTGGTGGAAGGCAGCTACATTGTCATATTGGCGTTATTGGCCCCGGTTCTGAAATGGCAAATCGAGGTGCCTGAGCAAAAGCTGAAAACCACTCGTTTGTCCGATTCAGCGTCCACCTCGGTTGCGCAAATGCTCCGCGATGCCATGGTTACCGAACGCTGGTTTATCGATCCTGATTTAAACTTAACGACCCTTGCGGAGAAAGTGGGTATCAGTCCGCACGATTTGTCGGAGGTTCTGAATCACAGGATCCAACAATCGTTCTACGAATTCGTAAACCAATATCGGGTGGAGTTGGCGTGCGAACAATTACGCGAGCAAACACAAGCCAGCGCGACAGATATCGGCTTCTCCTGCGGTTTTAACAGCAAGTCGGCGTTTTACAATGCATTCAAAAAACACGTCAATCAAACGCCCATTCAATACCGGCAAGCGATGCTCGCCGCGGCCTGAAAAATGGTTTCCAGCGGTGTTTTTGGATCCAAAAAGACGCCGCAACCGACCAGAACCCCTTATGTTGGCGACTCTACAAACATAAGGGAGCAAATCATGTCATTACAATCCTTCACAACCCGCCTGCTATTCATTTTCGCAATCCTGTGTACTGGGGTCGTCAGTCACGCAGAAGTTCAGTCCGTCCTGCTGGACAAACCCACTAAATTAGATGGTCTGCTCTACCACAACGGGCAACTGTATGGCGCAGCCGGTTGGGATGGCAGTCTCATTCATGCCATCGATCCCGACGGAAAGGTTACGACCGTGGGGGTTATTCCACGCGGACCCATCGATATGGTCACCGATAACAACGGCAATCTTATAATCACCAGTTATGGCAGCAACAGCGTATACCGGCTCAATATTGCCACCGGAGAAAAAGAAAAGATTGTTACCCTGCCTTCTTTTGCGGGAGCCATTGCAACTTACCGGCCAGGCGAATACCTGATTGGCTCGGCCAGCCGCTTGTATTGGATTAACGAACAGGGAGACTACAAAGTCTATGTGAAAGACCTGGATCAAATCGACAATCCCACGGGTTTAGTCGTGGATGGCACCGGGCGTATTTATGTGGGCAACCTTAATCGGTCCACTATCTTAGTGATCGACGACGAATCGCGCGATATATCATTGCTCGCGACACTGCCTAACGCAGGCAACCATAACATCGGCAAGTTAGCCCTCCATAAAGGGGTCCTGTATGCCACCCATCTCTCCCAGGAAGTGGTTTATGCAGTTGATACCGATTCCGGTGACATTCAGATATTTGCTGGCCAAGAGAAGGTTCAGGGGCAGGTCGATGGTCAACGACAGCAAGCCACGCTGACCTCACCCAACGGTTTGGCCTTAGACGCTGAACGTCAGGTTCTGTGGATTGCACAGGGTTATGGCCCGGTAAAACACCTGCGCACCCTCGACTTGGCTGAATGAACATAGGCGAGCGTGTCGATTCCGACCCGGAATCTAGTCAGATCGAAGGTTGAGCGAGGCTGTGCTGCAGGGAATGATGAATCCTTTTCAAAAAACTCAACAACACTCAGGCATTGATCGCCGTTCATTCAACAGCCGTGCATAGCACGGCCAATTCAGATAGTCTCGATCAATAAAACAATAATAACGAGAGACTGCTCATGACCACGATAGAAACGCCTAAAAAGGTAAAACGCGCTCCTGCCCCCTCCCCTGCCTATTTGCGCATTGGCAAACGCTATCGAGCCAATCGGGTTGATCAACAATATGACGCCATCGTCATTGGCTCTGGACCGGGCGGTCTATCCGCCGCCGGGTGTTTATCCAAAATGGGCTGGAAAGTCGCGGTATTTGAGCAGCATTATACCGCTGGCGGGTTTACCCATGCCTATGGTCGCCATGGCTACGAGTGGGATGTTGGTGTCCACTACATCGGTGACATGGGAAATCCGAAAAACCTGGGGCGTAAACTGTTTCAGTTTTTGACGAATGGGAAACTGCGTTGGGCGGACATGGGCGAGGTATACGACACTGTTTTCTTAGGCGAAGATTTTCACTTTGAATTCCCCAAGGGGCAAGCCGCGTTAAGTGATGCGCTGAAAAAAACGTTCCCGGCCGAACAAGCAGCCATCGATGCCTACTTCAAACTGATTCGACAGATCTCTCGGTCGATGCCGCTGTTTTCTTTAACAAAATTCGCACCATCGTGGTTGCAGCCTCTGGTCCGGAGATGGCAGGCGCATCAATTACCAGCGGACATGTTTGCCACCACGGGGGACGTCTTAAACCGTTTAACCGGCAATAAAAAACTGCAGGCCGTACTGACGACGCAGTGGGGAGATTGTGGCCTACCACCTGGCCAAAGCAGTTTTCTGATTCATGCACTCATTGCCCGGCACTATCTGAATGGTGGTTATTACCCCGAAGGTGGCGCCAGTAAAATCGCTGAGACCATCTTGCCCACCATTCAACAATGCGGTGGTGACGTATTCACCTACGCCAGAGTCAACAATATACTCATCGACAACGGCAAAGCCGTGGGTGTTGAAATGAGTGACGGTCACAAAATATTTGCCAAAAAGATCATCAGCGCCGTTGGTACAGACCTCACCTTACACACATTACTGTCAAAAAATCTCGCTGAAACCATTGCTAAACCAGAACAACAACAGCAAGTGACGGCATCCATGGGGCATTTCAGTGTTTATATTGGTCTGAACAAATCAGCGGCGGAGCTGGAACTGCCAAAGAGCAATTTCTGGATTTACCCGAATGAGCATCATGACGACAATGTGGCTGCGTTTATGGCTGATGCAGATGAAACCCCACCCTTAGTGTACATTTCGTTCCCGTCCGCCAAAGACCCAACGTGGGACGACCGTTACCCGAACAAAGCCACCATCGAAATAGTCGCAGCAGCCAAGCATGAATGGTTTGCACAATGGCAAGATCAAACCTGGGGGCAACGAGGCGATGAATACGACGCACTGAAAGCACACTGGCAACAAAAACTGATGACGGTATTACTCGAGAAACTACCACACATTAGGCCTTATATTGACTATGTTGAAATCGCCACGCCTTTGTCGACGCAGTTTTTCTGTGAGTATCGACAGGGCGAAATTTATGGGCTGAACCACACGGTTGATCGCTTCCAGCAACGCTGGCTTAGCGCGAAAACGCCGATTAAAAACCTTTACCTGACCGGGCAGGATATTTTAACCTGTGGCGTTGTCGGCGCGGCGATGTCTGGCATGCTAACCAGTTTCGCCATTCTTGGGCTCCGTAAGACCTTAACATTAAAGAACGCAATTGAACGCGAGCAACCCACCCACAAAGAACCTGCAAAACTATGACAAAAAAACACACTATTTTTTACATACTTTTACTGGCCAGCTCATTTGGTGGCTTTGTCACGTCTTACTTTCCCGGCGTCATCGGGCATGACCTGGGCTTCTGGATCAGCGACCTGATAGCGACACTCAGCTATTTCACCATCATCAGCAATCTTGCAGTAAGCGCACTGGCGGTGAGTCAATTATTTTATGCACAAACTAAGGTCGGTCTTTGGTTCAGTCGCATGTCGGTACAGACGGCTATTGCGGTTTATATTTCAATTACCGGGCTGGTTTATCACTGGCTGCTGGCGGACACGTGGAACCCGCAAGGCATAGACCTGCTGAGCGATGAACTTCTGCACACGGTCACACCCATTTTGTACGCGTTGTTCTGGTGGTTCTGTGTTCGCGGTAAACATTACAACCTGCAGCGAACCCTGGCGGTTTTGGTCGTTCCAGCATTATTCTTAGTGTATTGGCTGATCCGCGGTCCCATTGTCGGTACGTATCCTTACTTTTTTATTGATGTCAGCCAATATGGGTACACCACTGTTTTCATAAATTCGCTGGGGCTATGTTTTGCATTTTGGGTGGTGGGTGTTTTTTATTGGGCGCTGTCCAGATTTACCACGCCACTTTATGTTTAGCTTAACAAGGTAAACCCAATGAAAGCAGCGTTACTGATTATCGACATGCAAGTCGCTTTTCTGGAAGAGTATCAGGACCGAACCGTCATTCAGCCCTGTTGCGATACCATCAATTTCATCAGCGCTATGATGCGCAATGCGGGTCAACCGGTGATTCATATTCAGGACATCAGTGAGGTGGGTGACGGCAACGATGCAGCTTATGCAATCAGTCCGCTCATCACTCAAGAGCCAAGCGATCTTCTGGTTACAAAAACCTTCGCCAATGCCTTTCACCAAACTACGCTGGCGTCACAACTGCAAACGTTGGAAGTCAGCTTTCTGATTCTTTGTGGTCAGGCGGCTGAACAATGCGTTGTGTTCAGTTACAACGGTGCTCAGGAGCAAGGATTCAGCGCAACCGTTTTGCAAGACGGCGTGATCAGTCCGCAACCAGGACGGGCTGACATGCTGTTTCAAGATCGTTCTGTCATTTCCTATCCGGCGATCAAAGCGCTACTGAGTTGACGTAGGCCGGACACATTGGATTTCTGTGTTGTCGACAGCTTTCAGCAGCATCAAACGCTTGCCGATTTTCACCAAACGGGCGGTCACTTTTGTCTGACTTAAAATGTCCTGTTTAAACGATTCAGCGATGCCGTCCAACAACGGATAGGGAGAACGGATATCGCCCGACAAAGCCGTCAACTGCATCTGATTCCCAACCAATTGCCATTGCGCCGCCACATGGGTGGTCATGGGAATTTCTGTCGCTAAATTCGGATGACTTAGCAACATAGCACCGTCCCCGGTGAGCGCACCGGCGTCAGTAAACAACACATCCCCCAAAGCTAACGTGCTGCCATACAAGGTCGTAACCGTACTCTGGCATTGCCATTGACCGATAATATAAGCGCGATAATCCACCTGCGCGAAAGCACCAGTAGCGATAAAGACCAACAGAAAAATTAAACGAGTTGTCATCGAGTCTCTCTTTCAGGTATGTACGGATCGAAACATAGCATCAGTCTTTGCAGTTGGGACCTATTCATTCCTTGGCTTAACGAAAGCGCTGAAAATGACTTTGCATGGCATCAAAAACGTCATAAAGGGGTTTGGTATTAACATTTGGTTCCAGCTGCTGAAGACTGAGCGCCACCGCTTCCAAGGTTGACAGACAGCCATCGCGGGGCGCTTTGCGAATGTCGTACCGGGATTCATAACCGTTCAGAACAACCGCAGGGAATTGGCGTAACCAGGCGTTGCACTGCCAGATTTTATAGGCTTTCTTCCAGGTACCATCTATCAATAAAAGTCTGTTCGCAGCGGACTCAGCATGAATTCTGTATGACTCCAGACTGATCGCATCTTCAGCCGGGTACAGCACCGCTACTTTTTCATGCCTCTGTGCCAGTGACTGCTGCAACGGTGCAAAATCGTCTGGCTGCTCTCCGACCCAAATGTGAGTGTTGGAATGACACAGTTGCACCAGTCTCGCTGTATTCTTTGCGGCCTTGGTTTCACTAGGGTGTTGGAGAATGTCGACTTGCAGGCGACTAAAAACTGGCTGAACGGCCGCACAAACACAGGTAGGTTGTGGGTAGCCACACTCAGCACAATGAGCGCGTTTTTGATCTGGAAAATGCATCAAGGTTGCCATTTAAGCGAGTTTAAAGTACTCAACCAAGGGCAACGATTCGGGCTTCTCGGCCAGCAACGCCCAGGCAAACGCAAAATGTGTTTTACTGAATTCGGATGCGTCGTGGAATTGTATGTTTGAACCACACCGCCGACAAAAGCGGCGCATCACCCCGGGGGAAGATTCATAGCTTTCAATATATTCCGCACCGATCACAGCGATATCTTTCTGCAAGCAAATCCCCCACTCGCTGTGGTCAGAGCCATGAGCGCGTTGACACATAGAACAATAACAGTGAATTTTCTGGGTGACATCACCCTTAATTTCAATGCTTACCTGGCCGCACAGGCAATGGCCCGTATAAGTCATAACTATCCCCTTCGACAATCGCAATGCTCTGAGCCGCCATCATAATCCTGTCGAAGACGAATACAACAGACAAAAAAAGTCCGATCAAGATCGGACATAGAAACAGTTTCGATTTAACAATCGCAACTGTTATGGCTTACAACGTAAAACGGGAAATCTGCTTTTCGAATTGCTGCACCAATGCCTTCAATTCATTGGAGACTTGCAGTGATTCACTGACCCGCTCCGTCGTATCTTCAGATAATCCGTGAATATTCTGGATCAGTTCAGAGATATTTCCCGTGACCTGAGTTTGCTCATTGGCGGCGGTAGCAATCTGAACATTCATGCCGTTAATCTGTTCGACCATCGAGGAAATTTCTGCCAGTAATGCGGTAGAGTGGGTAATTTCTGTTTCCACTTCTTTAGAACGTGACTGCCCGGTGTCCATGGACACAACCGCCTTATCGGCCCCGGTTTTCACACTGTCGAGAATTTTTTCAATTTCGGCGGTGGAATCTTGAGTGCGCTGTGCCAAGGTTCGCACTTCATCGGCGACCACCGCAAAACCACGCCCCTGTTCACCGGCTCGGGCTGCCTCAATGGCCGCATTCAAAGCCAACAAATTGGTTTGTTCTGCGATACCCCGAATCACATCCAACACACTGCTGACATTGGCGGCGTTTTCAGCCAGTTCTTTAATCACTTCCGCACTGGCGTTCAAATCGGCAACCAAAGACACAGCCCGTTGCTGTGCAATATTGGCTGTTTTGGTGCTTTCATTGGTTTTATCGGCCGTTTGTTGTGTAATTTCTGACGTCTGCGTGGTGTTTTGCGCAACCTCGTCAGCGCTGTGAGAGAGTTCCTGAACAGCCGTAGAGACCTGATCAGTAGCGTTCATCTGCTCATGCGCCTGAGTACCCAATTGATCAGACATCGACGACATATGCTCGGCAGCCTGAGTCAAGGACGCTGCCGTATGTTTCATGTTATCCACATTATCATGCAGGAACGCCTGCAAATGCCGTGCGGCGTTGGCTAACTCTCCTATTTCATCGTTTTTCTGATAATCCGTCGTTATTGTCAGGTTGCCTTTCGCAATGGCAGACAGACTCATTCGAACGCCCGTCAGCGGTATGCACACGATTCGGTTGATCAGGATATATACCACAAACGCGACCGCGATCAGAATCACAATGGTGATCAGGTAACTGAGCCTGACATTGTTCGCCGTGGACTGACGCAACACGGTTGTTTCACTTTTGGTTATTTCATCCAACTTCGCGACCAGTTCATCCAATGCCGCCGACGGTGCTCGGTCAATACCGCTGACAGAAGCATCACCGACCGAAATGTCAAACTTCGCCGCGATGTACTTTTCACGACCTTGTGCATAGGCGGTTTGCATTTTGCTGTGATCGCTGAGAAATTGATTGGCAATTTTCTTCAGTTCAGGCCGGTCTTCCAACATGGTAATCAGTTCTTTAACGATCACCTGCGTCGCCGCATGTTTGTCGTTAAACGACTTCCAATACTTCGCCATTTGATCCGGATTGGCACCGCGAATCAGGGTATTCTTCCACTCCTGCACCTGCCGTTTGAATTCGACATTCGCTTCCAAAGCGAGTTTTTGCGCGGTCAAGGTGATATGAATAACTTCATCATATTGCTTTAAATTAAATATCAGGCGCGATGTTGTGTATACCGACGCCAATGACAGCAACAGCAGTGCGCCCAAGACAACCAAGAGCAACTTGCCCTTAATACTGGTTAAAAAAGTCATGTCAGAAAGCCTCAGAATTTGACGATTACCGAATATAGCGACTCGAACTCGGTTAAATTTAGGTCAATTTCCTATATTTGCTAATTTTTACGATGACAAATTCGCCTGGACACCCCGCCATGACAAGCGGATGACTTATGACACTTAAGTGACCGTTTAGCAGATCGTATGCTCACTTTTTTAAAAGGAGCTTATCTATGAGATGCCACGAAGTTGACTACGAAATCATCGGCCATGACATGCAAATGGTTGAAATTGAATTGGATCCGGGCGAAACAGTCGTCGCAGAAGCCGGAGCCATGAACTACATGGAAGACGGCATCAGCTTTGAAACCAAAATGGGCGATGGCTCACAACCCGACCAAGGATTTATGGGCAAGCTGTTCAGTGCCGGAAAACGCATGATCAGCGGTGAATCGCTGTTCATGACACATTTTACGCATCAGGGTACCGGTAAAAAACGGGTGTCCTTTGCCGCGCCGTTTCCCGGCTCCATTATTCCGCTCAACCTGGCCAATTACGGCGAAGAAGTGATCTGCCAGAAGGATTCTTTCCTCTGTGCGGCCTTCGGCACGAATATCGACATTGCCTTTCAACGCAAATTAGGGACAGGGTTCTTTGGCGGTGAAGGCTTCATCCTGGAACGGCTTCGTGGCGACGGTATGGCGTTTATGCACGCTGGTGGCACGGTAGTGAAGAAAGAATTAAAAGGTGAGACCTTACGCGTCGACACGGGTTGTCTGGTCGGCTTCAGCGGCGATATCGATTACGACATAGAAATGGTCAAAGGCTTAAAAAGCATGTTTTTTGGCGGCGAAGGCCTGTTTTTAGCCACGCTGCGCGGTACCGGCACCGTCTGGTTGCAGAGTCTGCCGTTTTCAAGACTGGCGGATCGCGTACTGGAGCACGCGCCCAGTCATGGAGGTCGAAGCCAGGGTGAAGGCAGTGTTTTAGGGGGTATTGGTCGCCTCATTGATTAACCCTTAGTGAAGTGGATTCTCCTTCCTTCGTAAAAAAAGAGAAATCTGCTCATTTTTCTGGAACGGCATTCAAAATTCTTCTTTATTCTTTGCAGGGCTGTCCGCCAGACAGGGCGCGGCCCCCAGAGAAAAACCGACCTTTCGGGCAATTTTAATTGCGGGTAAAAGCGCGTTATTTTGGGATTATTTTCAAATTACCGTTGCGCCTGTGATTAATTTCCATACAATACGCACCAGCTAGAAAGAAAGTCTCAAGTTTTACTGCTCCACTTCGTTACTTGCTGTTTAAGTATTCGTCCTGAAGTTTTTAAGATCTGGTCAATTTTTTCCGCTACAACGACCTTAAGGTCAAAAACAAATTTTTTAATTCAGGATATATATCATGTCTAAGACAACTGGCACAGTTAAGTGGTTCAACGAAACTAAAGGTTTTGGCTTCATCGAGCAAGAAAATGGCCCAGACGTTTTCGCTCACTTCAGCGCAATTGAAGGCGGTGGTTTCAAGACTTTGGCTGAAGGCCAAAAAGTTGAGTTCAATGTAACTCAAGGTCAAAAAGGCCCACAAGCTGAGAACATCGTAGCTCTGTAATCGAGTATCGACAGTTTCCAAGAAAGCAAAGCTTCGGCTTTGCTTTTTTTATGTCCGCAACCTTCTCAAAATTGGAAACGAAACCCCTGGGATTGTTTTAAAACAGAAAATCCGATCTGCCAAGCAGACGATCACCCGTAAGCTGAACGCAGCCGGTTGATGTCTAGTAAGAATGAAAAAACCATTTCCCGAAGCCGTTCAGGCAAAGCTTTCACTCTGTGCCAACACTTTTAATGCAATACCGGCTGCACTGGTGCGATTGTCGACCTGTAATTTTGCGTATATCTGTTCCAGATGTTTATTCACGGTACGGGGGCTCATAGTCAGAATTTCAGCCGCTTCCCGGTTCGTTTTCCCGTTGGCAATCCAATAGATCACTTCCGACTCACGCTCGGTTAAATCCAGCTGCTCTCGCAATATGGCCGAGCCACTGGCACGCTCACCATCGATCAACTTTAAGATCCACTCCTGCCCCTGACGGGACACTATTTTTACCAGCAACGGGTAACTTAAATCAGTTAACGTCAAGCTATGACCGACTTCGGGCGCGCGACCCAGCCAACGTTTCAGCTGCAACGCCACCTGCGCATACAACTCAACCTGATTCAACTTTGCTTTCGCCAATAAAGTATAGGCTTGCGGAGTAGCCCAATTCTGTTCACCTGAGCTGTTCACGGAGAGTAGTATCTGACCTGCTTTATCCAAGGCGGAATGTGCTGAACGGGTTATCCGCGCATTGGTCAGGTGTACCCGGATACGGGCCAACAGCTCGTCAGGCCGAATTGGCTTGGTCAGGTAATCCACACCACCACATTCCAATCCGCGGACTACATCCTCGCTTTCGCCTAATCCGGTCATAAAGATTACCGGTATGTCACTGAGCCTTGGGTTCTCTTTCAACTGCCGACAGGTTTCAAAACCATCCATCACCGGCATCATGGCATCCAATAAGATAATATCCGGCTTCATACGCTGAGCGATACTGAGCGCCTGCTTACCTTCTAACGCAACCAAAACGTCCATACCCGCAGCTTCCAGTGCATCATGCACCATCGACAGTGCGTCGGGTGAATCGTCGACGGCCAGAATCAACGCCTGATCTTCATAGTGGGTCATGATTCGATTACCTCAATTGCATTGCTCACCTGAACAAACTGCATTTGTTCAGCTTTTTCCAACAAAAAATCATAGTCCTGTTGATTCAACAGACTTGCGGATTTCATTTGAGACAACGCTTTGACAACGCCACGTTTATAACCGATATCCAACGCAGTGGTCAGTTCATTAACCAAGGGACCATCCGCCAGTGGTATGACAGATCGTTTGGTAAAACGACTTTCTACCGGGTTCATTTCCGGTGCCCTGGTTTGCCAACGCAACTGCAGCAATTGTTCAATGCGTGTGAGTAACGTTTGATTATTCACCGGCTTTACCAGATATTCGTTGTATCCGTATCGTTTTTGCGCTTCCGTATCAGGGATTTGAGCATTGGCTGATAACATGATCACCGGTTTCAAAATTTGTCGTTGGCGTAATGTTTCAGCCAATTGCAGTCCCGACATGCCCGGCATATTAACATCCAGCAAAAACAGATCCGGCAACGCGGTTTTTTCGATCAACTCAAGGCATTGATCAGCGCTGTTAGCTTCAATAAGTGTAAAGCCCAATGGCGACAACAGCTCGGCCAACATCCCGCGAACAACCGGATCGTCATCCACCACGAAAATGGATTTGCGTTTACCGAGATACCCTACTGGTATCTGTTTCTGTTCGGCGGTGGCCATTTTTTTCTCAACCCACGGCAACATCAACATCACTTTAAAGCGACTGCCCTGCCCTGGGACTGACGACAATTGCACGTCGCCCCCCATGATTTCTACCAACAGCTTTACGATGGTTAAGCCGAGTCCGGTACCAGGTACATTCGGCGTATCACCGTTTTGCACACGTTCAAAAGGTGAAAATATCCGACCATGTTCGCTTTCCGGGATACCGGAACCGGTATCCACCACCTCAAATTCGGCAACCTGATTACGGTAGGAAACATGAAACTCAACCGACCCCTGCTGGGTGTATTTAATGGCGTTGCTGAGTAAGTTGATCAACACCTGTCGCAGCCGCTTTTCATCGGCACTAACCCAGGCGGGCAAGGCATTATGAACGTGCAAATGGAGCGCAATACCTTTGTTTTCAGCCTGCATCTCGAACATATGCGCCAGTTGCTGAATCAAATCCGGGAAGGCAAATTGCGTGATATGCAGGTCGAGTCGTCCTGCTTCAATTTTGGATACATCCAGTAAACCTTCTATCAAATCC
Organism: Reinekea sp.; assembly: GCA_050293765.1. Lineage (GTDB taxonomy): Bacteria > Pseudomonadota > Gammaproteobacteria > Pseudomonadales > Natronospirillaceae > Reinekea. Next base: position 50,251 of record JBNKNI010000012.1, read on the forward strand.
GCCAGATACTGCCCGCTGCGCTGAATGGTTTTTAAACCAGAATGATGACTGACCGGCGTGTCCTGACGTTCACTTAGCAATTGCGTATACCCGAGAATAGATTGCAACGGCGTGCGCAATTCATGACTGATACCGGACAGGTATCGACTTTTGGCTGCGTTCGCCCGCTCGGCAAGTTCTTTGGCTTGCTGCAGTTGGCTATCGGTCACCTTATGCGCGTCAATTTCGTCGATTAATTTCTGTGTCTGACGATTTGATTCCTGCTGCGCAACGACGCGGCTTTCATACGACAGCAAAAACAACCAGGTCACGACACCAGAGACAATCATCAGCGTGAAGAAAAGTGTCATTAAACCATTGGCAAATACATCGAGGTTCTGAGCACCCTGCAGTGTCATTTGCCGGTAAACCAACGCCAACAACGCACCAATAAACGCGTTAACTAATGTAAACCAACCGACAAACTGGCCAGGACGTCCAAAAATCTGCCGGGCAAGCTGACCGGGAATTGCATCTCTGAGTTTACGTAACCAAGGTGAATTATCGATAGCCTTAGGTTTGCATTGATCCAGGCATCGCGCATCCAGCGAACAACAGAGTGAGCAGATAGTGTGTTGATACGCCGGGCAAAAAAGCAAATCTTCCGTTTCAAATTCATTCTGACAGATACTGCAGGCGGATTGTTCAAAACGAGAATGCTGACTACTGCCGATAATACTGCCTTCACGAGCGAGGTAATATTTGCCACCGGTTAACCAGGCCACCAAAGGGGTCACTACAAAACATGTCGCGATACTTAAAAAATGCCCGAGGGTCTTAAGACCATCACCAAAAACCCCCAGGTAGGCGGCCAGACCGACCGCAGTGGCGCATAACATGGAGACAGCACCAACAGGATTAATATCGTATAAATGGCCACGTTTAAATTCGATATGTTTGGGGCTTAAGCCTAAGGGCTTGTTGATCAACAGGTCAGCAGACAAAGTACATAACCAACTGACGGCGACGATGGCAAACACCCCTAATACAGATTCCAGCGCCTTGTGAATACCTAATTCCATCAACAATAAGGCCAAGGCGACATTAAACACCAACCATACCACGCGCCCCGGATGCGAATGTGTCAGACGAGAGAAAAAATTCGACCAGGCGATTGAACCGGCATATGCGTTGGTCACGTTAATCTTCATTTGAGAAATGATCACCATCAGTGCCGCCAAAATAAGTGCAAAGCGATCGGACTGCACAAAATAACCAAAGGCACGCTGATACATGTGTGTCGGGTCAGCCGCCTCCAATGCTCCAATCCCCTGCGAGAAGGCAACATAGGCCAGAAACGAACCCAGCAACATTTTAATCATGCCCACAGAAACCCAGCCTGGACCGGCCAATAACATCCAGAACCACCATTGACGTCGATTGGCCTGATTTTTTTCCGGCAAGAAACGCAGGTAGTCGACCTGTTCACCAATTTGCGCGACTAACGCAAACAATACCGACGCTGCAGCACCAAACAATACCCAGCTAAAATGCTCGGCTTGTGGCAAATCAGTTGGTGTAAAGGCGACCCATTCCTGAAAGTGTTGCCATTCATTGATAAACACCACGGCCAGTGCCGCTATCTGCAAAGCCAGCCAAAGAGTTTGGGTACCGAGTTGAAATTTACTGATCGCAGTGATGCCTCTCATCACGATCGGTATCACCGCCACCGCACAGATGACATAAGCTACCGCCAAAGGGATGCCAAATAACAGGTGCAATGCTGAGCTTAAAATAGCGGCTTCAATCGCAAAGAAGATGAACGTGAAAGAGGCGTAGATCAGAGAGGTAATGGTTGAACCAAGATAGCCAAAACCAGCGCCTCGGGTCAGCAGGTCAATATCCAGCCCATTGCGCGCGGCGTAATAGGTAATCGGGATACCGGTTAAGAAAAACAGCAGGCACACAACGACAATGGCCGACACCGTATTCACAAATCCATAGGTTAACGTGACCGAAGCGGCGATGCCTTCGAGTGCTAAAAATGCTGTCGCCCCAAGTGCCGTTCGGCCTACCATGCCGATGCTCATGTGCCGTCCTTTTCGGGCGGTAAAACGCAAGGCGTAATCTTCGAGAGTCTGGTCCGCAACCCACTGATTGTAGTTGCGTCGAACCTTCAGGATTTTTTGTACATTGGACGGCGGCGTCGTGCTTTGCGTCATGCTGGTTACCGAAAATTGTTCGACCTTGGTGCAACAAGACACACCATACGCACCAAAACAAAGCTTCAATGACAACATTGAAACCAAACGGTGCACTCATTTTTTATAGTAACTAATGTAAGGCAGCGATTGTGCCAAGTTTCAGTGCGTTGCGACTGACGTGAGCCTATTCCATTATGTGTATCACTTTTCACAGGCAACAAAAAAGGCGCCAAATGCGCCTTTCATCATTAACACCTGAAAATTAGATTTTTTCGATGTTCTCAGCTTGAGGTCCTTTCTGACCTTGAGTGATGGTGAAACGTACTTTTTCACCTTCCGCTAGGGTTTTGAAACCAGAACCTGAAATCGCGCTGAAGTGAGCGAAAACGTCAGGACCGTTTTCCTGTTCGATAAAACCAAAACCTTTGGTTTCGTTGAACCACTTAACGGTACCAGTTACTGAGTCAGACATAGTGCTTTCCTATCGATCTTTACAAGTAATATTTTGCCCTTGCGGGCGTTTTAACCAGAATTGTGCAATTACTTATAAACAACAGGACGGAGCATGTGACTTCGAACGGACGTAAATAAGCCTTACTTTCCAGCTGACGATTACTTTAATTGAGTTAATATTCTCCCGTCAACTGGTCGAATATGAATTTTTAACGTCCGCAAACCGGCTGAAAAACAGACCTTTCATTCAGGTTTTCAACTCTGGTTTAACCGGTGCTTTAAACCAGTACGTGTTCGTCTTCACCCCCATATTGGGCTTCATTCAAATGCTCAATAATCCGATGCACCAGTCGCTCTTCTTTCGCACTGACATCGATCATCATCAGGTGACGACCTTTTTCAATCTGCGCGTGGAATCGGCGAATATGCGCATTTTCACGTGAGAACCCAACCAGCCCACCAACCCAGCTGCCGAACAACATCATCAGACACAACATGGCGACCTGGGCGATACCTGAGAAGCCGAAATCCATGAAGAATCGCCCTATAAACAACGACACGATCCCAATCAGCATTCCGACGACCAGACCGTTCAGCGCTCCGCGAATAAAGTCGACTCGCTCAAAAAGGTTTGGTCCATTCAAGTGATGGGTGACGACACCGGATTCGTTCTTGCTGAGCACATGAATGTGATGCGAATCGATCCCATTTTTGGTCAGTTCCTCTGAGATATGTTCGGCGTAGTCTATTTGATCCGTAATATAGTAAAGGCGTTTCATAACAACCTCCGTTACACTTTCTCGAAAATGGCGCCAGTCACTCGCCAACTGTGGCTTGTCACCTTTAAATGTATGCAACATCCGCGAAATAGATGTGAGCTTTTTGTACCTTTTTGTAACCTTTTATGCCTAAAAAACTGCTTTTATTGGCCAAGAACTGGCCGGAACCCAATTCAACGGCGGCAGGTCGCCGAACCCTTGATCTGCTGACCATTTTTCTCAATCAGGGCTATCAGGTTCATGTCGCCAGTGCGGCTGAAAACACGCCATTCCAGGCCGACTTATCCAAACTGGGGATTTGTTGTCATAAAGTTCTGCTGAATGACGCCAGCTTCGACAGCTGGATTACCGAGCTCTCGCCAACGGAAGTGATTTTTGATCGGTTTGTCACCGAAGAACAGTTTGGTTGGCGGGTAAAAAACCAGTGCCCGGAGGCCATGACACTGTTGGACACCAGTGATTTTCATGCGTTGCGTCAAGCCCGCGAACTTGCATTCAAGCAACAGCAACCGGTCGATCTGTATTCCGAACTGGCAATCCGCGAACTCAGCGCCATGGTCCGCTGCGACCTGACCCTGATGATTTCCGAGGTTGAAATCAATTTACTTCAGCAGCACTTTGGCCTCAATGCAGGTCAGCTTCTGTATCTGCCATTCCTTGCATCCGGGGATGATATTCAGCCCGGTCCCAGCTTTGATCAGCGCCAGCATGTTGTGATGATCGGCGGTTTTAAACACGAACCCAATCGGGACGCCACGCGATGGCTTAAGCAGGATATCTGGCCACAGCTGAAATCGTTGTTACCCAACGATTGCGAACTGCATGTTTACGGCGCCTATGCCGATCACGCGATAAATCAACTGCATAACCCCAAGCAACGGTTTTTTATCAAAGGCCGGGCTGAGGACGCGATGACGACCTTGGCGCAATACCGGGTGAATCTGGCGCCACTGCGTTTTGGTGCAGGACAAAAAGGCAAGATATTCGAGGGCTGGTTAACCGGCACGCCCACGGTTACCACGACCGTTGGCGCCGAATCGATGGCAAACGCTTCGCAGCTTGGCTACCCGCTAACGGATAACCCGTTCGAACTGGCCGCAATCGCCGCGCAGGCATATAACGATTCGGGTTATTGGCAGACGTTGCAGCAAAACGGTTTTACGTTGCTGGAAACAGGTTTCAACAAATCCGATTGCGTCACTCATTTCTGGCAACAATACAGCAACACTTTTGCCCGTTTAGAGCAGCATCGGGCACGAAATTTTTGGGGGCGCGTACTGTGGCAACATCAACACCGCGCCAGTGAGTTCATGAGCCGATGGATCGAAGCCAAAAATCATAACAAGTCTGGTAGCTCAGCAACCGACTGAACGATGCCGTCGTGATCAATTGGGGGGTCGTAAACGTCGTTACGGACCCAAATTGCCCTCATTCCGAGCTTTTTAGGGGCTTCTATGTCGTTGGTTGGATGATCGCCAACAAAAATGACATCACCGGGCGCCACCTTCATTTTCTGGCACGCACGCAGGTAAAGCTCAGGTTCTGGCTTCTTTATCCCTTCAGCTTCAGAGATCAATATTTGATCAAAGAAGTGTCCTATACCCGTGATGTCCAATTTTTTCTGTTGGCCTTTCGTACGTCCATTGGAGATCAGTGCCAGCGGATATTTGCGTTTCAAGTAATCCAAAGTCTCTGTCACGCCGTCAAACAGCACCGCATCTTGGCCATAATTTTTGCGAAAATGTGCAAATAACTGCTCGGCCGTCGCCGACATTGCCAATTGATCGACAGTTAACGCAAAGGTCTCGAGCTTATCCCGATAGCCATTGTCATCCCAACGATGAATTTCAGCATAAAACGACTCGGCCGCAACATTAAGCGGCGCGACCACATCCGCATAAAGGTGCGCAAGATAAGATTGAAATGTGCGCGCTCGATCCAACAGGGTTTGATCAAGATCGAAAAAAATAGCTTGTGTCATGCAAATGCACCTTGACTGGATTGAAATGAAGTCGATGTTTTGCCCTACCTTACACCCTTTATCTGAATTTTTTGCCCGGTTTATGGCCATAAAATCGTCATATTCCGGAAAAGCAGGACAAAACGGCGTTAAATGCCGCCATCTTGTTGGCATTCTATTGACATTTTTTAGATGCGCGTCCCAAAATACCACTTCGAACATCATTCGAAATGCGATCTAAGTCGCAAACCAGCGTTCGGAAGACTATGCTCCCCGGTGCTGACCAACCCATTGACTGATTTTTTAAATTCTGGACCTGTGCTTTATGTTTATTGATGGCTTAACTGATTGGGAAAAAAGACGTCTCGCCCTGATCCTGAAAGAACGGGGACAGACGGCGTTTATGGTGGTGAAGCACGCCACCGCAGCCATTATGAGTTTCAAACGCGGACGTAACATTAACCCTGTCGATCAACAATACCTGGATCTGCTCGACGCGACGATTGAAGAACTCTACGGATATCAGCGATACCCTAATGAGTTGAAATACGACGAACCGGCCCGTATTCGCGTTGCCCTGAGCGCCAAACCTATCGGGTAAACCGCGCATCCGATTTTCAAGCGCCTGTTTTTTTATGCGACAATAGCGTCAGGATTTTTATTGGACCCACCATGACCACGCCCTGCTACGCCTGTCCTGTCTGCCAACAGCCGCTGACGCTTGACCAAAAAAGCTGGCACTGCAGCCAGAACCACAGTTTTGACGAACACAAGAAAGGCTACATCAACCTGTTGTTGGCGCAAAACAAGCGCAGCAAAGCACCGGGCGATGACCCAGAGATGGTCATCCGTCGGCGCCGGTTTTTAGAAGCAGGCTTTTACCAGCCGTTGGCCGAATCCATTGCATCACGCTTGCACACTTCACTACCGGCTGGCAGCCAGATTTGGGACGCGGGCTGTGGGGAAGGCTATTACACAGCTCTGTGCCAACGGCAGAACCCCACCGCTACCTTCTATGGTCTGGATATCTCCAAGCCCGCTATTGCAGCCGCGTGCCAACATAAAGGCATCTACTGGTGTGTCGCGTCCAGCAGCAGACCACCCTATCTCGAAAACAGCTTCGACGCCATTATCAGCATTTTTTCTCGCGTCGATGCCGATGCCTTTCATCGCGTGTTAAAACCAGGCGGGATAATCGGCATGGCAACGCCCGATCAAGATCACTTAATGGCGTTGCGGGAAAACATCTACGACAGCGTGCGTCCTTACGATACGCAAAAGCACCAACAATACTTCGATGAACGTTTTACGCTGATCGACGATCAACGGCTGGAGATCGACCTGAACCTATCCACCAACCAGGCGATCATGGATTTACTTGGCATGACCCCGCACGCACACCGATTACCGAACAGCACCCGTGAAAAACTGGCGCAATTACCTTCTTTGCAGGACAAAGCCTGTTTCAAAATTTACTGGCTGCAGAAGCAAGCGGAATAACCAATACGCCAAGGCATTCCCAACACAGCCAGCGGAACTTTTCCTCACTGCCTGCGTCTGAAGATCTTCATTAACGATCACCGGGGTTACTGCATGAAACGCTTTCTCGGACGGGTTATTCTCGCCATATCAGCCATGGCCACGCATGCGGTGGCTGAGTCAGTTGACTTATCCTTTCGCAGTGGCACCCGACAGACGGACGTGATCGAACTGTTCACATCTGAAGGTTGCAGCAGCTGCCCACCCGCTGACGCGTGGTTAGGCGAATATGTTAATCACCCCGATTTGTTCACGAAGGTAATTCCCATCGCGTTTCACGTCGACTATTGGAACTGGTTAGGCTGGCAAGATAGATTCGCCCGTAAAGACTATTCCGACAGACAGTACGCTCACGTCAAAGCCAAACATCTGTTACAGGCTTACACGCCCGGCTTTCTCATCAACAACCGCGAATGGAAAGCCTGGTTTGCCGGCAAACGACAATGGCAGCCAAACGACCATGAGCCTGGCGTGTTAAGTCTGGACATCGTCCAAGGGATCGCCACCCTGAACTTTGCAAGTGAGCAGTCACTTCGCGGCCATGTCGCCATATTGGGCATGGGTTTAGAATCTTCAGTACGCAATGGCGAAAATCGGGGTAAAACACTGCGTCATGATTTTGTTGTGTTACAGGTACAGCAACACAGGGGGCAATCTACATGGCAGTTTCGCTTACCTGACTTGAGTACATTGGAAACGGACCATGGTGCGGCCATTGTCGCCTGGGTATCGACGACCGATGATCCGGCCATTATTCAAGCCACCGGCGGCTATTTACCGACGAAACCACGCTGAACGACTAAAGCTTGTTCGGGCAACTTGCTAACTGCATCAAGACACTGTACATTCATCCAGCATAAATTCCGTGCTCCGGCACGCACTATTCCCAGCCACTCCTAACGACCGAGGTACTCATGGACTTCAATTATGAGGTGATTGCAAAAATGGCCGCTGATATTTCTAAGCAAATGCTCAAACTCAATAATCAGCTGGACAAAATCATTGATAAACAAAATGAATTGTCTGACCCGGATGAACAGAAGACAGCCGCTATTGAACTGATCAACGCATCACAGTGGGATGAAGCAGCCAAGTTATGTGCTGAACAGGCCAAAGAAGACGCCAAACGCATTAAATTGGACGAAGAAGAAACCCAGGTCAGAGCTGAACTTGAAAGCCTGCGGGAACAGTTGGTAGCCGCCTCGAATGGCGATGTGAGCGGTGCCGAAAACGCTGCCCAAAACACCGCGGACGATTCGAGCGACGCGTAGTCTTGCCCCAAATTACCGGGCTGCAAGCCAGCCCGTTTTCACAAATCCATCATTCCTTCGATTACAAACACTCGAAAACCCAGATTAGCACGGTACTGCGTATTGCTGCGCCGCTTTTGAGTCTGCGCTGTTTTCAGACTACCCTTGTCAGCAAATGACTGGAAATCATAGCACTCGCAGCCCTTGATTCACTGTCGCATGGTTCTGCGCACCGTCGTTCGCAAGCAGAGGGTAACCTATGAAAATTGTTCAATGTTGGGATGACGGTGTCACGTCCGATATTCGGCTCTGCGAATTGCTGCGCCAACATGGGGCCAAAGCCAGTTTTAATCTTAATTTAGGGTTGCATGGTTTGCAGCGCGGCCACGGCTGGAACCATGAAGGTCACGATGTTTTGCGTTTGGCCCGCACAGAACTGACATCCGTCTACACCGGCTTTACCATCGCCAACCATACCCTGACCCATCCCTACCTGACGGAACTTGACGAACAAACCATCGAACATGAAGTGAGTGATGGGCGCAAGCAACTGCAGGACGTTTTCAGCCAGCCTGTGTATGGTTTTGTGCACCCCTTTGGCCGTTATGACAATCGAGTGTTAGACGCGGTGTTAAAGTCCGGTCATCTGTACGCGCGGGCCGAAGGTAACGCGGTGCAAAACTTTCCGCCGGATGACCCGCTAGAGTTCCGTTCTACCTGTCATTTCCTGTCACCTCATTTCTGGCAGCTTTACGAACAGTCCAAAGAGGTTGGTGTATTTTATTTTTGGGGTCACTCCTTTGAAATGATCAACGAACATATGTGGCACCAATTCGAACAGACGCTGATTCGTATTAATGAAGATGCGGATGCAGAATGGGCCGATATTCCCGAACTGTTCATAAATTAACGTTGACTCATCGGTTAACCGGTAATTGCCTGCCAGTTCTCAATTTAAAAATTCAGTTCCGCGATCTGCATGAGAAGCGTTTACAAACCAACGTTGATGAACTATACATTCAACCCTACAACCAACAACACAACAACAAACAGCAGTACCCGCTCTTGTTATTCGAAGTAGGATTGGGAGGTAACACACGTTCAATAAGGATTGTTGACATGGCTACCCCGGTCACAGAAATTTCCGTCTTCGGCGCGCTCGATTTTCGCATCAATGCACAACCCGTTCATTTGAATATTTCCGGCACGACTCAATCATTATTGCAGTACCTTATCTGCCATCACCGAAAACTCAATCGACGTGAAAAACTGATGGAAATGTTTTGGCCCGGCAGCGACACTGAACGTCGCCGCTCATCACTTAACTCGGCAATTTGGCGCATTAAAAAAGCACTGCAATGCTGCGCCCCCTTACGATTGGATGCGACCTCCGAGTGCGTCCGTCTGCTGGGTATGGAAGCCGAAACAGTGCACGCAGACTTTATTGAAATAGAAAAAATTGTCACGACGCTGGAGTCTTCTCAACAACACTCTCTGGCCTTCCTCAGCCAAAGCCTCAAGACCATGTTACCTTGCGACGATGATCCTCTTGACGGACTTGAAGACGAATGGGCGCTGGTTGAACGGGAGCGACTGGAAAACCTTCGGTTACGTGGCTTATCGATGACCATGCATCATCTGGAAGCCGAACACGAATATGAAAAAGCGATCGAAGTGGGCAATAAAATTCTGCAACTCGATCCGTTTCAGGAATACACGTTTCAGGAGATGTTATGCCTGTATTTACTGTGCGGGCAGAGGGTAAAAGCGCTGCAAAAATACACCGCTTTTGAAAAAATGATTAAACAGGAACTCGGCATTCATCCCATGATTGAAACCCGGGCTATTCGCGACTACGTTGCCGGAAATGCCAAACTGAAAGCGCAGTTGCAACTCTCCAAAATGGGGGATGTCTTCCAGCCGGGCGTTTGTGGGTTGTTACTGCAGTTGGACACTCAAAAGGCGTCTGCTCTGGCGATATACTAAACAGAACCGCAAAGTCCTGTTCAAAAAGAAAAAGGACGAAAAAAAGCCAAGTTGGGCCTGACTAAAAGTCCTATTTGGCCGAAACACAACTGCCCTTTGCATGCCCAAAATCTCTATTTGACCTACTCGTCTCCTATAAAAACCGAACAACAGTTCAGCAATAAAACTCGCCCCCTCCCATAAAACGTTTTGCGGTAAACCGATACAGTCATCACAGGCTCCAATCATATTGTGAAAATAAATTTTCGTTGTTTACCGCTGTCTGCATAAAAGCACCGCGAAACCAGGAAACTTATAAACCCATGAATATCAACTATTTAACGCCACCAAAAAAGACAGCGGTGACGCCACGGTGACTGTAAAAAGATGACTCAGTGACGACATTCTCAGCCTTAGGTCAGTGTTCGAGCATGCCCTGAAAACCTCGGTGCCTTAGTGTCATTCACACACGGGCCTGTGACACTCCTCTAAGCGACTACCGGCCTCGTTCGAAAAACAAATTCAGGAGAAAGAGGCATGTATAAACATCCGGGTGTCTATATCGAACATGTTCCATCGGGCCTGTTGTCGATTGAAGCGGCCTCAACGTCCGTCGCGGCGTTTATTGGTCCGGTGAAACGTGGCGAACTGGTCACGGCAGACAAGGAAAACGACGGCAAACCCGTTTTTATCAGCAGTCAGGCGCAGTTTGCAAAATATTTTGGTGAGTTAGACGGCTCTGCAGGCGGTCTGCGCAACCAAGGTTCCACCCCAGATTATTTTGGTCACTCCGTACAGTCTTTCTTTGCCAACGGCGGTACCAAAGCTTATATCGTGCCGATTGGCGACGGTAACGGGTCTGAGAGTTCAGCCGCGTTTGTAGACCCGAATAACGCGTCGATGGGTTTCTATTTTACCGCTCGTTCCGCCGGTGTCTGGGCAGATGGATTAACCGTGCTGATAGAACAGGCGGTGACCGACGCCAACCCACTGTTGACGACATACGACGTGACCATTGGTGTCCCCGATGGCAGTGGTGGGTTCGACCCGGTACTGGAATCTTTCAGCGACATGACTCTGGACCCGACCAGCGGGCAGTTTCTGGCCAGCAGCATCGACAATGCCTCCGAGCTCGTCAGTGTATCCCACGCGACCGTGGCGTCAGCCGGCGGTGGCGCCATTATTGGCGCACTCAGCAGTGATTTATCTGCACTTGACCCAACGACCATCGCTAACGGTGATACCATCAGTCTGGATTTTTCCGGCGATACCGTTGCGGGCAACCCCATTACCGTCACGTTCAACGGCACCGCCACCACATTGGCGGAATTGGCCGCTGAAATTCAAACCCAAGCCCGTGGCGCTGCCACGGTAGCCGCACGAGCCGGTTTTGTTGCCGCGGTCACGCGTGATAAAAAAATCCTCTTGTTACCCGGTAAAAGCGCGTCACCGGCCACCACAAACGAGGTGGAAGTTTCCGGTGGCAGTGTGCAGACGGATCTGGGTTTTGATGCTGCGACCGTCGTGAATTATCCGCAAGCCTGGAGTGTCCTTACCACGCCGTTGAGTATTTCTCTCGCCGGCGGTGTCGATCACGGTGCGCCAGCGAATGCCGACTACACCAACGCGTTAATCCACTTACGTGACTACCGCGATGTATCCATTTTGTTACTGCCAGGCAAACACTGGATATCCGGCGGCGACAACGCCGCACTCGAACAAGCCATAACGCATTCCGAGTTTATGCAAAATCGTATGGTGTTAATTGACCCACCAGATCCTGTCGGTTCAGCAAGGTTGCAATCTCCCGCGGATATCAAAGCGCTTGGCGCACCGACCTCGCCGTACACCGCGTTGTACTACCCCTGGATGGAAGTGGCCAACCCGTTTTACGACCCGGATACAGCCGCAAACCTGCCCAAAACGTTCCGTGTACCGGCTGGTTCATTTGCCGCTGGTTTGTGGGCACGGACAGACGGCAAGCGCGGCGTCTGGAAAGCCCCTGCGGGTCTGGAAGCATCGGTACGCGGAGCTGTGGGACCAACCCTCGACATCGGCGCCGACCTGCAAGACAACCTCAACGAGTTTGGGGTGAACTGCCTGCGCAGCATAGTTGGCCCAACGGTTATCTGGGGTGCTCGCACCCGGGCAACCAAAACCAAGCCGGAATTCCGCTACGTGTCGGTTCGGCGCACACAAAGCATGATCGGAGAAAGTTTGTACGGTGCGTTGCAGGCCGTTGTTTTTGAACCCAACAATCACAAATTGTGGTCCGCTCTGCGTGCCAACGTAACTGCGTTTATGGATACGTTGTACCGGGCAGGCGCGTTTCAGGGTGAGAAAGCTTCCGACGCTTACTACGTGCAGTGTGGTTTAGGCAGCACCATGACCCAGGCCGATATCGACGCCGGCATTGTTCGTGTCGTGGTTGGTTTTGCAGCACTGAAACCAGCCGAGTTTGTTGTTGTTCAAATTAAACAGATAGTCGGTAAAGCGGCTTAAGCCGCTTACACTAAGGAGAAAGATTCATGCCAGCGCCAACCTTTCCTGCCAACGCACATCGCTACGATCCATATCGTACATTCAAATTCCAGATTGTCATCGACGGTCAGACGGTTGCCGGTCTGACCAAAATGGGCGCATTGAAGCGCACCACTGAAGCCGTTAAATGGCGCAGTGCCGGTGACCCATCCATGCAACGGGTCATGCCCGGTGGTTCCAGTTTCGAAGCCGTCGCGCTGGAACAGGGACTCACCCACGACCCCATTTTTGAGCAGTGGGCTAATGCGGTGAACAATGTCAAAGATGGTGACGCGGGCATGAGCCTGAAGAACTATCGCAAAGATATTGTCATCAATGTGCTCAACCTGCAGGGAAATCCAGCAATCAGTTACCAGCTGAAGCGCGCCTGGGTATCGGAATTTCAGGCCTTGCCGGAATTCGATGCCAACAACATGAATACCGTTGGTATTCAGACCATCACCTTGCAGCACGAAGGTTTTATTCGTGACGAAGCCGTTGGCGAACCGAGTGAGAGCTAAGGTTGCACGATGAGCCGAGACCCTGTTTCACTGCGCAGTGCGTTTCCGAACCCGCAGTTTTCGGTGCTGACCGGGCATGCCGAAATGGCGGTGTCGGAAGCGGTGGAAAGCCGCGTTTCGCGCCCGCGAAAAGTAACGGCGATTTTGGCCGCGACCATTTCACATTTGGACAACGAACCGGTCAGCGAGGAGTCCTTTCGCCGATTGTCCAGTGCGGGCCGCGAATGGTTGCTGCATAGATCCGCGTCGCAGTTTTATCGTGGTGACTGGTTTGAAGCGCGTTGCCCATCCTGTCAGGCGGTGTTTGATTTGAACGTCTCATTTGGCGATCTTCCCCATTCCACACCGCACGCCGACTTTCCGATTTTTAAAGTTGAGACCAGCTTGGGCTGGCGACATTTTGAAGCGCCGAACGGTCTCTTTGAAGAAAGGATTGCACAAGAACGGGGTACAGACCCGCGACGTGAATTCGCGCGGTTGTGTGGGTTATCCATCGCGGCAGACAGCGAAGCCACGCAATACACCGATCACGATTTGCAGCGTATTGACGACGCTCTGGAAGCCCAGGCACCCGATATTGCCGATGCCGTGCGCAGTACCTGTCCGGAATGCAAAGCTGAACATGATATTAGGATCGACCCATTAGCGTTTGCCTTCCCAACCTGGCACGAATTAATTCAGGAAGTACACAGCCTCGCCCATCACTACCATTGGCAAGAGCACGACATTCTGGCGTTGCCGCAACGCCGACGGAAGCAATACGCACAACTCATTCGGCGCTCAACACCCAGAGGGGTTTACCAATGAGCTATTTAACGCGCATTCAGGCCAGATCACAAAACGTCCGTTACAGCGTCATGCCGAAAGGGTTTGTGCGCCGTGCCGCGCAGGCACCGGTGGAAGAACAACAAGAGCAAACCACACAACCGTTACGGCGCCAGGAAGAAACCACGGAAGAGCAACCGGAAATGGGTGCTCAGGCGATTCACCGGATGGGAGCAGAATCCGCCTCTGAAGAACAAACCGAAGAAGAAGAAAACGCACAACCTTTGCGGCGACAGGCAGAAGAAACAGCGGAACAACCCGAGGAAGAGGAAGCTGCACAAGCGAAGCGTACAAATTCAGCCACGGCTGTTCGGCGCGCCGGTAACGAAGAAGAATCTGAAGAAACCGCGCAAACCTTACGACGCGCAGAGGAAGCGCAAGAAGAACAACCGGAAGAAGCCGCCCCTTTGCGTCGGGAAACGTTGGAACACAACGAAGAAGAGGCGCAACCACTGCGGCGTGCCGCTGAAGCTGCGCAGGATCCGACTGAAGAAGAAACCGCTCAACCGCGCCGCAGTGTCGACCCGAATTCGCTGACCGCCGAGAACTCAGAACAACCGGAAGAACTGTCTGAAGAACCGACACAACCAAACCTGACGGCGTTGCATCGGGAGGCGTCGCCATCGTCGATACCTTCCGCGCCGCTAACGCACAGCAATGCCACAGATACCCACGCGACGGACATGTTTCAACACTCAGATTTTGCTGACGAAGGGCCATCCGGGTTCGGCTTGCCACCGCAGTCAGCGTTCAGCCAATCCACGCCTACCGTTCAGATTGATCAGATCGATGTGCTGATTCAAGAACCCGGCTCAACGGCGGGTTTCGGTCAACAAAGAAACACCAGCCAAAGCAACCGAAGCATTCGCACGCGCTATTTAAGGAGGCTTTAACATGGCCGTTGCAGCCTCTTCATTATCCGTTGCCATTCAGGGCATCGCCGATTTTCTCGACAGCCAGTTCAGTGAAGAGGTCAACATTACCGTGACCAATCCACAAAAGGCGGCCGACATCGCCAAAGGAGCCGGTGCGACAGCGCATTGCTTAAATCTGTTCACCTATCGTGTATCGCCCTCGGGTTTTCAGGCGGATGTTGGCCAGGATGCAACGCATTTTATTCGGGTGCACGCACTGATGACCGCTTTTCCGACCGAAACCGCGGACGACGATACCGATTTACGCATCCTCGGCCATGCGATTCGGGTGTTAAACAGCCATCCGATTATTCCCGTAGGCGGTGCTCCGCTGCCAGGGCCGGCCATTCCCGATCCGAAAACGGATTATCGCCTTGAAGCGATTATGCTGGCCCCGCCCATGGAAGAGATCAATCATATCTGGACCACACAAGGCGGCGAGTTGGCGTACCGTTTATCAGCGGTCTATGAGTTTGCGTTAATCCCCATTGAACCGCTGACCCTGCGCGTAGAAGCCGAGCCACCGGACACGCTCATTATTGACGCGCACCCGACGATGAAAGGCGTTAACGAACCCTTTATCCCCATCAGCAATGCCAGCGTCGCGCAACCCACCAGCAACACCCCACCGGTGAATTGGATCCCTATACAAATGGGCGTTAATGGGGATCAACTGACTAACAGTCTCGAAATCAACAACGCCAGCACCCAAGTCACGCTGGCCATTGTCGGGCCGGTTGATGAACACGCTGCGCTGTCTGTGTTGTGGCAACTGGACGACGACAGTGAAAGCACACAGCCCCCTGAAATCAAACTGATTGTGGCGACGTCCTTTGACGATGCGAACGCACAAACCACGGTAGCGTTAACCGTTCCGGCAAATGCGGTCAGCGGCGTTATACGCATTCAACCGGCAACCCCTCTTGCCGCCTATCCCGATGCGGCGTTTGGTAACGTCGTTCGTCTGAATGTAAGTTGAGGTGACCGATGACGACGGCGGCTGAAACATTCGAGCAAGCGATCCCAAACGGACATCCACTGGACAGTGAATGGACGCGTATCGGACTCATGATCACGTTGGCAGAAGCATTGCGGACCGGCGTTGAAGTTGACGACGCCTTCTCCGACCATTTTGCCCAGATGGGCAGCACCGTCGGTGAGTTGCGTAACAACGGCGCCTGGTCGGGTCTGACTCCAGGGCTACACCCATCGCTGGTTAACCGTTTTTTACAGCTGGATCTGGACCTTCTGGCTTTGGCGCTCGCCCCGGATGCGCGCCCCGCGCTCGGTCCTCGTATCCAATCGCTGCAGCCGCAGGTGCCCTCACCCTACCCAACGCTGGCCACGGCGCAGGAACTGTTGATGCTCGACGAGGGTCATGAAGTTCATGCCATGTACACACGGCTGGAAGCGACCTCGCCATTAGTGGTGTCCGGTTTGATTCGGGTAACCGGTGAAGGTCCCTACCAGATCATTCGCGCCACCACCGACGCGCAACGTTTGCTGCTGGCACGCACCAGTGAAATGGCACCGCCGCAAGGAGCTAACCTGGAAACCCGCCGGGGTCAATGGAGCGATCTGGTCCTGCCGGATAGCACATTACGTTCACTGAAAGACTTAACCGCCTGGCTGATGCGTCGGGATCAGATCATTCGCTGGGGCGGTCGGCATAATGGAGGTCCTCTGGCACTGTTCTCTGGTTCATCTGGCACGGGCAAAAGTTTCGCCGCCTCCGTCATTGCCTCAGAACTGAGCGAGAAAACCGGCGAACCTTGGGCTTTATACACGCTCGACCTGGGCCGCATCATGTCGAAATACGTGGGTGAAACCGAAGAAAACCTCAACAAACTGCTCGACAGCCTCGACGGTCGACGCGCCATTTTGCAGATCGATGAAGCGGACGGTTTACTCGGCAAACGCGGAGAGGTGACCGACGCTCGGGACCGCTACGCCAATCTCGAAGTGAGCCATATGCTGTCCCGCTTTGAACGTCACATCGGTCCCGTGATTCTCACCACAAACCTGCGGGCGAATATTGACCCGGCATTTCTGCGCCGCTTTCAAATGGTCGTTGATTTTCCGTCACCCGATCGTCATGCCCGAACACAACTGTGGAACCTACTGTTACCGCCCAAGGCACCAAGAGATGCGTCATTAAATTTGCAGGACATCGCCGACGCCGCGCGTTTGTCAGGTGGCTCCATTCAAAACGCAGCTCACTACGCAACGGTACTGGCCGCAGAAGCGCAATCCGCCATTAAGCCAGAACATATTGCGCGTGCAGTTTGGGCTGAACTGAGCAAAGAAAATCGCCAGATCCGCAAAAGTGAGATCGGCGCGCTCGCTACTTTTCTGGAGGAAGACCCACATGCACATTAAGCGGCTAACCCTGACGCTTCCGGCCCGTTTCAAACACAGCGCGCATTTGGACGCAAAAAAAATTGCGCAAGCCATCGCGCTGCAGTTGACATCACAGCGTCCCGATGCCGATCAATCACTCAACATAGCGTTAACTGACCAAGGGCAAAGCAGTGCCTCGTTGGCTCAACAAGCCGCGGGTCAGGTTGCCGCGCAAACAAAAGGAAATGGGTAATGGCTGTCGCAACCAAAGGCGTGTTGTTTGAATATGGTTTAACAGTGCCGCCACTGGCGTTGGTTTTTGATTTTAACCCGCAATCGATTTCGCGTTCGCGTACCGTCACGATCAAAACCGGCGACGCACCTGGCAACCGCACCGGATATGACTTTTTGTCGCCACTGGAAACCAGCCGGGTCGCTCAGGGAGTTGAGATGGCAGCAGAAGGCTTCTCGATCGACATCCTGCTGGACGCCACCGACAAAATGGAAAAAGGTGACCCTATTGCAAGTCAGTTCGGCGTTCAACCGCAAATTGATACGTTGCGTTCGATGGTCGAACCTAAAGCACAGGGACCCTTCGGCGTGAAGACATTGTCGAGTTTGGGAATAACCGGCGCGCGCGCTTTTGAAAGACAAGAAACAGCATCGGTACTGATATTTGCCTGGGGTCTGCAACTGCTGCCGGTTTTTTTAACCGGCGTCAGTCAACGTGAGGTGTTACACCTTCCCAACCTCATGCCCTACCGCGCAGAAATCAACTTAACCATGCAGGTCATCGAAAGTAACAACCCATTCACCATGGCCGACAAGGTACGTCAAACCGCAATGACAGCCTTAAACGCCGTGTCCGGTTTTTAGGAGGCACTATGGCTTTTTTCAAAGGATCGGCATACGAATTCACACCACTGTTTGAAGCCAGCGATCAATCAACCAAACATTTTCGTGGTCTGCGCGCACGTGCGCTGCGCAAACCCATCCCCTTACTTGAGCACTCGGTGGAAATTCGTCAACGACTGGACAGTCTTGCTCACGAATACTATGCCGAGTCACGGGATTGGCGCTGGATTATGGAAGCCAACAGCGACGTTCTGTTTCCGGAAGACTTATTGTGGACCACCACAGACCCGACTTACGACGAACACGGCACGCTTATCGATGAAGGCACGCAGGCGGAAAACGGCAAAGAACGCGCCGGCCATGTCATCATCATTCCGCAACGTGAAAACCTGAATAAAGGCAACGGCTCATGACCTCGCTGGCGTCTTTAGGGGCATTGCTCAGCCCGACATTCCGTAACCCAGCTTCGTGCTTGATTGAAGTCGGAAATAATTACGAGAGTATCGATACCATCGCGCCACTGGTGGCGGAAGTTTCTATTCAAACGGCGCGCACTGAAGCGGCTGCGGGAACCATCATCATCGAAGACCGGCGCGGCAGCGACGGCAAATGGATCGCCGCAGACAGCGGTCTGTTTTCGCGTTGGTTACCGATTCGGGTAAGTGCCGACTTCGGCACTTATCAGGAAGTTATCCTGACTGGGTACATTGTTAAACTCACGCCGGAGTACCCAGGCAACCCGGCAGAATCAAAACTCACACTCGACATTCAGGACGAAAGCGCCGCACTTAATCGCGAACAAATGCGACGCGTCTGGGGTGAACAGCAACCCATGACGGATCTGGCCATATTAACCGAGCTGGTACGTCCAGCCGGTATCCGACCTGACCCACTCTCGGCAACCGGTCAGTCCAGTCGCTCGTTGTCACAGGAAGCCACCCCCATTCAGTTTTTGCGCGAGCGTGCAACCGCCAACGGGTACGAGATGATCTTTCGCGAAGGTGAAGTTTACTTTGGTCCCAAGCGTCTGGACGGCACAGCACAATCACCGATTCTGATTTACGCAGGCCGCGCGACCAATTGCCGGACATTCAACTTAGAAGACAATGCGGACTCGCCGGACGAAGTGCGTGCCGATCTGGCGCCACGAGAAGAAGGCGCCACGCCGGAAGTGGTCAGCGTGACACCCAACGAACCGGTACTTGGTTCGACGTCCGCTGCGCAGGAGGGTTCTAATCTCGGCACGCCATCGGTTTGGCGTGTCGGAGCGGAAGGTGACGAAACCAGCGAAGAGCGAACGGCTCGTGCCCAAGCGTTGGTCAATGAACATGCTTTCAAAATTCGTGGTACCGGTGAGTTGGACGGATCCATCTACGGCCATGTTCTGCAACCCGGTGGACTGGTCAGTGTGGATGGTGCAGGCAGCCGCTACGGCGGACTGTACTACGTCGACAAAGTGGCGCATCAGTTCAGCAGCGAAGGTTACACCGAGACATTTGAATTGATGCGCAATGCGACTGGCGAGACAGACTCACCCACCGGTGCGTTAAGCAGTGCGGCGTCGGCACTGAGCAGTTTGTTCTGAATGGCTGAAGGTGTATCGATCCGAAGGAGATCACATGACTGAATTTCAATTACTCGAAGACGTTGCCCGCCGGCAAGCCACCAAATATTGGGGCAAATACCGTGGACACGTTACGTCGGTTGACGACCCGGAAAACCGTGGACGGATTCGCGTGACGGTGCCCTCGGTGCTGGGTGATGGTGAATCACAGTGGGCGGAGCCTGCGTTTCCATATGGTGGTGGCGCGGATTTCGGCTGGGTGGCCATTCCTCCCGTCGACAGCGCGGTGTTGGTTGAGTTTATTGAAGGCGACGCATCTGCACCTATCTGGACCGGTACGTTCTGGCGCACGCCGAATGAAGTGCCCAGCGAACACACCAATCAGGCCACCAAAGTATTGAAGACGGAGTCGGGCCATACGCTGTTGTTTGACGATACGGACGACGCCACAAAAATCGCCTTACATTCCGCCACCGATGCGGTGTTGGAACTGAATCAGGAAGGGTCCATCAGCCTAACTGACAGCAGTGGGGCCGTGATAAATCTCGACTCTGCCGCGAGTGAAATCACCATTGCCGATGCCAACGGCAATACGCTCACACTCAGCGCATCGGGGGTCACCTGTACCGATGGCAATGGCAATGAAATTGCCACCTCGTCTTCGGGCGTAGCCGTTAAAGGAACCACCATTAATATTGAGGGGCAATCGGTGACCATCGGCGGCGCGGGTGGTGAACCCCTGCTGAAAGGCTCAACGTTTTTATCGTTATTTAACTCACATGTGCATCCCTGCACGGCACCCGGTGCACCTTCGGGTCCGCCAATGGT
The DNA here is from genome assembly GCA_050293765.1 of Reinekea sp. Lineage (GTDB taxonomy): Bacteria > Pseudomonadota > Gammaproteobacteria > Pseudomonadales > Natronospirillaceae > Reinekea. The sequence goes on from JBNKNI010000012.1 coordinate 70,747, forward strand.
GCCTCTCACCCCTATCGCACTGACAACCAAAACGGTGGCCTCATGACACAACCCAGCGAAGCCCGTTTACCGCGTGTGGAATATCTGGCGTTTCCATTTCGGGTAACCCGCAACGGACCGGAAACCTCTGCCCGCATGAAACATATCCGAGAACAGGTCGAACAAGTCCTGTTCACCAGCCCGGGCGAACGGGTATTCCGACCGGAATTTGGCTTTGGTGCACGCCAGTTGGTGTTTGAACCCAATGCCGCGCCTCTGTGGGAACTTGCCCGTGGCCGATTGTTTGGTTCATTGGCTGAAACACTCGCGGGGGAGGTCGACCCGAAAACACTGAAAGTTGAGGTGGGTGCACATAAAGACCAACCGGAAATTCTGTTGGTTTCCATCACGTACACCATTGCCGCTTTACAGAAGGAGGAAAGCCTGACCTTCCAAATGTGACCGCGTTATATGGAACTCAGGTAAACAAACATGGCTGAACTACCTGCCCCCGATTTACATTTTGACACTGGCTGTCCCGATTGTGGTGAACGTATAGCAACGCTACCACTGCCACTGCCGGGTGTTAAAGATGATTTTGACTGGAAAACCCGCGACTACGACAGTTTCCGTCTGTTTTTGATGCAGGAACTGGCGCACCGATTTCCGGATCGCCGACGCTGGGCACCAGCGGATATGGAAGTGGTCATCATTGAGCTGCTTTCTGCCGCGTTTGATCGAGCCTCCCATGCGTTGGATGCGGTTCAGAGCGAACGTTTTCTGGCCACCGCAAGACGGCCTCAATCACTGCGGCGGCTGTTAAAACTGATTGGTTACGACGCTGCAGAGTTGGTCAGCGACGCGGAACTGGCCGAACTGCCACCCACCGCACCCGATATCAGTGAAACCCGAGAACAACAGCTCGAACGCTTGTGGAAACTAAAACCCAAGAAAATGGAATTGGCGCGTGCTGAAGGGCCGCGTCTTATCGCGGAACAAAAACGCATGGTCACCCTGACCGATCATCAAGATGTGATTGCGGCGCATCCCGTGGTGGCACGAGCACAGGCCAAACTCATCTGGAGTGGCGCCTGGAACTCAATACTCGTCTCCGTGTTACCCGAAGGCGAATTGCAATTGGACGAACCCATTCTGGCGGCTGGGACGACGTTGTGGCAGAGCATTGAACAGTTTCACCACCAGCAAAATTTACCGGTTCCCGATGAAGCCAGCCAACCGACACCGCGAGAGCTGTTACGCATACTTATTGAACGACGTCGGATGATTGGTTCAGAAGTTTTTCTCGAAACCGCGCAGCCAGCACCCATTACCTTTACGTTATCGGTGCGAGCTAAAGCCGGGTACTTTCGCAGCGAACTGAAACAAGCACTGGCGGAAGTTTTTTCATTTGATGAAGGTGGATTCTTTGAACACGGACGTCTGGATTTCGGCGAAGACCTGTTTGCGTCGGACATCATTGAAGCAGCGATGGCCGTGGAAGGTGTGGCGGTCGCCTGCCTCAACCGGTTCAAGCGTGTCGGCAGTGGATGGCCCGATCGGGTCACCGAGGGATTTATACCCATCGAAGACGATCACTACGCATTGTGTCGGAACTTACGTGGTCATCCCGAAGAGGGTTATTTCCGACTGATCGTCAATGGAGGGGAAGCCGGATGAGTGAACTGCGATTCAACAAACTGGTCGACGTTACACGTTGGAACCGAGCCGGTTTAAAACAATTTCAGTATATCGATGGCGACGCCGCTACCTGGCTCGAAGAGCTGCGTCTTGCGGCCATGGGTTTATACGCACGCGGTGCCGAATTTGAAGACCGGTTACCTGAAAACTGGCGCAATCGATTCGCCGACGAAAAAGACCCGGGCTTTGATGAAACCGCCTTTCAACAAGCATTGGTCTGGCAGAGCCTGTACCAGGCATTCCCGGACAAACCGGAAACAGCGCGCGGCAAGAATCGCCGCCTGCTGAAACAGTATGAACAGTTTCACGACGATTACGGTTGGGAAATCATGCGGGCAGCCTCACGTGGCGCGCATATTCTGCTGGGTCATTTAAACGCTTACACCAACGAAGGTTACATCCGTACCGCGACGCAATGGCAGAATGTGGCCAGACTGGCGGCCATGGTGAATTATCAACCCGCACCGGCGTCTTCGGCCACGACCTCGGTCGGGCTGTTTGTTCACCCCACCGATGATAACCAGGCGATTGAAGTCGACCGTGGTCTGGCGATGAAATTTTCACCCCCCGAAGGGGGACCGCCAGTCGTCTTTGAAACCTTAAATGCCATCAAAGTGCACGCTGATTTAAATGATTGCCGAGCCCGACTCTGGGATATGGATCCAACGCCTTTGACCACGACGGATTTGTGGCAAACCGACGGCGACGTTTCTCTTAATCCTGGTGGTTTTGCCGTTTTGGATTGGTTCGACGGCGAAGGCAGTATCGTAGCGGTCACCTTGAATACAGTGACCACAACCGAACACGCCAATACCGTTTCCATACAAACCTCGACCCTGACTGGCGCCTGGACGCGAGGACTGGTGCAAATGCACATCAACGCATCGGATATTCGCAAAGCACTGCCCCGATCAATACCCGGCAAGTTGGTATTGAAAATAAACACCGCCAGCAGCTATCAGATCAATTCACCCGTCCGTTTGCATTACAACAACAGCGCAAAGGAATTGCTGGTACTCGATAACCGGGAGAATCACCTCACCCTGTCGGATACCGACAATGTGTTGAGCAGCGTCGCTCATGGTGATGTGGTGTCGGTGGAAACTTTGGTGCCGGTCACGAACACCGGTGTCGGCACACTGGCGCCCGCCACTCTGGGGACGAAAGCTTTTTTCATGAATACGAACGGCACATTGGCCAATGCAAACGGCGATATAAAGTACGTAAAAGATGAAGACGACAACCTGACCGACTTGATTGAAGGTATCGATTTTTCCGGTGTACTGAACGTGGTGGGCAGTCTTTTTGTCGTGTCGGCCGGTGCAAAACGAGAATCGGCCACCGTGGTCGCCGAACCCGACAGCGTTTTAACCGGCTCCGGCACCCGAACAAAAATCGTCAGCTTTGCCGGAAAACAACCGAAAAAACTCAGTGTCGGTGCCCGCTTTTTGATGCGCGACACTAAAACTAATGCGCTGATCGGTTTGCGTGTCGCCGGAATCACGCAACGAGACGATGAATACAGTATTCAATTCGAACAGAACGTGACAAACAACTACAACAGCTTCCAACCGAATCAAGTTGAGTTCCATGGCCCCTTGCTGGACCAATTGCGACCGAAGTTCTATAACCGGAATCCCGGCAACGCCTTTGCGGGTAACGACTTTGTTGTGGGTCAACTCTCCGATGCCGCGCGCGAACTGCTACGTCTGGGCAAACCTTGTTTGGTCGAAAATGAACTGACTGGCACTGCGGTATTGGTCAATCTCGTGGAAGCCGTTAACGTCAGCTCAGGATTGAAACTGGTCTTTGAACCCAGCGATCAGCTGACCGGTTATCAAAAAGGCTGGACGAAGCTCAACTTCAATACCGTTAAAGTCAGCCACGGCGAAACCAACAGTCCCAAAACCTTGGGTTCAGGTGATGCTGAGAAACCCGCACAGAGTTTTCATTTTAAAGCCAACGATGTCAGCTTTGTGCCGTCCAATCTTGCCGAAGTCGGCGTGGCACCGGATATGGAAATCGCTGTGGACGGCGTAGTCTGGTCGTATCGGGACTTAATTGATCCGAGTGCGGCAGGCACCGACAGCTATTCCATGTCGTTAAACGAAGACAGCAGCCTGCAAATCCATTTCCGACGTCGCTTGCCGACCGGCACGAACAACGTCGTGGTGACCCACTACCGAACCGGCGTCGGCTTAAAAGGCATGGTACCCGCACGCGCCTTTACCAAACCGATGAAAAAACATCGATACGTTTATGCGATCAGCCAGCCTTTTGCCGCGTCGGGAGGTGCCGAGCGCGAAGCCGTGGCGGACATCCGTGATAACGCGCCCGCTCGTTTAGCGGCTAACGGTCGCGCCGTATCTCTGCAGGATTTCGAACGGCTCAGTGTGAGACGTTCCGATATCTGGCAAGCCAAAGCCAAGGCCATTACCGACCCTCGCAACAGCCATGATATTCGCTTAACGGTTGTACCTTCCGGCGGTGGTCTGCTGGGCGCTTCGTTAAAGACCGATCTGGCGGAGTTTCTGCGTTCACGATCAACACCGGGCATACGAGTTGAGCTGGCGGACTATCAACCCATTCGTCTGATGGCGGAAACAACCATACGTGTTGACACCGAAAAGTATGACCGGACTCAGGTACAGGCTAATGCACATGCGACGCTGATCAGTACGTTTAACTTGCAGAACCGTCGCCTTGGGCAACCGGTTTACATATCGGAAATCGCTGCCGCACTGGAGCGAGTCGACGGTGTCAGCACCGCCACGGTTCAATCCTTTCAAGTATCTGATGACAGCGTTTTACTGAAAACAGCGCGTACCAATGGATCCGCGTCGGCTTATTTTCCGTTCGACCATCAATTGATTTCTGCGCAATCGACCACCGCCGTGACCGACTTCGTTGTCGTTGTGGAGGCACTGACATGAGTGTGAGCAAACTTAAATCCCGTGCCGGGCAATTACTCTACCGGGAACTGCCTGAAGAATATCGTTACCAGGACCGGGCTCCAACCAAAGACGAGTTAGGTGACCTCGAAGCGTACCTGCACAGCTTTGGACATCTGTTCGACCTGATTCGAAACACGACGGAGCAAGCCTATGCCGATGCCTTCGCCGAAGCCGCCGACAATGGTCGTGAGATTCAAACCTGGCTGATTCCCTATCTGGCGGAACTGGTCGGTGCGCAACTCCGTGCGCCAGACCCAGACGCCCGGCGCGACGAACTCAGTGAAACGGTGTCCTGGTACAAGAGCAAAGGCACGCTGCAAACGGTCGATGATATTGCGGATGTGATCTGCCAGTTAGAGGCCGTTGTGGTGGAAGGTTGGCGCCGCACGCTCACCACCCCGCGCATGTCTCTACCGCCCTTCTCTACGCAAAATGCGCGAGTCGATACGCCAATGGGCACGCCGGACATCCGTTACAGCAACCGGGCTGTCGCCGACACCGGTGGCAACAATCCGCTGTATCTGATTACCTCACCCACACGGGACGAATTTGGTCGCGTCACCGCGTCAGCACAACGATATTGGAAGCCAAAATACCGCACCGGCGCACCCTGTTTTCCCAACGCATATGACGATACATCGGCACGCACGCCTGACGTGCGCAACCAGGATCAGGCCACCGGTCCCCACCCCAAACGCACCCTGATTCACGTACAACCGCCGCACGGTTTTTTCGCGGAAGGTATTAATGGTTCGTCACTGTCACCGACCACTGCCAACATCGCGATTGATGACGCCCAACAGACCGAACAACGCATTGGTCCTGAACAGATTTTTGCGGCACTTGGCCTGCTGGAGGACGATGTTATCGACCAACTGAAAATCAATGAGCAGCTGGTGTTTCCGGAACGCATCATCGTCAGTGGTGACCTCACCATACCGGGCGATGTGAACGTCGCGTTGGAAGGGTTAATGTTCACCGGAACCGTCCGCATTACCGAGCCCTCGACACGATTACGCCTCGACCGATGCGCTATTGCGAATCTGATAATTGAAGTGCCTTCAGTGCAACCCACCGTCATCGCGAAAGATTGCCTGTTCAACGACATTCAGGGAGGCGTCGGTTTTGCGCAGCTGGAATACTGCACCGTATTACAGGAAACACGGTTGGAACGGTTGTGGGCATCGGACTGTATTTTTAACGGCGAGTTGATCGATGTGAACTGCTCCGGCGGTGAAACCTGCATCCGTTTTTCGCGCGTGCCCAACTTGGCCGCGTTACAGGATTGTGGTGCCGACAAGTCACCGTCGAATACCGATGATGATCCAAATTTTATTCGTTTATGGTTTCGCGATGGCGATGAATGCGTCCTGCGACCGGCCAATTTCGGCGAACCTGGCGCAGGTGTATTAAACCTGACGTCATCTGAAAAAATTCGTTTTGGTAGCGAAAACGAAGGTGAAATGGGCGCTTACCACCACCTGTTTTATGCCGCCCAAATACGAGCGCTGCAACTGAAACTTGCAGACTACCTACCCTATGGCCAAGACGTCGTGATCAAATACGATCCACATCTGGCTCGCTTACCTGCGCAAACAATTTAAAGAGAGTTACATTATGAAAGGAAACTTTTCACGCGACAGTTACCGACCTTCACGACAATACTCCGGCGTATATCAAGTGCAGGGAGGCATGGTGACCGATGCCGACCTCGGTGAGCAAAGTAACATTGCCCAAAAACGCACGGACGGTTTAGGTGAGTTCAGTGTTGGCAGTGGCGTGCCCGACCAACAGGGCGCGGTTGTTATTGCAGCGAACCTGCCCGCACTTGCCGAAGGCGTCCTGTTTGCCGAAGGTGTTCGCGGCATGACCCAAAGTACGGGGCCCTTATCCGGACCGCTGTCGCTGTACGCTCAGCAACCGGATTTTCCGCTGGCACCAACGCTGCCCACTACCGGTAACTGGCTTATATACGCCGATGTGTGGCACCGCACGGTGACACCGTTGGAGGATGAACAACTCACAGACCCAGGCTTGCACGGCGCTGAAACATCGTTGCGTCAACGTACCACAACGCAGATTAAATACCTGCCATTGGCGGAAGCGGACACACTCGGGCTCGATTCAGGTCGCTTCCCCAAACAGGGGTTGGGTCGTCTGACGGTGACACCGGTCGACCCGGAAACCATCAGCGACGATTGCGACCCCTGCGCTGATGTGGTTGCGGCCGAACAGACCGTGTCTAATGGTTTGTTCCGTATCGAGATTTTACAGGTCACTGGTCACGCACAATCGCCCGGCACCATCCGCATTGCCTGGAGTGATGAAAATGCCTCTGCCACTGCGGTGGCTACCGTTAACAGTGAAGATTTCAGCCGCGCCGGGGCCGTATATGAGTTTTATGCAGACAGCACCGAAAAACATCTGGGCGTCCACCACGACTCCGGCAGTGTTGCGTGCAGCACCCGCGGCTCCAGCTTAGCCAACCCGGAAATCGCGACGGCACCAGACGGTGAGACTTGGCCGTATGTGCGACGCTGGTCTGGCATCGCAGACGTCGATTTCACAGCACAGACAGTGGATGCCATGGGGTCTGGCAGCCTTGAAGTATCCGGACGCTCGATTCAATTGACCACGGACGCCTTTACCGCCGATATCGATCTAACCTCGGTTCCCACCGTCGCCGGCGATTATTGGTTGATTGAAACGCGACGCTTTGCCGAAACCCCGATTCGCGCCGTCAGTGAAACGCCAGTTGGCGTGGAACACTTTTATTGCCCATTGTTTCGCATAGCCGATGGAGAAGTCGTCCCGTTGTCCGACGACGAAAACCGCCGCCTGTCTTTTCCAACACTGGCGGACCTGCCGGCCAGCCATATTCAGTTGGACAATCACTGCACCAAATTATACGGCGATGCCGAAAACGTACAGCAGGCGTTGGATAACCTGTGCGGCATCAGCGCCGCGGATATTGCCTTTGACCCGAGTGGCTGTACACATTTATATGACAGCACCGATAACGTGCAGGACGCGCTGAATAATTTATGTAAGGTCGATTTTGGCAATGAAAAAATGCTGCGACTGCTGCACGACTGGGGCGTTATTTGTGGAGTGTTCCCCTCATTACGGCAAATGAATTCGTCTGTTGTGCGTTACACCAGCGGCGCTATTCTGGATCGCATGGGTCATTTAGGCTCCGTCGAACAAACGGATCTTGATCTGAATAAATTATTGGGCAGCGAGTTTTTCCATTTCTCAAACCTGGATGAATTTGACAGCCTGCTGAGCGAGAAAAAAGTTTGCCTGGCATTGTCCGTTGAAGCGGGCGGCATTATCCGCGCGCACCTGGCGACCAAGGAGTTTGCCTTTGGTCCGCAGGACCCCACCTTTCTGTCAACGTTCCAAGCCTGCATGGAAAAAAATAAACCCTATGGTTTTGTTGATCACTACAAAGCGCAACCGGCCAATAACAAAGCAGTTCTCGACAAAGTCATTTACGGTGCCGGCAAACCGAAACTGGCCGCCAACCAACGCCTGGATAAGGGCGAACAGATTGTTGCACGGCAATTCAATGACGAACTGGTCGAGAAATGGGCGAGCCATACCAATGACGCTGAGGGTGTCGAAATGCTGCGCAAACGCATTCAGCAGATCGATAAAGATATTAATCCGGACGGCGCGACGGGCGAAGTGCGCGAAGCACGATTCATGATGCGGGAAGCGTTGGTCTATCAGGCCATTAACGAAAGCGATGAAGAACGTATCCGACGTTGTCTGTGCAAAGCGGTGATGCCAAGTTGCCCAACGCCAGGGGAAGCGCCCTATCTGGTGCCCATTGCCTGCTTGCGGGGCCGAGTTGAAAATGGGCAGATCCGCCTCAGCGAAGTTTGTGCCCACGCTTGCCGAAAACAAGCCATGAGTTGGCGTTGGCTGAACTACTTTATGAAAGAAGTAGTCGACAACTATTCGCAACGACTTGCAGAATTTTGCTGTCCACCACCTGCCATCGGGCAACTTCCAGACGGTCCCATTTACAAAGCCCCGGATAAACGTTGGCATTTTGATCCGAAAATCGATTTCAAAGCTGAAAACTACATTTCGAGAATTGACGATGGTCTGCGCCTGTTCAGTGGCAAACGTTCGCCCAGTGAATTCAAGGTCAAAGTTGATGTCAATGACCTGGGCATCGATCAGGCGAAGGTCGCGTTCAAAGGCAATGGCATTGAGGTTGCGGAAACCATCGACATTGGTGACGCGCAGGCCATCGCCCGAATCAAAGCCGCGTCAGCTGGCATTGAAGCAGCCAACCTCGTATTGGATGCAGGCGATGTAGCGCCGGGCGATAAGGTGGCGCTGATCGTCTCCGACGGAGTCGCCGTGGATTACGTTAAACTCGAAACCGGCGGGGGTAAATTCCTTTACCAAACGGCAACACAATTGAGCGCAGGCACCGAATTGTCCGCGACCGATACCGGCATGATCGATGCGGACATCGTCAGCGCCGATCTGATTCGACTGCGTGAAGAAAAAGAGTTACTGAGCCAGGATGTCAATACACTGAATGCTTCATTGGATCAAATACGCAAGGAGCGCGAACAGATTCAAAAAGATCTCAGCAGCTCGCAAAAAGAACTGGCCGCGTTGGCAGAGCAACAGAAAGCTATTTTGACGGAAACCGCAAAAGAACGTGCTGGCTTCATTGAGTCCCTGCGCAAAGAAGTACCGGTGACCGCCGTCACCAAAGACAATGAGCTGTTCGCCACCAATCTGGCGAAAAAAGGCATCACCAATTTGGGGGCTCTGGCGAACGTTTCGGATACCGACCTGCGTGTTCTGGCTCGGACATCTAAACTGAGTCTTGCCACCGCCAGACAGCTGAAACGCGACGCCGCGGAACATATCGCCAGTGGCGTGAAATAAACCCAAAACGGGAGGTCCCTATGAGCACTAAAACCCGAATACGCCGTCGATTGAATGTAAAACGCCGTGCCAACATCCGACGCTCTGCCTCCCGTTCGGCCACAACAGTGAAACAGGACGCCAAACAACAGAACGCATTAGATGGTTCCGTGCAGATTGGGGGCGCGCATGAACCAGCCGAAAAAGCCGCCGACGCCATGGCAGCACAGGCACTGGGTCAACCAAAAGTGCATCGCATGTGCGCGCAATGCAATGATGAAAAGAAAGAAGAAACCGCACAACGAAGTGCCCAAGGGACTCCTTCCGTTGCACCCGGCAGCAAAGCCTCACCGGCCACCACAACTGCCGCGCAGTCGATCAAATCGCTCGGGGCTGGCCGACCACTATCGCACAGCGAACGGGCTTTTTTTGAACCGCGCTTCGACCGCGATTTTTCGTCTGTTCGCTTGCATGAAGGCGAACGCGCCCACCAAGCCGCGCAGCACATTGATGCCAGTGCATTTACCTACGGCAACAATATCGCCTTTGCCAACGGTGAAAGACAACGCGGCGGAACACAGATCATGGCCCACGAACTGGCGCATGTTGCACAACAGGATTCCGGCCAAACGGCCCACCGGCAAGCGGCTCCCGCGGCGAACTGCGAGACCTGTCCGAATCCGGTCAATCCCGAGGTGACCGTCACCATCACCCCGCTCATTCAAAACGGCACACCCAGTGGATCACCCTTTGGGTCGACGAACTGGGGTTCTGCACGAATGCGACAGCTGTCCGTTTGGCATCGTGAACGCCGAACCTGTGATACCTGTAACACCGCCAACGGCAGCCAGGCGAAGTACCAACTTTGCCCCCGGAAAATCAATGTGCTGGCCACCGTTCCGCTGGTGATCGACCGAGCGGAAATTACCCGTTCTGACCCAGCCACCGGTCGAGACTGGTGGACGGAATGCGGTCCGAATCCGGGCGCGGATCGCTTTAACTCCGAAGCAGGCACCGGCTTTACCACTCCGAAACAAAAAACCGTGGCAGGTGTTCTTCACCACGAACGCTACCATGTCGGTGTTTCAGAGCGATTGCTGCGACAACGCATTCAGGCCAGGAACGACATTCACGAAATCTGTCCCTACAACGCAGCCGACATTCAAACCTGGAAAAGCGCGCTGGAAACCACCCTGCGGGCCGACGCTGAAGCCTTCTTGCAGGGTAATCCTAATGAGGCAAATGAAGAAACCAACGCATCCAATGCCGAATGTACGCAGTATTAGCCGGGGCTGCCGGTCATGAAATCTAAAGCCGTTGCCAGTAAGCAAACCGCTAAAACCAGCAAAGTTCGGGTTCCGGTACGCCGAGCCTCAGCAACGCACGCAACCTTACTGGATCGCAAACTGATTCAACCGGCACTGCGGGTCGGCGCCGCTAACGATCCGCTGGAGCACGAAGCCGAAAGTAACGCCGATCGCGTTGTCACCATGTCAGCGCCCAGTCTGGATGTGTCCGTAAACAGCGAAGATCCACAAGCGAATCGCACTGCGAGCGCTGACCAAAGCAGCCAACCCAATACCGATACCTTTGACGCTGACCCGGCCATACCCGCAGAACAACAGGAACCAACCGTCGCTGCAGGTGAGGATGTTGATACCGCGGGCCTTGCAAACGATGAATTTTCAGAAATAGAAAACGGCCGCCCTGATAACCCGAAAGAAGAAGTTGCACGAGCGCCACAAGAGGGCGTCGCCGTCGGAGCGGAAGGTGGACAGGCGCCAACGGATGTGACACAGGCGGTGAATCAACCCGGTGCCGGTCGCGCGTTACCCGATGGCGTTCGGCAGTTCATGGAGCCTCGTTTTAACGTCCCCTTTTCCGATGTTCGCATTCACGACACACCAGAGGACCGCGTTACCGCGGAACGGATTGGCGCGCGTGCGTTTACCTACAAACACCACATCTGGCTGGGTAAAGGCGAATCGGTTGATAACCGGCGGCTGATGGCACACGAACTGACCCACGTGGTGCAACAGACACGTCGTAAGCAAGAACAGCCGGAGAACGCGGTCGATCGCCTCGCCGAACCCACCGTTCAACGTGGCTGGGTGGCGAACAAAGCTGAAAAAATCGCCCGCAATGTGCCCGGCTATACCTTGCTCTGTGTAATTCTGGGAAAAAGCCCGATAACCAATAAAACCGTCACCCGCAACGCCACGAATTTAATCGGTGGTTTTCTGGGGCTACTGCCGGGCGGCGACGCTCTGTTCCAAAAACTGCAAGAAACGCGCGTCCTCGAACGCGCATTCGACTGGGTGAAAAAACGCCTGTCGACATTGGACATCACCTGGACCCGAGTCAAACGGTTGGTCGGTAAATTCATCGATGAAAAACCGATATTCTCGCCCATTAAAACCGCCAAGCGCATTTTCAAACCGTTGGTGCAGGACGTCATTACCTTTATTAAAGACATCAAAGACAAAATTTTGGAATTTATCGTACGTGGCGCGCTGGCATTGGCGGGTCCTTACGGTGAAAAAATTTGGGGCGTTATCGAAAAAGCCAAAGAGACGATCTCCATTATTCTCAACAACCCACTGGCCTTTGCTAAAAACCTAATCAGTGCGGTCGTCAAAGGTTTTAAGCAGTTCAGCTCGAACATCTGGAAACATTTGAAAGCCGGGCTTATGGCCTGGCTGTTCGGCACTATGCAGGGCATGAACCTGGAGATGCCCGCCAAACTGGATTTCAAAGGTATTATCTCAATCGCTTTGCAGATCGTCGGTCTGACTTACGCGAACTTCCGGCAAACCTTGGTAAAAAAACTGGGGCAAGGTGGCGAGAAAAAAGTCGCTTTCATCGAACGGTCCGTCGAGGTGGTGAAAATTCTGGTCAAAGAAGGTTTCGTTGGCATTTGGCAGCGTGTGCTGGAAATGATCGAAGGGTTCAAAACCACGGTAATCGACGGCATCCGCGACTTTGTGATCAATACCATCGTCATGGGCGCGATATCGTGGATCGCCGGTTTATCCAACCCCATTGGCGGTATCGTTAAAGTCGCGCTGGCAATATACAACATGATCAAAGCATTTCTGGAACGGTTGGATCAGATCGTTGCCCTGGCGAACTCCATCTTTTCGTCCATCGGTGCAATAGCAAAAGGCCAACTGAAACAAGCCGCGGACTTCATTGAAAAAACCATTGCAGCAACGATCCCCCTGTTTTTGGCATTCGTTGCTGCGCTCATCCCTGTGACCGGGATCACCAAGACCATTCGCACCATCATCAAGAAGCTGCAGGCACCGGTTAAAAAAGCCATGAATAAGATGGTGACTTTCCTGGTGAAAAAAGCCAAAAAACTATTTTCTAAAATACTGGGCAAGCTCAACAAAAAGCGCAAAGTACCCGCGGCTGGCTTTAAAATTGGTAATGCATCACACAAACTGATTCCGAAGAAGACCGGCAACAAATTCAGCCTCAGCATTGCGACCAAACCACGTGAAGCCGATGTTGTACAACAGGAAATGCAAACCGAAACGAAAAAAGCGAAAGAGTTTGGTGACGATGCTAAAAGCGTCGATGAACTCAAAAACGTCATGACGACGGAAGTTGACCAAGCCGAGACAGCTCTGGCGAAAGTCAAACCCGAACAGCAGAAAACCAGCACCAAAAAAACCGGAGACAAAGCAGACAAGGAAACCAAAGATGCCGGTGCGAAGTTAGCAAAACTGGGGCCGGCCATCGCGCAAAACCCATTCTATGAAGACGACCCGGAAGATGGTGCGATTCTGCGAGCGAAAGAACCCCGTATCGAAGCGATTGAAGGCGATGCCGATCTATACAGTGAGCGCGGGAAAATCACCAGCAAGAAAATAGACGAGGTGGCTACCAACGCAGGCTTAGGCGATAAAGGCAAGCAACGGCTCTCCAATTACTACGAAAATGATCATATCCCGGAAAAAAGCATGGCATTTCTGGTACAGACCTATGTTCAGAAAACACTTAAGCCGACTATCGAGCAAGGCCAACGTGATGGTCAGGCCGTGACCGAACCGTATGTCGGTGATATTGATACCCGGGCGCTGGGTACCAAAGGTGAAAAACTCCCGGCGTTAACCATTTACCGACCGACGCACCGACAAAAAACGGCGAAGGATGCCAAACGCCGCAATCACGATCAGATCACCACAGACGCCGCAGCCGAAACCACACCACAAGCCATGGTGGCCAAACTGCGAACCGGCATAGACGCTGAAATGCAGGAAGAACTAAAAAATATCTCCGGCATTTATAACAGCGACAAGGCCGCTACCGAGAAAATTCGCGCAAAAGTTCGCAAGGGCATGCAGCAGATCGGAACCATGAATAAAGCGCTTTATGGTTTTGAACCCGGCAAACCACCCAAGGTCAAAAAGGGCCCTGCCAAAGGTGAAGGTTCTAACCTGCCGATGATGGGTAACGCTGAGCAGGGCATCCCCAACTTTTTCGATCTCGAAGGTGCTCATAGTATTTATGGCGCGAAGCCGGAAGGCGTCGGGAACTATCTTGAATACGACCACGTTGTCGAAGCAACGCTCGCGGAAAAATCAAGGGATTTAAACCTGAATGACGAGGCCATTGCCGGGGGTATGGATGCTGCGTTAGAAGCCAAAACACAAACCACGGCCGACGCCAACCAGGCCGAAGACGCCCCCACCGCCAAACGCATTTTGACCACCGCAAAAGGCCGCCTGACAAAGTTGAAAGAACCCGTGTTTGCAGGCAAAAGCGTGATGAACTATAACCGTGATCAGGCGGGTACCGTGGCTCTTTACCGGCCCGTTCACCGGGAAGTGACCGCAGCACAGGCAAACATTCAGGGCAGTATATTGCAAGGTATTGACTTAAGCAGTGCACGCGAAAAAGTCATCGACTATGCGGTGTCCACACCGAAAGACGACACAAGCAAAGCACAGGCACAAAAAGACATACAGGATAAAGTTAAAACCCGAATCGACGAACACATCACCAGCCATTCACGAGCCATTAAAAAGTTTTACGCCAGTGAGGTTAAAGATTTCAAGCGCATCAATACCTCTAAGCAGGCCAATGAAAAGATCGACCTGGTCGTCGCCCGGGTTGCCAATACGTTGAAACAGCTGCGCACAGAATCGTTAGCGCTGTTTAAATAAATTCAGACTTCAGGCGTTGCTCGTTTTATCCAAGCCGAACAATCCGTTCCGCTCGGCAAGGTACCGTAAACCCAACCACGATTTTCATTTGACAGTCGGGCATTACAGAAATCTTCCGCCATCTGAGTGGGTCCAAACTGATACAACGCTGCTGCCTGCAAATTAATCGCCATGGTTTCAACCACGTGCCGAGCCCGAAATTCAATGTCAGGTTGCTGAGACATCGCATTCATGGCTTTTACTGAGCGATCCAACAATGGATGCGCGCCTTTCACCAACTCTAGTTCCTGCATCAGCGCATCTCGTGTGTTCGGATTCTTATGAAATGCCCTTAACATATCCAAACACTGGATATTACCACTGCCTTCCCAGATTGAATTAACCGGTGATTCTCGAAACAAACGAGGCATAATAGAGTCTTCCATAACCCCGCTGCCGCCAATGCATTCCATTGCTTCATAGGCGTGACCCGGAGTTCGTTTACAAATCCAGTATTTGCCCACCGCAGTGCCCAAACGCAGCAACAATGATTCCTGCTCATCGTTGTGCAAATACTGCTGATCTAGTGCTTTGGCCATTCGCATGGAAAACGCCAATGCAGCTTCGCTTTCGATAATCAGATCCGCCAGCACGTTCTGCATTAAGGGCTGTTCACTGAGCCGGAGACCAAAGGCTTTACGTTGCCGACAATGATGAGTGACCTGAGCGACGGCCTGTCGCATGCCTGCCGCAGAACCAATCATGCAATCAAATCGGGTCATAGCGACCATTTCAAGGATGACGGACACTCCTCGTCCGTCTTCGCCAATCATCCAACCCAGGGCACCGCGCAGTTCCGTTTCACTGGAGGCATTGGAAACGTTACCCATTTTATTTTTAAGCTGCTGAATTTGAATTGGATTCTTTGTACCGTCAGGACGCCAACGAGGTACTAAAAAACAGGAAATGCCCGCATCCGTTTTAGCCAACACCAAGAAAGCGTCACTCATGGGTGCCGAGACAAAGTACTTGTGACCTACGAGTTCATACAACTCACCCGAACCCGGTTGCCCCATTGGAAATGCCCGAGTTGTGTTTGCGCGTACGTCGGACCCGCCCTGCTTTTCTGTCATTGCCATACCCAGCGTCACGCTTTGCTTGCTTGCAAAAGGTTGGTTACTGGCATCATACTTCCGAGAACAAAGTTTGGGTGACCAATGTTTGTACAGTTCTGGTTGACGACGCAATACGGGTTGCGCTGCCGATGTCATGGTTATTGGGCATCCATGACCGGCTTCAACCTGCGACAGAAGATAGAATTTAGCGGCACGGGCGACATGCGCACCCGGTTGTGGCGTTTCCCAGTGGGAGGCATGGACACCCTCAGACATGGAAAGATGCATCAATTGGTGGTACGCCGGGTGGTAACGAACTTCGTCTATGCGTTGTCCATGCCGACTGTGAGTATGCAGGGTGGGCTTATGCTGGTTCGCTTGAAACCCCCATTCGATGACCTCGGTACTGCCGCAAATTGCGCCCAGTTGTTGTAACTCAGTCGAGGCCCATTGACCGCCATGTTGAGCGACAAGATGCTGTAGTGCGATATCCTGTTCGTAGCTGTTGTAATTTTCCAGTGCGACAGGTTGATTTTGAACTATATGTGTTTCAGGCCAGTATTGGTTACTGGGAACAAAAATATCGTCCTTCATAATGGCGTACCTTCTTTTTATTTTTAACCAAGATGGTGCGCCATCGCTATGCAATATTCAATAACGGATTGAATTCACGCCATAAAGACTGTTTTTTCCAGAATAAAAGTTCAAGCAAAACCCGTTTTGAAACAGATCTGTGAAACCAGAGGCTACATTGATATCTGAATCACCCTTGCCCGGAAATTTTCACGATATCGCTCAAACTAACGTTGCAACACAGAGCTGGTTGGTATTCAGAATCCAGGCTACGGTAACACTTTGCGACCGTACGTTGCCGCGAAACAACCAGTACGCAGCCTTCGTGGACTCAGATCGTGCCTATAAACTGGCTTTCATCAATGCTAATTTAGCGCCAAAACCAA
The DNA here is from genome assembly GCA_050293765.1 of Reinekea sp. Classification (GTDB taxonomy): domain Bacteria; phylum Pseudomonadota; class Gammaproteobacteria; order Pseudomonadales; family Natronospirillaceae; genus Reinekea. Next base: position 87,504 of record JBNKNI010000012.1, read on the forward strand.
CAAATACGACGCCCGTAATTGATTTTAGCCAGGTTCTAAACTTCACGTTATTCGCGGCACTTTTCACCCGTGTTAATGCCAATACCATGATTGAAAACCACAAGAAATTCACCAGTGAATGTGCTGTTACCAATGCGTAGGCACTTAATGCACTACCGTCCAATGTTATGAACTGAGGAAAGGCAGCCAGGTAAAACATAGAAACCTTTGGGTTAAGTGCATTCGTTGCAAAACCTTCCAGAAAAGCATTATGAATTGAAACCTTTTTCTGAGCATTTTCTGGTACGTCAATGGTAGTGGTCGCTTTCTGGTTTAGGGCACTTCGAATGGATTTGATGCCTATCCAAATTAAATAGGCAGCACCCAGTATTTTCAACAAGGTGAAAGCAACGGCGGATTGAACCAGAAAAACAGAAATACCAAAAATTGAGAGTGTTCCGTGCAGGTAAAAAGCAACAACAAACCCACTGACATTCGCAAAGCCTGCTTTTTTTCCTGAAAGCGGGACTGTTTTCGCAATGAGAAAGCCATTAGGACCCGGTGATATCACCAGTAGTGTTGCCACGGCGATAAATGTGAGAATGCTGCTTAAATCCATATTGTCTCCTTAAAAATGGGTCACTTGTTTTTGGTTGCAGATTTAACCTGAAAATCACTTCGAAAAGCCTACAACATAACCATAAAAAGCCACCTACTTGTTTTTCAGCTTCTATAGCGTCAATACCTTCAAAGAACATCAGCAGCTTCTCGCGAGTAATTCTATCATTTTCTTTCCTATACTTAAGATATCGAATATTATATCGATTCTATTGTCTGGGCTGAACGAATAGGGTTTATCATCGGGGTCGTACCAAGCGCCAAATAAGTCTTCGACATTTCCTTTAACTATAAATTGATAAGTCAACATCCATATTCAAAGCTTAACACAGCTCTTCACAAAGTTCGTATGAGGACAACCAGCCTCCGCAACACTTTGGGCTAAGTGCATATGTGCTGCATAAGACTTTCCCACTATCTACAAGATCCTTAATTTTGCGAAAAACTAAGGACCGATATTCACTATTCATACCGTCACATGGCTCTTTAGTGTCTTGATCAATAAAGTAGTCCAAGTCAATGTTCAAGATCCATTGAATATCATCATCAGACTTACATACCCGTTCTAGTAGTTTCGGCAAGTTATTGTAATCGATCTCACTAACATGTTCTTGAAGTCGGTTTTCGACGGGGAGATTATGCGTAGCAAAATAAATCTTGGATATCGAATTTCTATAAAAGTAATGAAAGTAATGAAAGTAATGAAAGTAGTATAGGTAATTGTCCCAGGATATAAGCGGCACTTCAATTCGCGATGATTTGAGTTCCAGAAAATCTTCGAACTGGATACTATTAAGTGGTAATTCCGTCTTCAGATCGAGAGCATCTAGGCAGGCAGTGTCATAATGTGCAACTATGTGAATTACACCAATATTTTTACTCTGATGAATATGCTGCGAGCAACACCAAAGCGCCCCTCTGTGATTATCCATTATGTAGATTGAATTTGACCTTAAAAGGAAGTTTTGATCGTGAATTCCCAATCTTGGTCTGTCAACCTTTAGAATCCAATCAGGCATGTTTTTTCCTTGGTATTTAACACGCAGATTCAAATCTGAAGTGCATCACCATTTAATTTAAGCCACCATTTCTAGCCACTTCTGATTTGGTGTCTTATATCCCAATGTTTTTCGAGGTCAAGTATTTAATCGCCTAACGACCTTACTTACTTCCGCCGGATTTACCGTTGTCATCTTAGAAGACTTCGGAAAATATTGACGAAGCAAACCATTGTGGCTCTCGTTTAGCCCTCGCTCCCAAGAACTGTAAGGATGCGCGAAGTAAACTTTAGCATCAAGCGCCTTAGCTATTTTTTCGTGCCCTGAAAACTCTTTACCATTGTCTGCCGTAATCGTATGAACATATGCCTTGTATGGGCGTAGTAATTTAATGGTTGCTTTGGTTACTTCACTCTCTGTTTTCCTGGGAATGACTGCACTTAACATTTTCATTGTTTTTCGTTCAACGAGCGTCACGAGAGCGCCTTTGTGGCCCTTTCCGATCACAGTGTCGATTTTCCAATCACCAAGGCGCAGACGTTGATCGACAATCTCTGGGCGATCTTCTATACATATTCTGTTTTTGATATGCCCGCGTGACGATTTACCATGGCGGCGCTTATCGTATTTCTTTCCCTGTCGCCGGAGGTGGGTATAAATCTTCCCACCAGAGCGCTTATTTTCCCAGATATGCAGGTAGATTGTTTCATGACTGATGGATATGCCTCGGTCAACGAACAACCAGCCCGAAATTTGCTCAGGGCTTCATTCCTGTGCCAGCTTAGACTCGATCAAGCCAACCATGCCGAGGTTCATCTTGGTAGGTATTCTAGATGCCTCTCGCCGGTCTAGCGCCATTCTAAGGGCCTGCTGATACCGGTAGCCGGTATTGCGATTCAATTCTCGGCTAATTGTTGACTGGTCAACGCCAAGCTCCATCGCTATTGCTCTCTGACTAAAACCTGTTTTCTTCAGCGTATAAATCTGGCATCGTTGTTCATAGGTTAGCTGTTGGTATTGTCTCTTCACCGTTTCATCTCTTGCCGGAGAAAAAGGGTGAGAGCTTACCTTCAGCTAGCCCCTTCTTCTACAGGTTGAGGTGATGCACTTGGGATTTGAATCCAGGAATCAATGACTTAGAAGCCTATTTATCAACAACTTTATTGTTCACCAACAAATGACTCCCTAATTTTTGTACCAGGTGTTGACCTGTCTGGGAATCAAATTGTTGTATATGGTTTCCAGAGACAGTAGTAAATAGGCTATGGAACTGCAGTCTATCCATAGCCGTCTCTTGTCGACATCAATTAGTGTTCTGAATTGAGTCGTTTTACTCGTTTGTTAATAACTGAGTTTTCAGAAAAGAACCAGAATTATTAATCCTCAGTGATTCTTTTTTCAAGGACTGTTCTTGCCAAGCTTTGGCAGATTTCCTGGCCTTTTCCAGGTCATGTATCAGATTTCGAACAGGCTTACAGTCTGGGTACCAGGAAGCTAGGGATACCTGTGTTCGCTGCAGCACGTCGTCTAATTCATTAAATTTTTCTTCAGTTATTGTTGTCTGCTTATTGTTATTCAGTTCGTCGCGATAATAGAGCGATAGGAATTTTTCTTGACTCAGCTCCTGCGACGAAGGGTATTCTCGTTGAACCCATTCATCGAGCTCACAACGAACCCTTCCTACGGGATTGAGTACTCCATTTCGACGGTGTCCCAGCGATAGTGCTGTTTTTAGCAGAGCACCCAATGTTTCATGTTGATCAATAGTTATGCGCGCATTCGGTCTTTTACGTCGTGACCCAACAAGCATCATGTTGTATTCCACAGTTTCACCCGGTTTATCCCTTTTACTTTTCGGTTTTTTTGAGACTTTTGATAGTTCCGTCGAAGTTGATTTTAACGTTTCGGGCCATTCATGACCAAATGGCACAGAGTCGCCAGACCAAGGATCAACAACGATGGGCGTCGGTAAGTTGGCCAATGCATCTCGTAGATCAGACAATTGGACCTTACTTTTTCTTGATGTGATTATATAAAGCTGAGTGCCGATATCAGGCGCATGCATTCCGGCCCAGGGTGACTGGATACAGTCAAAGTTATTTTCTTCCAACCAAGCAGTTCGTCTTTCGACTTTGTCGCGCCGAGCACCAGCGTATGGTTCGTCAGTTATAACGTAGCTTTTAGTCTCTGGATGATACCACACGTTTAAGTGGTCAGAACCTGGTATGTGAAGGTCATCGTCCGCTACTCCCGGGAATGCGCGCCTGAACCCGTTTGAGGGCGAAAGCGATGTGGCGCTCATAAACTGCAACCGTCTCGCAGCGGCACAGGCTTCTTTCCGTGCTTCCGCCTGTGTCCTAGTGTGAGGTCCTGATAACCATTGGTCATTTTCGATGCGGAAACCAGCAAGACTTCCGCAGGACTTAATGTTCCTCGAATTGATTGTGTCACTTAGCGAACGTGGAAGCGATATCTTAATGGATTCAATGCCGCCACCTTTGCTCTTTCCTGCATACCATGGGACAGTAATACGAACCAGATGGTCTAGTGTAGAGGAATGAGTTGTTATTCTTTGGAGGTGTTTAAAGTTCTGGTAGCCATACTGCTTTGCGATCTGCTCTTGAGCTTGATGCAAAAGTATACCCGCATTACGCGACAATGACTTGGCTTAACGCTTGGCACTTTGAAGAGAAATTGTAGCTACGTAGAGGTGGTTCATGTAAAGCTCTCCCGTTCATTGAGACGTACCCACCTACCGACTCGAACATGAGTTTACATGTATATAGAGAGTTCTTTATATATGGCAGTACCGCTAGCAGCTTCGCGACTGGTGGGAGGCAGGCACCCGCCGAGTGCCATCCGCGCACTATCTCACATGAAGTATGAACATGGCAATACGGATTCGTGCGCACTTTTATATTCATTTGTACTAATGAATCGATTTTTAGTCTGTAAAATTATCAAAACATAGAGGTGGTTGAAGTTTGCAAGTTGTCCATTATTTTGATAGTTGTAAAACTTACGTTTGATGTTCTTGAGTGAAGCTTGAGCCGCGCCAACAGTCACGATTGCTTGGTAGTTTGGACGCCTACCTTTCACGCCCTCAGAATGCTGTTCTTACAAAGCCCAATTGAATATTAATCAATTGATTGGATGTCATTAATTGACAGGCTAGGAAGCAATGGCACTAGGGGTGATTAAACTTTCCATATCCCATCAGTGAGTGTGCATACCTTCCGATTAGCAAAGGAAAACCACCGATGAGTAAAAATATTGTTGTATGTTGCGATGGAACGTGGAACGAGCCGACGCAAGAGGATAACGGAATACCCGCGCCCACGAATATCTGGCGCCTCTTCAATGCATTACCAGAAGTCGCCGGCGAACAAGTCACGAGGTACCAAGCCGGAGTCGGTACCGGAGGCTTAATCGATAAATTGACGGGAGGTATATTTGGCGCTGGGATCAGCGTAGACATCATGGATACATATTATTATCTCTGTGATAAATATTCAGCAGGAGACCGGATTTTTCTTTTTGGTTTCAGCCGCGGTGCATTTTGTGCTCGAAGCTTGGCTGGGCTGGTTAACCGATTTGGACTTCTCGATTTATCCAAGGTAACTAGCGCCAAAGTTAAATCCGATTTTGTTAAGCATGTATATAAAAAGGGTTATCAAGACGATTGGCCTGTCGAGAAGCTAAAGAAGTATGCTAAGGGTCTCTCATTCGTTGAAAATTCGAAGAAGATTCATTTCATTGGTGTTTTTGATACGGTAGGTGCCCTTGGCGTACCTGACGATAAAGTGATTGCCGACATTTTCGATGACCCGCAACGGTATCAATTTCATAATGTTCACTTAAGTCCAGAAGTAAAAAATGCACGGCAAGCACTCTCAATCGATGAAGAGCGTAGTAGTTTTACACCGACGCTATGGAAGCCTGAATCTGGTGACAACACATTTGATGAACGTGTGAAACAAGTATGGTTTCCTGGTGTTCATTCAGATATAGGCGGAGGCTATAAGGAAACGGGCTTAGCCAACTGCGCCCTACATTGGATGTACAGTGAGGCTGTAACCTGCAGCGAGCAGAATAACGGGACGCCACTCCAATTTAATGAGAACTTCTTAACCGACAATCCAGAAAATGCATGTGATGTACTGCATCAATCGCACAAAGGACTAATGAAAGTCATTATTCCTAGACCGCGGGCTATACCAGAGTTTAGAAAAGACAATCCTAATCTTTCAGAGGCGGCATGGAAAAGGCATTGTGCCAAAAACCTGCATCAAGGCCTATACCACCCTAACCTACCGTTCAGCGATGGAGAGGTGGTTAAAGACATATACGCACGTCACCCATGGTACTGGACTGGAATTTACCTGAAAGCAAACGTGACCTACAAAATCACAGCCAGCGGTATGTGGCATGATTCCAGTATCATAGCTGATGCTGGAGGCACCAAAAATGGCCGCTTTCAGCCTGGTGAATTTGTTCACGTGTTAGCGAGTATTCAAGATGGGCTGGAGTCTATTTGGAAACGTCTACCCAGCAAATCAAAAGCCGATTTCTATGGCAGTCGACGGCACCCGGAGTCGGAATGGATGTGTTTGCGTGGATGCATCGCAAATGAATTGAAAACCAATGTCGATGGGACTCCTGAGCAGCATGAACACTTTGAAATCGGAGAATCCACAACTATCACACCGATTTCTTCGGGGTACTTATATTGTTTCGCAAACGATGCATGGGGATTTTATAAGAACAACCGAGGTTACGTTTCAATGAAAGTTGTCGACTCAGATTACCAGAGTGCATCAGATACTTGATGGCTGGCCGCTTATTCAATAATAGAAACTACGTAAGATTGGACCTGTCCAAGCTCAAGAAAACACGTTGAGTTTGGACGGGATTAACATGGAAAAGTTCAGTTGAAGTACTTGTACTACTTACACCGAAAGTTAACTGTGTACGTGTTGGTGCTATCCCAAACTCCATTGCCAAACCCTTCCCGAATGTCTAACACATTGAATTCCTTACCTATTGCAAGACAATATTGCTCCGCTTCGGTAATGGCCGTTGTCTTTGCCCTAATTTTATTAGTCTCACTTTCTGCAGTAATGGTGTATTCATTGCCACCTAGTGGTAATACGCCAGTAGATCGGATGCTGACACAAGAAGTCAAAGTGGCAGCAAGAATTAATACATATGGTAATGGCTTAAACATTGTCGAATCTCTACTTTGGATTATGCTTACCTTTTCGAAAAGTGGTCCCTTCAAATTTGTCGACCTTTGCATTTAGGTTTACTTAATAGTGTTCCTATACGCAAGCATATAATTTAATCGTCGTGGAAACATGAAAGGGCACACCAAATAGCACTTTTAAGCCAATCACTTTGCTAATAAGATTCTGGGCTTCCGCTCTCATGCTCCATGGCAATTCGCCTACTGTGCGTGCTTTTCTTAGGTATTCGTACCCGGCGGCGTTAAGACAGACATAATCTTGGTTGAGAATATCCAATATTTTTTTCCTATAACTTAATACAATAGAGGAGAGATACATTTTTCGGTCTTGTTTCTGTCGTACCCACTACACTTGAGCCGATATTTGAAGGATCCCTAGCATGTGCTGCGGAAAAAACTCGGAAGGAACTTCCTCCATCAAGGTGAGCATGGCTGGTTGTTTCAACTGTAGCAATCGGATGCGAGTGGCTTGCGTATGTATCAACTTGCTCCGTTCCAATTGGCACCATGCCATCTGGATTAACTCTATTGCCTGACTTATCAACTCCTCTTACAAATCTCCCATAAGCCGGTGAGTATTCCTGCCAGCCTGTAGGGCAGGTTTCAAGTGCAAATGGCACAACTGCTCCTGGTAAGTTAAGTGCTTCAATAACGCTCGGCACGGATGCATCAGCGATCGTTTGAAGATCAATTGTACCATCATTAACTTTAAGTATTCCTTTGTATTTGTTCTGGATTTCGATGAAATATTCCTCGTAGGCATTGATGGTTTGCTTTGACTCTACGATTGCTAGCTTTGTTTTCTGTATCTCCTCTAAAACTAAATTGGAAGTCGTTAATGCCTGAGAAGAACTAATCAGTGATTCAGTAGTTAGATCACGGATCTCGGCTAAATACTTTTCCCGCAGGTCATTCATGCTAGAACTGAATCTATCTAGCATTTCTGACTCACTTCTTTGACGTTCAGCGTCGGCACGTATTCCTGATACCGTTACCCAATATGTGACCAAGCCAGTCACTATTGCAGCTAAAACTGCAGAGCCTAACAAGTCTTGCTTTGTGTAAGACATAATATTTTTCCTTCTAGTCTTTTGGAGGTTCTAACGCATCAATTCGAGCAACATATTTGATACCTGAAGACTCAACTTTGCATTTTGGATAATGCGGATTAGAAGCGTCCAGGACCACTACTTTAGCTGAAACCTGCCAGTCGTAAAACCTTACGCCAACTTGCACTCGCTTAGACTTGCTCATACTTATTTCCTTCACTTAGTAAGAAACTTTCCAGGAGCAGTTTTAACTACACCGGAAAGAACACTATTAAATTCAATTTGATTGAATTGCGCCACAACAGAATTCGATGCTTGCTCTGTATCATTAGCACTGGCCAACCTTTTTACCTTGACTCCATTGAGTGTTCCAATCACAGTGAATAGCATTATAATTCCTACATGTTTCTCAAGGAAACAGACTCAGGCACAGGGCTATCAATGAATTCCGAAAGAAGCATTTCAACTGATTGCATTCCCTCTAACACCACATACTCAGGATCTAACATACGGCGATAGTACTTGGTTGAAACATTGACTATTGGCAAATAGTCAATAACCACATTGCCCAAAACTGACTCCCATGAGGTGATTTTCGCCACAATTTCATCGTTTACTTGCCCGCTGTGCACTAGTATTCGAAAAGCTTGCGCTTGAGCATCAGTTCTGATTTTTTCGATTCGACTTTCTGTTTCGCTTTCAATCCAACCTATACTTTTCCCAACTTCTTCATCCAGCAATAGGGCGTAGTATAGGTACCGATATGCCATTTCTGATTTGTCGGTCTTTCCCATATCGTTTTTATAAAGAACTCTTAAGTTAATCGACGTTTCTCTAAGTTTATATGAAAGGTAGGTGAGCTTCTGCAGAGAACTATATTCTTTTTCTATGAATGACTTAGATCTGTACAACGCAACTTGGTGCTTAGACTCAATGTTCTGTTCTACGCTAAAAACTGCAGATCTCTCGTTTACTATATAATCAATATTTTCCATTCTAGTAAGGAGTTCGCTTTCAGTTTTCTTGCTAAGCCTTTGCTCTTCGGCGATTGAACTTAACACTGCAACTAAATAGACCTGAATTAAAAATGCAAAAGCTATCGCTATAAAGGATATGGGATGCGCTTTCGCCCAGAGAAAAAGGACTACTATAGGGTGGTTTTGTCTTTCTTTATTAGCCATAAGTGTTTCCTTTAATCTCTAAATAGCGTGGTTGAGCCGGGTTTACTTGGTATTGATCTGCAGGCATATTCAAGCTCAACATCCTTTTTCCAGATCTCAAATTCTTTCTGATCAATCGACATCTTTTTTCCTTCATGATTTCTTAGGTTGCTTAATTAACCAAATAGCAGCTAAGACCACAGCATCTAACACAAGGTGGTAAATAACGTATGTACTGGACTGCAATGGGTTAAATGTTGTAGCTATAGACTCATATTTAGGGTAGTCCTGAATGATGAATTCAATAATCTCCTGCCTTTGGTCAATTACATGCAGAATTGAGGAGAGGTGTGAAAATACGAAAAGAATGAAGATGACGGTGAATATCATCTTTGTTTTGTCATCAAGATGTACTTTGTCAGTTGCGATTGCGCCAACAAAACCACCAAGTATGACAATATAAAAATTCCAATAGACATTCATCTTTGAAGATAATGAAATTAAGAGATCAAGTTCATCAGTTGGCATTAGAAGCTCCAATTATTTTTCCTTGAATTAATTTAGTGTCCATAACATACCGTGACCGGACACGGTGTCAAGTTACTCAATACGTTTTGATTTCGTCTTTTCTATAAACGCATTCACTTCGACTTCATCATCTTCGTGAACCCAATATTCCTTGCGTTTAAAACCCAATTCTTTCATGCGTTCGCGTTCAGCTTGTTTGCGTTCTTTAGCTGTGTAGTCATACTTCGATTTTTTAGCCATTATTAACGTCTTTCTCGTATCCCAGTAGAATCTCGATCAATTCAGCTTTTGAAGGCCGTGCACTCATTTGTAATTCGATCCCACTGTCAATTACAGCATTGATTATTTCATTAGTCTTTATAGAGTCACTAAAATCTGGTTTGTAGTCCCCATTCTCATACATAGCCATTTCAGCCAGGGAAAGCTGTATGTCCATTGCATTTAGGTTTTGGTGAATCCAAGAGGACAATTGCGCAAACGACGTAACACTCCCAGCTCCCACAAAGTCATAAATCCCTGTGTTAAATTTGATAGGATATTGTCCTTGTCTTGCCAGCTCTATTGCCTTTTGAACCTGGTTAAGCTTCGCGTTAATTGAAAAAATCATGAGGTCACCATGATCATGGCGAAGGTTGTACTCAACTCTAATTCGCTTACTGTGAGACCAGTAGCGTTTCAAAAGCAACTGTACGCGATTACCAAATTCAGTTATTTGAGTATTTGTTGAAAAATTCCGCGCCTCTCTGGCTATTTCATCAAAGGAGAGCAATGAAATATTTGTATCTTCACTGGCTTCTAGCGCGCCCGCCTGAAAACCTTGTTTAGAAACTATGATACCTCTGTCAGCTCCTATATCCTCAACTATCGTCCTCAATCCAAGTACATGTAACTTGGTGATCTTGGAATTCCAATGCTTTGCTTCCACGAGCCATTGAAGATCGCTGACAAAGAATGGTGTACTCACATAAATATCGATATCATGGTTGGTTCTCACCCCCTTTATGCGCTTATTTGTTTCAGCAAGAAAGCCCGCTTCAACAAATAGCGCTCGAATGCTTTCTTGAAAGCCGTACCAGTCGGGTCTGTCTGCCATCTACTAAAGAACCTTTTCTACTAATGTGTACAAACGTACAGTAACTATACTGACTATACGTTTAACACTTTCGATATCTGTCAACCGAGTGCCCAGAAGCCGTGATGCAGACTTTCTTATTTCATCATGTCGCTTATGTGCAGCTTGCTGAGGTGTAGTTGATTTACTCACTTGTTAATTTCTCAATTACTCAATTCTTTTATGATTTCTTCGTGCGTAGGTACAACGTAAGGCTGAATCGCCGTCAAATTATGGCTTCGCATGAGCGTTACAACGTCTTCATACCGAGCGTTCTCAACACCATTTTTCTGGATTAGATTAATAATGCTTTTTGCAAAATGCTTGCGGCCAGAGTGGCTAGAAAAATTTGTATTCTCTCCGAAAGCCCGAACGTAAAACCTCTTAAACGCTCTTTCAAGTACGTCACAAGCTTCATATTCAACTGATACCAGCTTGCCGTCTATATCTTTCTCTCTAATCTTCTTGCCCATAGCAAACTTACGGCCAGATTCGGTTAAAAATACTTTGCTAGTTTTCTTTAGCCCCCTGTATTTTTTTGGTTCATCTGAAGTCAGATGTTTCTTGTTACTTCGAACTAGAAAGTATTCGTCTAGTGCTTCTTTGAGCTTTGGGTTAGCAACGAAAACTGGTCCCGGCCTTCCAGATTTTGTGTATTCTCCTGGTATCCACCCCTCTAAACAGTATTCACCGTTCTCTCGCATAATGTGCTGAACTTCAATCTGAGCAATTTCAGAAACCCTAAGCCCGGTACAGGCCGAAAAAAGAATGAGTGCTGCGTCTCTTTCAGGCGTTCTGCCCGATCCTCTAGCGACCATTACAGCATGCTTTAGCTGTGATTTTGTAAAGGCTGGCGTTCCGTTTGACTCGGATGGCGCTCGGTAATACTTCTTGTTTGCCATATAGGAAATTACTACTCATTGAGTTTATTACCTACATATACTGTGGTTCCTGTCTTCAGTCAACGGAACCCGCATGCTGTCTGGACTTATCGGAAATCGTTTATATAAAACTAAATGGTCTGAATGTATAGCGCTGTAAGTTAAGGTTAAGTCGTAATAACAGACGAAATTTTTTAGAGGCAATGATTTCAATACGCTAGAGCGCTAGCAAAAGACTTAACCCAGCCTTCGTCCACTTGTAGGGCTCTTCAACGACCAATAAGAAAAACTCTGAGTTTCCCCTTTATGTAATCAGCGGAAAATACCTAATCATTCGTTTTAGTCGCCGATTCTGGATTAACTTTCATTTTTTCTTAATACAAAACCTAATCATCGGGCGGGTTTGGTCCATAACGACTAATAACGCACGGTCGAGCCTAGTCGAGGGGGATTTCGAAAACTACATTCAATGCCTAAACGACACTTAAGCAGGTGCCATCCGCTTATCGCCTGCTTTCATCGGAAATTGTTGCTGATAGAACGATGCCTCCAGCGACGGCATCGTGTCTGTATAGGCACCTTGTCGCTCAAGCTGCCCGTTGCTAAAAGATTTCCTCTGGATCTAACCCAAACAGGCTCGGATCGCCAGGGTCGACAGTTTCTACTGGTCGTTCGTCAGACGGAATACCCTCGAAGTCCGGATTATCTTTCTTAATGATGATCTCAACCCGTCGGTTTTGGGCGCGGCCTTCGGGAGTATCATTACTGGCAATGGGCTTACTGGAGCCATGGCCGACAATGGTAAAGCGGTTCTCATCCATTTCCGGTGCAATAAACAGGTATTCAGCCACAGCCAAAGCCCGGGAAGCGCTGAGCAACCAATTGTTGCGGAACCGAGGGGTGGATATGGGCAGGTTATCGGTATGGCCTTCCACAAAGATATCTCCGGGAGTCGATACCAGTAAGTTGCGAACTTTATCCAGCACGGGGAGAAAGTCGTCTGCGACATAGTCGGTCCCGGCGCCAAAACTCTGCTCTTTCACCCGAATAATGATGGTTTCGTTAACGGTTTCGATCTGCAGCATACCTTCGGCGATTTCATCCGCCAGCGCTTGCGCGATGCGTTCGGCTTCTTCCTGAACCTCTTTCTGCAGGGCGTCATCGGGCACAACGATCTGCCGGGTTAGCTGGCCGGTGTCGCCCTGCGCATCTTCCTGCATGGTGAAGGTATCCTGACACAGGATTTCCAGCGAATCTTTTAGATCGTCCACCGTGTCCTGCCGAACCACATTCAGCGGTGTGGGTTCTGGTCGGGCCGGGCTGAATTCCTGAGTAATAATGCTGGTGCCTTTTGGCACGTCATTCACATTGATCTCCGTTTGCACGCCAAAGGCGTTACGCATGGAACCCGCCAGGCGCTTGAACTTCAGTGCATCCATTTCCGAGAACGACAGCAACAACACGAAAAAGCACATCAGTAGTGCCATTAAGTCGGAGAATGTTGCCATCCACGCCGGTAAACCGGGCGTGCATTCGGGGCAATCGTCTTCTTCTTCCATACGCTCAGCCACCTTCCCGCATATTGGAAGGCAAATAACTCTTTAACATGGATTCAATAATGCGCGGGTTCTGCCCAGCCTGAATGGCGAGCAGACCATCAATGCACATTTTCTGGATTATTTCTTCTTGCTTGGCGCGAACGCCCAACTTATCTGAAATGGGAATAGCGACCACAGTTGCCAAAAACGACCCATACAGCGTCGTCAACAGAGCGACGGCCATTGCAGGGCCAATGGTTTTGGGGTCGTCCATATTGGCCAACATGCCCACCAAGCCAATCAATGTACCAATCATCCCCATCGCCGGGGCAACATCCGCCAGCGCCCGGAAGAACGCCGAGCCATCGGTATGTCGGTCGCTGGTCATTTTCATGTCTTTATTGAGCAGTGATTTCACTACATCCGGATCGTGACCATCCACCAGCAATTGAATGCCCTTGGACAAAAAGTCACTGCTGGTTTCCTTGCCTTCCAGGGAAAGCAAACCGCCTTTGCGAGCGCCGTCAGCTAATTCAACGATTTCTGAAATCAAGTCTTCGGGTTTTACAATGGAGAACGAAAAGGCTTTTCCGACGACCTTGCCGACGCCCAAAAATTGTTCCAGCGTGAATTTTGACAACGCCACAAACGTACTGCCGGCAAATACAATCAAAACGGATGGAATATTGATAAATATCCCGAGACTGCCGCCTAACAGCATCGACATCACGATCATGCCTACGGCGCCGGCAATCCCCACCAGGGTAGCAATATCCACAAATGACCTCACTTCACAGGTTTTAACACTGGTCTATTTCGTTTGAGTCTAGCAGCAAAAATAGAGGACAACGTGGCTTTACCTTTCCGCTCACGAATTGACCAGCCACTGAGACTCGTTCTCTTTATCCACTATCGGCCAGCAAAAGGATTTATTGACCAGAATTTTTCAAATCGTTACCTTTGCGTCTGCATTAATTGAGGAACCAACATGGCGACTAAGAAAGCACCGGCGTTTGAAGAAAATCTGAGCGCACTGGAAAGCATCGTAGAACAACTGGAGTCCGGGCAATTAAGCCTCGATGACGCACTGAAAGCCTTTGAACAAGGTATTAAGCTGACTCGGGAATGCCAGGAATCTCTGGCCGCCGCCGAGCAAAAGGTGCAGATCCTAATGAACAAACACGGGGAGCCGACACTGGAAACCCTGCCTGATCAGGCTACTGAATGAAACTTGATACTTTTTTAGACACTACCCGCTCCGAACTCGAATCCGCCCTGCAGCAAACCTTTAACAAGGCGGCCAGTGCGACATTACGCCAAGCGATACACTACTCACTGCTCGATGGCGGCAAGCGGCTGCGCCCGGCGCTGGTCAGGGCAGCCGCAACGGTAGCGGGCAATGACACGCCGTTATGGCTGGTCCCGGCTCAGGCGCTGGAAATGATCCATGTATACAGCTTGATACATGATGACCTGCCCGCCATGGATAACGACGACTTACGCCGTGGGAAGCCGACAAACCACAAACAATTTAATGAGGCCGCCGCGATTCTTGCCGGGGATGCCCTGCAATCGGAAGCTTTTTACCTGATTGCCCGCGAACCGGGTCTCAATGACGCTCAGGCACGGGCCATGACTCTGGAGCTCAGCTCCGCCGCAGGCGCCAGTGGTATGGTGGCGGGCCAGATGATTGATCTGGAATCCGAGCATCGAACCCTCACACTGGCGCAGCTCGCCGATCTGCACCGGCTGAAGACCGGCGCGTTGATTAAAGCCGCTTTGCAGCTAGGTGCGCAATGCAACGCAACGTTAGACGCAGCCCTGGCGGCTGGTCTGAACGACTATGGTGATGCGATCGGCCTGGCTTTCCAGATTACCGACGACATTCTGGATGTCACCTCCAGTACCGAAGTACTGGGAAAACCCCAAGGCAGCGATCTCGCGGCGGAAAAATCGACCTACGTCAGTCTGCTCGGTCTGGAAGGTGCCCGTCAGCAAGCTAACGAGCAACATCAACGGGCGACTCAGGCGTTGCAATCGCTAAACCTGACTGAAGAATCCGTACTGTGGCAACTGGCTGACTATATTATTCAACGAAACCACTAATGGAACCAGCCGATGCCCACCTTAACAACCCGCCCGACCCTATCTGACTTTCAACAGTACGTCACGGAGCTCGAAGCCGAACGCGGTTTCGATGAGCAAACTGTTCTGGACAAGTGCTTAATGCTGGGAGAAGAAGTTGGAGAGTTGTTTAAAGCAGTGCGCAAACAACAAGGGTTGAAAATGGACCCTAACTCAACGACCGGTCAACTGTCGGGTGAGTTGGCGGATGTCTTTATTTTCCTCTGCTCCATTGCTAACCGCTACGATATCGACCTGGAAACAGCGTTCCGGGAAAAAGAAGCCATTAACCACACCCGTACCTGGGAGTAAATCATGTTTCTGTTTACCTATGGCACACTAATGGACCATGTCATTATGGATCAGGTTGCGGGCGACCGTTTCGCATCTGTCACCGGCGTTCTCCATGACCATATCCGCAAGCGTGTCGATCAGCGAGTGTTTCCAGCCATTGCACCAAGAGCGGGCTTTCTTGTGGAAGGGAGAATGTATTCGAATGTCCACCAAGATGCGATGAACCGTCTGGATCGATTCGAGGGAGAGTTGTATCAACGGACCCCAGTGCACGTGGTGATAGACGATCAAAGCATCGTCGAAGCGTACGCTTATGTGATCCGACCCGAGCATGAGTACTTATTGTCCGAAGACGATTGGCATCTCGACAATTTCAAAGAAAAGCATCGCGGCCATTTTAAGAACGTCTATGAAGGGTTTCGTCAACTCGACTGAAAAAGAGCGGCCGTCACGAATAAATCTGTGGCGTAATTTAATGCAACGTTTGGTGCCGCTAAAGGATTTGGGAATCTAAGAAGATAATCTTCTTATGTCATTCCACATGCCACTGGAACGACGGCCGGCATCTGCTTAATGTCATACTACTTCTGTTGACAGAAACAGAAACCGACATTCAACAACATCACAATAATGCTGTCGAATTTAGGTTGGCGTAGAAACCGTTCGCTCTACCCCAATAGAATCTGGAAAAAAACAGGCGCTCATTCGAGCGCCCTTACGACCTTAAAAACTAACTTTCATACCGACGGTGTAACCCAGCTCTGCATTGTCTGCAGACGTGCTGCCAACTTCTGCGTAAGCACTGGCGTTTTCGTGAACTTTATACTCGGCGTTCGCGTAGTACGCAGTCAGTGTGTCCATGCCTTCGGCTTTATAAATAGTTTGACCCAACCCGGCTGCAACGGTGACGTTATCCAACACGTTGTAGCTCGCGGCAACTTCATAAGCCATGTCTTCAGAGTCCAGGTTATAAGTGAACTCGGCACCGGCTGTGTATGCATCAGTTTTATATTGACCACTGACACCTACATTCATCAACGCGTCTGCATCGGCGTTGGCTTTGTGCGACTGCACAGTACCGGCAACTGTAATGTTATCCATTACCGTGTATTCGCCATACACATCAATTGCAGACTCGTCTTCGCTTTCCGACAAATCAACAGAAGCGACTACTTTGACGGAATCTTCGATGGAGTAAGCCACTTTGAGGACTTCACTACTACCGTCCACAGCCGCTAACTGATCACCCAGTTCAAATGCTTTGTCTTTACCAATACCAAAGTCATCACTTGCGTATTTCTGTTTACCTGCTGTCAGTACAGCATCCATGTACTCCAAACCTACATAGGCAGTATCAAGTTCCATGAAAATACCATCTGTGAACTTGTCCTGCTCGAATAGCAATTCAAAGGCACCAATGGCTGCCACACCAGAATCCGACTCAAACGTTTGCTTAGCCCCCAGCTTTGCGCTGTCAACATTGAAAACGGCATCTTGATTTTCAGCAGCGGCTTTGCCATATGATACTTCCACTTCACCAGTCACCAATGCGTCATCGGCGTAGACACCAGTCGCCATTAATGCGCTGATAGAGGTAATTGCAATTGCTAATTTCTTCATTGAATTTTCACCATATAAGTAAACTAAAAAAATGGATTGAGATCCGGTGAGAAAGACTCCCTCCCGAAACGCAGCGCAACGGTATCACTGAGATTTATGGCACTCAATTGGTCGAAAGTCACAGTGCAATTCACTTTATAAATTTCGTGTAAACGAACACGATATACTTTATTACAAAGTCGACCGCCGTTCACAACCCGACAAATAAATCGAGTCTATTTGTCGTGAAATAAAAAAGTTTTTTCCGGAAACATTGTAAAAGTGACTTTTGGATTGGTTAAATATTTTTCAATACATCTGTCCTGTTATACAGATTGATACAATTGTAAAGATTCACCTTTTTGTACGGACTTGAAAAAAATATTTTTGTCCTCTCAATATCAAAAAATAAAAAGAGATCTACTCATCGTGAAGAATCCAGTAACTTTACTTATCTAATAACGACAAAAACTTATCTTTAAACTCACTTAATTAAAAACCTGATTGCGATGTGATCGGCACTTATCCTATTGCGCCAAAACGCTATCGGTTTCCGCCATTTACATGAAATGATCGCCGAGCAGATTTTTTTCTGAATCGGATTTTAAAAAAGAACGCAAACAGAGTGATCTGTGTTTAAAGCGAAACGCCTATCCGACAAAAAATTACAATCGTACAAATAGATGAAACGCATTAGGCAGGATCAGACAGAGCAAAGATCATTTATCGAACGTTTATTAAGGGCATCTCTAGAAAGTCCATCTGACTCTGGATTTAAGAATGGACTTAAGGCGAGGCGAAAACTTGCAAACCTAGCGGGCTAAGTTAATAATTTTCAACGATGCCATAAGTTCGTTCTTAACTCCCCGCAGGGCGCGGGCTAACAACGCACAACACATCGTTAAACACTTTGGAAAGGACTCGTCATTCCCTGCAGTGTTTGCCTTGTTTTGCACGTTGTTAGCACACGCGCAGAGATCGACGGATTTTTTAGAAATGCCCTTAATCTAATTTTCATTAGAACTATGATATTGATTTCTCAGGACGCTAAACCAAACGTTATCAATATGGCTGTCGCCTAATGGTTTTGGTTTTCATGAGTTTTTCAAATGGAGGTACTCTTTACCCGAATGGCACTTACTTAGTACTTTAGATCTTCAGCATTTGCATCTTCCAACGACATTGGTTTCATTGGGCGGTTATCGCCGTCAATGACAAAACCAGCCCATCGATTCGGGCTTGTCCCTTAACAACCCCAGCCGCCGCCAAAAACCTCCACTCACTCTCTTCAATTTCGTCTTTGATAGGTCTTCGCGACGGCCACCGAAACGTCGGACCTTCATTTCCAGCTCACTTAGTCAAGCATCCATGCTTGACCATACAATGAGACGTGCATTACTTCATGTGGTCGTTTGAAAGGAGGGAAAACCGTGGTATGAGTTACTTTCTCGAAAGAAAAAAACCAACCTCTAAATTCTATGTACCAAGGACTGGCGTAAATAACGGTTCCGTCGCATCTGCTTTGGCAGACTTAATTGACACTTCGCAAAGGTTTCAAGGGCATGGATGCCCTTGTAAGCGCCGCGTGTGCAGGGACGCACGCTCAAGCGACCGTTCGAAGAAAGTGGCAATGAAGGAAGAATACCAAAACGGGCGACAAAGGGGGGGTTAAAATCGATGAAAGAGAAGCCCCAATGGGCTTCGATTCGATTTTAACGACTTCACCTCTGGTGAAGGCCGGATCAAGGGGATCCCCCTTGGAAAGAAAAAACTTCCGAGAGATTCTTTCGTTAAGACCTATAAACGAACCGTCAGATCTGATTAGTTCTTCACGGAAAGAGACATGCTATTTAACCGAGTTTGGGAAGCTCCCAAAATCTAAATTTACTGGCCTGCTTTTATATCTTGCTGTTGCAACCGATAACCAAGAGTTTGGAAGTACGCTCTGAACGCCGCGTTAATCTTTTGCCGATGCTCCCCTTGGGGGTACAACCCTCGCTCAGCCTCAGCTGATTTCTTGGTTCCTTTCGCCAGGAAGTTATTTTTAATGGGCGCATCCTGAACGAAAGCTTCAAACGCCCGGGCGCACAGTTCAAACGGCAAGCTGTAATAAGTCTGCCCATTTTCCCTATCTACTTTCTGGCTGGTCAGTACATAGTCGGTTAGGTTGGCGTTTTCATCACGGTAAAAGATTGTGTCATAACAAGTGGCCAGCATCACATTGAGCGGGTGTGTGATGACCTGCGCGCCCTCCCAATACGCGTGTGAAGCGAATTCTTCTTTGAAGCCATCCTGCAGAAATTTATCGGCGATGTAATGGTCAAAAGCATGGAACCATTCGTGTGCAATGGCACCGGGACCGGCATTTTTTGCGAGCGCAAACGTGCGGGTGGCCGGGGCATAATGCGCCATCACGCCGTAACTGCCGCCCGTGCCGTAATCCAGCGATAAGGTCTGACGCAAGGAGATTAGCGACGCAGGTGCCTGAAGAATGTCCAGCAAGTCGCAAAGGGCGTCATAAAACAGGGGGGCGGTATGTTCACGTTCCTTTTTGGTGACCCATTTACCGACACGCATAGATTTGAACTCGAAGCGCTGATGAACATCCGCAAACGACACCAGCCAGCCACCACGATGGTCGCGTCCGGTTCGATAAAAGCGTTTGTCGTCGATCAGTTTACTCATGTCGATAGGTTCAAAAAAGAAAGGCTCAGTTTAACACACTGAGCCTTGAGCACTCCCGCCTCTATGTTTTTCAGGCAACGGCGGCGACCTGCGGTTTACGCGTGAAGCGAGAACCTAGGTTTTCGATACTGACCAGCATGGCCGGGACGAAACACATAATCAGCACAATGCCGTATATGAGTCCAAAGGCGATGCCCGCCGCAAGCGGGATCAGGAACTGTGCGTCAAACGACGGTTCAAACAGCAACGGCATTAAGCCACCCACGGTAGTCAGCGTGGTCAACAGAACCGCACGGAAGCGTTGCACACTGGCTTCCACCACGGCATCTTTAATATCCATACCTTGCTTGCGCAGCTCCCGATAGAAACTCACCAGGACGATCGAATCGTTGACAATAATCCCGGACAAGCCAAACAAACCGTAAATACTCAAGACGCTGAGCTCTAATCCAAGCACCCAGTGGCCGACGATGGCACCGGTTAGGGCAAATGGTATCGCGCTCATGACCGCAATGGGCCAGGTCCAGCTTTCGAACACCCAGGCCAGTGCAATAAACATCAACAACAGCCCCAGCATGCCACCAATCTTCACGTCGGCAAAAAACTCCGCCTGAGAAGCCTGATCCCCTTCCACATCCAGGCGAACATTCGGGAAGCGGTCACGCAATTGCGCACGGACATCGGTATCAATGGTCTGATTGATTTCAGTGAGGTTCAGTGAGCGATCCGCGAGCTTGGCCGTAATGACGGAAGACAGTTCACCGTCCACACGGCTCAGTTGTTGAATCGCGCGTTCGGCACTCGGTTGAGCAAGGGCTGCCAGTGGACGGGAGTCGCCGTTGGCTAAGCGAACCGGAAATTGCGACAGCGCGAACCAGCTGTTGGTTTGTGCTTCGTTAATTCGCAACACCACATCCAGCTCTTCGCCATCCACCTGTAAACTCTGAACCGCGAACCCATCCACGTATTCCCGCAGTGAACGTGCCAGGTAAGCCGGGGTCACACCCAATGCGACAGCATCGGCGGTTAATGTCAGGTCCAGTTGTTCACTGCCCAAAGGGATGTCGTCTTCAATTTCGATAAGACCGGTCAGCGCGGCCAGTTCTTCTTTCACAAAGTCTGTCGCACGCTTCAGCTGACCAAGATCTTCGTTGATCAGGCGAATACTGACACCATTGGACGAGGGTCCCTGCTGCCCTTCCACAAAATTCAGTTTCTTCAACCCAGCCGGGGCCGCAACTTCCGCTCGCCATTGTTTAATAATGTCCGCATTGGTCAACGCTCGTTCGGTGGAGGCGTCCAACTGAACGTACAAACCTCCCCGCTCAGGAGACCCGGTATTGGTCTCGCGCACAATGGTGTCGATAAAGGCTTCGCCGCTGTTGCGTTCAACCGTTGCCAGGGCCGATTCCATGTTTATCAGAAAATCGGTCACCACGGCAGGGTCGGTGCCTTCCGAGAACTCAGCTTGCAGCTGTATTTCCGGGGCTTGAATAGCCGGGAAAAAGACAAACTTCACTCGGCCTGACCCCACCAGCATGAAGGACATCACCAGGGCCATCACCACAAAGGCAAAGGTTGTCGCGCGATAATTCACGGCTTTTGTAACCAATACCCGCACGATTCGCTGGCGGATAAACTCAAATCCGCGTTCAAATTTCACCCGGAACTTGCTGGGCTGCTGGGCCTGACCTTTTTTGAAACTGTGCGCCAAGTGACCCGGCAATATGATGAAACATTCAATCAACGAAGCCAGAATGGCCATAATCACAACAATGGGAACGCCCTTGGTAAAAGCACCGGAGGGACCACCGACCAACAACAGAGGCAGAAAAGCAGCGACCGTCGTCACGGAACTTGCCAATACGGCGGGAAGCATCCGTTTAGCGGCTTTTATGGCCGCCGTTTCCGGATCATCGCCCTTTTCCATATTGGCGTAGGCGTTCTCACCCACCACGATGGCATCGTCGACGATGACCCCAAGGGCAATGAGAAAACCTAACAGACTGATAACATTGATCGAGTTACCGGTGAGTTCCAAAAACATGATGGTCGCAAAAAACGACACCGGCACACCGGCGGCCACCCACCAAGCGAGGCGATGATTCAGAAACAGAAACAGAACGATCATGATAAAAACCAGACCGCCCAAACCGTTATTCAGAATGATGCTGATTCGTGACTGCACAAACTCATAGGCTTCGTTGTAGACCCTGACTTCCGCACCTTGAGGTAACTCCGTGCCAAAATCGGTTTGCCACTGCGCCAGAATTTCCGCCTGTTCCAGAGTGTCTTCTCCGGAAGTCCGGCTTAAGCTGAGTTTTACTGCGGGCAAGTTCTGGTAGTAAATACGGGTTTCATTGTTATCCCGCACCAACTCGACATCGGCGATTTGATTCAGGTTCAGAATATGGTCATTTACGGTAATCAACTGGCGGCCAAGCGTTTCCGAGCGCTGCGCTTCATTGCGAATACGCAACTGAGCGGCAATGGCATCTTCTCCGGTAATGCCTGCAGGCGCGTTGATGTTACGTCCAGCAATCTGCTGACCGATTGACGACAGCCCTGTACCCAGACTCAGATAGTCGTCGACGGCGATTGACGCCTCGATCGACTTTGTGGGCAACCCGGTCATGTCAACCTTGGTGATACCCGCACCCTTCAGGCTTTTTTCTGCCCGATCGGCAATAACCTGCAATTCGTCTAACGTTAAGTCACCGTAAATAAGCACGTCAGCGACCGGGTCGAAGATCACAAACTCTTCCACCAGAGTGTCACCCACACCTTCTGGCAGATTCACCACCGCTATGGCCTTTTCAATTTCAGTGATCATCTGATCCAGGGGCGGTGCAGACTCTTTTAAGGTCACCGTCATGGAGGCACGGCCTTCAATGCTGGTTGTGGTCACCCGGTCGACATCGGTCAAGCCAAGAATGGCTTGCTCCACCGGTACCGCCAAACCTTCCTGCACATCTTCAGCACTGGCACCTTCCCACGTTGTACTGACGCGCACTATGTTCAGGTTAAAATCAGGCAAAAACTGCGTGTTGAGACGGTCCAACGCCACCAGCCCGAGAAATATAACGATGAACATCACCGCATTGGGTGCGATTCGGTGCTTCGCAAAGGCTTCCATAATACTGTTCATATCATCGCTCCGCTGCGGCCAGAGTGCTGGTATTAGCAGCGGCCTTCACACTCAAGCCCTGCGCGGCGTTCTGCAAACGGGTCACCAGAACCGGTTCGGCCGCCAGCTCACCCTTCACCAAACGCCACAGCTGACCGTCCTGAAACCGTTCACCGACCACGTCGACCTGAACGCGCTGCAATTGGTTATCTCGCAGCAGATACACATATTGATTGCTGTAAACAGAAGACTCGGGAACCGCAAAGGCTTGCTGCGTGGGCAGA
This sequence comes from Reinekea sp., assembly GCA_050293765.1. GTDB lineage: Bacteria > Pseudomonadota > Gammaproteobacteria > Pseudomonadales > Natronospirillaceae > Reinekea. Next base: position 110,724 of record JBNKNI010000012.1, read on the forward strand.
TCAACCCACATGCGGTAATAGCGGTTCAGCGTTAAGGATGCATCGGCCTGTTCTGCGGCAAAAAACAGACGCAGACTACCCGCATTCGCGGCGGGGTCGGCATACAGCAAAGAAACGGGGACCAAGCCCTGTTCTGTTTCCAGTTGACCTTGCAGCTGGTTAAGACGGGCGTTGGCCGGTAAGGCGTTGGCCGATACCCAGGCAATCAGCTCCTGCTGCTGGGCATCCACCAGAGTCAGTAAACTCTGACCCGCCTGAACATTCGCCCGCTGTTGTATTTCGACCTGGGATACGGTCGCCGCGAATGGTGCGGTCACAGTGGCGTCCTGCAGTTGCTCTGTGGCTTGGTCGATTTGGCTGTCTAATTCAGCCAGTTGCGCCTGGAACTGCTGGTCGGTGGTTTGATACCGGGCAATCGCCAGTTTCCGGTTCTGCCATGACAGCAACTGGTTCTGCAATGTGCGTTCCGCGTTTTCCAGATCACTCGCTGAGGCCAGGTTTTTTGCTTTCAGATCGGTCAGGCGGGCAACACTGCGGCGGGCGATATCCACCAGAGATTCTTCCACCACCAGCGCGGCAACGTTGTTTTCATGTTGCTGCGCTTCGGCCTGACGACGCGCACTGATATCCTGGCGACGAGCCTGCAACTGGTCTACCTGGCGACGTAACGAACGGGTGTCCAGTTCCACCAAAGGATCCCCTTCGGCCACAACATCACCTTCATTCACCAATACTTTCAACACTTCTGCGGAAGCCGGGCTGTTTATGCGTACCTGTTGTTTACTGCGTAATTGACCATACAGCTGCAGCTGAGGGGCGTACTGACCCGATTGCGGCAAAATAGTTGCTACCGTAGGGGCGTCGATGAGTGGGTCAACGGTCAGCGATTGCTCTGCAAACGCCATGCTGGATTTCGGGTTAGCCATGAGCCAGCCACCGATGCCAACGCCAACACCCACAACCAACACAGGGTAAAGCAGTCCTTTCCAACGAAATTTCATGTTAACTCCAGGGGGATTTGTCTTTCAGAATGCACGGATTTACGTCAAATCCGTGACATTGGATCGATAAATTTCACCTTGGAGCGCTCCATTGTGGCGCGATATTCGGTAGACTAGGCCGCTTAAATATTCCGGGCTTGCGCAGCACGGACTTTTTTCGCGTTATCAGGTACTTACATGAAGGTTTTCGACCACATTCCCAAGGACAGGCCCCTTACGCCTCTGCTCGATCGCATTGACTCACCACAGGACTTAAAACGACTCGATTTAACTCAACTGCCACAGCTGGCGGACGAGCTGCGTGAATACCTGTTGTACAGTGTTGGGCGCTCTGGCGGTCATTTTGGCGCCGGTCTGGGCGTGGTTGAACTCACGGTTGCACTGCATTATGTCTATGACACACCAGAACAAAAGCTGGTATGGGATGTGGGCCACCAGGCCTACCCACACAAAGTTCTGACCGGTCGTCGTGATCAACTACCGACAATACGCCAGGAATATGGACTGCACGCCTTTCCGCATCGCGATGAAAGCGAATACGACACGTTCGGCGTCGGTCATTCCAGTACATCTATTTCTGCTGCCCTGGGCATGGCTATTGCCGACCGGCTGAAAGGCAATGCCAAACAAAGCATCGCCGTCATCGGCGATGGCGCACTCACCGCGGGCATGGCGTTTGAAGCACTGAATCACGCTGGCCACGACGGCGCCAACATGTTGGTTGTGCTGAATGACAATGACATGTCGATCTCCGAGAACGTCGGTGCGCTAAATAAAGCCTTCTCACGCGTATTTTCATCAAAAACCTATTCGCATCTGCGCGAAAACAGCAAAAAAGTGCTGAAAAACCTGCCGCCGATGCTCGAATTCGCCCGTAAAGCGGAAGAACACATGAAGGGGATGGTGGCTCCGGGCACCCTGTTTGAAGAACTGGGCTTCAATTACGTTGGCCCGGTCGATGGGCACGACGTGATCGACCTCGTTCAGACCCTGCGTAACATCAAGACCTTTAAAGGTCCGCAGTTTCTGCACGTCGCCACGCAAAAAGGCAAAGGCTTTATTCCCGCCGAAAATGAACCCATTAAGTATCACGCCATTACCAAAATTGAACCGCAGGCCCTGACTACCGGTTCACCGGCGCCTTCAAAACCGAAATACTCGAATGTATTCGGCCAATGGCTGTGCGATATGGCCAGCCAGGATGAAAAACTCATTGGTGTGACCCCAGCCATGCGTGAGGGCTCAGACCTGGTCGCTTTTTCAGCGCGATTCCCGGATCGCTACCACGATGTTGCCATTGCTGAACAGCATGCCGTGACAGTCGCCGCCGGCATGGCCTGTGAGGGGTTAAAACCGGTCGTGGCGATCTACTCAACCTTCTTGCAACGCGCTTATGATCAGGTGATTCACGACGTTGCACTGCAAAACCTCGACGTCACCTTCGCCATCGACCGTGCAGGCTTGGTGGGTGAAGACGGCCCGACCCACGCAGGCAGTTTCGATTACACCTACCTGCGCTGCGTACCAAACATGGTCGTTATGGCCCCAAAAGACGAAGCCGAATGTCGCGCCATGTTAACCACGGCGTATCAATACCAAGGCCCCGCAGCCGTGCGCTACCCACGTGGGACCGGCCCCGGTGTTACCATCCCCACCACGCTGGACACTCTGGAGTTGGGCAAAGCTGAAATCCTGCGTGAAGGAAAGCAGGTCGCGATTTTAGCCTTTGGCAGCATGGTCGAACCATGCCGCGCGGTGGCGGAACAGCTGAATGCCACTTTAGTGAACATGCGGTTTATCAAACCATTGGATCGTGCATTAGTGATCCAGATGGCACAACAACACGAATTAACAGTGACGGTCGAAGAGAATGCCATCATGGGCGGCGCAGGCTCCGCAGTGACCGAAGCGCTGAACGACGCAGGCATCCCAGTGAACTGTTTGCAGCTGGGCTTGCCGGACGAATACACCAACCATGCCAAACCTTGCCGAATGTTGACTCAGGTTGGGCTGGATACCGATGGCATACTACACTCGATACAACAACGACTGAATTCATAACGGAGCACCATTGCCATGCCGTTTCTTCTGCTGGCACTGCTAGTCATCGGTATCATCGTTGGTCCCGGCATCTGGGTAAAACGTGTACTGGCGAGTAACAGCACGCCGCGAGACGATCTACCCGGTACCGGTGGCGAACTCGCCGCACACCTGATGGACCGCTATGGTCTGACGAATGTGCGACTTGAAAAAACGGACCTGGGCGACCACTACGACACTGAAGCCAAAGCCATTCGATTAACACCAAACGTAATGGACGGCAAAAGCCTGACCGCCGTAGCCACCGCCGCGCATGAATTCGGCCACGCCCTGCAAGACTCGCAAAACTACGCCGCCTTAACCACACGCACACTCATGGCCAAAGGCGCTGTCAACATTCAGAAACTGGCCGGTGCCGCTATTTTTGCGATACCCATCATGGCGATGATTCCCGGCTTCGGTGTTGCCGCGCGGGTATTGCTGATCTTCATTATCGCGTCCATGTTTATCTCGGCACTCATTCACTTCATTACACTTCCGGTGGAATTTGACGCCTCGTTCGGCCGCGCATTACCGATCCTAAAAGACGGTCATTACGTTGCCGACAGTGACTTACTGACCGTACGAAAAATTCTTCTCGCTTGCGCACTGACTTATGTGTCACAAGCCATGATGAGCGTGCTGAACATCGGCCGTTGGATACGTCTTCTGCGACGATAGAATCTAAAATCACGCCAGCCCAATGATACTGGATTGGTCTTTGACTCTAAAAGCACTTTGGTTTTTCCTCTCCAACAGGAGATCCCCTTGACCCTGCCTTCACCAGAGGTGAAGACGTTAAAATCGAATCGAAGCCCATTAGGGCTTCGCCTTTAATCGATTTTACCCCCCCTTTTTTTTATCGCCCGCTTTGGTTTACTGCCTTTCAAACAAACACGCGAAGCCATTCGCGTTTCGCAGTTTGTTCAAGCGAAGATGTTTCAGTAAATGAGCGGTCCATGCAAGACCATTGCGAATGACCTCACGAAGTAGTTATGGTTTAACGTGATCAATCCCGAAAGGCGAAGGCTGCATTAATGGAGTATTAAACAGGTTTCGTCGGATAAAGTCGGCCTAAACGAAAAAACTCCACTGTATTACCGTAACATTCTGCCCAAGACCTGACCCAGCACAAGCGAAAGGCTACGTATACCTCGCACATTGTGCTTTACTGCTCTTACTGAGTTTCCAACTGACAAAGACGATAAGGAGCACTCAGATGGTTCGCGGTTGTCGACCCACATTCACCATGACGTCCGTTATTACCACAGTGCTGTTCAGTACAGCGACTCCACTATGCGCGGACGAACTCGACCTGAGCGGTCAACTGACGGCACAAGCCATTGCTGTGCAATCAGAACAGGCGTGGCTAACGCCGCTTTCGCTGACCTACATGCCTCAACTCGCCATTACCGATGCCTCAACCGAGGCCTTCAGTGTGGACGCTTACGCGTCTGCCCGCATCCATTTACAGCAGAGCCCCAACCAGGCTAACAGCTATGCACAATCGGCAGACTGGTACCGGCTGAATGTGCAGTTTAAAACCGACCACACCGATGTTGTGTTCGGTCTGCAAACCCTGAATTTTGGTCCCGCGGTAATTCTGCGCAGCCTGCAGTGGTTTGATCAGGTCAACCCGACCGACCCGACACAATCCACACTAGGCGTTAACGCATTGCGCGTTCGGCACTTTTTGGAGAATGGCGGCATCCTCTGGTTGTGGACCATGGCAGGCAATGTTGCCAGCAAAGGTCAGGAAGTTGTCGCCACTTCCGAAAATACCATTGAGGGAGGCGGCCGTGTGCAATGGCCCTTGGCCAACGGTGAGCTTGGCGTCACGTCGCACCTGCGTAAGACTCCTGCCATGGGTTTCACGGGCACCGTGGCCGAAGACGATTTGCTGGAATCCCGAATCGCGTTGGACGGTCGTTGGGACATTGGTGTAGGCCTGTGGTTTGAGTCGGTCCTAATTGATCAGGGCAGCAATGCTGCCAACAATTACCGGCACCAAACCACGCTTGGCTCAGACTACACGTTTGGGTTTGGCAACGGTCTTTATGTGGTAGCGGAACATCAGATTACGCAGTTCAGCAATCACGTGTTGGATTGGGATTCACCCGATCAAACATCGGTGTTGCACATCCGCTATCCACTTAACTTACTCGACTCCCTGTCTGCCTTATCCACCGTGCAATGGACTGATGACATCCGCACCGCTCATCATGTCAATTGGCAGCGTGTCTACGACAACTGGATTGTGCAATTCAGTGGTTTTAATCGTTCAAATCCGAATACCTACGGCGTTCAGGGTACCGTGGTATTCAATCATTAAGCAGGAGCGCTGCCATGAGCAACGACACCATCATAAAACTTGCAAACGTCACCAAAACGTTCGCCATAGGCCGGGGCAAGTTTACCGCGCTCAAGGACATTTCATTCAGCGTGCAACCGGGTGACTTCATGGGGTTAATCGGCCCCAGTGGCAGTGGTAAAACCACGTTACTGAATTTATTGGGCGCGCTTGATGCGCCCTCCTCCGGCCACATTGAAGTTTTAAACCAACAGGTGGATCAGTTCAGTCATCTGCAGGCGTCAGCGTACCGCAAACACACCGTCGGGTTTATTTTTCAAACCTACAATCTGCTGCCGATCTACACCGTTTATGAGAATGTGGAATTCCCGCTGATGATTGCCCACATGCCACCCAAAGAACGCGAACAGGCGGTGTTGGAATCATTGGAATGGGTGGGCTTACTCGATAAAAAAGATTCACGCCCGGCGCAATTGTCCGGCGGCGAAAGCCAGCGAGTCGCGGTGGCCCGCGCCATGGTGAAAAAACCGAAAATTGTGTTGGCCGACGAACCCACTGCGAATCTGGATGCTGAGAATTCACATAACATTTTGCAGACCATGACCCGCTTGAATGAAACCCTGGGCACTACCTTTATATTTTCGACGCACGACCAGAAGGTTATTGACTACCTTCGCCGCAAAGTATCACTGTTGGATGGTCGCATCGTAAACGACGAACGAGTCACCCCGACCCGGTAAGGAGGCTCACCATGAAGATGTTATTTAAGCTCGCCTTACGCAACGTGCTCGGCGCCGGCTTACGGACCTGGCTGAACGTCGGCGCGCTCAGTTTCGGGTTTGTGATGGTGATCTGGATGCAAGGGTTGTATCAGGGCATGTTGAAACAGATGACCACCGCGACGGTCGACGCCGATTATGGCGGCGGCCAATTCTGGCAGGAAGTCTATGACCCGTTCGACCCATTAACGCTCGACGACGCTCACGCCGTTGTACCTGACGCCTTGCAACAGCGGGTAAACGACGGCGCACTGACGCCGGTCTTAATCGCTTCAGGCTCGGTCTTTCCCGGTGGCCGTGCGCAACCGGCGAACCTGAGAGGCGTTGATCCGGCGCAGAGCATTGTTAACGTTCCGACCGCTCTGATAAAAACACAGTCGGATCTCATCCCCGTTATGGTGGGCGAACGCATGGCCAAAAATATCGGCATTTCCACCGGCGATACCCTCACCGTGCGCTGGCGAGATGTCGACGGTACTTTCGATGCGACCGATGTCGAGGTGGTTGCCATCATGTCCACTCTCGTGCCGAACATAGACACAGGCCAACTGTGGTTTGATATCAATGACCTGCGCCGCATGCTGGGTACGCCGAACGAAGCAACGTACCTGATCGCCGAAAAAGGCTACCAAATGCCAGCACAACAAAGCGTCCCAGGGTTTGTGTTCCGCGACCTCGACTTTCTGTTGCAAGACGAAGTGGCCATTTATGAATCCAAACAGGCGGGCGGCAGTATTCTGTATGTGATTCTCATGTCGATGGGTTTGCTGGCGGTATTTGATACACAGGTATTGGCCATTTTCCGGCGCCGTAAGGAGATCGGCACGCTCATGGCATTGGGTATGAACCGCGCCGAAGTGGTTTCCCTGTTTACCCTGGAAGGCAGCATGAATGGCATACTCGCGCTGCTGGTCGGTGCTGTGTACGGCATACCGTTGATGGCGTACACCTCCATCTCCGGTTTGCATTTCCCAGAAGAAGCCATCGAGGATTTCGGCATGGCGCTGGGAGCAACCTTATACACCAGCTATGCGCCTTCGGTATTCGGTGCAACGTTGCTGATTTTGCTCGGCTCGGTGGTGTTCGTTAGTTTTCTGCCCGCGCGGAAAATCGTCAAGCTGAAAGTGACTGACGCAATACGGGGGCGTATCTCATGATGGCATTTATTCTGAAAGGTTTGTTACGCGACCGTCATCGCAGCTTGCTGCCCATCATTGTGATTGCACTCGGCGTACTGCTGACCACGTTGATGTATGGCTGGGTGCGCGGGGTAATTGGCGACATGATCAGCACCAGCGCCAAATTGGAAACCGGGCATGTAAAAATCATGACACAGGATTACGCCGACATCGCGAACCAGATTCCCAACGACTTTAGTATACAGGGGCTGTCGGCATTAACGCAGCAGTTAAGTACCGAATTCAACGTGGAATGGGTACCGCGCATCCGCTTCGGTGGGCTGTTGGACATTCCAGACGACGAAGGCGAAACCCGCAGCCAGGGGCCGGTGTTTGGCATGGGGATCGATCTGCTTTCCGAAAACTCACCCGAGGTGAGCCGGTTTGACCTCGCGAATGTGATCAACCAAGGGCGACTGCCCAACGCACCCGGTGAATTAATCGTTGCATCGGAATTAATGAGCAACCTGGGCATACAATTGGGTGACACCGCCACGTTCATCGGTGGTACAGCCAATGGCAGCATGGCCATCCATAACTTTATCGTGGTGGGCAGTTTCCACTACGGCATTCAAATGCTCGACCGCAATATGATTCTCGCTGACCTTGGCGATGTGCAATATGCACTGGACATGGAAAACGCCACGGGCGAGTTGCTCGGGTATCTGCCTAACAATCATTACGATGCAGAGTTAGCACAACGTATAAAAACGCAATTTCAACAACAAACCCGTAGCGATGGCTTTGGCAGCCCACTGGTTATGCGACTACTGACGGAGCAATCCAGCACCGGCGATTACTTCGCGTTGGTCGACCTGTACATTGGCATGATCATGGGCGCGATGATCTTATTTATGAGCATTGTGTTATGGAACTTTGGGTTAATGTCTGGCCTGCGACGTTACGGCGAAATTGGCGTCCGTTTAGCCATGGGTGAATCGAAAACCGATATTGTGCGTTGGCTGATTTATGAGTCGATTGTAATCGGCATCATCGGTTCGGCCATCGGCACCGCCATTGGCATGAGCCTGTGCTACTGGCTGCAGGAAGTTGGTTTTGACATTTCGAGCATGATGCAGGGTTCCACCATAATGATGTCCAACGTGATGCGGGCCGAAGTTCGGCCAGAAGGTTTTATCATTGGTTTTATTCCCGGCATAGCCTCTGTCGTGCTGGGCACGGCACTCTCGGCCATTGGAGTTTATCGCCGCAGCACGGCATCTCTTTTTAAGGAGCTGGAAGTATGACACGGTTTACCACAACACTGTTTTGCTTGTTACTGAGCGCAACCGTTTTAGCCGAAGACGCTTTAACCGGCAGAGACATTCTGCAACGGATCGACGAGAACCAGGTACTGGAACACGCCATTACCGAAGCGACTATGATTATTCACGGAAGAGCCGGTACCCGGACGTTATCTTTCCGCAGCTGGGCGTCTGGCGAAGACAAATCCTTCACAGAATATCTGAGCCCCGCGCGTGAACAGGGCAAAAAAATGCTTAAGGTCGGCGATAAATTGTGGACTTACACACCGCCTCCTAACGACCGTATCATCACCATCAGCGGCCACCTGCTCAAGCAATCGGTTATGGGCTCCGATCTGTCTTATGAAGATCTGATGAATAACGATTCACTCGCCAGCGACTACGACTCAACCCTGCTCGGGCACGACACCATCAATGGCCGGGACACTTACCAACTGGAACTGACCGCGCTCAAATCGGATGCCGCTTACGAAAAACAACAACTATGGGTCGACACCGAACGCTGGATTATTTTGCAGGCACATTTCATGGCAAAAAACGGCAAGTTGCTGAAAACACTGGAAGTAACCGACGTAATGCCACTGGCCGACGGCTGGTACCCGAAAGCCATGACGTTTAAGGACATGCTTTCAAACAGTGGCGGCACGGAATATCACATTGATAACATCGACATCACCACAGACATACCGGAAAGCCAATTCAGCAAGGCCGCGCTGCGGCGATAGATTGTTAAGCGACTCGGTGTCATCGCATGGCTTGCGATGACACCGAGTTAAACTTCTCGAACTAAGACGACATTATCCGATAGATTGGAATCTGCTAAAGGGCGTCGTCTAATGCAACCCCAACATCATCCTTACCTTGCTAAAGCCCGAGTCCGGGCGCGCCCGACCCACAGCAGTACAAAGAACAGGCCCATCATCCCTAATGGCAGGCTACCACCGAAGGTGACCGTCACTTCATTTTCTTCAGTCTGTTCAGCCTGACCATCACCCGAGGCATCGGTGTCTGTCGGTTCGGTATTCGAAGATTCATTGCCGGTATCGGTTTCATTTTCGGTTTCATTACTGTCGTCAGTCTGAACCGGGTTTAGCACTGAGAACAGAACACCATCTATCGCGCCAGTGATGGTATTCGATTGTGATCCGGCGATAGCGACGTTCCCATTCTGCAAAAGCATAGCCTTGGAAACGATATTGAAATTGTCTCCCAGCGAGACTTGCATAACGCCATTCCCGTAGAATGAGGTATCCAACTCGCCTGAATCCAGTAATCGGGCCATCATCAGTCCGCTGGCATCAGCTCCCCGCCCCATAGCACTGACAACAAGCAATTTGCCATCGTCCATTTGCAACAAATCTGTTAAGTAGTAATATGCACCGGTTGGGTTATAAAAACTGACTTGCCCTTCAGTACCAAAGGCAGTGTCTGTAGTGCCATCGCTGTTCAGTTTGAGCACCGCAACACCCTGGTTGCTGGAAGACCCCATCGTTACATACGCCCAATAACCGCCGTCTTCATTGACCGACAACACCAGATCCCGGAAATCCGAAGCACCGGACAAGCGCAGTATACCCTCGGTGCCCCAAGCGCTATCCAGAATGCCTTCGGCTGAAAACTTAATAATAAACACGGCCCGTTCATACGCCGCGTTTGCGCGAACCGTCAAGAGATAATCGCCATCGTGTGCTGGAACAATACCGGTTACGTACTCACCGGAATTACCGCTCAATAAATTGAAACTCAGCGCCCCGGTGTTGTTGTTGAACGTCTCATCAACTACCGCGTCCGCTCCAACTTTGAACAGCCGTACCGAGGCATTGGCCCCCATCACCGTATAACCGGTATAGAATGCGCCTGATGCTTCTTGATACACACGAAAGTCACTGCTCATATAACGGGTGTAGTCGTAAATACCTGGCTGGGTTTGAGTTGAAAATTCGGTGGTATCCAATTGCCCCTGTGAGGTGACAACCATCAAACATTCCCAGCTGTTGCATTGATTCACAGCCAGTTTAATTTGCCCCTGATCCGTTAACTGAAAGTGCCGAACGTAGTAACCGGACACCCCCAGATCGACACCTGTGGTATAACCGTCGTCTGAAAACGTACTGTCCATGTCCCAGTGTTCATCCAACTTCACCAGTGCAAAACTGGACTCATCACCGTCCAGTTCAGCAGAAAAAAATAAAGACCCGGATGCGTCTTGTGCCATATGACGGGGGTACATTTCTTCGTACAGACCGCCTTCGCTAAACGCAAAGGTGACAAAACCATCGGTACCCACAGCTCGGTCTATCATCTCGATAAAACTTTCTGCGTCGTTCAAATCCGTGCCGTCTCCGGCTTCCTCGCCGTCGTACACGCCGTCACCATCAGTATCGTTAAAAAAGTCCGTCGCATCGTTTGGGTCCATCCCCACCGATATTTCCAACTCATCGGTCAAACCGTCACCGTCTGTATCTGTGGCATACGCGCCACCCGCAAATAAACTAACAGCGATTAATAGCGATAAAGCAGGGGTGTTCATAGAGCAATCCATTCGGCTAAAGGAGAAAGCTGTACTTTACCAGAGAAGAATTACCCCAAATGTGCAAAAAACGTGAAAGACGATAACCGCCTGTGTGCAAGACGGACCAAAGCAACCCTGCAAGAAGATAGCTAATTGCTTTTTAAACAGTTGCAGTGCCGGGTTAACACACTGACTATGCCGACAGCACTTCTGACAGACAGGAAAGTCTGTTCAGCCAGACAGAGCAGCTGCACTAATAGGTCAAAACATAAAAACGGTGTAAGGCCCCCACTCTGGCACCAGGTTTGAGAAGAGTTCGAGCAAGTAGGCCTGCGTTTCGTCATTGTAGGGGTTGTTTGAAACAACCAAGGTTTGGAATTTTGCGGCGTCTTTAATGTTTATCGTGGTTAACTGGTTGTCACTGACAATCAATGTTGACAGTGAATGCGTAGAAACGTCCAACGAGGTGATTTGGTTCCCGCCGACCATCAACCTGGACAATGAAGTATTGGAAGAAATATCCAATGCTGTCAGTTGGTTGTAGCCAGCATCTACCGTTCGAATCGCCGTGTTTGCGTACAGGTCTAATGCCATGAGTTTGTTTTCACTCACGTGAAGATCAAGCAATGCCGTGTTGGTATGCAGGTCTAACTCGCTTATTTGATTGTAGAAAATGTAAAGGTCGGTTAAAGCTGTATTTGAATAGGTGTTCAGGTGACGCAACCGGTTACTCACCGCCCACAGGCTCACCAGTTCGGTGTTCGATGAAATGTCCAGTTCAGACAAACCATTATTACTCACCTTAAGCACCCTTAATTTTGTGTTGGCCGAAACATCCAGCTTTGTGATTTGGTTACGGCTTAAGTTGAGTTCTTCTAAGTTGGGAAAGTGTTCGACACCGGCCGCTGATTTAATGAACTCCTCTTCACAATCGAGCACTCGAACATCCCGCACTGGCGCTGTTTTATCCGCATGTTTGTAAACGCAGTACATGAACTGCTTGTCCTCAAAGACGATATCGCCAACCCGCAACGTGGTTGACTTATTAGCCGACACGGACGTTGCGCACAACAATAAAGTGAAACCGAACACTAAAAACCGGGCTGAGCTATTCATGGTAATCCTCTGTCTCATGGCACCCGCTGAACACAGCAGATGTCGGGTAAATGAAGTGTCGAGAACCTTTGTTGTTCACACTTTACCGCCCATGGGTCATGCCAGAGCAGTCTAAACGACCACCATGCAAGGAGATAAATAAAGAAAAGCAAGAATACGTCTTGTACACAGTGGGAAGGGAGTATGCGCTGCTTACCTGAATGGAGGATGAACGCTTATCTTGCAAAGAAGAGATAACGCCGAACTCTCGCCACACTCCGCTAGCTCATGAGCAACGAACATGAGCAACGACCATGAGCGATGACCATGAGAAATAACCTTGAACAGCAATCACCATCCGGGACGGAGCAGAGCCTGTTGATATTGGCCTAATCACCCGCTTGCGGCCTAACCAGATTTAGTTCAGGGGTGTAAAGTTTGAAAACAATTGTGTGCTCTCTGCCACGTCAGCGATGGGGACGTACTCACACACAGCCGCATACTCTTGCCACATTTTTTGCACTTCTGGGTTGTGGTGCGCGCTTTCTATGGCTTCGTTCGATGCCCACTCAAATACTTCCAGTATGGTACCGTCATTCGCCTGCATAATGATTGATTCTCGATCCGTCACCAGACCTTCAGCACGTAAACGCGGCAAATGGGTGTTCATTAACGCTTTTAATTCTGCTTCTTTACCGGGTTTTGGTTTATACCCTGCTATGACAATTCGGCCAGACATACCATCTCCCTGAAATACATTTACTTTACTGATCAATGTGATGCACTTTAATTGAACGTCACGCTATACCGCCTGAAGTTATCCTAGTGTGG
>JBNKNI010000013.1:0-123429 GCA_050293765.1 Reinekea sp.
CGAGGCTGAAATGGCAAATTTCGTTGTTAAGTCCTTTGCCAAGATAATGAATATTGCCTGCAGAACTTGCCTCGAACTTTGCGCATTTCTTCACCCGCTGAGGTAGATAGCAATTATTCAGAGTTGCCCTAGTAAATTCATTTTGCCTAAAAAAACGACTATAGCCTCCAAAAAATTAGTCCGTTCCTGAATTTCTGGATAGGTATCAATAAAAATTTTTAACAAAAAATTTTAAAAGCCATCACACGCCATAATTATTTTGGTAAAAAAATTAGTCTCTACGAAACAACCGCTTGGTACCTATAAAACTTTAGCCGGTGTTTCTTTATCTTTGCACATTAAAAGAAAAAAATTACATTCTTTCGATTATCTGAATACGCAAAAATTTGAATATTGCGCACATCGACTTTCGATACTCGTCAATTAGAAAATCTTTCGAAACATTATAATCTTCATTTAGACCAGCTCATAAAATACCGCTATTTCATACACCTATTTTAGGTTTTGGAATAAATTGATCATCGTCATAAAAATATTAAAAAGCGCTCCATCTCTTTAGCATTACTCACTTTTTATTCGACCCATAGCAATAAAGTGTCGATTAGTAACGATATGCTCCAGTCGACATTTGAACCTACTGGAGTAACGATGGCATGACTGAAGCCATAAAAAAAGACCTGGATGATCCCAACAACTACAAGCAAAAAAGAAAGCCTTCATCTTCCTTTAACAGTCGATCAGAGTATTTGGATCACGAGCTGACTATTGTCAATTTCAATCGCTGGGGGCGCTATCTGCCCTTTCGTGATTATTCAATCGAAGTTGAGGACTGGGTTCCCGCAATAGCGGCGACTATCGGAAAAGTCGTCATGGTCACAGCGATGGTTGCAGCCTTCGCCTCTCAATTTGGCCTGTCTGCCGCATTCGTTGCCGAAAATGTCAGATATGAACTGCTTATCGCTGGTGCCCTTTTCGTTATTTTATTTTCTGCCTTTCTTAACCCAAATGCGAACCTGGCGGGTACCCACGGACCCATGATTCCATTGATTCCGCTCATCGCATTATCGGGCGGCCACCCACTTGCTCTCGGCATCATGGTCGGCGTTTTTGGGCTCATGCTGAGTTTTTCTAAAGGTGGTTCGAAACTCGTTAATCTGACCGGTGTGGGGGTGCGTGCTGGCTTACTCATTTACTTGGGGGCTGTCGGCCTGATTGGGCAAATAAGTAAACTTACTGCATGGGCAGAAACTGGTGATATTGGTTCAGTGGCCTTTGCCACAATTTTTATTACCGTTATTGTATACGCATATCTAGCCAGAATTAAAAAACGCTGGTTAGCAATACCTCTTTGTTCTGCATTGGCAGGAATAGTAGCGTTTACCATGGGCGCAGAATTTTCATTTTCGACCACCCCAGGGTTACCTCATTTCAGTCCTACATACTGGTGGGGTGAAAATACAGGTTGGCAAATGGGCTGGCCAAACTTAGGGCATTTCGTCGCGGTAATGCCCTTTGCGATTTTAGCTGTTGCTATGTGGTCACCTGATTTCTTGGGGCACCGAGTTTTTCAGGAATTGAACTACCCTTCTAGAGCAAAAAAAGCGTTGATGAATGTCGATGATACAATGACCGTTGCCTCTATTCGGCAAATTGTAGGATCTATTCTGGGCGGCGGAAATCTTTCCTCGTCTTGGGGAACCTATATGATCCCGGCTGCAATCGCCAAACGCCCGATTCCAGGGGGCGCTTTGCTGACGGGTATACTGTGCATTCTTGCTGCAATAATCGGGTATCCAATGGATTTAGCCATGTGGGAACCGGTTCTTCGTACGGCTTTGATCGTTGGTGTATTCCTTCCATTGTTGGAAGCAGGTATGCAGATGATTCAAGATAGCGACGACGCCCAATCCGCTGGAATATGCATTTTCTCAAGTGCATTTGTTAATCCTGTATTCGGCTGGGCACTCACAATGCTGCTGGACAATCTCGGCGTCATTGGCAATATAAAAAGAGCTCAAACTCTTACCTGGACAGATAAGCTCATCATTCCACTTGGCGCCTTCATCATTTGTGTAGGCGCTTTAGCAGCTGTAGGGCAACTGCCTGGAATACCTGCCCTGCTATAGAATCCCGTTAGCTACATTCGGCCTCATCAAACTGTCTATTTCGTTTCTCGGAATAGGCAGTTTCTATTCTTTATCTTAATTCACTCCGATTAAATAAAATTATGGCTGCCTTATCAACGCAAGGACTGAAGTACGACTATGTTGCGAGGAATAACGAACTTTATTAAGAAAAACAACAATACTCGGCCATTAATCTCACTAAGTTTAAATAGAGAAACTAACGTTAAGACTAAACAGATGTTGCCCAGAAAGACAGAGATAAAACAAAGTCATCGGAGACGAAACAAAATCACAGTCGCTCCAGCACCTCGCTGAATCGTTGCCGGCTGCATTGCCCAAAACCGGGCAATTGTCTCACTTTAAACCGGGTAAACCACGGCGTTGTTAAACCCACTAAAAATTGAGTTTTCATCTCTGAGGTCAATTGCATCTGCACATCTCGCAAACTCAATTGCTCTTGAACAACAGACGTTAGTCCTTCAACATAGCCGTGCATCTGTTCTTGGCTCGGCCAAGGTGCTTCATCATAGCGTTTCAACTGCGCAACCTTTCCTAGGCAAACGGAACAATGCCCGCATTGATCTGGCGCTTGCTGGTCGTCAAAATATCGCGCCAGGTTACGGCTCAAACAGGAATCCAATTCAAAGAAACGTATAAGCTGAGCTATGCGGCTAATTTCTTTCGTCTCTTTTTCACGAAAGTACCTCAGTAGCTCGTCTGCCAACCCGGGGCGGTTTAGTGCGGGTGTATTGACGCCATAAACGTCAACCATACCTTTCGCCTGACACTCGATAAGCCCTTTATCGTGCAAGAAATCCAATGCTTTCACCACACGACCACGATCACAGGGGTACTGGCGGCACAGCGTCTCCATGTCGACTTCAGCCCAAGTTCTCTTAACGGGCGCGTGATCCACAATAGCCTGAATAAAATTCGCTCGCTCTCCGTCAAACATTCCGACAATGTCATCAACGGAGCGCAGGTATTTGATTTTGTATTCCGCGTAATAGGCGTATCGGGTCTCCAACACATCAAGCAGTTCAAGTTGAACCAGAAGCGTTTTCAGAGTCAACAACCGGATGTTGGTGTCAAACGATACGGCATTGGCTTGCATTTCCCATTGCTGATGTTTTGTCTCATGAGCGATGAGTTTCAGTAACCGCTCAATACCCCACAACGCGGGCGTGTCGCCGTACACGAAGTTTTCCAATGTCGATAACCCATCCAGATTGGCAAAGATTACACATTGCGCATCTAACCCATCTCGCCCAGCGCGACCAATTTCCTGGCTGAAGTTTTCAATCGACTTCGGCAAGTCATAATGAACAACAAAGCGAATATCCGCTTTATCGACACCCATGCCAAATGCAATGGTTGCCACAATAATGGGAACGTCACCGGTCATGAACGATTGCTGAATGTGTTGCCGTCGTTCACTTTCGAGTCCGGCATGATAGGCATTGGCAACAAAGCCCTGGCTTTGCAAGAACGTAGCGACATCTTCTGCCTGTTGCTGCAAAGTGACATACACAATGCCACACCCCGTTTGTGTATTCAGCGTCTGAACCAACGCATTCTTTTTGTCACTGTCTGCCAGCGATTTTACAGCGATGTGCAAATTCTGACGATAAAACCCAGTTTGGACTATGTGCTGTGATTGAATGGCAAATTTTTCCGCCATATCGCGCTTCACTTTTTTAGTTGCGGTGGCGGTTAAGAGCAGAACGGTGGGAATATTCAACTGAGCACAATAATGCGGTAACTTAAGGTAATCGGGACGAAAATTATGCCCCCATTCTGAAATACAGTGCGCTTCATCCACGACCAGCAGTGAAATTGGAATGGTCTGAATCAGCTGTCGGAATCGCTCATTTTTGAAGCGTTCGACCGAAACCATCAGGATTTTCAGCTGCCCTTGCCTTAATTGTGTAACAACCTGTTGGTATTCATCACCCGTCAGGCTTGAATCGAGGCTGGCCGCAGCTATGCCTTTACGTTGCAGAAAATCGACCTGATCTTTCATCAACGCCAACAGTGGTGACACCACCAGTGTCAGGTGTGGAAGTTGTAATGCAGTAAACTGGTAACACAGCGACTTTCCTGACCCGGTTGGAAAGATGGCCAATGAGGAATGGCCATCGAGCAGATGACGAATGCAGGTTTCTTGCCCTGGGCGGAACTCGGAAAACCCAAAGTCACGTTGCAGTTTTTCACTTAATGTTGACGACGGCAAAACGTTACAACTCTTCAACAATGACAATGGCGTTATAAATAATGACGCGTTTGCCATCAACATCGAACAGCACTTTGTTGCCAAATTCTGAGCTCTGTACGTCAAATTTGCCTTCGTATTGCGCGATCAAATCGCCATCGCTGGAATACACCTTGGCCGTACGCTTCAAACCACCCATGTATTCACTGGTCACGTTCTTCATTTCGCGTTGAAAACTTTCGGTACAGCCAACTGTGACCAAGACCGCTGCACTTAATGCTACCGCTGTTGCTAACTTCTTCATAACACACTCCTTTTCCGTCGTAATGGCTACATACTATACGGCAAAGTGGCACAAAGACGTGCGTCAATGGTCACAAAATATCGGTAAACCGTGATAAGCGCCTTACTGCAAATGGTGGGTTTGGGCATCGATTGACTGTAATCGATAGCCCAATAGCGAAACCGTACCGCGATACCGGTATTCGCCTGTTGAGGTGAACTCAAAAAAATAAGTCCGTTGTAAATTTATGGCTCCCCTGTTATTGCGGGCAAACCACAATTTTCGCAAAACCAGAGATTCATCCAACAATTGAATATCGTGATCATCACAGTAGCGTTTCACATGCTTCAAAGCTGAAGCTTTGACACCCTGTCCGTGCCACCAAAGCCCGGCTATCGCTATAAAAACAGACAGCCAGACGACATCGCTAAGCATTAGGTTCAAATAATCTCCAAAGCACCGTTTACGGTTGCCTGAGTTTCACTAAGTAAATTGGCATAAGCGCCACCCTTGGCTACCAACGATTCATGATTGCCCTGTTCTACGATGCGCCCCTGATCGAGCACGAGAATCGTATCGGAATGGCGAATGGTGCTTAATCGGTGAGCAATGGCGATCACTGTTTTTTCTGCAAAGAATCGACTAATGGCTTTTTGAATAAGGTTCTCGGTGATGGAATCAACAGAACTGGTTGCTTCATCCAACATAATGACCTGGCCACCTTGAGCGACTGCTCGCGCGAAGGATATGAGCTGCGTTTGGCCTGCCGACAAATTACTGCCGTTAGCATTCAGCTTAAGGTCATACCCTTGCTCGTGTCGATCAATAAATTCATTAGCGTAAACATACGCGGCTGCGTCGCGGACCTGTTGGTCATCAATCCCTTCCTTGCCCAAGGATATATTGAACCGAATACTTTGTTCAAAGAGAAAGACATCCTGCTGCATCAAAGAAAACAAATGCATGGAATCTTCAATGGCCAACGCAGACAGTTCCAATCCGTTCAACAAAATGCTGCCTTCATAGTCCTGATATACCTTGGAGATTAAGCGCAGAATCGTTGATTTGCCAGACCCCGTGGTGCCGACCAAGGCCAACTGATGCCCTTTTTCCAATTTAAACGACACATCCTTTAATACATAGGGCGTTTGGCTGTTGTAGCGGAAAGAGACATTACGGAATTCCAGCGACTCAAAATCGCGCAAGCGGCTGGCAACATCCTCGGACTTCAGTAACTGTCGCCCTTCTTCTTCCAGCGTTTCCGTAAACAATTCTTCAATATGATCGAACGCGGCAAAGGATCGCTGAATGGCTGCAATCTGAGACGTAAAATCGCGCAGCGGCACAAACACTTTCTCCATTGTATTAATAAACGCAATTAAAACACCGAGGGACAATGCCTCTTGCAAGACCAACCCGGATCCATACCAAATGATTAAACCGATGGTAATAGAGGTTACGCCGGTAATGATGGAAAACAACGCGGCGTCGTATTTGTTGGTTTTTAATTGTGCATGGAGAAACTCTGACGTGTGTTCTTTGTATCGCGCTTCCACTTCCTGTTCAGCCCGGTAAAGTTGAACCGTTTTAATCCCGAGCAAACATTCCTGTAAATAACCTGTGCCTTTGGCTAAGGATGAACGGGTAATTTTAAACATAGCGCGCAGTTTATTGCGTACGAAGTGCGTGAGGTAAAGTACTGGCGGAAACACAACAAGCACCACCAACGTCAACTGCCAGTCAATCACCAACATTAACACCAACAAGGCAACGGTGTTGATGGAGTCCAACACCAGAGATAGAAAACTCAAAACAAAGGAATCGGATATGGCTTCCAGGTCGCTGGTTAACCGCGAGAGTGTCACACCGGTCGGTGTCCGATCAAAATAACTGCGCGGTAATTTCAAAATGCGACCAAACAAGGCCATGCGTATATCAAAGACGGTATACTGCCCCATTTTCCGCAAGAAATAAGAATAACTGCTTTCCGAAAGGTAATTTAAAAGAGTAACAATCACCATCAGAGCAATCAAAACAGACAAACCCGTCAGTTCCCCGATAGCCAGGTGCTCATCGATCACTTTAATGGTTAACCAGGGAAACGCTAAACTGGTCGCAATAGATACAGGCAACATCGCGATTCCAATCAACGCAGATACTTTGTATTTGCGAGCGAACAGCAAAAAATGCTTCAGATAGTTGAGGTCAATTACATTTATCATGCCACCGCCTCCGCTTCATTTTGCTGCAATAGCCAAGTTTGTCGGTAATAGTCTGATGATTCCAACAGAGATTGATGCGAGCCACGGGCGATTATTTCGCCATGATCGAGAACGAGAATTTCGTCCATAGACTCCAGTGCACTAACGCGATGCGATACAATCAATACCGACTGATCTTTTATTCTATCTAACATGCCGGCCAGAATTTTACGTTCCGTGTCGTAGTCCACCGCCGACAACACATTATCCATAATAATCAAGTCGCTCGGACTCAATAGCGCACGAGCGATACTCAGGCGTTGTTTTTGCCCGCCAGATAACATAATCCCCTTCTCACCGACGATGGTTTGGTCGCCTTTTTCAAACCGAGCCACATCGTCTGCGAATTGGCTCAATTGAATCACCTTTTCGATGTCGGCTTTCTCATAGCCCTGCTGACCACTGCCAAAGCGAATGTTCTGTTCAATCGTATCGGAAAACAGATATGGTTCTTGGGTGATGGTCCGGATTCTGGCTCGCCAATCCTGTCTCGGCATCGTTGCAACATCTTCATCACCCCAAAATACCTGACCCTGTTCAATATCCAGATGATGATTAATACAGTTCACCAGCGTACTTTTGCCCGAACCGATACTGCCCAGAACGCCTACCTTTTTACCGGGTTCAATAACGAAACTGATATTTTTTAATACGCTGTCGTCAGCATCCGAGTACCGATAACTGAGATTTTCTACGCGCAGAGTTTGGCTCTTGCTGGTACCACCCTCTGCAGACGCCTGTGCATCTTGTTCAGGTATTTCGCTGTTCAGGATGGTTAAAACACTGTCGATGCTGACCATCCCCATTTGGAAAACAACGGCGATACGACCCAACTGCATTAACGGCAGTGCCAACAACACGGAGTAAGACAGAAAGGCGGTAATTTCGCCCAAGGTCAGGTTCTGTTGAAACAGGTAAACACCACCGAGCCCCAGAATCACCACTTTCATCAGGTTATTGGCATGATCTAACACGGGCATGACAAAGGTTTGTATTCGGGTAATTCGCATGGTTGTTTCAAGTAGCGACTGGTTCACGCGATCAATCTCCTGGCTGACCCATGCACCCATTTGCTGGTTTTTAATGAGATCAATTCCGGCCAGATAGTTCATCAGCTGCTCGGATACACCTTGCAGTCGTTTTAATCGCTCCGTGTGCATAGAGCGCATCTTCTTAAAACCTTGGCTGAAAATCACAAAAGCAACCAAGATGGGGATAACAGAATACAGTGTCAGCGCGGGAGAAATGCGCCACATCCAGATCGGCGTTAACGACAATGCGAAAATAACGTTCACCAATTGCAGGAAGCCTATGCCATAAAACAACCGGATACCGTTCAGGTCGTTATTGATGATGGAAATCAGTTTTCCGGACGCAAACTTTTTATGGAAAGCGTTGGGCAGGCGGTTTAATTTGTAAAACAAGTCATTTTTTAATTCGGCTTCGGTGATACGCCCAGGGTTTAACGCATACATGCGTGACAGAATTCGTATGCCTACCATCACAACCGCAAGCACGATCACAATCCAAACATTTCTGACCAATTCAGCGTGGGACTCACTGTTGTTTTCGCCCAACAAATCTATCGCCAGTTTGATGTAGTGCGGTATTTCGACCTGAAACCAGTTCACAGCAAAAATGCAGACAGTCGCAAACAGATACGAATATTTATTGAGCAAGAAATAATGAATAATAAATCGGAATTTAGTCATTGTTACCTTCAGAAGGGTTCGGGCATTTCAGGTTGAAGTGATGCACACAGGCATGAATGATGGCGTGGCGGGCATCGCCCTGCTCCTCTAACGCTTCCAATAGCCATTCCGGCAAGCGCACCGGGCGGGTTTTAACGCCTGGTTTTCGGCCACAACCGGGACGTGAGCCGCCTCGACCACAACATTCGTCTTTCTTTGAGTGGCTGTCCATCTGGGAACTCGGTGAAATTTTGATAAGTGTACACTTTTCAAAATATATGTATAGAAGAGATTGATGATTGCCATGTGGGGCGACGGGAGAGGTAAAGACTGGGTTTGTACATAACACAGAGAGTGACGACAACTGTCGTCACTCATTTGAACGTCTATCGGTGCCCTACATAAAGCTATTCCGCTAAAGCTTGTTCCGACAGCTTGTCAGATCCAAACTGCAAATCCGCCAAACGCTTATACAGAGGCGATGTGGCAACCAGCGAGGCATGTGTGCCTTCAGCGACCACTTCACCATGATGCATCACTATCGTACGGTCGGCCCCCAGTACAGTGGCCAGACGGTGTGCAATGATTATAGTCGTACGGTTTTTCATCAGTTCCTCGAGCGCTTTCTGCACCTGGAACTCACTTTCAGCATCCAATGCACTGGTGGCTTCGTCCAATAGGAGGATATCGGGATCGTTCAAAATCGCGCGTGCAATGACCACCCGCTGCTTTTGGCCTCCACTCAAACGGACACCGTTCTCACCCAAGTCACTGTCGAAACCATTGGGTAAGTCCATGATAAAGTCATAAGCATGAGCGGCTTTGGCTGCGGCTATTACTTCTTCGTCACTGGCATCTGGGCGACCGTAACGAATGTTGTGCCAGACATTATTACTGAACAACACCGGTTGCTGAGGCACCAAAGCCATCGGCTTGCGCAGCTCATCGAGATTCAGTTCGCGAATATCAACATCGCCGATTTTTACCCGCCC
Source organism: Reinekea sp. (assembly GCA_050293765.1). Classification (GTDB taxonomy): domain Bacteria; phylum Pseudomonadota; class Gammaproteobacteria; order Pseudomonadales; family Natronospirillaceae; genus Reinekea. Next base: position 9,566 of record JBNKNI010000013.1, read on the forward strand.
CTGTTGAGGGTCGTAAAAACGCAACATCAATTCAAAAAGAGTCGACTTGCCAGCGCCGCTGGGTCCCACCAACGCAACCGTTTCACCACGTTTTATGTGAATATTCAGGTCTTTCAACGCCGGCTTGTCCGGCCGACTCGGGTAGAAAAAGCTTACGCCTTCCAAACGCACATGATCCTCTGAATCTGCACTCGGCTGCTTTGCTACCGCAGGGCTTTGAATCAGCGACGTTTCATTGAGCAATTGCATCAAACGTTCAGTGGCTCCGGCGGCGCGCTGAATTTCACCGTAGACTTCAGAAACGCCCGCTACGCCGAAGGCCACCATAAGGGCATAGAAAACAAAGGCAGCCAGTTCGCCACCGGACATTTTACCGGTCATCACATCATAGCCACCAACCCAAACCATGGCGGCAATAGCGCTGAATGCCAGCAGCATCACGATACCCAGTAAAAAAGACCGCGTTCGAATGCGTTTTTTGGCCACATCAAAGGCTTTGTCCACTTCTCTGCCAAACGCCAGAGTTTCGAACCCTTCACGCGCATAAGATTGAACAGTTTTAACTTGGCGGATAATTTCCCCGGCGTAGGAACCAACGTCGGCGACCGTATCCTGACTTTCCCGGCTCAGGCGGCGCACTCTTCGCCCCATCCAGATCGCCGGAATCAACACGGCGGGTACCCCCAACATCACCACAGCGGTTAGTTTCAAATTAGTCACGAACAGCATAATTAAGCCACCCGTTACAGTTAACGCATTACGAAGGGCAAATGAAAGGCTTGAGCCGATGATGGATTGCAACAGCGTGGTATCCGTGGTCAGACGTGACATGATTTCGCCACTTTGATTTTCTTCAAAGTAACTCGGGTGCATATGCACGAGATGATTGAAAACATCGTTACGCAAATCGGCCGAAATCCGCTCGCCCAACCACGTCACAAGGTAGAAGCGAATGAAGGTTCCAATCGCCATTGCAATGACTAAGACCATGACAAACGCCAGCATTGAATTCAATGAAGACAGCGATTGCGACAGAATACCTTCGTCGATCACCAGTCGAACACCCTGCCCGAGCGTGAGCGTGATCAGCGAGGTAAATATTAATGCAGTGGCGGCACCAGCCATCACTTTTTTATACCGAGACAAATAAGGCCACAATTGCGCCAGGAACGAGATGGGTTTTACGGGTTTTGTTGAGTTCGGTTCGGGTTCTGCTGCATTTGGCACAGCTTCAGCTTCTGACATGACGGTATCCTTTTTTGCGATTAGGCCATAATCGGGACTCACCCAGGTTTATCCAAGTTAATTTTCTGAATCAGTGACTAATGGCTAATGAATTTGCCGACGGCATCCCTACTATTTAACCAATTAACAAAACGGTTAAATAGGCATGAACGAGGCGTATAAAGCGTTAAGCGATCCGACCCGCCGGAAAATACTGCAGTTATTACGTCGCTCAGATATGACCGCCGGTGAAATTGGCGAGCATTTTAAGATCAGTGCGCCGGCGCTTTCGCGGCACTTTTCAATACTAAAAGCGGCCAACCTGATTACTAGCGAAAAACAAGCCAATTTTGTTGCTTACCAACTGAATGTCAGCGTTTTGGAAGAAGCGCTGCTTGAACTAATGAGCTATTTCGACCTGGGGAAAACAGATGACGAATAAATCCACTATAAACCTGAACCTGACCCTTTTTACGGCAGCTTGGGTCATTATTGCGGTAACTTCTTTTTATGTGTGCCTTTCTTTACCCAATGATCTGCAATTGCCCATTCACTGGAACATTAATTTAGAGCCCGACAGTTACGCAAATAAGTGGTTTGCCTTGCTCATGCTACCCGCCGTGTCGGTTCTGATTGCACTGGTCATGACAGTCTTGCCCATGTTTGAACCACGCAAGCAAAACCTGATGTTGTCCGGTCGGGCTTACCAGGGAGTGTTTTGGGCTGTACAGCTGTTCTTTCTGACACTGCAATTGTTCATCTTGAGCGACGCTTGGGAATGGCACTGGCCACTCGCCCGATTTATATCGCTTGGCATAGCCATGCTATTGCTGGTCTTGGGCAATTACATCGGCAAAACCCGCTCTACCTTTTTGTTTGGCATCCGCACCCCTTGGACCCTGAGTTCGGAGCAGGTATGGCGCAAAACACATCGCTTGGCGGGTTTTGGGTTGGTCGCAACCGGCTTGTTCAGTCTGATCAGCACACCCTGGGCAAATCCGCTCACACTGGGCATCAGCCTGATTATCATGGCAGCGGTCTTTATCAGTGCGACGATTTATTCGTACTTACTGTGGCGTAAAGAGCCAGATCATAGATTGAATTGAAACTGCAAATTACGGCCACCGCTCAGGGTAAAAAAATTACTCAGGGTTACTGAGGTTAAGAGATGCTGCGGGTATACCCTGCAACCAGGCAAGCGATGAATATCGTGTAATCATGCGCTCCATGTCTTGAGGGTTTGCTGTGGTGCGTAAAGAAACCGTCACAGGTTCTTTAGTCAGGAGTAACGGTGCCGCACGGCGAGCCACTTCCTGGGCTATGGCATCACTGGTGTCAACGATATGAATTGTCGCCGGCAAGACACGTTTTAACTCTTCGGTAATCAATGGATAGTGCGTACAACCGAGTACGACCTGGTCAACACCTTCGGCCTCAAAGGCACTTGTGTATTTGTCCAACAACGCAGGAATTTCAGAAGGTCTGAATTCAATCGCATCTGCTAAACCTGAACAGGCTTGGTTCAGCACAGTCACATTAGGCAGAAACCCAGCCATTAGCCGACGATAACGTTGTGAAGCCAAGGTGTTCTCGGTCGCTAGAATAGCCACTTTACCGGTTCGGGAGCTTAACGCAGCCGGTTTGACGCCCGGCTCGACGCCCACAATCGGAATAGAAAATGAGGACCGTAATTGATCGATGGCAATGGCCGTCGCCGTGTTGCAGGCGATTACGATGACCGCACAACCTTGTTCAATCAGCCATTGGGTAATCAAACGACTGCGCTCAAATACTTGGGCTTCACTCAGATCACCGTAAGGAGAATAGGCCTGATCGGCAACATACAACAATGCCGCATCGGGTAACCGCTGTCGGATCTGAGTTAACACCGTTAACCCGCCAACACCGGAATCAAAAACACCTATCATATCCGCTCAACACCGATAAAAACGGCGAGTTTACCACGCGTCGCGCAATAAAAAATGCGTAAGCTTTGCAGCGTACGCATTTTTATTCAGAGCAAACCAGTTCACCTAGCATCTGCAACAAGAAGCGACAACAATGATCAAACTACGGCGGCCCGCAACACATTTGAATGCGTGCGCTGTTTAGATCAATTCGAGTGCATCTGCTGGTGAAACGTATGGCAGACCCTGATCATCAGCGACACTCTTATACGTCACTTTACCGCGACAGACATTCAAACCATTCAGCAGATGGGCATCATCCAGCATAGCTTGTTTTGCACCCTTGTTTGCCAGCGCCAGTACGAATGGCAAGGTTGCATTGTTCAGTGCCATCGTTGAGGTACGCGCCACGGCACCAGGCATATTTGCCACACAATAATGAACCACATCGTCGACGACATAGGTTGGTTCGGCGTGCGTAGTAGCTTTGGAGGTTTCAAAGCAGCCACCTTGATCAATGGCGACATCCACCAGTACAGCGCCCTTCTTCATTCGGCCGATCATTTCACGAGTCACCAGTTTGGGCGCGGCTGCCCCAGGGATTAACACTGCTCCCACCACCAGATCAGCCTCAATCACATGACGATCCAACGCTTCTTTGGTTGAGTAAACCGTTTTAATTCGGTTGCCATATTGCTTGTCCATTTGACGCAATACGTCGGTGTTTTTATCCAACACGACAACGTCAGCGCCGGTACCCACCGCCATCGCGACTGCGTTTTGACCAACAACACCCGCGCCGATTACGACGACCTTAGCCGGCTCCACACCGGGTACCCCCCCCAGCAGTAAGCCACGTCCACCCTGCGCTTTTTCAAGCGAATGCGCACCAGCCTGTATGGACATCCTTCCTGCGACTTCAGACATTGGTGCCAACAGCGGCAGGTGGCCGTTGCGATCCGTTACCGTTTCATAGGCAATACAAACCGCCTGAGAGTTAATCAGGTCTTGGGTTTGAGGGACATCCGGTGCCAGATGCAAATAGGTGAATAAAGTATGAGACGGTTTCAGCATTGCACGCTCAACAGCCTGCGGTTCTTTGACTTTGACGATCATGTCAGCCCAATCAAAAACGGCACTTGCTGTCGCCAGGATATCGGCACCGGCATCGATATATTGCTGATCACTGAAGCCAATTGCGTCGCCCGCCAGCGTTTCCACGGCAACTTGATGCCCATTGTGAATGAGTTCCAATACCGCCATGGGCGTTAAGCCGACACGGTATTCGTGATTTTTAATTTCCTTAGGGACACCTATTTTCATTGTTTTCTCCAGATTCAGTTCAATGGGTCGCGCTGCGCAAAACGATGCTCTCGGACGCAGCCCGCGATTCAATATCGTTGCGCGGATTAGCCGTTGATTTCCGGCTCTTTATTGTGGTGAACAGTATAGGAATAAAATGAAACCAATGGCCGCTGAAGTGCGTCCTAATTTCAGGGCATCAAGAAGAAAATAAATGAAAATCCAGAATTAAACTCTGCCAAACCAAGTTAAAACAGAGCAATTACCTGCGATAACGAATGACCGTTATCTGGAATACACGGACTGACGCTCAATCAGCCTTGGTGTAAAGCGCAGAGGCTGATCGATTTTTTCATACTTATCGTCCAACGCGTGCAAAACCAACTCGGCTGCCAGTGCCCCCATTTCATTCACAGGGTAACGAATGGTGGTCAGGTGAGGCTTTAATATCCGAGCCAAGATGACATCGTCGAATCCGACTATAGAAATTTCTTCGGGGATCTGTCGCCCAGAATCCTGCAGCATAACCATAGCCCCGGCGGCCATTGCATCGTTATATGCAAACAGTGCGGTAATGCCGAGGTTTCGAGACATCACCTCCGCCATGGCATAATTACCGCCTTCTTCATCTGGAAAGGCTTTGACCAATTTTCGATCATCGAATTCGATTTCGGCTTCGGTCAATGCCCGACGATAACCGGCAATCCGGCTTTCGCCATCTTCAATAGCGATGTTGGTACCGATATATGCGATATTTCGGTGTCCTTTGCTGATCAGATGGCGGGTTGCGAGATAAGCGCCGTATTCATTGTCCAGATACACACAACGGTCTTCCCAACCAGGGATTAATCGATTAACCACCATCACAGGGGTGTCGCGTTGGAATAATTCAATGATCTCATCGTCTGGAATGGCTTTAGAGTGAATTATTAAACCGTCACAGCGACGTTCCTGCAAAAACCGAATAGCGCCGCGCTCCTGCTCGGACTGGTGATACCCTGCTGTCACAATGACATGTTTACCTGCGGCCATCACAACGCGGTGCACGCCGGCCATGAGCTGCCCAAAAAACGGGGCTTCAATTTCACCAACCAGCAATCCTATGCAATCACTGCGATTACTGACCAGCGCCCTGGCTAAGGTATTGGGCTGATATTTCAACGTGTCCATTGCGCTCAGCACGGCTTGCCGCTTTTCAGGCACCACGGATGCCGAATTATTTATGACACGCGATACAGTTGAAACCGAAACACCCGCCGCCCGAGCGACATCCTTAATGTTAGCCACGCTTATTTCTCTTTCTTGAAACAGGTTTCAGATACTGAATCATTTTTTGACATTAAACAAGAACTCAGGGCTTGAAAACGTTTTCAAATTAGCTACACTCAACGAAAAAAAGACAATGCAGGACTAGACCGTGCCAAACGCCCACTTCGACCCATCCGAGCACCCACATAAACGATTAAACCCTCTGACCGCTGAGTGGGTTCTGGTGTCACCCCATCGCGCAAAACGACCTTGGCAGGGGCAACAGGAAACAACCTCAACTGAGCAAATGCCAAGCTATGATGCTCATTGCTACCTGTGCCCGGGGAATGAGCGGATTTCGGGCGACATCAACCCTGACTACACGGCGACGTTTGTGTTCGAAAACGATTTCGCGGCATTGCAAAAAATCACCCCCGAAAATGAAAGTTCACCCGACCCTCTGTTCACTCTCAAAGCAGAACGAGGCGAAGCACACGTCATTTGTTTCAGCCCAGACCACAGCAAAACATTACCAGAGCTGTCACTGGAATCGATTCTTACGGTCATAGACACCTGGGCGTCAGAATTTACTCGGTTAAGTGCAGGGTACGAATGGGTACAGCTGTTTGAGAATAAAGGCGCGGTAATGGGTTGCTCCCAACCACATCCGCACGGTCAGATCTGGGCTAACTCGACAGTACCGACCTTGCCAGCTAAAGAGGACATTGAGCAGCGACGTTACTTCGATCAACATGAACGCCCTATGTTGCTCGACTATGCCTTACGCGAAAGTAAAGATGGCACACGTACCGTGATTGAGAATCAGCACTGGATCGCGGTCGTACCCTTTTGGGCAGCCTGGCCATTTGAAACACTGTTGCTGCCGAAATTTGCCTGCCAACAGATAAATCAATTAGACGATTCGCAGAAATCCAGTCTGGCTGACGCATTGCAACAGCTAACCACCCGCTACGATAACCTGTTCGCAACTTCGTTCCCTTATTCCATGGGCTGGCATGGTGCACCAACAAGCAAAGCCAACGACCCCGCTTGGCAGCTACACGCACACTTTTATCCGCCCCTGTTGCGCAATGCATCTGTACGAAAATTTATGGTTGGCTATGAAATGTTAGCAGAACCACAACGGGACCTTACGCCCGAACAGGCAGCGAAACGATTACAGGAAACCAGTAACATCCACTACAAGGTAGCGCAACGGTGACTTTACACGAACTGGCCACAGCAGCCTTTACCAAACGCTTCAACTACGCTCCCAGCCATCAATTTTATGCACCAGGCCGGGTTAACCTCATTGGTGAACACACGGATTACAACGACGGCTTCGTGCTTCCGGCAGCCATAAACTTCGGGACGGCTATCGTTGCCAGAAAACGTGATGACACCATTGTCAGGGTCTGTGCCGTCAATTTTGATGAAGAAGTGGTTGAATTTGACTTTGGACAGCCGCTATTCCCAAGCGCAGAATCCGCGTGGGCAAACTATGTTCGTGGCGTTTACGACACTCTGCTCAAGCAGAATCATCGTGTCTGCGGGCTCGATATCGCCATTGCCGGGGACGTACCCTATGGCGCAGGACTCAGCTCTTCTGCAGCGCTGGAAATTGTTTTGATTCGCACCGTGTCAGCACTGGCGGAGGAACCCATTGACCCAACCCAAGCGGCACTTCTTGGCCAACAAACCGAGAATGAGTTTATCGGCGCGCATACCGGAATTATGGATCAGCTCATTTGCGCAAGAGGCGAACAGGATCATGCCTTACTGATTGATTGTCGGGACTTGACCAGCAAACCAGTCAGTCTGGACCCAACCTTCCGAATCGTCATTTTCAATTCCAACGTCAAACGTGGGTTGGTCGACAGTAAATACAATGAGCGTCGTCAGCAGTGTCTTCAGGCCGCCCATGTGTTGGGTGTAGGAGCCCTCCGCGACGCCACCATGCCCCTACTCCTGTCTCACAAGGACAGTATGGATGAGCTGCCTTTTCGACGAGCCCATCACGTCATTTCTGAGAATGATCGCACATTGCGCGCAGCTGAAGCCCTGGGGAAGAAAGACTGGGTAACCATGGGGCAACTTATGGCGGAGTCGCATCAGTCCATGAAACAGGATTTCGACATTACGGTCGCGCCCATCGATGGTTTGGTTGATCTGATCAACGAGGTTCTACCCGCTGGTGCCGGCGGCGCGAGGATGACCGGTGGCGGTTTCGGTGGTTGTGTGGTGTCGCTGATTGCAGAGCAATACGTTGACTCTGTTGTTGCGCATGTAGCCAAACACTATGAAGAAACATTTGGGATACGGGAATCAGTTTATATTTGCCAAGCAGTAAATGGAGCGTTTGTGGCATAATACCAACCACTCTATTCGTCGTATTGGTATGAGAAAACCATGAGAGCAAGTATTTCGGAAGTCGAGTTCGGTAAACTGGATGATGGATCCGTTATCAAAAAATTTTTACTGCGTAACAGTCATGGAACAGAAGCCAGCTTTTTGAACCTGGGCGCGTCCTGGATTGGCTTTAAGCGTCAACAAGACAGTCAAAGCCTGGTTCTCGGCTGTGATGATGCGCAAACCTTTGCTCACCAGCACGCCTTCCTTGGCAGTACGGTCGGCCGATGGGCCAACCGTATCGGACACGGACAAGCACAATTGAATGGTGAACGCATTCAAGTGGAGGTCAACCTACCACCACACCACCTTCACGGCGGCAGTCATGGTTTTTCCTTCAAATTATGGGAAAGCAGAATTGAACTGGTCAATGATGCAACCCCAACGTTGACCTTCTCGCACTTTTCACCCGATGGTGAAGGTGGCTTTCCTGGAAATCTACAGACGACGGTTAAAATCACGTTAACCGATGATGACACCGTACGGTTCGACTATCACGCCAGGACCGACGCATCGACTATTCTGAACCTGACGAATCATGCTTACTTCAACCTCAACGGTGAAACCACCGGCTCTCTACGCGACCATGAATTTAAACTCGCCAGCCAACAATACCTCGAAGCCGATGATAATGCGCTGCCTACCGGCCGTGTATTGAACAGCGACGGCACTGTATTGGATTTCGCAAACTGGACAGATGCATTCACAAAGCTAACCCCACTGTGCGATGAACAACTTATCCGCGCTGGCGGCATTGATCACTGTTTTTGTTACCCTGATGATCAGCAGCTTAAAATACTGGCACAGGCCCGACATGCAGGATCGAACACTCAGCTAACCTGCCGCTCAACGCTTCCAGGCATGCAGTTCTATACCGGAAACTTCTTGGGGGGCACCCCAAAAAGCGCCGATATCCGTTTCGCAACCCATGGCGCATTCTGTTTTGAACCGGGTTACTGGCCGGACTCGCCAAATCATGATCACTTTCCAGATTGCAGAATTAGCCCTGAGAAAGATTTCTCCGCTATAATCGAATACTCGTTTGACTCAATGGAATAAAAATATGTTAAAGCGCTTTGCAATCGTACTATCTCTGATCACTGCAGCCTCCTCATTTTCGTTCGCCGGTGGCAAAGGCGGGACCGAATTGGCTTTAGCAAGTTATGGCGGTCTGGGAGTTGTCGCATCTCGGGGTATCCCGCTGAATATCAAGTTTTTGAGCTCTAATGGCATTGGTACCTTTGGTGAAGTCGAACTCGGCGCGGGCTTTGGTAATGAACTGGCGTTGGGTGTCGAATTGTCAGGCGGCATCTTGATTGGCGTCGCGCAGGGAATCAGTGTTTATGGCAGCCTTGGTCCAGCGATTGGGGTTGGCAATGGTACTAACTTTGGACTTGGTGCAGAAATCGGCTTTAACATCGATGTAAACAGCAGTTCCATCATCATCGAAGCTGGCTCCCACCCTTCGGCGGGTTACGTTGCCGTTGGCTTGCGTTTCTAAGCAATGAGTAAAATCCTGATCGTCGAAGATTCAGCCTCCATGCGTCAGCTCGCGAGCTTCACGCTGAAAAGCGCAGGTCATGACGTTACGGAAGCAAAAGATGGCGCCGAAGGTTTGGCTAAGGCATCGGCGACACAATTCGATGCGATTTTAACCGATAAAAACATGCCCAATAAGAACGGCTTGGACATGGTTAAAGAGCTTAGGCTAAAGCCCAATTATCGCAATATTCCGATTATCATGCTGACGACAGAGTCATCTGATAAAGAAAAACAGGAAGGGAAGGCGGCGGGCCTGACTGGCTGGATGGTGAAACCATTTCAACCGGATAAACTACTCACCACCTTTAAGCGTATCTTATAATAAAGGGGCTAACGCCCCTTTTTTTTATTTTACCAACAGCGACCAGGCATCAATATCGGTATTCATCGGGTATTCCTCCCCCGTTGTCATTAACACCGTATTCTTAAAACCACCAAAGGCATCCGTTGATGTCCAGTAGAAACCGCTTTCGATCGCCTTCCAGCTTTTATGCACCGCAGGCTCACCACAGTCATACGCAACGATTGACATAAGCTCCGTTAACGTCGGCAAACGATAGCCCTGCCCTACTTTCTTAACATTTGCTGAAGTCTCGTCAAAAGTATACTTGGCACTGTTCCCTGTACATTGACTGCCTTGCCATTCCTGCCCAACATTGCACCTCGACCAGGTCAACCCTGTTTTGGTATCCGACACGGTTCCGTTCGCATTGAAAACCAATCGGCTATTCAATTCCGAACAGGACTCGGCGGCGATGGCCATTGAGCCTGCACCTGCGGCGGCAATAAAAAACAAACCCAAATATCGTTTCTGTGTCATACACCTATTCCATCAATTTTTAAAAATCACTAGTTACGAACACACCTGTGATTGTTTTTATGGTGTATGTTGCAAAATAGAGTTTGTCCAAAACGGACTTATAAATTTTTCATGATCAAACCAAAGGTTTGCGCATCTTTTGCCATTGATTCGGGCAGTCGGATCTTAACATCGTACCCAGCACCGGGCACTTCAGTCATATCTTTGTTATTTTTTGCATTTTGCACATGTTCTAATGTGAACGTGTGATTGCCATTCGGTGTCATCAGTTCCACAGAATCACCCACTGCAAATTTATTTTTTGCGCGCAGGTAAATTTCTTCACCATTCCGATCAAACACTTCTGCGACAAATTGCTGATGTACGCCCACCGAGCGACCCGTTTCATAATTTTGATATTCATCGTGAACGTGTCGGCGGTAAAAACCTTCGGTATAACCGCGGTGTGCCAGATTCTCCAACGTATTCATCAGCCCCTTATCGAAGCTTTCGCCTGCCACCGCATCGTCGATCGCTTTGCGATACGCCTGTGCTGTGCGCGCGACATAATAGTGGCTCTTTGTACGACCTTCAATTTTCAGGCTATGTACACCCATCTTGGTCAGACTCTCGACATGCTGAATAGCGCGCAGATCTTTAGAGTTCATGATGTAAGTGCCATGCTCATCTTCATAGGCTGGCATGAAAGTGCCGGGGCGCTGCTCCTCTTCCAGCAGGAAGATTTGATCTGTGGGCGCACCCTCTCCCAACGTCGGCGCGTCTGAGGCAATCTTGTTTTCTGGTGGCGTCCAGATTTTAGGATCCGTCGGAACAAAATCACCGCTGGCGTCTTCTTTGGCTTCGTGCGCGTTGTATTTCCAGCGACAGGTGTTAGTACAGGTTCCCTGATTTGGATCACGCTTGTTGATATAACCGCTCAATAAACAACGGCCTGAATAAGCAATACACAATGCGCCGTGAACAAAGGTTTCAATTTCCAGGCCAGGGCAATTCTGGCGAATCTCAGCGATTTCATCGAGTGAAAGTTCACGGGACAAAATTATTCTTTTGATACCCTGACGGTACCAAAATTCCGCTGCTGCATAATTCACCACATTGGCCTGTACCGACAAGTGGATAACCTGATCAGGAAAGCGATCACGTACCAGCATGATTAAACCTGGATCAGACATGATCAATGCATCCGGTTTCATCTCAATCACCGGCTCAATATCGCGCATGTAGGTTTTGATTTTTGCGTTATGCGGTGCAATGTTACTGGCCACATAAAACTGTTTGCCTTGGGAATGCGCTTCATGAATCCCCGTTTCCAGGTTCGCAAGCGTAAAATCGTTATTTCTGACGCGCAGCGAATACCGGGGCTGGCCTGCATAAACGGCATCGGCACCGTATGCCAATGCGTAACGCATGTTGCGAAGTGTTCCGGCCGGGCTCAATAGTTCGGGTTTGAATGTCATGACGAAGCCTTCACCTTTTTTAAACTCTGCTGTCTTTGTTTGCGGCGTTGCTCCAATTTTTCACGACGACGCTGATCGTTTGTTTTAACGGCGTCTTTGCCGATGTGGTGCTCGCCCCGACTTCTCGCAATCTGCAATTGCCGCTGACGCTCCGCGTATCGTTGTCGTTGTTTATCTGAAACCTGATCATGACAATGATGACAGCTGACACCTTCTTTGAAATACTCATGTTGACGATCGGCTGCGGACAGCGGCTTGCGACAGGCATGGCACAACTCATACTCACCCACCGCTAATTCATGACCAACAGACACACGATTATCAAACACGAAGCACTCGCCATCCCACATTGAGGCGTCTGCTTTTACTTCCTCGAGGTATTTCAGAATGCCGCCTTCCAGATGATATACCTCGTTAAAGCCCTGCTCTTTCAGATAAGCAGTTGATTTTTCGCAGCGAATACCACCCGTACAAAACATAGCCACTTTCTTGTGTTTGACCGGATCCAGATTTTCTTTTACGTAGTCCGGAAATTCGCGAAAGGTCTCGGTCTTAGGGTTAATGGCGCCTTTGAAACTGCCTATCTGGTATTCGTAGTCGTTCCGGGTATCAATCAACAAAACCTCAGGGTCGGAAATCAGTTCGTTCCACTGCGTTGGTTTCACATAGGTGCCGACAACCTCTTTCGGGTCGATACCTTCCACGCCCATAGTGACGATTTCTTTTTTGATTTTGACTTTGGTTCGATAAAACGGCTGACTGTCGTGAAACGACTCTTTTGCTTTAACGCCCGCTAATTGGGGATGCTCTTTAAACCACTGGTAGAGCGCATCAATACTTTGGCGCGTACCTGACACCGTGCCATTGATACCTTCTTCGGCCAAGATTAACGTGCCACGAATATCGTGCTGATCCAGAAATTTTAAAAGGGGGTCGCGCTCTTCAAGCGGATTATCCAAGCGCACAAAGTGATATAGCGCCGATACGACGATAGTATTCATAGAGACCTCTGCTGGCTGCATCGTAAGTGCAGTGCCGGGGCATTTCTACCCCGTCTGAATTTTTAAGGTCGCGAATTTTAACAGAAGGCCACAGGACTGCAACCGGTCATTTTTTAATCAGATCAAACTATATATTGCTTTAAAAAGGCGAGAATATCCGTCGTAAACTGTTCAGTTGCTTCGGGTCGAACAATATCGCCGGTCACCACGTGATTATTATCTGCGGGCTTGGGCGGTATAGCGATCCGATGCTTGATTTTAGAACCCCAGCGTCGAACTGCCGCATCTGTGCGACGAGCACTGACGACCTTATCTTCGTCTGCATATAAGAACAGCGTTGGAGCCTCTATCGCCGTCAAATCGGATTTAACAACAGCTTTTACGGTTGCTGCCATGGTGTGAATCGCTGAAATGGGATAACGGTATGTCCAATATTTTGCCCCACCCTCGTTAGCCGGTACCCAGCCATAAGTCTTTCCTGTTATCAGAGGCATCCAATATTTTGCCCATGGCCATAAAAACAAGGGCATTGCCCAATGGTAAGGTCGGAAGTTCGGTGACACCATAATCAACGCCGCCAAGTGCGGTTTGACATCGTCCTGTTGCGCCAACCAGGTGGTCAGCGTACCACCAGTGGATGTCGAGATAACGATAACCTTTTCACCTAACTGCCGAGCGACAGACCAAGCCTCAGCGAGGTCAAACAACCAATCACTGGGTTTCGCGGCGGCTAATCTTTCGCCATCAATCCCATGCCCGGTTAAGCGTGTTGCGTAGTAATTAGCGTGCAGCGCTTGGGCAATATTTTCGGGTACGGGTGATATTTCCTGGCGACATGCCGAATAACCATGAATATAAAGCACACAGAATTTCGTCCGTTTGGGGCGGGATTCAGAAGAGAAGGTAATGTGCTTTTCCGCGCCATCCACAACATCAGGGACAAGCAATTCGGCCTGCGCAATTTGATCTCTGAGGGTTCTCAAGTCGGCCGTGGTTAAATCCTCGAATTGTTTATCTGTTTGCACCCGCTCGGTTCGGTGACTCCAAAACAGCTCTACTTTGGCGCGTGGGCCCATTAAAAAGACAATTACTGCCACGAAAACCAAACTGAATGCGACCAACGCTACTTACCTGTCTTCAAAAAAAAGTGAACCTCAAGTATAAATAACCCACCCGTTTGCAGCAATCCCTAAAAATAAGTCCATCATAAAGCTACCTTTCTACCAAAAAGTGACAATTTTCCACTTTTTGCGTCTTTCATTCATTCTTTTGACACAGAATGCAGTTTTACTTGGACTAATATGTGCTAATAACTCATCGGTGCCGAACATCGAATTGAGAACACTCTTTTTGCGGTATCAAAAGAGCGACATGGACATTTACCGTTAGGAGTCTAACTATGGCGATCAAAAAGAAATTTCTGAAATCCAAACCCGTCTGCAAATGCACCTTTACCCTACCCAAAGATGCAGCCCCTGATGCCGAAAAAGTCACTTTGGTCGGCGACTTTAATGACTGGGCGCCTGAAAAACATGTGCTTAAAAAACTAAAATCCGGAGAGTTTAAAATCGATCTCGACTTAGAAACAGGCAAGTCTTATCAATACCGTTTTCTGATCGATGATGAAACCTGGGAAAATGATTGGCAAGCGGACGATTACATACCGGTGCCTGAGTTCTCGACAGATAATTCAGTGGTTTGCTGCTGAACGCAGAGTTTCTTTATTTTAACGATGCGTGTATATCTGAAAAGGCAGCTCAGTCAGCGCTGCCTTTTTTATCCTACCGGCCTGCCCAACGAACGGCCGTAATTTAGAAAACTCTGGGTACGCGCGCCGTACCAACTTAGTGCGCAAGCACCCGTAAATGCACCATTTCTTTGCACTTTTGTTTGAACCATAAACCCAAAAACGCCTTCGCACCAACAAGATACGGCTTGACGCACCAGAAAATCGCACCATGACGACTATCTGCACACATTCGGCACGATTCTAGCTTTACCCCGTAAACAAAACTTAAAATTCGATTATTTAGCACCAATTTGGTGCCATCTCTAACGGCGGAGGCAACCTTGGATACCATTTCAAGCGCAGTGGAAACCTTAACCACGGGTACCAACACATTATTTATCTTATTAGGCGCCATTATGGTGCTGTTCATGCACGCAGGTTTTGCGTTTCTGGAAGTCGGTACAGTTCGACACAAGAACCAAGTCAACGCGCTGGTCAAAATCATCACAGACTTTGGCGTTTCGACGATTGCGTATTTCTTTATTGGTTATTGGATTGCCTACGGGTCTTCCTTCTTTGGCAACGCAGCGGAATTAACGCAAAACAACGGTTATGAACTCGTTAAATTCTTCTTTCTCCTGACCTTTGCAGCTGCCATACCTGCAATTGTGTCTGGCGGTATTGCCGAGCGTGCTCGCTTTAATCCATTTCTTCTCGCGTCGTTCTTGATTGTCGGACTGGCCTATCCGTTTTATGAAGGGCTCATCTGGAACGGCAACTACGGCTACCAAGCATGGCTGGAAAATTCGTTTGGCGCGGCATTTCATGATTTTGCGGGTTCCATTGTGGTTCACGCGTTTGGCGGCTGGGTCGCATTTGCGGCAATTTTGCTGTTAGGCTCCAGAAATGGGCGGTTTCGCAACGGCCGCCTGGTGGCGTTCGCCCCATCCAGCATTCCGTTCCTGGCCTTAGGTGCCTGGATCCTTACGGTAGGCTGGTTTGGTTTTAACGTTATGTCTGCGCAGACCATCGACGCCATTTCCGGATTGGTGGCGGTAAACAGCCTGATGGCGATGGTTGGCGGAACACTTGTCGCCTTATTCGCAGGCAAAAACGACCCTGGGTTTATTCATAACGGTCCGCTCGCCGGACTAGTAGCGGTATGTGCGGGCTCCGACCTGATGCACCCAATCGGCGCCCTCGTCACCGGTGCCATTGCTGGTGGATTATTCGTATTTGTGTTTACCTGGGCACAAAACAACCTCAAAAAATTTGATGACGTACTCGGTGTGTGGCCTTTGCACGGACTGTGCGGTTTGTGGGGTGGTATCGCGGCTGGAATTTTCGGCTTGCAGGGGTTAGGTGGTTTAGGAGGCGTTAGCTTTGTTTCTCAAGTTATCGGTTCAGTGACTGGGGTGTTGGTCGCCGTTATCGGTGGTTTCATCGCCTATGGCTTGATTAAACAGTTCACCCCGTTACGTTTGGACCAGGAAGAAGAATATAAAGGTGCGGATTTGTCGATTCACAAAATTGGCTCAACCAGCGTTAGCATGGACGACTGACAAATCAAATCTGTGACACCAAAACTAAAAAAGGCGAACAAATGTTCGCCTTTTTTTTGCTCAATGATAATTATTTATCCTTTGATGCATTCATTGCTTCAAACTGCCGCACCAAAAAGTCTTCTGTTGTCTTAAGCTGACTGATAAGTTTGTCATTAAATAAAAACTTCGCTCGCAAACGCTCTTCAAATGCTGCAATGCGCGAGTCAATCAGACTTCGCTCTTCTGTGATAGCGTCCTGATCGTCAATAAGGTTGTCTTCTTTTTCAGTCAATAACCCTGATTTCCCCAAAATACTGTCCAGTAAGGAATCAAACTTCGACATAATTCCTTGCACGTAAGAAACAGACCCACGATCACCGGTCCGGGTACCTGTGACTCTTAACAACAAGCCTGCTGCGTCATCAATGGATCCTACGGCGTCTTTACCATTCACACTAGGTGTTGATGTGGTAAAGCCGAAAATATCAATCCCACCTGTGGTAATCTCGCTGACACTGACGGTAGATTCTTTACCTTTGCTCACCGAAAAAATCCCGAATGTGTTTGTTGCCGGGTCGAATTGTACGTCCACTGACTTCTTAGCGGCCTTCAGCTCGCTGTCAGCGTTAATTTTTGCTTTCAACTCAGCGGCCAGCGTCAAACCGCTGGAGTAAGCCCCCGTGGCTAGCGTGATCGTGCCCGATTCAACGCCGTCAATTTCGACCTTTAAGGTGTTGTTAGTCCCTGTGATTACCGCAGCTGTTGAAAAGTCCCAACCTGTTGCACCGAGCAGATAGCCATTCGTGGCGGCCTGGCTACCCTCAGAAGCTGTTAAATATTGACCGCGACCGGTAGCTTTCACACCATTGATTGTGCCTTCGACGTCTTTACCTGTCGTAACACTCGCTGGCGCGCCATTGCCATCTGCCAAACCGAGTTGGGTAATGGCTGTTAATGAAACATTCGAAAGTGAAACGTCCGTAGAGTTATCAAAGGCGATGACAAAACGTCCATTTCCGCTTTCATTCTGCTCATAAGTAACCGTTGATTGAGAATCAAACCCGGTATATTGCCCCTTCGATAAACCGAAGCCGTCAAATCCATTGATATTGATTGCGCCTGCTGTCAAACCAAGAGCACTGGTCGCGTTTGCGTCCGCCGCTGATATCTGAATAGATGCGTCGGCACCAAAAGTGGCTTCCGTTGGTAAGCCATTTTTTGAAACCGTTTCAAAATATAATTGATTGCTTCCATCTAATTTTGCAACAACATCGCCGGCTGCAAATTCGCCACCTCCGTTAGCTGAAAGAAGTGCTGAATCCAGTGCTTGTTGAATGACGGCCAGATTAGACTCACCATCGTTCGTGCCAAGCGTGCCGTCACCTGTCACAGACACATCGATATCAATGCCGTCCACTTTTAAGGTAAAGGTCGCAGGAGTCGCTGAGAAGTCAGTACCTGTTGACAGGTCAACAGATCCAGCGGTAGTTGTTGCCCCGATACCGTCTCGTTTTATTTCCAGCTCCTGGGTACTGCCCGTTGCAACAGTTTTAAGCACCAAGCCATTGTTTTCCATACTCGCGGTAATGACTCCAGCACCCACAACGGAATCTATGGCTGTTTGAATTGAGTCAATGTTATCGGCACCGTTTCCGACAACATCAATAGTGTATTCGGTACCATTCAAGTCGATTACGAACTGCGCCGCATCAGTCGTAAAATCGATTGCATTTGAAATGTTGCGCGTTCCCCGCTCTGTTAATGCTCCTTGTGCACCGGCGGCAATCGTTGGATCGGCATTTATCTGGTTCTGGATCTCAAGTGCCAGATCTTCAGCCGTTTCGTAGGTCGCTGCAGTCAGCGTAATCGTAGAACTGTCTACCGTACCGTATCGATTTGTATAAGAGATTTCGAATTCTGTGCCTGCGGCAATGGTGACACCGCTGTTTGCCACGCTATCGGTCATACCAAGATAGTCAGCCCCGGTTGTGACGGTATTGGCTATCGTCAGAGTCTGTGAACCTGCGGCAGGTTCAGTACGAAACACCAAACGATCGCTGGCATTGAACTCTGCGGTAACAACACCCGCAAGCCCGGCGTCATTCAATTCTGACTGAATGTAGGTCAGCACATCGGAACGGTCTCGATCGGTCGTAACATTTCCATCGGCGTCCAAGACATCAGACCAGTCTTCATCGAAAGTAATGTTATATGTACCATCGGCACCGGTACCTGCCAACGTAAGATCGAAATTAACCGGGTTCGCTGAAAAATCAAAACTATCATCCTCGGTTACTGCCAATACCCCAGGAGAGGATGTTGCTGCAAAAGCGGCATCGTTAAGCGTACTGAAATAACTACCAACAGCCTGTCCGCTTCCCAGCGCCGTTAAACCTAGCGTATTAGCCACCATCGTATCCGCAGACACCACGGAAACCTGTGACGTTGAACCAAATTTACTGGATGTAATATCAAAGCGCTGATTGGCTGCATCAAACGCGACAGACACACTCTGACCAACAAAGGTATTGTTTATTGAATTTTGCAGCATCAATGCAAGATCGTCGCCGCTATTGTAAGAACCTTGCTCCAAAAAAACAGACTTAGTGGTTCCATCTATATTGAACTTAATCTTATCGTTAACATCACTGATCACGACATCGGTCGCAAAGTCCAGCGCCTGAGACGATAACCCCTGGTAGGTTCCCTGAGTGGCGACCTGAGTGACATTTACATCATAGGTACCCGGTTTGGTTTTAGGTCCAACACTGACGACTTTAATCTGCGCGTCGGAAGCATCTGTATCGGTAGCTAATAAGCCGACGATCGAACGAGCATCTGCTGCCATTGCCGCTTCGAATTTACTGCGGTTGAACGTTAGCTTAAAGTCATTGTTTTGATCTGTACTGATTCCCAGCTCAATCAAACTTGAGTATGTTGAGCCGGTTAATCCAGTGATGACTTCCGATAAGCCTGAACGTAATTGGCTTTGAACAGATCGCAATACATTGTCACCCAACAAAATACCGCCTATTTCTTCGGCCGGATTGTACTTGCTCAGTTCGTCATAAATTGTTTTGTAATCATTATATTTTTCAATAAAGCCTTCAATTTTATCGGCAATATCAGAAACATCGCGGGCAACGGTTAACGTTACCGCTGAATCACTCGTTTCGGTCAAGTTAATTGAGACACCCTTAACCACTTGATCCAGCGTGTTTTTTGAACTCGTTACCGAAAGGCCGTTGATGCGTAACGCAGCGTCGGAACCCATTTGGGTTTCGGTCATATTATTCGCTGGGTCATTTTGAGCCGCGTTATACGCAAGCGTCTGCAAACCAGCGTCACCAGAAACGGTAATTTCCATTGAAGTTTCTTCGCCCGTTTCTTCACTGGTTAACAGCAATCGATAACCCGTACCATCGTAGACTACCGATGCGCTGACCCCGAAGTCAGCATTATTAATGGCGTCCCGAATACCACCGAGTGTATTGTTCTCAGTTGTGATCTCAATATCGGTACTGGTTGTGTCTTCATTCTGCGCAAACGCCAGATAGTTATCGCTTCCATCATAGGTCGTTGTACCGAACTTGAAGGTTAACGTCCCAGTGCCCACGGTATCGTCCACTGACGTGTATTGCTTACTTGCTAACGAATGCGCTTTGGCAACCTCATCAACTTCAATCCGATACGTACCAGGCTCTGCGGTACTGTTTGTTGTCGCTGTTAAAACCGACTCATTGGATGACCGCGCAGAACTGCTCTGAATTGTCGACGCCAATGCAAGGGATGAGATTGACGACTGCATACCTTCAAGCACTGTACGAAGCTCGCCGTAGGCGGAAATCTTTGCCTCAACCCGAGCGGTTTTTCCGTCAAGGCGGAGATCACTTGCCGCTCTCTCTGCAGCGACCAGTTGATCAACCAACTCTGAAGTCAGTAATCCTGAGCCTACACCTAACGATTGAATACCCGCCATGTTCGCACCTAAGTTATTTCTAACACTATATCAAAGCAATGTTTGCGCCAGTGCCTATAAGATAGACCAACCGCTAAACTTTATATCGGCGGAATTCCCAAAAACTTTAGGGGTGTCGAACTGCAAGCTGCAAGTAACCAGCGTTAGCATTACAAATGTATCAAAGGAACTTTGTGAAACTAGAAGAATAAAAACGCTCCGCATAGACGAGCTCAGAACTGTTTTCCGAGTTAACAGCCGTAAATAAGCGGGGTTCAAATACGAATTAACAGGTCGAATTGATCGTGACCGTCCATTTTTGCTTTGGGAATAACACGAAATGGCGGCTACGCCTCAGCCTGATTCGTCTCTATTACTCTTGGCTCAACGGCAGAGATCAATGCGTCAATCAGGATTGTGAGAAACTTCGGTTAAATGAGTTCCAAACTCGGTAAACGAAGGTAGGTTGATATCAAAGGCATTTGTGCTATGCATTTCGGTCTGCACCGTAGCCTTAAAATATCAGGTTGATTACTTTTTCGCTTGAAGTAATCACCTTCATACTTTCAACTCAAAAAAAACCGCCCGAAGGCGGTTTTTCTATCAGACCTGTGCACTAAACAACATAAGTGGCTCTTCCTGATTCAACCTCTTCGCTAACTCCAAGGCTTCCTCATTGGGTATTTGACGTATTAACTCATCAGAGTGTTTGTCATATACCCGAACCACAGTTTCTCCTGAATCATCGTCTATCTGAAATTCAAGTTTTCGTTGCGTGTTTTGTACATAATCGTTCAGTTTAGCAACGGCTTGCTCCACTTCACTATTATTTGCTTCTTGATCCTGTGCTTTTTCCAGCAATGAGCCAATAGGCGTATTTTCGGTCTTGCGAGCTTCTGCCTGTGAAACCGTTGATACCGATGATTTCCCAGTATCATTTTCGTTTGCTTTAACAGCATCGCGAACCGGTGCGGAAGCTTTAGCATTCAGCTGTGGCTGCATACTAATTTCATTCATAAACACCTCCGTTCACCATTCAGTTATTCTCATTAAGAGAAACCTTTCGGTCAAGCCGCTAGGCGGCTCGACCGATTGAGGTTATTAACCGAGTAGTGACAACACCTGCTGTGGTCGCTGATTGGCCTGGGCCAAGATCGAGATACCAGCCTGTTGCAGTACCTGAGTACGGGACAACTCCGCAGTTTCTGCTGCAAAGTCCGCATCTCGGATTCGAGAGTTCGCAGCTGCCAAGTTTTCAGATGTGATCTGAAGGTTGGCAGTTGTGGATTCGAATCGGTTCTGCAATGCACCTAGCTCGGCACGTTGGCTAGATACGGTCTTCAGCGCGTTATCGATTGCCGCAATTGCATCCTGAGCACCCTGGAAGGTCGAAATATCGATATCCTTCAAGAATGTACCGTCCGATGCACCACCGTATGCGCCTTCTTGGAAGCCCAAAGCAGCCAACTCATCAACACCTTCAGTACCCAGAGCAACGGTAAATTCACCTGCGGACTCAAGAGTGATCGTTCCGTAAGTTGTTTCATACGTTGCGCTCTCAGCGCTGATACCATTGTTGGCGGCAGCTGGCGTATCACCAAAAGTTGATTCACCGATTCCGTCTACATTCGCATCCATACCAAACATGGCACCGATGGAAGCGTCTGCGCCTGATCGGTCATCAATTGCGATTGACACGTTGCGACCATCCGCTGCGGTCATGGTTAATGACACACCATTGTCGACTGCAGTAACACCAGTCTTACCGGATATACCATTGATCAGATCGAGAGCATCGGCTTTCGCACGATCGGTATCAATAGCGCCTGCGCCATCGTCCTGCAACGTTACGACGCCAGCTGAATAACCGTTGATAAAGATTTCTGCTGTATCACCGATAGCGAACTGTCCAACCGTAGGAGCAGAACCAGTAATCGCTGATCCGTCACCGCCGACCACCTCGGTTGCGTTAACTTTAGCGCTCACACCGGTCTCATCCGCTACTTCATTAATAGAAGCGGCGACTGCAATAGCAGATAACTCTTTGGAGCTTGACAAGATACGGGTTCCATCAGACGCGTATTCCGCACTGGCTGTATCTTCACCGACCTTTGCAGCGCCGATGGACACACCATTAATCAGAATATCACCGTCGTCTAAGCCGTTAACGCCACTGTAAGTGCTGTTCACCGCGTTACCGGTATACAGATCACCTGATGATTCAGGATCTGAAATACTCAGACTTATGGCCTGTGTACCTGTAGCAGCGTATGCCAATGTACCTGAAAGCTGTTGTTCAACACCTCCCACGATATCCCCACTGGTCAACTCAAGAGCCCGACCCTCTGCATCAGTCTGCATGGTCACTTCATTACCAGAGAAGTTACGAATGGTCAGCGTCATTTCAGTACCGGCAGCATTCAACGTCGCACTGACGTCCATGTTTTCACCGCTGAAGTCAGTAGTATTAATGCTCTCAGCAATATCGGCAATGGTCACACTACCGCTGCTGTCCTGATCACTAATTGCAACCGCAATACCAGATGTCGCGCCTAAGGCATCCGAACTGATGTATAACGAGTCCCCAACTTCCAGATTGGTGTTGTCAAAAGTGAGACTAATCTCTTCCCAAGCGTTAACGTCATCATAAGTTGAGTTAATTGTGCTCGCGAGTTCTGCTACGGTTGAATCCGTCGCAATCGTGGTATCAGCCTGTGCAACACCATCAACGGTTACACTTACTACGTTTTTGGTTGTCGTAGACAGTTGCTGTGAGCCAGTTGAAGTCGCATCGGTGGAAACACCCACGAAGAAATCGTTTGATGCAGTTGAACCCGCTGTACCTTCCATTGCTTGAATGGTTAATGGAACACCCGCTGTAGATACGAAAGCGATCGCACCCATGATTACGTGTACGTCAGCTGGAGCACTAACGGACATATCCAAGCCTGCGTTACCTAATGCTGTTACGCCTGAACCTTGGGCAATGGTACCCGTAATGGAGCCCGTGCCGTTTACAGAAGATCCAACACCCAAAGTGACTGTACCTGCGGTTCCGCGGTTATCAATCTTAATGGTTAGAGAGTTGCCGGACATGTTTAACTCGGCGGTTAAGGTGATGTTTGCACCATAAGTCGCATTATTCAACGCATCAGATAAATACTGTAATCGCTCAGTTTGTGTATCGTAGTTCGCACCAGAAACATCGGGCAAATTAATGGTCTGCCCAGCGATGTACAGCTGGTTACCACCCGTAACTGCTGAATAATCCTGGATTGTGAATTCAACACGTTCAAATGCATCTACACCGGCAATGGCATCCAGACCATCAATCGCAGACGTCATGGTACCGCCAGCACCCATGGAGAAAATGCCTGCTGAGCCGCCTGCAGAAGTCACGCGGAAAGTGATCGCACTTTGAGCCGTCTGACCTGCCGCAGATGCCGCTGAGGCAAATACCGCGTTCTGCAAGTCAGAACCGGCACCCAGAATGGTCGCCACGTCACCACTATCGGCGATAGTGTTGGTCAGGCTACCGCCCGCAGACGCAAGATTACTGGACGTCACGGTACTGGTTTGGACCTGGTTAACACTGGTAGCGACACCACGCTCATAAGTACCCGCGGTCAAACCAGCGTTAGAAAGATCACCACGTCCAGTGCCATTACCACCGGTAATTTCGATACTGCCAACATCAGGGTCGGCAACCAAGGTGAAGCCGCCGGTTTTGGTAATGCTGTAGACATTTTCGCCGCCAGCGCCATCAACATCGGTTAAACCTCCGGTCAAGCCGGACGCAGCAAGGAAGACTTCGGTTGCCGCAGCTCGCTCAGCGTCTGTTGTTGTCGAACCGTATCCACTCAAATCACCCGTATCCAGTGACAATTGAATGTTACGACCATCTGCAGCCACCAGCTGAACACCACCGGCATCAGTGTTGGTATTAATTGCCATAACACCGGTCTGATCAGAAACCGCGTTAATTGCTTCGATAACACCCGCACGAGTCTGTGCCGTGTCGCTGGACGTAGAAAGGTTAATTTCAACGCCATTCAGTTCAATCTTAGCTGTACCTGCAGTCGCCGACATTTCTGAACCAGAAGCGACGTTTTTATCGACGTAAGCCGTTACACCAGTTTCGTCACTGACTTCGTTGATAGCGGCAGCTTTAGCGATCGCAGAAGCGCCTGCCAAACTGGTTGATGCGGTATCTGAACCCGCTTTAGAGGCCGAAATAGCGACACCGTTAATGGTCAGGTCACCATTGGCAATCGCTTGGTTTGTGCCGATTGCACTGACACCCGCGGTCGCCGAGGAGCCCAATTTCTCAGCAGTCAGTTCTGAGATTTTCACATCTACAGTCTGGCCAGCGTCAGCACCGATCTGGAAGGTGCCTTGAAAGGTACCATCCAGAAGATTACGGCCGTTAAAGTTCGTCTCAGAAGCAGTACGAGAAACTTCAGACAGCAACTGGGTAACTTCCTGTTGCAACGCAACTCGGTCATCGTCAGAGTTCGTTGCGTTAGAGGACTGAACCGCCAACTCACGAATACGCTGTAAGTTTTCGGTCATCGCACCCAATGCACCCTCAGCCGTTTGTGCAAGCGAGATACCGTCACCGGCATTTCGAATAGCAACATTCAAGCCTTTTACCTGGGATTCGAACTTGGTGGAAATAGCCAAACCGGCTGCATCGTCTTTCGCGCTGTTAATCCGCAAACCAGATGACAAACGCTCAAGAGCCGTACTGTTAGCGCTTTGTGAACTATTTAAGTTACGCTGCGCCGTCAGGGAGGCGATATTGGTATTAATAATTTGAGGCATGATTTTCATCTCCTTCGCTGGATTTCAGTAGCGCCCTATTGCGATCTGATAACAGCGATTTGCTCATCTACGAACCTTATGTCGGCCGCACTCAAACAACCTTTAGAATTTTTTTTAAAATTTTGACTATTCTTTGCTTACCAAGGCAGAAATGGTACCCGGTGGGTTGGTGCCCAATATGAGCAAGCAAAAAGACAAAAGGCCCATATTTTGCTTTATGTAACGGGAAGACGAGATTTAGGCGAAAAAATGACGCAAAACAACACTAGAATTAATACCAAATTGCAACGAGCGGAAGAGAAGTACCAGCGAAATCTTCAGCTCTTTAAGGAACGAGCCCCGGCCTTGTATCAACAAATTTCAAAGTCAGCGCGGCCTCGCCTTTCTGTCGACCCTGAATCACTCGAAATTTGCCGATTAACTGCGGATGGGCGTCAAATTTATGGCACCACGCCCGTTAATCACGCAGTACAGGAAGTTGAATTCTTTCAAACAGTAATGAGTGGAAAAATATATGCGCCGAAACCTTCTAATCTTGATCTTACTTTTTTAATTAAAGAAAAAGCATTTTACGCGACAGCTAAGAAATATGCAGAATTCATCGGCAGCAGACCGGAGAAAAGGAGCCATTTACTACCGGCCAATCTTGATCTGGTTGTATTTGGAATAGGATTGGGCTTGCACTGTGAAATGCTGGTTAACAGCCGCCAGTTCACCAACATTACCATAATCGAGAACGACGTTGTCAACCTGATTGCCAGTATGTACGTTGTTGACTGGAACGCTATGTTGGCTGGCTTGGATGATAAATCCACGATCACTTTCCATATACATCAAGGTGAAGGTCACGATGCGCAGTTTGAAAAGTCACTTAGAGAACACTTTTTAAGGCTCTACCCTTCGATTGGCGTTTCAACGCTAATTTATAACCACGAGCCATTTGCTCGCGAATATGATAAAGCAAAGCACATAATCGAAGAATACGCGTCACACGTTAAAGTCTCCTCAGAGATGATAGGGCCTGAAGCCCAGCGACTATTCAATGCTAACGAAAATGTTCTTCGAAATTTCCCGGCAATAAACTTCGAAAAAACCCAAGCATCTCATGATCGGATACTGGCTATTGTTGGTGCGGGTCCGTCTCTTGATAACTACGCGCCAATCATCAAAGAACAACGTGATAAATTCTATTTGATATCCGCGGGAAGCGGCTTGTCTTCCCTGGTAAGGATGGGAATCAAACCCGATCTTCATTTCGAATTGGAATTTCAACACCTGGCTACTTCACTGCTTACCCATCTGAATCAGGAAATTGATTTAAAAGAACTCGACCTTATTTGTACATATGAAGCACACCCAGGCTTCACAGGTTTATTCAGAAAAACATACATGTTTATTCCTGAATCTTCAGAGCTCCAACCGACTATTGGAAACACTCACACATTGCGAAGAGGCGGTATAACCTGCACTAATGGAGCCACAGCCTTCGCTTCTACAGTTTCCAATCACGACATATACCTCATCGGATTAGACTTTGCACATACTGGGGGCGCGCACCATTCCAAAACCAACATATCGAATGATGAGACGTTGCCTGACAATCTGATGAGGCTCAAAACGGTATCTGAATCAAGGTCTGCAAATATAAAACTAAAGGACACCTGTGGAGGAGAGGTTTTCACTTCAGTGGGTCTTAATTCGGCTAGAATCACCATGGAAACATTGCTAACGGCAATTCCAAATAAAGTGTACAACTGCTCCAAAGGTGCACATATAGAAGGAACTGAGTATGTATCCGAACAAAATTTGCAGGACACTATTTCAAAACTTCCGGATGTACCTGACTCGGAAAGCACAATTTCCTTCGAGTGTGACAGTATTGACATTGAAAGCGTCGTTCAGAGAACGAAGGATGTGTTGGAATCATCATTAAACATAGCTGAGGAAATTTACCAGACAGTCTCCACATTCGAAAACAATGCCAAACACAATGCCATCAAAGTCCGCGAAATATTCAACTCTATTGGCTACAAAGTAGGAGGCGATATCGGCAAATACAGAAATGCCATGAGTGTTTCCAAGTACCCACTCTATCAACTTTTTGTCGTATGCAACTTTACCAGTGATGATTACCAAAAAGAATTAGTGAATACTTGGCTAACAGACTATCGAAACTACTTAGAATTTCTAAAACCGCTTTTCTTCAATATGATCGAAAATAGAAACTTCGTTACAGATAAAGACTGGATGTTCTGACAACTATACAAGAGACCACATTATGGCAGGTACTGAACAAGAAAAATTTTGGACAAGCAATTTCGCAGAGGGCTATATCGAACGAAATCAAGACTATGCTTCAGATATACCTTCTCGAATTAAATTCTTTGGTGACATTCTAAATCGAACGAACTTTGTTTCGAGTGTTACTGAATTCGGCGCCAATATTGGCTTAAACATTCATGCCATTAAAAAAACAAAAGCAAATCTGGTCTTGAATGCCATTGAAATCAACCCAGAAGCATGTTTGCACTTGAAAGATATCGATGGCCTTAATGTGATTAACAAAAGCATTTTGGATTTAAATAAGAAAGACCTTCCCAATGCAGATTTAACATTTACTTCCGGTGTCCTTATTCATATCAACCCCGAGCATCTTAATACTGTCTACGATGCGCTATACACCTTTAGCAATCGCTATATTCTGGTTTCAGAGTATTACAACCCCACACCGGTCATGATCCCATATCATGGCAAGGATGACATGTTGTTTAAACGTGACTTTGCTGGTGAAATTCTTGATCGGTTTCAAGATCTGGTTCTGATAGATTATGGTTTTAAATACCGACGTGACAATAATTTCCCTCTGGGCGATGTCACCTGGTTTCTAATGGAAAAACGCCGCTGACTGCGGCGTAACCATTCATACGCCTTGCACTCCAAACTGACTCATATAATCAGGCAATTCGTCTTTTGAAAAACTACTTACTTTTTTGCCAAAACTTGCCGCCATCGGCAATACCATTGACAGGTAGCCAATTACCCTCTTTGATTCAGACAGATCCTGCGCTAAGCAGGCTTCTGAAATAACCACGGTTTTGAATCGATTCCGTAACCACTTTAATTGCAGCGTTCCAAATTCATCCAGTCCACTCGGATGCGGTCTAAAGCATATCGTCTCAGAGTCACCCTGCAGAGCCAGGCAGCTTTCAAAACTTTGCAGCAGGCTCTCTTGTTTTTTTAACGAGCCCCTAACGGGTTCGTGAACCACCAGGATAGTTTTTTCTGTGGCCAAGGGCAGTTCACGACGAACCGAAGACCAATAATAGTTCCCGACAATTTTAACGGGCAATGCATCAAATTCCGTGCAGCGTCTAGCCACACTTCGTGCCAACTCATCCGCACACCAAATACCATCTGGCAAAACTAACGTATCATAGGCTTTGAATCGGGCTACGTAGTTCACCCAATGGTCTAAATATGCGTATACCTTTACGCCCAACGTCTTTGCTTCTGCGATACAATCCAGTTCGAAGCTGCTTTGCCAACCGGTGCCGGTTAACACGGCGTCAACTTCCCGAATATCGTTATTAGATTTAAACCGGTTATTAAAAATCTTTATTGCTGGTCCAGAAACACGTTGCTCTACATTGATATGCTTAGCCGCATTGATCGCCCAATGGTATAACAGGTTTGCTCCACCCGCGTCGTGTGCACAGACCAATACTGTCCGCCTATTTGGTTGCATTTTTTCCATAGAGAGCGACATCCCGAAACTCACCTTCATGCCAAAGAGCCTGATTTAAAGTTCCTTCTCGCGTAAAACCAAGCTTTTCCGCTAATCGAATCATCCCGTGATTGACAGTCAAACACCCTAAGGTAAACCGACGAATCGCCAAGTACTTTTGAGCATGTTGCATTAACGTTTCGGCAGCTTCGTACGCGATCCCCTGCCCCCACAATGCCTTATCCCCAAACAAAAATGCGAGTTCGGCGCTGCGATTAAAGTGATCGATCTGCTGCAAACTAATATTGCCTACGTGACTATGTGTGGCTAACCAAAACACGGCGAGTACCAAGCGCGATTTATCATTCTTTAGACTACTCACAAAGGCACTGACTGCATCCGAACTGGAAGGCAGCCGAAAATGGCTGTTGTATTGATTCACTTCAGCATCAAGGAACCAACTGGGATAGGGCCCGTTTAACTCTTGAGAAGATAAGGGGCGTAGGCCAAGCCGCGTTGTTGTATATAGATACTCCGGCTCACTCATGTTGCACCTCAGCTGATAGTTCTTGATAAGCAGCGATTATCTGGTTTGCAATCCAAGTGCATTCGTCTTCATTCAGATCAAACATGCTTATCAACAAGCCTATAAACGTTTTGGTATGCAATGTCTCGGCTATAGGGAATTGTCCAATATCATAGTGATAATGGTCTGGTTCGCTGTGCGCCCAGGGAAAAGGACCAAACGCTATCTTTTGTTGGTACATTGGTAACCGATGAATATTGACATAACCGCAGACGATACCTGGCACGCCTCGTTCACGAAGTTTTTCTGCGAGTTGAGAATTAGTAATTCGATCATCCGTTAGCCGGAAAGGTAACACATAATAGGCGTGTTCCCCTGGCTTGCCGACGGGAGTGGTGACCAACCAAGTCTCACTTGCCAGTGTCTCGATAATACGACTGGCTTTCTTTTGATTTTGTTGCAGCAACATTGGAAGCTTTTTAAGCTGCTCCCGCCCTATTGCTGCTTCCATCTCACCCAGCCTAAAATTAAAGCCCACCATATTGGTAAGATCATCTATAGGGCTTCCAGATACCGCACTTTCAGCATGATTACGAATCAATCGCATTTTCATGGCAATGTCGTCCCGATGACATATACAAAAACCACCCTCCCCAGTATGGATGTGTTTATGGTAGTTCAGACTAAATCCACCGACATCCCCCCACGTCCCCAGAAACTTTCCGTTCAATTGAATACCTGGAGCCTGTGCAACATCTTCGATTAAAAACAAATGATGCTGATCGGCCAGTGCTCTTAGCTCATCTAACCGAGCGCCATGGCCGAATATATCTGCGACGATAATACCTTTGGTCTTTTTTGTTATTTTTTCGGCAATCCGGTTTGGATCTATCCCATAGAAATCTGGTTCTATATCCACGAAAACCGGAATGCCACCCCAAATTAAAATTGCTGTCGCGGTGGCACTCATCGACCATGGAGTCACCAGAATTTCATCTCCAGGCTGAACTCCCATAGCCCCCATAGCCGCGATTAGTCCTGAAGTGAGGGAATTAAACACCACTGCATGGGGTACCCCGAAGTATTCCGCGAGCTCATGCTCAAACGCATTTACCTCAACACCGCCATTAAAGTCTTCATGCCAGGCCCCGATATATTTGGACAGTACCCCACTGTCCAATACTCTATTAACGGCGGCTTTCTCTTCAGCACCAATCGGATTGTATCTATTCCAATGTTTCATAGCGGAACCTGCTCCAGTACTTTATGTATCATTCTCTGTGCTTTAACGGTCAGTTTAAAACTGTCTTCGCGGGCACCATGAATACACTTAACGACTTGATGAATGACATTTTCTTGGTAATTAGCCAAACGATTAGACAGAAAGATTTCCGGTGTATTCTTCCGTTTAATGACCACAACCCGCCCTCCATCTTTGAAATTAAGACAAACATCTGATGACAAAACAGCCAGTTCATTATTCGTGTCCTTTTCGCAGGGTTGAAACCGAGCTGTTCCTTGTGGAAAAGAAAACGAAACTGTTGGTTTTGTTACGTCGTAATTTTCTACATCAATTTCTGCAACATCGCCATACACTTTTAACAACAGCGCCAAAAAGTGTATCCCGTTGTGAATCAACGCTTTGCTATACGTCACCGTCACAGTAAAAGTACTCGTTATTTGTGATAACAAGCTCAACGATAATGGATCAAAATTACGGATAACATTCGCCATCATATGTATCGAAGTTTGCTTAAGTAGACCTTCTACCTCGTTCAGTTGGGCGACTGTCGAGGAAATGGGTTTTTCAACCAGAATCACCTTAGGATTTAGGCCGACAGCCCACTTAATGTGTTCAAAATGGTTTTCTGTGTTACTGGCTATGATGACAGCATCAGTTTTTCCTGGTGCACTGAACGCCTCCAAAGATGCAAGTCCCTTGAAGCCATAGGTCGATGTTGCCAGTTTTCGGCGATTCTCATCAGGGTCTATTGTCAGCACCTCAGCGCCTATTAAGGCAAGCGCCTTAGCGTGTGTTTGCACAGAATCAGGCTTGTTCACATCATACATCAGACCAATATTACCAAGTCCGATCAAAATAGCTTTCATGATAATTTTCCAGATGCTTGAAGCACTTGAAACTGGATTTCCGCCACCTCCCAATCTTCTGGCGTGTCTATATCCACCACACGGTAACGCGGTAAAACCACGGCCATAGACCGATCACCAAAGAAGTTCGTTTTCTGAGCAAAAGCCTCAACCCGCCCCCAATAGAATTGTCCGGCGTCATGAAAAATGGGTTCCAGATCTTGTGAGCGTTTCAACATGTTTTCTGGAAAACAGGGCGTGACAAAACCATTATTTTGACGAACGCTGCGTTGAATCGGAAATGGAAATTCGGTAATTGAATAAACGTAATCGGCTTCCTGATGTTGACTTAATAAGTCATAACCTTGTTGCAAATCAGCGACTTCAACAAAGGGAGCGGTAGCGTAAAGACAACACATGACCTCCGAAGAAACATCGTTTTTCTGAATCCAACGAGCTGCGTGTTGTAATAGGTCAAAAGTATTAGCGTGATCATCGGCTAACTCTGCAGGGCGTATAAAGGGGACTTCCGCCCCAAAATCAATGGCGACCTGAGCAATTTCCGCATCATCCGTACTGACTACGACACGGTTAAACAGGCCACTCGCTAGAGCATTCTCTATTGAATACCCAATCAAAGCTTTACCGTGAAATGGTTTAATATTCTTTCTTGGTATTCGCTTTGACCCACCGCGGGCGGGAATAATACAAACAGTCATCGAAAGTATTCCTCTAACACTTTAACTACTTCATCCTGCTCAGCATTCGTCATCCGGGGAAACAGTGGCAACGAAATTATCTGCCGATAAAAGGATTCGCAGCGTGGCCAATATTGCGAGGACTGCGCATGGTATGGCTGCTGATAAATGGGGATATAGTGAACCTGACAACCTATGTTGTGTTGACGTAACCAATCAAATAAAGGTCTTCGGTGGTCAGGCGACACTTTAATTACGGCAAGATGGTAACTGCAAAGACGTAGCTCATCGACAGTCAACCATTCTATTGGTAGCTTCTCGGTCATTCTCTGGTAGCGCGTAATCAGTTGATTACGACGCTCTACCCAATCCGCCAACTTTGTTAACTGTGAAATACCGAGGGCGGCTTGTATATCGGTCATGCGATAATTAAACCCTAAGCTATGTTGCTCATACCACCAAGGGTCAGCTTCGGTTTTATTGAACTCATCTGCCAATTTAGTAATTCCATGCGACACCAATAACCGCGCCTTTTGCTCCAACTTTTGATCATTCGTACACAGACAACCGCCTTCGCCCGTCGTGATCATCTTAACCGGATGGAAACTGAAAACAGTGATTTCAGAATATGAACAATCGCCGACGATAGTTTCACCGTATCGTGCTCCTAACGCGTGAGAAGCATCCTCAATAACCGAAATGCCATAGCTGCGTGCCAACTGGGAAATCTCTCTCATATCACATGGCGCTCCTGCAAAGTGCACAGGAATAATGACTTTGGGCAACCGGTTTTGCGACTTCGCCAACGCTAATTTTTGTTGCAGTGCATCGACAGACATGTTCCCGGTAGACGGTTCTATATCGACAAAATCTACCGATGCGCCACAATACAAAGCGCAATTAGCGGACGCCACAAAAGTCAGGGGTGACGTCCATACCAGATCGCCCGGTCCAACTTCCAGCGCCAAACAGGCCACATGCAATGCCGAAGTTGCACTGTTGGTCACAACCGCGGCGCGACATTGAACCGCCGCAGCCAGCTTTTTCTCGAATATCGGAATTTGTGGTCCTTGAGTCAAAAAATCAGACCGCAATACCTCTACGACTGCGTCTATATCCTGATCGTTCAGCCATTGGCTACCGTATGGAATCATTCCACTAACTCCCATGTCAGCGCGGTACCGGGTTCGGCATCTACTTTAAAACGCTTGCCGATCAACTGTTGATAATATTTAGGCGCTAACCCGAAGCCAGGTCGGATACGTCTAATGTTTTTTTCACTGATCAACTCCCCTTTCTTTACCGACGCCGAGACATATATGGAACGACGGAATTTCAGATTTCCCTGCTCGGCCGGTTTCAACTGAAAACTAGCTCTCCCCAGACTTGCATGAACTTGTTGCACCAGTGTTGTCAGCTCCGACAGTTCATTGGGTTCCAAGCTAAAAGAAGCGTCTGGCCCGCCCATGCTCCGATCCGTAATAACATGTTTTTCAATCACGCAGGCCCCTAACGCAACCGCAGCACAGGCTGCTGCAGGGGACAGTGTATGATCGGATAAACCGGGGGTTACCTCAGGCCACAACCGCTGAATTTCAGTCAGCGTTTTAACATTCGCTTGGTCGACGGGTGTAGGATACCCACTGATACAATGTAAAACACAGAGTGCGGACGTCCCCGCGTCTCGCAACGTTGAAATGGCCTCGCTGATTTCAGTTTGATTAGCCAGACCCGTCGACAAAATAACTGGCTTTCCAGTTCGACCAATCGCTTGCAGCAATGGAATATCGGTAGCCTCAAATGAAGCCACCTTGTAGGCCGGTGTATGTAATGACTCGAGTAATTCGATGGCAGTTTCGTCGAAAGGTGTACTAAATAAAGTAATGCCGATTTCACGCGCATAGCGGAACAACTCAGCGTGCCATTCATAGGGTGTATGAGCATCTTTGTACAGTTCATAAAGACTGTAACCATCCCAGAGACCACCCTCAATCATAAACTCGCCATGGGCAATATCCAGCGTCATGGTATCTGCGGTATAGGTCTGAATTTTAACGGCATCCGCACCACATTCTTTTGCCATCTTAATCGTTGCTTTTGCGATGTTGATATTGCCACCGTGGTTTGCAGAAACCTCTGCTATTACATAAGGCGGATGATCAAGCCCTATCCAACGGTCATCAATTTTAAAGTCGTTCATAAGTGATCTTCTTTAGCTGGCAACTCAGGCCAATAGAACCAGTTGTTTTTTTCCTTGAACCCGACACGCTCAAATAAACGTCGGGAAGCGGTGTTCTCAGGCATCACATATCCGGCTAATAACGGCGATTGCTCTTGAGCAAAACGTAATAATGCGTTCCCGATGCCCATGGCATGGAACTCTGGGTGAACAAGCAGGGATATTTCGCGAAAATCCGTCGCACCAGGAGCACTCAATCGTAACCACGCGACAGGTCTTTCTTGAAAATGGACCAACCAACCGGACTCTGCATTGTTGCTCAAAAATGACGCACACCAAGATTCGTGCTCAGCGCAAGTTGGAATTTGTGGATTCCTGGAAAATCTCCGAACACCCGGCACGCTTTGCAGGCTATAAAGCGAGTGAATGTGTTCTTGAGAAAAGGTTATAAACTGAAGGTTCTGATGAACACAAAACCTCTTTGGAATAATCGCTTGCCAGACTCGGTTTGCGCCATAAACATCCAAGTGCTCCGACGATATTTGAGAACCTTTGCGCAAGGAATGCAAAGTCTGCATCCATTGCGTAGTAGTCGTTTCCGGCACCCCTGGCTGCGCCCATATTCCAGAAAACTTAGAAGCATAACGAAAATTATCGGCCTGGTTATCAGCAGCCTGAAAAACGATCGATGGTAAGCCAACAGCCTGCCGTTCCCATACGGACACACCAGCAGCACCGATCGCGCAGTCAGCGGACAGATAAAGTGAAGCCATATCCGCGCTGTGTTCCAGAACCTCAACCGTCAGATCCTGGCGTAGCCAAAAATCAAGCAAATCTCGCTGACCCTGCAACCAGACGATTGTCCCGGTCAAGTTTGCGTCGGCGTGTAACGCCTGTAACACAGGGACATCGTAGATATTTCGTTCGGCCCCACCAAACTGAATTAATATCTTTTTTAAACCAGTTTGCCGCGATGCAATTCTCTGTTGCCTGAATTCGGACCGCAGCAATAAATACCTCAGACCCAACAGGCAGCGATCTTCATTCAGCGCATAGTCTGATGAGCGCCTTCCCGGGAAGTAATCGATAAGCCAGACAGCCGGATTGTGTGTTCTGCAAATATCGTCAATCACTGCTACAGGGCATTGATTAAGGAGTTCACCCTCCCATTGCTGCGCCAATTCATAATGATCCAACCACACAACCGTTGGTTTGCGAGCCGCTGTACACATTTCCAGGCTTTGGTTTGCGTCGTCCTGTTCCGATTCCGGTAAAGCCATTAAATGGCGCCAAGTCAGCGCTGAGTGTTCGATCGGTCTATGCGGTAACGGATCATCCGTCACTACAACAACTTGCCAGCCGTCGCGAAGTGCGCATTCGATAATAGCCAAACTGCGATAAACATGACCAGCACCACTGGAGGCAGAAAAAGAAAGTCTGGCAAGTAAAACTGGCGTGGTCATACAGTCCTCAATTAAATTCCAGCCTCTTTGTTCATAGCCAGAATACCTTCAACATCCAGGAAGTCTTTGTTCGTTCCAGATTCGTAACAGAATTCCGCGTCAACCGGAACCCCCTTCTCTGCTAACAGATTGTGTGCGTAGTCGACGGTTTGATCTGTAAATCGGATCGAGGGGGTAATGACATAATGATCATCAAATTCAAACGTTCTGTAAGCGTCGTCTCTTGTCACCATCATTTCGTGTAGTTTTTCACCTGGTCGAATGCCCACGATCTTCTGCGGAATATCAGGCGCGATTGCGGTCGCCAAATCGGTAATTCGGATAGACGGTATTTTAGGTACATAGATTTCACCGCCATACATTCGATAAAACCCTTTTAAAACTAAGTCAACCCCATCTTGTAACGTAATCCAGAATCGGGTCATTCGATCGTCGGTAACCGGTATTTCGGCGGCGCCATCGGCCACCAACTTTTTGAAAAAAGGAACCACCGAACCTCGTGAACCAACAACGTTGCCATAACGGACCACTGAAAATCTCGGCTGACCACTGCCCACCATGTTGTTGGCAGCAACGAAGAGTTTATCCGAGGCCAGTTTCGTCGCACCGTATAGATTGATCGGCGCAGCTGCCTTGTCAGTCGATAACGCAATGACTTTGCGAACATCATTTTTAATTGCCGCATGAATAACATTTTCAGCGCCATTGATATTCGTACGGATGCATTCTGTCGGGTTGTATTCCGCCGCTGGAACCTGTTTCATCGCAGCAGCATGAATGACAAAGTCGACACCATTCATCGCCTGTACCATGCGATCACGATCACGCACATCACCTATAAAATATCGCATGCAAGGCTCGTCGAAGACCTGCTGCATTTCGAATTGCTTTAACTCATCTCGAGAATAGATAATGATTTTACGAGGCTTATAACGCTGCAATAGGGTTTCGGTGTATTTTTTACCAAACGACCCGGTGCCGCCGGTAATTAATATGGTTTGGCCGTCAAACATTCTGCTTACCTCAGTTTTTTTTAATTAAATGCAAGCAATGCGCCAACTTAAACAC
Organism: Reinekea sp.; assembly: GCA_050293765.1. Classification (GTDB taxonomy): domain Bacteria; phylum Pseudomonadota; class Gammaproteobacteria; order Pseudomonadales; family Natronospirillaceae; genus Reinekea. The sequence goes on from JBNKNI010000013.1 coordinate 46,277, forward strand.
AACTTATTACATTCAGTTACATAAAGGTAGCTGATTCCACGTGCCTTGCAAGGTACAGGCCCTAACCCGAAAACTTCACCGTATAGCTGTATCACAGCGCCACCATGACATCCGGACAAATAACCATTGGAAACAATTATATGATCGCATTTTGCTGGGCTAGCGTTTGAATTTTTCCTGGATTTTCTGCGCAGATACCTTGGGCTGGCCTTTTCCCAACTTAGATTTCAAGCTTTTCTGATGTTCCTGTAACAATTGTCGGTTTTCAGCAAGCACGGTTTCCCACTTGATCATATAGCGTTCAAATTCAGCCAGGAATTCTGGGTCAGGTTCCGTTTGAGACAGGGTTTCGCTGACCAATTCTTGCCATTTTTCCAGCAGTGTCGGCAGCTGTTCCGGATGCACCCAAAGCATTTGAAAAGCATTATCCAGATCGGCAAGTGACGGCAATGATTTTCCTCCCAGGAAAGCTAGCGGATAAAGTCGAACAGATTGGTTTGCGTTACCTGAGCAAAGCTTTGTTGCGCGGCTTGTAAAACGAACCCTTCTAATTGCAACCGACTGATCGCTTCAGCATAGTCCAAGTCCCGAATATCTGCGCGGATATCCTGCGCCGCCAATTTATTGTCAGCGTGCTGATTCATGGTGGTTTCAGAGGTATTCAGACGAGCACCCAGTCGTGCTCTGATCTGCGATACATTATCGATGGCAGCGTCCAGGTTCTCCAACGTATTGAATATGGCATCGTCATATAAATCAGAAAATTCTGGCGCATCACTGTAATTGTTCAGCGCGTATTCCAATTTTTCAGTCGTTGTCAGTACACCCTGTTTCTGGCTGGATTCTACGACGAACTTATCACCCGGTGCGGGCGAGCCGGTAATGGCTATTTCCATTCCCGCGAACTGAATTTTGGATCCGGGTGAATAGGGTTCATTTTGAAATCCTTCAATGATTCGACCATCGGATTTTCGTCGAATCGTGAAGTTGGGTCCTGCGGGATCAATGTCTAATTCATTTTCAAAGGTGATAACGGCGTTGTCAGGAAAAAAGTCATTCAACGCTTGTTGGTCCACCGTGATACCCGCAGAAATCACACCCATAGGACGGCCTCTGTTTTCTGGATTACCATACGTAAAAAATGACGGTTGATTGGCAGGAATATCCAAAAAAGCATCTTTTCCTGAGTCACTGGAGGCCAGGGTTATGGTTCGGCTGATCTGCAAATAGCGCACACCTTCATCGCCTTGATAGCTGTAGCCACCACCTGGGCTTTCAACGAACGGTTGCGTGTTGCCGCTGAAGCCAGAGAATATATATTCACCGCTGCCATCCTGACTGTTCATTAAATCGTAGAGTTCTTTTACCCGTTGCTTGACCTCTTGCCCAATCGCCTGACGTTCGGTGGTGGTATAGAGCGCAGCATTACCGGCCTGTACCGTTAATTCCCGTACCCTTTGCAACACTTCAGTCACACCTTGCAAAACGCCCTCTTCCGCTTCCAGCCGGCTTTCGACCAATGAAATATTGCGCTCATATTGACTGAGCAAGGCAATTTCCTGGTCTAATTGCAATACACGCGCGGAACCAACCGGATCATCCGCCGGGCTAAGCATTTTTCGTCCGGTACTGACCTGTTCCTGCGTTCGGTTCAGTGCCGATTGCAGGCTCAACATGTCATTGACCGGGCGCTGGTAAATCCAATAGGTTGATACACGATCGACCATGGTGTCTTTCCTTCAGCGTTGCTGAAGCCTCCATATAGTTTCAACTCATTGACAGTTTTTTAAACCATCAACCGAAATGCGATAAGGTTAGAACGCTGCCAGTAAGGAATCGAATAACTCCTGTGCAACGGCTATCACTTTTGCGTTTGCGTTATAGGCAACCTGAAATTCAATCAGTCGAGCGGCTTCTTCATCAAGGTTCACACCTCGGATATCGGTCAGCTCTTCCATGGTTCTATCGAGAACCGCTTTATTGGCATCGCTACGGACCTGCGCAAGACTCGTCATCGTACCGATACGCTCTACCGTTTGGCTGTAACTCTCGGTAATGGTCATGCCACCATCTTGATTGTTGACGGTATCCTTGGTTTCTATTGCCACCAAATCCAGGGCATTTCGGTTATCGGACACACCGTTATTGTTCCAGGTGATACTGAACTCATCGCCCGCGACAGGACGCCCACTGATGTTAAACTGGAAACCCTTGTAAGTATTCAACGCTTCCGGCGTACCATTGAAAATCCCCCCGGTTATTGGATCTGTTTCCATACGTATGCCACCGTCCATGGTTACATCCACCTGGCCACCAATATTCATGCGAGCGACGTCGAAATTTCCGGTTCCATTGACCTTGGTATACACCTGATACTCGATGGTACCGCGCTCAGTTATGAAGGCTTCTACCTGTCCAGGACTGTCGAGCAAACGCTGTATCTTACTGGCGATTTCCAATTTAACATCGTCCGCGGTTGCGTGATTACCCGTCAGCTCGATCACTCCTGTTCGCCCGTCGGGTAAATACATTTCAAATTCATAAGGACCATCTTCGGTAAAGTCATAGCCGCTTAAATTGTTCAGCAAACCCTGTGTATTACCGCGCAACGCTTCAACGGGGTATCGAGTCCCGGTTGAAATCAGAAAGGTATCTCCTGGGTCGATATAACCATTGACATTGGCAGGGTCATTAACCGGTAACGGCGGCATGCCGGTTATGACGGGCTGCGGTTTATCACCGCGCATCTCGATTAAAATGTCCCTTCCCTGTTCATCCACAATGGTTAACGTCACGCCATCGCTTTTGGCACGAATACCCATCTCCTGCAAATCGCGATGATGGTTAATTCGATCCGCCAGAAAATTGGGATCCAAGTCATTCGGCACTTCTTCCGGATAGCCATCCAGGTAAACCGTTTGGTTCACATTATTCAACGTCTGGGTCAATTCAAAACCGTTAACCCAAATTTCAAAATCATTGTCCGGGTCATAAGGAGTGCCAGAATTGGTAAAGCGGGATAACTGAACTTCCGTGTAGGCTTTGGCTTCAACGCCATCGACCACATTCAGCGCTTGCGCAATTTCAGCGGCACTGGCACCCCGCGGCGTGCTGATTTTGGGTAATTCGGTCTCTTTCCCGGTTGTTTCATCCATAACAAAAAAATGGAAGCGTTCGGAGTTTATGCCGTTATACAAAGGTGCCGTTGACGGTCCGCCAGCACTGATGTCTGCTTGACGGGGCAAGCGCGCGCGCCAACTGTTAACCAGGGTCTGCCCCGGGTCATCGGTAAAAATGGTGTTGCTCGCGCCCGGGACAAACGTCATGTTTTCCAACGGTGGCTTCAAGGGTATCGGATTGCCAGGATCGGAATTATCGAGCACTGAGTAGCGATTTTCGCTTTCAAATTGAATCAGTAACGGTGGTGTGAGCTTTCCGTCAACCGAAAAAGAGGCCGAATCACGGCTCAACATAACGCCTTGGTCGATTAAACCGCTGCCCAGATTGCTTAAACTGGTGGTCGCCTTCATAGGATACCCGAGTGCAATCTGTGTCGGCTGCGTCAGTTTCATCTCCATTTGCGACGCGACATTGCGCAACGGTGCAATGGTAAAACTGTCGCCCTGACTGAAGGTTCCCGCTTCCAACACCAGTTCCAATCCATCAAAGAAATAACTCTGAGGGTAATCATTACTCAAAGCACCTGAGCTGACCACTTCGCCATCGTCTTTGCGAATAATCTCGTAGCGGCTGTTTTCCGGTCCCGGGACATTAAGAATATAGTCACTGGTGGTAATTTCAGAGCTGTCAGCAAATTTGACCTGAAATAGATTGTCATTCGGCAGACTGTTACTTTGGTAAGCGAACACCCGTTGACGCGTCAGCGAAGGATCATTCAGATCCTGAAAGAAATCCTTTCCGAACCGGCCTTCCAGGTCTATACCCAGTTGATGAGTCGCATTGGTTTGCTCGGTAAACGCGACAGCAATGCGTCCAAGGCTGTTTATGGCAAGCGATAAGGCTTCATTGCGGAAATCCACCAGTCCTTTCAGACTGCCACCATTAAACGCATCTGTTATTTCAGCAATTTCAGTTTTACTGACATAGCGAATGCCCAACCGGAAGGGGTCTGTCAATCCTGGCGTTGCTTCCAGTCGGGCGGCATCGTACTTCAGCACCAAAGGCTGGCCATTTCCAATTGAGATATTGTAAGTATCGTCAACCTTAAGGACATCGACATCGACATATTCTGCGAGCGCACGCACCAACTCATCTCGTTTGTCATACAGATCATTCGGTGGCTCTGAACTGGCAGACCCTCTTGCAGTGACAATTTTTTCGTTCATTTCGGCGATGCTTTGTGCCAGCGCGTTTACCTGATCGATCGTCGTCTCTATTTTCCCATTAACGATTTTTTCCTGATCATCCAGATACTGAGCAATGGTGGCGAAACGATCCACCAGCCCCTGCGCCTCGCCTAAAACAACGTCTCGGGATGGGACATAGGCGGGGTTATCTGCAGCGCCCTGCATTGCAGCAAAATACCGGTCAAATTGAGGCTGCAAACCCGTTCGGTCATCCGCCAAGATACGATCAACCTGTTCGATCTGTTCGCGATAGGTTTGTAAATTGAAATAGTTGGACGAATCCGTATTCAACTGACTTTGCAGAAATTCATTTTCAATGCGACGTACGGTTGTTATGTCCACACCCTGACCGATATAGCCGAACCCACGGTACAACGGATTGGCCGAGTTCATCACCACTTCCTGACGAGAATAGCCAGGAGTGTTGGCATTGGAAATGTTGTGCCCGGTGGTATTAAGCGCCTGTTGATGCGCTTTTATACCGGTGATGGCGGTATCCAATAAACTCATTTACGTCACCTCAGACTTGTGAAAACCATTCGCTGTTGGCAATTCGGATAATCTTCTCTGCGTAGTTCGGATCTGTAGCATATCCGGCCTGCTGCAGCGCCTTCGCGTATTGTTCAGGTTGATCTGCCGATTGTGTGGCCGCAGCATAGCGTTGAGAATTCTGAATGAAATCCACATAGTCGGAAAAGGACTCTTCCGCACTGCGATAGGCACGAAACGGTGCCGTCACGGTTAGGCGCTTACCTTCGATATATTCATGGGTTTTGGTCAGCGCTGAATCACCTTGCCAACGGCTGTCTGCTTTGATGCCGAAAAAATTATTCGACGTTTTTCCGTTTTCATCGTGAATAACATAGCGCCCCCAACCGGTTTCCAAAGCCGCCTGTGCAAGCATAATTTTCGGGTCAAGATTCAGTGGCTTAGCCACCTTTTCCGCGATAGGCATCAATGTGTTGATAAAGTCTTCGGGAGACTCAAACACCGCTGCTTTGCCTTTCGGATTAATAGCGGCCATGTCGGCTGTCATTGAATCGTCAGCCGCAGCATCTGCAAAACCAGACTGGTTTACCGATTTCTCAACCTTCACTGCATTGACATTTTCCACTGGAAGATCCGCTGCATTGGCTGACAATTGATCGATCATCGCTTGTGTCTTAGCGTCCAATTGATGAACAGGCAGTATGGGTCGAATGGATTCCTTCAGAGATTTAACATCGATATTGTATAGATCTGGACGGGCAGGATGTTGCGATTCCATCAACTGCTCATACAACACATCGGCCAACCCAAACCCGCCTTCTTTGGACACAGTCAACGACATTTGCTGGTCATACATGTCTCGGTAGAACTTGGTTTGGTAGCTGTTTTCAAGGTCCGATTCCATGACGTCGGTCGCATCACGCATCGATTTCATAATCAGCGAAATAAACATGGATTCAAATTGCTGTGCGACAGCCCGCAAGGCTTTCGGGTCATCTTTGCGCGCGCCGGACTTCAGAACTTCCAGCCCCTGAATATCGTTATAGTTAAAAGCGGCATCTAGTTGCACAGCCATAGTCTTCTCCGGTGATTCATTGCCGGTTTCCTAACGGATATCCGGCGCTTAGAGAATATGTATCAAAGGGTGTGCCAAGTTTTTCTGAACGAGTTTTCAGCTATCGGTAAGTCTGTTTATTCGGACTACCCTGGTTCAATCGCTTCCCGACTCCTGTTGATGAAGGGCTAAGATCAAAAAGCTGCGCCAATCTTCAGATGACGATCAATTCAGCCTTCAATGCGCCTGCCGATTTCAAGGCTTCGAGGATCGCCATCAGATCTCCCGGTGCGGCCCCCACTTCATTGACGGCATCGACCAGATCGCTCAGGGTGACCGTAGGACCAAACAGAAACATGGGATCTTTCTGTTCTTCAACGTTCAACTGAGTGTCGGGTACCACCACGGTTTCACCAGCGGACAGACCTTCGGGTTGAACTGCTTCCAAGTCATTGGTGATAGTCACGGTAAGGTCACCGTGAGTTATCGCCACCGGCTCGATACGAACATGCTGCCCGACAACGATCGTTCCGGTTCGGCTGTTGATAATGACCCTGGCTGCCTCTTCTCCCGGCGACACTTCGAGATTTTCCAGCACACTTAAAAAACTGACCCGCTGATTGGCATCACGAGGGGCACTGACGCGAACAGAGGCCGCATCTACCGCGTAGGCGGCCTCCGGCCCCAGCAATTCGTTGATCACTTCTTGCATTCGTTTCGCGGTAGTGAAGTCCGGGCGATGCAAATTAAAGGTCAGGTAATCACCTTGAGAAAAGGCATTCGGAACCGCGCGTTCAACAATGGCTCCGTTTGGAATTCGCCCCGTACTTTGAATATTAACTTTAATGGAAGATCCATCTTCGCCTTCAGCACCGAAGCCACTGACAATCATACTGCCTTGGGCAACCGCGTAGGTATTACCGTCTGCACCTCGCAATGGTGTCAGGAGCAGGCTTCCGCCGCGAAGACTTTTAGCATTCCCTAAACTGGACACGGTCACGTCAATTTCCTGTCCGGGTTTGGCGAATGGCGGCAAGGTGGCGTGCACACTGACAGCCGCGACATTCTTAAGTTTCGGGTCTTCGCCTTCGGGGATGGTCAGACCAAACTGTTCCATCATGTTGCGAAACGTCTGGTCGGTAAACGGCGCTTTGTCTCCAGAACCGTCAAGGCCGACCACCAGACCGTAACCCACAAGTTGATTATTCCGTACGCCCTGCACGGCTGAAAGGTCTTTGATACGATCCGCCCAGACAGCCGATACACTGATGGCAAGCAGGAAAATTAGTCGTCGCTTCATAACTGTCATCTCATTGACGTACATCTAAAATAATCAGTAACTGAGCAAAAGCTATGCCGGTATTTTTTAACCTTACCCGCACCGCTATTCGGTCACACCACCTTTAAAACGGAAATATGGCGGAATTAAAGAATGCACTCAGCCAACCTTGTTTACTGGAATTGGCAACCGCCCCAGACCCACTGTAGGCGATTCGGGCATCGGCCAATTTCTGACTTGACACGGTGTTATCCAGATTAATATCGTCGGGTCTGAGCATGCCCTGAATCCGAATGAATTCCGATCCGGTGTTTAACGTGATCCATTTTTCACCCCGAACACGCAACACACCGTTCGGCAATACTTCTGAGACGGTCACAGTAATGTTGCCGCTTAAGGAGTTGGATTGGTCCGCATCGCCTTTGCCCGAGAAAGATCGGTCGCCCTGCAACGTCGCACCCAATTGGTCGACGGTGAAATTGCCACTGTTTAAACTCGGCGCGGTCAGAGACGCTTCGGACGTTTTGCTGGTTTTGGACGCAGAGGACTTTTTCCCTTGCGTACTTTCATCCAACAATACCGTTATGATGTCACCGACCCGACGCGCTTTCTTGTCGCCGTAAAGACTCATGCCATAGGCATCTGCAAACAACGAACCGCCGGAATTGGGTGGCGGCATCAAAGAGTCCGATGGAACCGGCGCAAATTCCGGATCACCCGGCTTGGGAGCCGAAGGTAAAGAGGCAACCTGCATACTGGCGCAGCCATTTAGAATCATCAGCCCAAGCAACAGGGCTATCCATTGGTAAGTTTTCATGCCACTCTCCCCCTCAATACTCCACCAGGTTTTAAACATCGTTATTACAGATTTGACGTGATAAAACCAAGCATCTGGTCAGCGGTACTGACCACTTTTGAATTCATTTCGTACGCGCGTTGCGTGGAAATCATATCCACCATTTCTTCAACAATGGTGACGTTCGAGTTTTCCAGGGCGCCCTGAATAATGGACCCGAAACCATCCAGGCTCGGTACACCTTCTGCCGGTGCGCCACTGGCTGCAGTTTCCAGAAAAAGATTGTTACCGATGGCCTGCAGACCCGCCGGATTAACGAAATCCACCACGTCAATATTGCCGATTTCGACCGGTGCGTTATCACCCGCACTCACAGCCGTTACGATACCATCCGTACCAACCGTTATGGTTTTCGTCTGTTCGGGAATCTGAATATTGGGCTCCAGCAAATAACCGTTAGCGGTGACAATATTGCCTTCGGCATCGATATGAAAAGTGCCGTCCCGGGTATAGGAAATGTTGCCATCCGGCATCAGAATCTGGAAAAACCCACGACCATTAATCGCCATATCCAACGGTTGCTCGGTCATATTCAAATCGCCTTGCACAAATTGCTTTTGCGTGCCAACGGTTCGAACCCCGGTACCTAACTGCAACCCAGAAGGCAATTGCGTATTCTGTGAACTTTGTGCGCCTGGCTGGCGCTGCACCTGATAAATTAAATCTTCAAAAACAGCCCGCTCTTTTTTGTAGCCGGTTGTTGCAGCATTGGCGAGGTTATTGGAGATAGTCGCCAGAGCGATGTCTTGTGCTTCGAGTCCGGTTTTGCCGACCCAGAGTGCCTTATGCATAATCCTGTCCTCTTTAACTTAATTGCAGAATTCGCTCAGATGAACGGGAAACATCATCGGCGGTTTTCATCATTTTTATTTGTGTTTCGTATTGACGATTGAGCGATAGAAGATTGGTCAATTCAGCCACCGAATTCACATTACTGCCTTCAACAAAACCAGATACCACAGAAAGCAAAGGGTCATCCGGCAACACCGCAGGACCGTTAATTGGCCGGAACAAACCGTCCGTGCCTTTCTCGAAATTCTGAAAATCCGGATTGACAATTTTCAACGCGTCAACCACCACCATCTGATTCGGTCCCGCCCCAGGTGGTCGAATGGAAATGGTGCCATCATTACCGATTTCGACTTTTTCATAGGGCGGCAACACAATCGGTCCGCCTTCACCGATGACGGACTGGCCGATTCCGTTGATTAACTCGCCTAATGGCGTGACCGAGAAATCACCCCGTCTGGTATAAGCTTCCTGGCCTTCGCCATCGATTACGGCAAAAAAACCATCACCAGCAATAGCCGTATCCAGTTCATTGCCGGTTTCAATAAGCGCACCGTCGTTAAAATCAGATGCAGGTCGTTCGGTAAGTGCAAAGGCGCGAGATGGATGATGTTCACCCCAAACGGGAATAGCGCGAGCCTGCGCCCAGTCTGCTTTAAAACCGTAGGTGCGAGCGTTGGCAAGGTTATTTGAATGCGAAGTCTGCGAGAGCATATTGTTCTTAGCTCCGGTCATCGCTATATAGACGGCACGATCCATTTCGCACTCCTGACTGATGATTGTTCAGTAGTACTAAGCGAAAGCTATGCCAATTCTTAAACGTACCGCGCCTGCGACTGATCTACCTTGATATACGGGCGTTTCAGAGCATTCGAAAGATTGCGACAAGGGGTATTGACGGCAAGAATTTCCCAATAAACAGAAATAGCGGCAACCGGAGTTGCCGCTTATGTCGGACCTACTGAAACAGACCGGTCATCATTACCTCAAGTTGATAATGGTCTGCGTGACCGCGTTCGCGGTTTCGATGGTTTTCGCACTGGCCTGATAATTCCGTTGCGCAATAATCAGGTGAACCAATTGCTCAGACAGATCAACTGTCGAGTCTTCCAACGCAGCCGACTGCAGTGTACCCAACAATCCTGTGCCGGGCTCGCCGATGGTGGCATCGCCAGATTCAAAACTCTCCTGCCACTCCGTCTGACCGATCGGCGTTAAACCTTCCATGTTTGCAAACGATGCGAGTGCCACCTGCCCCAGAACCTGCGCTTCACCATTGGTATAGCGTGCGTAGATGGTACCGTCGTCTTCAATTTCCAGATCCTTCAGACGACCACTGGCATAACCGTCCTGTTGGAAGTTATAGCGAGCGAATGGACCACCATATTGCGTCGTTCCCCCGAACGAAATGGAAAAGTTCGAGTTGGTGTTTGGATCCGGAATCGGCAAACTGCCCCCTTCAGCGACGTTCAATGACGTATAGGCGCCGTTTAAATCACCCGTGTCATCGACTGGGTCCCAGTTCGAAATCAGGAACTCGCCGGTGTTTTCCTCATCCAATGTGCCGTCTGCATTAAAATACAACTTAAATGAGGCATGCGTCGGCGCAATGTTATCCGGGAATGGCAAGCTCGCATCAGGGTCACCAATATCTTCACCGTCAATTTGTGCGTAAACGGTCCAGGAGTTTAATGCACCAGGGTTCGCTGGGTTGTCTGGGTCTTTCACATAAAATAATTGCAAGCGGTGCTGATTACCCAGTGAATCGTAAACGGTCAACGACGCGGCTTCGTTATAGGTTTCCGGATCATCTGGATCAAAGGCATTAATCACATACTCTTCAAAACTGGATTCTGTCAGCCCGTTAAACAAGCCGGAAACACGTGGATCCGGTTCGATGAGTGTGTAACCTTCGTTTATGACGATATCCACATAGCCGCCCATACGGGCATTGGTTTCACCATCGACTCCACGACCCAGTGTGACTGGTGGTGTGCCGGTGTAACCACGAACGGTCAGGCCGTCGAGTTCATTCGGTGTTTCAATGGACACGGAAATATCAATACCAATACTGGAGGTAATGAGAATATCGCCCGTCTCGTCGTCCAGATCGGCAGAGATGCTGTTCAGCGAAGTGCCAGAATAGCTGTTGATTTCGTCGACGATGTCTTGGAAAGAATTCGCGGTAATCACCTGACCGTTGATGTAGATATCCATGTCGCCACCATTGACATAGTCTTCGCCGAGAATCCGAACTTCGGTTTCGGCTGACGCGGTGACACCCGGATAGGAAGCCAATTGCGATGCGATTTCGGACGCTTGCGTACCTTCGGCAATGGTTATTTGATTGCGAACATCATTTTCCTCGTCGTACAACACCAGCGTCTGTTCCGGATAACCATTGGTGACAGCAGCCTCGCCGACTTCAAGCAGTGTTGACTCATATTGGTCCGTCTGCAGTAACGCATAGAGCTGATTTACTTCCAGGTCATCACCGGGTGCCTGAATATTAGTAATGGAAATCTGTGACGCTTCCCCACCCTGTGTTGCTTCAAACACCAGCACTTCGTTGTCGTTTTCATCACGACCGACTACCGCCCGAACACCGATGTACTCATCTTCAGGCACTGCCGCCAACTCGCGGTTTATTGCCGACGCCAACTGATCGATCGAATAAATGATTTCATTTAACGAAATCGCCACGGAACCCGAACGGCCTTCTTCATCTGGCAGTGGTACGGTCAGGTTAATCCGGAACGAGTGTGTACGGTCGATTTCATCTTCACCCAATGTTTTGGTGGTACTGGTTAAACCCAGATTTGCCAACGATGTGGTTGTTCCGGTCACATCGATATCCAGCGGGAAAGCACCGGTCTCAGCGCGTTCAAACACCAGACGCCCGTTGATGTGGCTGACATTGACTTCGCCAGCAAGATTCGGGTTAGACAAGATCAGATTATTGATCTGAGTGACCAACTCGTTGTTTGTTGTGTAGGTTCCGGATGGAATCGTCAACGTTTGAACTGTGCCGCCATCAATTGAAATTTCAATCTGATTATCAAATGGGATATCTGCGTCACCCAAAACAACCGTCGGCAATGGTAACGAATTAGTGGCAATGCCCAATGTTGTTGGATTCGTCGCAGACGGACTGCCGGCGAAACTGGTGAGGTCTGTGATGCTGATGGAGTTCGGACCAATGCCCATGTCGGCCGATGAGATCAGCATCCGGTTGGTTACCGGGTCTGCCGTTACGTTTACGGAGTTCGCACCATAGGCTGCGGTAAAGGCCGGCGATGCATTAACCGCCCCTTGGAACGCACCCAGAAACGCGGCGTTGGTCGCCCAACCACCACCAGGAACGGCAATGGTAATATTGTCGGTCACACCGCCTAAGTTCATGGAAAAGTTCATCACGGTGCCACCGGGTTCGGAACCGGCAATGGGCAGCGCTGGCAAGGCGATAGAGCTGGTCATTTGGGTGGGCGTACCGGGTACGAGATCCGTGAATTCCAGACCGGTTGCATTGTTGCCCTGAACAGTCGCTTTTTCGCCTGGATCGGATGTCAGGTCGATAAACCCATTATTAACAAACAGATCGGTGCCTGCTACTGCCGCCACGGTTTGTGGCGTGTTATAGGTAACCGGAGCATCCATCCCCATATAGCTTTCTGCCAGGGGATCGGCTGCAAACACAGCGTCCACAAAGTCGACGTTCAGGGTATCACCAATCGCCGGGTTATCGATTCGGGCAAAGTGCAGCACACCGCCCACATGATAGGCCACCACTTCGTTCACCAAAGGCGCACCAAATGCGGCTATCTGACCGTTAATATCGGCCACCAGTGCATCTGCGTCTGCATGCGTAGCTGGGTTCAGGTTCAGGTTGGTGATCACGCCATCCACATCAAACTCAATGCGATCATTTCGTACTTGCCCCAATGTAACAATGGGGTTGAACAACGACGTGTTCGTCATGCCCATTTCAGTCATGGTCACTGCACTGGTCGTGCCGGTGGAAACGGCGGTAATGGACACATTATTGGGGCCCAGACTGCCGGCACCTGTAACCACAAACTCAAGCCGGCCACCGGTAATCTGAAACGCTCCTTCTGCAGCCAAACCAGCAGAAATCTGGCCGTTTAGATCGGCCGCAAACGCGCCCAGTGTCGCGTAACCGGCTGGGTTAAACGTAAAGGTTTCATTGGCAAAAACAGTGCCGCCGACATTGGCGTTAAATACCATGTCCAGACCGGCCACGGCAGCACCATCAAAAAAGTTGACGGTTGAATCAATCGAGTTGAGATCCCGCCCGCCGGTTAACACAGTACCGGTATTCACATTGGTAATATTCAAACCGGCAACAGCATTACCTGCTTGCGTAATCCCCACAGAACCGAAGTTCAAAAATTCAGGATCGGATAAGTTATTGACGTTATTGGCAATGGAAATGATAGACGTACCATCGGTCGCATAAGTACCAAATGTTTCAAACGTAATACCACCAAAGTTGTTAGCGACCGCCTGCACTTTACCGGCAAGATTTGGATCACCATTGATGTTGGCATTGATCGAGGACACCAAGTCATCCACGTCATCATAGATCACCGTGTCGGTGAACGGCTGAATTGTCACAGTCAGTGGTGACAGCCCACCATTAATGTTCGGCCCCTGCACGGTAAAATCCAAAGTCGAAGACGCTTCACTGGCATTCGGCTGCCAAGGGAATGTTATGCCCGGCAGAATTCCGGAAAAACCAATCGGACCACCCACCACCTGAGAAGGCGTGCCTTCCGTGGTTGGGTAGCCAATGGTATTTAGTGTGGTGATGGTGTCCTGTGCCGGACCTACCTGAGCAACGCCAATAGCCAAGCCGTTCGTTCGGGTTGTTGAACCAATCGATTGCAGAACACTGGCACCGGCAGGAACATTGACCTGAGCTTCAATAGCGTGTGTGCCTCTGGGTGGTTGATTCCCGGCATCGATCCGCAAGTCCTGAAGTATTCCGGACACGATACCGTTCTGATTCACGCCAAACCCCTGCAGCGTGGCCCCCTGATTGCTGACTATGTAGCCATCTTTATCGATACCGAAAATGCCTGAACGGGTATAGCTTACCGCGTTGTTCGGATACTCAGTCACGAAGAAGCCATTGCCATCAATGGCTAAATCAAGGACGGAATTGGTCTGGGAAATATTTCCCTGATCAAACTTCTGGCCCACGTTAGTGACATTAACACCAGACCCAATCGGATCTTGCCCCATACCCAGGATGGATGTGGTATAGGCGTCACCAAACTCCGCACGACTGGCTTTAAAGCCCGTTGTGCTGGCATTAGCGATGTTGTTACCGGTGATTTTTAAATCTTTGTTAGCTGCGGCAACGCCGCTTAAACCAGAACCAAAGCTCATACTTATCTACCTCTTGGTTTGCCATCCCCACTGCTGGGGTCACAATTCCCTCTCAGGGGAATGACATTTCAATTTTTTTGCTCAGGCATCACGCCCGCGCTGGCATCCGTATCAATACACGGCGTTAATTTGTCTGACATCGGCCATGGTCGCGGTTTTGCCCCCGGCCAGGTTCAGTTGTATGTCGTTGCTGCTTAATATCGTGACGGAATCAACTCGCTGTGACATTGCCACGTCGAGAGACTGCGCCTGACCCAACACACTACCTTGAATACGGAAGGTATATTCACCGGCCGGGTGCGGAATAATGTTGCCGTTTTCGTCGGTTTCGAACTTGCTGTAGTCGATGTCCATTAATTCGCCGTTGACTTCAAGATTGGCGCCATCCCACTTAAAGGTCAGCTCTCCATTTCCCTGATAACCCAATGGAACGTCTTCAACAATCTGGCCGAACTCATCTTCAATCTGCAGATACAGTTCATCCGCACCGGCGGGCACGTCAGCCATGCCAAAAACCAATTCACCGTAACGCAATTGGCTACTGTCATTGCCGTCAATGGTGACCGCCCCACCAACCAGAGCGCTGGCTTGCAGTGCCTGTGACGATTTATAGGAGGTGGCCAGTTCGGCGAAACCGTCACTCATGTTCTGAATCCCCTCTACCGTGGAGAACTGCGCCAACTCCGCAATAAACTGCGCATCATCCTGGGGCTTCAGAGGGTCCTGATTATTCAGCTTGGCAATCATCAATTCGAGGAATTCAGTCTTGCCCAGATCGTTGCTTTTGTTTTCCTCTGGCTTCTTATTGCCAATGTCATATTGGCTGAGCGCACTGTTAACACCGGAAACATCAGTCATGTTCTTGCTTCCTTATTTACCCAACGTTAAGGTTTTTTGCATTAACGTTTTTGCCGTATTAAAAACTTCAACATTGACGGTGAAGCTGCGTGACGCAGACATCATGTCAGCCATCTCTTCCACCACATTGACGTTCGGGTAATAGACGTACCCTTCTTCATCGGCCATCGGATGTGTGGGGTCGTAGCGAATCTCCAACGGGGCATCCTTCTCGACAATTGCCGCCACTTTGACACCATTACCGACGTCATAATCCATATCCACAGGGACCAATCCGCGATCGATGTAATGCGATTGAATATGTTGAAATACAGGTTTCCGCGCACGATAAGTTTCATCGATACTGGAACTGACACTCTGTGCGTTAGCCAGGTTACTGGCTGTAGTATTCAGGCGAATGGACTGTGCATTCATACCAGACCCTGAGATATTGAAAATATTACCTAAACTCATGATTACTCTCCTCGCAGGGCGCCGGTAAGGCCTTTAAATTTGCCATTCAGAAATTCAAAACTAGCGTTGTAGGCCATGGCATTTTCTGTGAACTCTTTGTTTTCAACATTCTCTTCCACGGTATTGCCATCGATGGACGGTTGCAGCGGATGTCGGTAAAGCTTTTCCCACTCATCGTGAGCGCGCCCAGGAATGTGACGGTCATTGGTTTCATTCATATGCAGACTGCTCTGTTTGGCCACTTCACCACGTAAAATCGCTTTGAAGTCTATATCCCGCGCTTTAAATCCTGGGGTATCTGCATTGGCCAGATTATTCGCCAATACGGAGGAACGTTCAGAGCGCACCAGCAAGGCGTTATCGTGTATACCTAAAGAATTCTGAAAACCAAGTGCTGACATCTGTTATCCCCTGTTGCCGCTTTTTAATGACTTACTTAGCCAGAGCAATAGCAATGCCAACTTTATTTGTCTTTATATTTCAATGAGTTACAAATTTATGAGGGAGGAAAAAGCGGCATTTCCAGGTTTAGCGGCAATGGGGTTCCGCTGCCCATTTCAGCGGTCAGAACTAAACAATCGGGAATAGATTTTCCGTTACCATCCCGGCTTGGGTTCAGTCGGTTTATTGAAAGCAAAAAGTGGAAAACAGACATCGGTCACAGACATTAAAAGTCAGTCTTCACGGAAATTACCTGGGTGACCCTCAACAATGACAGCCATCGTCAAAAACACCAGGCCTCTCTCATCAACGTTGTCTTCGACAGGCCGTTCGCGACGTCCTGCTATAGCCGACTCACAAGTTATTCCAGCGTTCCTACTTGAACAACCTGTGAGACTTAAATTGTTTCGCGTGGTCGTTTGAAAAGCAGGAAAACAGCATGAGCCGCCTTCTCGATAACCATTTCAATCCAGTAAATGATGCACAACCCAATCAAGTGAAAATAATCCTACCGTCGCATCTGTTTTGGCTGACCTAATTGACGCGTCGCAGCGGATACAAGAGCATGGATGCCCTTCTAAGCGCAGAACGTGCAGGGATACACGCTCAAGTGGCTGTTCGACGAAAGATTCTGAGGTGATTTGAACTAATCAGAGTTGCCCTAAGTAAGCTTAAGGGAAGTACTATGCAGGGTCTCTCCCCGGTAAGAAAGACTCTTTGAGATGCATTATTCAAGAATTAAACCTAAACGGTCAGATAAGTTGGCATCCTTAACAGAAGAAACAGAATCGCATAAGTGTACGGAATCAACACAGAATTAAGCTTAAATGGGGCCGTTCGTGAGCACCCGGCTTTTATCGCGCGCAAATTGCGGGTGCCTGAGAACTCAGAAAGTTGGATTTATATCTTCCGATAGATAATGCCGGGTCGGCAATGCACCATCTCATAAAGATCGGACAACCCATTCACCGCTTCCGATGCACCAATCATGAGATACCCACCCGGATTCAGCGTGGCGTGTATGCGGGTTAGAATGTCGCGCTTAAACTCCGCCGTAAAGTAAATCAAAACATTGCGGCAAAACACTATGTCAAACTTACCTAACAGCGAATAACTGTCCTGCAAATTCAGTAATCGGAATTCGATACAGGAAGCAATTTTAGGACTGATTTTAAAACGACCACCTTCTATTTCCGTGAAATGCTTTTTCAGGTTAGCCGGATCGAGCCCTCGCCCAATGGCCAAGGTCGCGTATTCACCCGATTTAGCCTGCGCCAAAGCTGACGGGGAAATATCCGTCGCAATGATTTTCTCTCCTGAAGAAAAAACACGCTTTTTCTCTTTGAATTCATTGATCACCATCGACATCGAATAGGGTTCCTGCCCTGTCGAGCAGGCAGCGGACCAAATACGTAAAGGGCGCGAAGGTTTTTGCTCGTAAAATTCCGGCAGCAATTTCTCAGACAAAATTCGAAACGGGTGATTGTCACGAAACCACAGGGTTTCGTTCGTTGTCATGGCATCGATCACTGCTGTTTTGAGCTTGGAATTGGACAACATCTGGATCTTACTCACCAATTCATGCAGGTTGGCAAGATTGTTGTCCGCCATTAACCGGCGCAGGCGGCTGGAGACCAGATATTGCTTACTCGCACCGAGACAAATCCCACTGTGCTTTTCCAAAAAACTACAGAATTCATCATAACCAGCGGTCATGTCTGTCATGAAGCAGTCAACCTATTCATTGCAAAGGGCACAGGTACGGAAGACCTGTCTGTTTTATTTACTAAACCTCACCTTCCACAGGCGGTAACTCGACCCCGATGGTGGTCAAGCGGTCTATGACCAATTGAGCGAGCATGTCCGGCTGGAATTTGGCCAAAAAGTCATTCGCACCAACCTTACTCACCATGGCTTTATTAAAAACACCACTGAGAGAAGTATGCAACACCACGAACATATCACTTAATTGGTTATTGGCACGAATTTCCGCTGTTAAGGTGTAGCCGTCCATTTCCGGCATTTCGATGTCCGAAATGAGGATTGGATACTTTTCTGCAGGCCGTATCCCCTGTTCCAACAGGCTCATTAAATGATCGTACGCTTCTTTACCGTCGTTAAACTGAACGACTTTAAAGCCTACCCGTTCCAGAGTTTTGGTAATCTGTTTCCGCGCGATTTTCGAGTCGTCCGCGATCATAATTTCGACTTCGGACGCTCTGCGTGTAATGTCCTCGGTAACGATGTTATCTGAAATATCATCGTTAACAGGCGATACTTCTGCCAGGATTTTTTCCACATCAATGATTTCAACAAGTTCATCATTGTATTTGGTGACGGCAGTCAGATAGTGTTCGTGACCGGTCCCCTTTGGTGGCGGTTGAATATCTTCCCAGTTCATGTTGATGATTCGCTCGACGCCTTTCACCAAAAAACCCTGAACCCGGATGTTGTATTCCGTAATAATCACAAAGCGATCTGTCAGGTCCTCAATCGGGGTATTACCGGTTGCCATACTCAGGTCCAGAATCGGGATCGTACCGCCGCGAATGTGCGCCACACCGCGCACAACAGAACTGCTCCCCGGAAGATTCGTCAGTTTGGGACACTGCAACACTTCTTTGACTTTGAAAACATTGATGCCATAAATCTGCGGACCGTCCAAGCGAAACAGCAACAGCTCCAAACGGTTTTGTCCCACCAGCTGCGTTCGCTGGTTAACGCTTTCCATTACTCCGGCCATAATTTACTCCGTATCTCAGGCATGGCTATTGCAGTCATTACCCTACTACAACACCAATGCCAGAAAACTGACTCTACTATGAAAACTAAGCATAGACGGCTATTTGGGCAGAACAACCGTAATGCCTTACATTTTTTTCTCTTATCGGCCGGGATCGACAAGTATTTAAACATTAGCGTCAAAATCATGTTGGGCGTTATGAGCAGTGCCCTGATTGCAACAGCAGTAAACGCCGCAACGATGTCTCTGGAAGCTCAAATTGATGATTATGTGGCCCATGCCTTGGCCCAACAGTATCCGGAGATCGACAGCGAGGATTTACAGTACACAGTAAACTTGGTGATCGGTCCTCAACAGCAAAAACAGTGTTCGGAGGAACTGGCCTTTGACTGGCGAGGAGATCTGAATGCAGGTGCGAACACATTGAATGTATCCTGCAGTCAGCCTTTGTGGCAGGTATATGTCCCGGTGTCGCTGGCGATTTACAAGCAGGTCGTAGTAGCAGCCACTCCGCTCAGTCGCCAAAACCGGATTGTGCCGAGCCAACTTGCCACGCAACGCATGGATATTGGCACCCTGCGTATGGGTTATTTCACAAAACCGGAAAGCCTTGAAGGTTTTGAACTGCAAAGAACGGTAAAATCTGGCCAGGTGATTACGCCCTACATTGCCAAAGCCCCGGCTCTTGTCCAACGAGGTGACTGGGTGACGATACTTTCTGGTAGAGGCGCATTAACCGTGTCCACTACGGGAGAAGCACTGAAAGATGGTGTTCTGGGCGAACAGATTCCCGTTCGCAATCTGCGCTCAGAACAAACCATCCGCGCCTGGATTATTCAGAAAGGTGTGGTCTCAACAAAGAAAGGGCAAATCTGAACACCGGTTCAAAGCGCATGAATACTGGGCTTAGAAATTTTTTAACGAAAAGTTAAAATAAATCCTAAAGATTCTGGTGTTAGGGCCGCTAACACCTACAGATAAGTTTAATTAGAGAGGACAGCGTCATGGCTATCAATATTAACGGTCCAACCCCTAACCAGGTGGGCACCAACAAAACGCAAAAAAACGTCGGCAATGAAAGCGTTGGTAAAGCGAATAACGGCAATGGCACAGAAACTGCTAGTTCTGAAGATGTGGTAGAACTTTCCGATCGTGCTCGCATATTAAAGGCCGTAGAAAGCCGGGTACATCAGATGCCGGATATCGATCAGGAAAAAGTTGACCGCATACGAAACGCAATTTCGAATGGCGAGTATAAGATCGATTATGACAAGCTCGCGGCGGCGTTCCGACGTTTTGAAACTGGGCTGTAACTAGTGTTCACTGCGTTCGGACCGCTCCGCGCGGCCCGACAAGAAGGCAGTGACCATGAACGCTCAACAATTGGTTCAGTTTCAAGAAACGCTCCGTGCGTCTATTCTCATCGCGCAAGATTTCAGTGAGTTACTGGTAAAAGAAAAAAAACAACTGACATCCACACAACTGGAACCTGTAACCGCCCTCCTTGAACAAAAAAACCTCTTGATTAAACAATTGTCTGGCTATCAGGCAAAAATCCTCGACTTCTGCAGTCAGGCAGACATTGAACCCAGTTACAGCGCCATGCGATCTTTACTCTATCGCAGCGCCGTCGCAAACGCAGAATCAATATTGGCGGATTGGACATTGCTCCGAAACGCTCTGATTAAAAACGAAGCGTTGAACAAAACGAATGAAGCTATTCTTAATGAATTATTAAGGCGGAATCAAATCAAGCAATCTATTATTCATGGTTTAGGCCGGAAATCGGACACCTACACCGCAACCGGACAAACGAACAAGCACTCAGAGCTCGGTTGGGTCGAACAGGTTTAATATGTATATAGATCCGCTCACGCTGTTTATTGTTGGAGAAATATTGGTGGTGTATATCATCATCAATGTATTTCTGTTTTACAAAAGCAGACTGTATAACGTTTTGCTCGCATTGCTGAAAGAAATGCGCTTTGAAAAACTTCGACGTGAGCAGGAAAAACAAAAAGAACTGGCCGCACTCCGCGCATCCAATAAAGGCCTGCTGGACAAAACCGAAATACTGCAAGCATCGGTAAAATCGGCCGGTAAAACCATTCCGGAACAATTAACCGAACGTATTCAACAGCTCGCGGATAAGTTTCCCAATGCCAAAGATTTGACCAACAGCGTCGAACGTGACGAATCGGCGCAATGGCTTCGTATGCGCATGCTTGAATTAGAGAAAGAGCTGCTCAGTGGCAATATTAATGAAGAACGCTGGCAAGAACTGGCCACTGAAGCGATTCACCGCCTGCAGGAAACCCAGGAGGCTGAAAACCAAGCCGTCGCGAAACGGAAAGAAGGCGCTGAAGGCGATCGCTATGTCGGTCAACTGGAGATCGATCTCGAAGAAGCACAAAGACTCTTTAATGACGCGAAAATTCGCATTCGTCAACTTGAAGGTGAACTGGACGATCTAAAAACCATTTCCACGCCCAGTCAAAGCCATCTGGAAGTTCCGACACGCGGACTGTATGAAGATGAAATCTATCGACTGAAGTGCGACAACTTTGATATGCACGAAGCAATCAATAAACTCAAATTGGAACTTCAACAGGCAGATCCCTCAATTGACAGTGACACGTACGTTAATTTACTGGAAAACCAGGTTTCAAATATGGAGCAGTATATTAAGAGTGCGGATATTGCGACCGGCCTGATGGAAAAAGAACTCATCGCGGCACAGAAACTGGCGGACGACCTGCAAGCGAAACTGTCCGCAGGCAACCAAACAGCCGGGCCTGTAAATCTCAGTGCGTTATCGTCACTGGCAGAACAACAAGAAGCGAAGAGTGACACGCTAGGCTCTATCAAAGACACCATTAAACGGCTCAAGAACGGCGAAGCATCCGAGCAGATCGCCGCTGAGCAAGAAGCGCATGTCGCGCGCCTGGAACAGATCATTAAGGAGAGCGAACAATGTATCACCATCTTAGAAAGCGAATTGTCTCAATCTGGTCAGGACATTCATGAACTGAAAGGCGAGCTAGCTAAGAAGAAGACAGAGTTGCTGAATGCAAAATTCTCCGGTCTAACCGAAGCGCAACAGGGTCAGAAAGATGGCGTGGACACCATGAAGTCGATCATCAATGATCTGCGCGGTGGAGGTGACACCGAGAGCTTGTTGTCACGTCAGGAAGAAGAAATTGGCAAGTTGGAACGTTTTTTAAGCGAATCCGATATGATCATCGGCCAATTGGAATCTGAAATCGAAGAACTTAACAGTAAACTGGCCGCAGCAGACAGCGCACCCGCAACCCCCACTACCAGTGATCGCCCCGACAGCAGTGAAGACATGGAAGAAATGGAAACACTACTGCAGCAGTTTATCGGAGACATTCAGGGCTTGATGCGGCAGATCAATGGATTAGAAGACGAAAACAAAAAACTGAAAGAAGCACCAGTCAATCCAACAATTCCAGCGCCTGCTGCTTCACAGTCAGACCCCGTGCAGGAGTATAAGACGGCTTCAGGATCAGAACCCGAGTCGCAGTCAGAACCCTCAACAACATCAGAAATTCAATCTGAGTCAGAATCTGAGTCAGAATCTGAGGTGGAATCAGAACCACCAATCATGATAGATATTGAACCAGATGAATCCGATTTCGCCGACGATTTTATGTCGGAACAAACCAAACCTTCCTCCTAAAGTACGATCACCTTGTATTCCCCACTCTTTCGACACGGCTTTTAAAACCACGCAATATTTGTTACAAGTATTTCTCTATAACAACAAAGCGCTCGATGGTACCGTTGCCTCCCTACAATACAATTTCCGCAACGATCAGAGCCACACAAATCCGGTACACATATGACAGCCAATGTATTTTCTGACCAGATTAATGTCCTGGTTGCAGATGACCATCCCTTGTTCAGGCAAGCGTTGTCAGAAGCGCTCTCACAGACAGAACATAATATTCACATCCGCCAGGTACAAACGCTCGCCGATACACTGATCGTCGCTGATGAAGGTGACATTGACCTGATACTGCTGGATTTAAAAATGCCCGATTGTGTCGGGTTGATGGGCCTTATAGAAATACGGGAAAAACATCCTGAAATATCGATTGCCGTCGTTACGGCCAACGAAAGTGGACAAACGATGCGCAAAGTTCGGTCTGCTGGTGCGGTGGGATACCTGATTAAATCGATGGAATTAACTGCATTGGTAAACGCTCTCGACGCCCTGCTGAAAGGTGAACGATTCTTTTCCCTTGAAGGATCCGACGACCAACAGGACATCAATGACGATATTGATGCCATGAAAAAACTCGCCTCCCTGACGCCGAAACAACAGCATGTGCTGAGCCTGATCAGTCGAGGCTATCTGAACAAACAAATTGCCTATGAATTAGACATAAAAGAAACCACTGTTAAAACACATGTCTCGGAAATTTTTCGGAAACTGGGAATATTCAATCGCACACAGGCTGCGATTTTTAATCAATATCTGAATGTACCGGAGTAATCACACCTAGGGGATAGGCACGCCCTAACCCTTTGAGTACATCGTATTGGGTGCTTTCAAGTTAAGACGTCTGCTGCCTCTCCTGATGGTTGAAAGTAATAGCCAGGTTTCAAACTGGTCGACAAGTCACCAAACGCTGACGCCAATCAACAAGCCCTACCCAAAGAGGCTTAGCTCAGTGTTATGATGGCGCCACCTCCCATTCCAAACCGGTAAAATAGAGCGCCCTATGCAAGACGTTAGCAATGAGAATCGTTATCAAACCATCAGTCGGGTTAACTGGGTCTGTACCTGGGTTGATGCGGTATTAACCGTTTTCAAACTGGCGACAGGTTTCATTGCCCATTCACCGGCTCTGGTTGCCGACGCCTTGCACAGTCTGAGTGATCTTGGGACCGATATTCTTGCCTTGGTGCTGGGAAAATTAGCGCAGCACGGACCCGATGAAGACCACCCATACGGTCACGCAAGGTATGAAACCATGGGCACAGCGGTGCTCGGAACCGCGCTGATCATGGTGGCATTCGGCATTGGTTTTGAGAACATAAAATCCCTGATTCAAGGCGAAACCAGTTCGCCCCATTGGATCGCCTTAATCGCAGTCGCTGTATCGATCATCAGTAAAGAAGCGTTGTTTCACTACACGATGAAATACGCCAAGTTAACGCGTTCCAATCTGTTGGAGGCGAATGCCTGGCACTCTCGATCCGACAGTTTATCGTCAGTCGTAGTGTTTGTCGGTATCATCTGCTCTTTACTGGGCTACCCGATGATTGAATATTTAGCGGCGTTGGGCGTTGCCGCTCTGATCGCGAAAATGGGTGGCGAACTGGCCTGGAATGCCATGCAAGATTTAATTGATCGTGGCGTTTCGCCGGATCAACAACAGGCCTATCTTGATACGCTTAACAGTGTGGAAGACATTCTTGACGTACACCTGTTGCGCTCACGCATTATGGGTACCGATGTGTTCATCGATGCCCACGTTCAAGTGGCACCTACTCTGACGGTATCGGAAGCACACCAGATTAATGACTTTGCGACCTCCTTATTGAAACAACAGCACGACGAAATCAGCGATGTAACATTGCACATTGATTTTGAGCCAGACCACCGTGTTAAGAAAACCGTTTTGAAACCCATGCGGAGGAAATTGGAAGTTTTGTTACAGGATCGAAATCTGCCTGCGTACGAGCGGCTGTATCTGCATTATTGCGACAATAAACTGAATATCGAAATTGTTTTCGCTAACCATCACGAAATGTCGGACGTTAAAATGCACTGCCAGTCACTCGTTGAGACTCACGACTGGATCAACGCAATAGAAATACATCAGAAGATCTAAACGACTGCGTAAACTGACCAAACAAAAAGGCCTGCTAAAGCAGGCCTGTTTCAATACCAATGAACGGTGTTACTCGACATTAATAGCGATAGTGTCGCTGGTGAGCACCTTGCCCTGCCAATCCACTACTTCAACTGTCCATTCGCCATCCCATTCAGGCAGCAGTTGTTTTGAGGAATAAACTCTCCAACGAGGTCCGCCAACACTGAAATTCACTTCGGCCATCACCTTCCCTTCGTAAATCCAACGATGGGTTACGGCTGAATTCTGAAATCCTTTCAATTCCGTGAAGAAATACAGTGGATTCACATTCATGGCATCCGTCAGTGCATCGACCGGTTCACGGTCGGCAATATTAGATGTAAATTGGTGTCGGGCAACGTCTTGTTCCGCGAAAACGAGGCTGGCAAACAGCAATGCGGAGAACGCTATCAGTTTTTTCATAGTGCTTGTCCTTTTCGAGCGTGGGTTAAACTTTTTTATTTCGTGTTTCTAACTGCAGCTGAACGGCTAATGGCCACCCCCACCTGCAAGGGGTGCTTTGGACATGTCAGCCAGCAATCGGCGGAATCGGCGGAACGACACCCGCGTTCTGCGCCCGATGCCGCAAACAATGATCCATCAGAACCAGTGCCAACATGGCCTCAGCAATGGGAACCGCACGAATGCCCACACAAGGGTCATGACGGCCTTTGGTGACCACATCGATGTTCTCGCCTTTTCGGTTAATGCTGCGACCAGGCGTGGTGATCGACGAGGTTGGCTTCAGCGCAATGTTTACCAGAATATCCTGACCGGTGGTAATCCCCCCTAATATGCCACCAGCATGATTGCTTTGGAAACCGTCCATTGTCATTTCATCACGGTGTTCGGTGCCCTTTTGCGCCACGACGTCGAAACCGTCGCCGATTTCTACGCCTTTCACCGCATTGATACTCATCATCGCGTGGGCGATCTCCGCATCAATGCGATCAAAAATCGGTTCTCCCCAACCAGGTACCAAACCACTGGCTTTCACCGTAACTTTGGCCCCGACAGAGTTTTCTTCGCGCCGAAGTTGAGTCATGTATTCATCCAATGCAGTCAACTGCGCCGGATCGCCACAGAAGAAAGCATTGTTTTCAATTTCAGCGGGTTGCGGACAGCCGAGTTTAATGGGACCCAATTGGCTCAGGTAGCCCTGGATCTGTACGCCGAATTGTTCCTTCAGATACTTCTTGGCAATAGCGCCAGCGGCCACCCTCATGGCCGTTTCGCGAGCAGAACTTCGACCACCGCCACGGTAGTCGCGGAAACCATATTTTTGGTCGTAAGCGTAATCCGCGTGCGCCGGTCGGTAGGTATCCGCGATATTAGAATAATCTTTGCTGCGCTGATCCGTATTGTGAATCAACAGACCTATGGGAGTTCCGGTCGTACGACCTTCAAAGACTCCTGATAAAATCTGCACTTCATCGGCTTCTCGACGTTGGGTAGTGTGTTTACTGGTGCCGGGTTTCCGGCGATCCAGATCTACCTGCAGATCTTGTTCTGATATTTCAAGACCTGGCGGGCACCCATCCACAATGGCGCCTAAGGCTTTGCCATGGCTTTCGCCAAAGGTGGTCAAGGTAAATAATCGACCGTAGGTATTTCCTGACATAATCTGACTCTTCGTTGCATCACGTCGCAAAACACGGCGCGCGATTTGTTTTATTGTAAAAAAACGTGTTGGTGTGCTTTTAAATCCTGTGCGGAAATCACAAAAACGCCATGCCCACCCGCGGTAAATTCCGGCCACTGAAATGGTACATCTGCAAATGTTTCCATCAACGTGACAGCACTGTTACCGACTTCGCAAACAAGCCATCCATCTTCCGTTAAATAATTCGGTGCATCCAGCAAAATGCGGCGCACAATATCAAGACCATCATCTCCGGCTGCGAGCCCTAAACGGGGTTCATGCGCAAATTCCGCGGGCATATCATCGATATCTTCTGCGTCAACATAAGGCGGGTTACTAACAATCAGGTCGTACCGGGTATCTGGCAGTGCCTGGAACAAATCGCCCTGGTACACATCTACCTGGTAGCCCAGGTCCTTGGCGCTGACGTTATCAATGGCAATATCAACCGCCGCTTCGCTCAGGTCGCTGATGTCCACGTGACTTTCCGGAAAGGCCCGAGCCATGGCAATACCAATACAACCACTACCAGTACACAAATCCAGCAGTTGTCTGGGTTGCTGCACCAGCCAAGGTTCGAATCGGGTTTCGATGAGTTCAGCGATTGGCGAGCGAGGGATCAACACATCCGGTGTTACCCGGAACGGCTCATTGCAAAACCAGGCTTCCTGCAGGAGATAGGCCGTGGGAACTTTTGCGACACAACGCTGTTCGATATTGGCTAAAACCAGCGCTTTCTCATCCGTCAATAAGGTCGATGAATAAAAAATTTCCGGGGTGTCCCAGTCAAGTTGCAGTGTTCTGAGTACTAAATATTGCGCTTCACTGATGGGATCGGCAAATCCATGTCCGTAGAAACATTCATGACGCTCCATCTGACTGGCGGCGTATCGGATCCAATCGGTTATCGTGGTTAACGGTTGCAGTTCCTGCAACGACGGAAATGCTTGTAAGGAGACCGGAGCCATAGTCGCTTCTTTTTGCTGAAAGGCGCAAGTATAGCGATGATGCGTTCGATGCAAAAGCCAACAACCCGAGGTAATTCTTACCAATGGGTTCGAAGTACCGACACGACAGTGGCCTCAGCCGCTCAATCGGCCATCCATTGCTCTTTCAGCCATTGGGCAACCAGTTCCGGGGATTCCAAATGCAAATGGTGCGAACCGGACAGAACCGACGTAGACAATTTCGGAATAGCCGCTTTGCGCGCTTCCATCACTGCCTGATAACTGGGCCATAAATGCGCATTGAACAAAGCCAGGGACACTGGGCACTGAATACGCGCAAGCCAAGCCTGAGCGTCGGCTTCAGATAGCCGCCACAGGCTTTCCTGCCGCAGACGCCGATCATAACGGTGGTACCACCCCTGCTGGCTGTACCCCACCGCTCGTTTTGCCATAACGCTTGCCGCAGACGGTGATAATGGAAACGTACCCTGTAAACGGGAATCGACCAAGGCGGCATAACTGTCGTAATAACGCATAGGGAAGCGTTTGCGTCGGTTATCGTAGATGCGCTGAAACCGCTCCATGTTTTCACTTTGCTCGGATACGATGGGTCCCAATGCGTCCAGTGAAAATAATTGAGAAATGCGTGAATCGACCCCAGCCAACAGTTGTGACATCACTGCCCCCAGGGAATGCCCGAGCACCCGGTATTCATCCCAGGCCAGTTCGTCCAACGCTCGCCCGAGTATTGGCAGCCAATTCAACAAAAAAGTGCCATCTAACTCCGGCAATGGCGCTGAACAACCGTGACCAGGTAGTTCCAGACTCCAGATTTCAAACCCTGGCAGCGCGTCTGACAGTGGTTTGAATGTCATGGCGTTGTCCAAAAAACCATGAAAAGCCAGGATTTTTCGACCCTGCCCAAATCGTATACCCGCCAATTGACCGTTAAGCAGTTTAAAAGGTATCAATCCCGTACCCCCATTTTGATTAGCAATTGCCGGATATCACGGGCAGTTTCCACCGGATATTCGAGCGGAAACATATGGCTGCCTGCAACCACACGACTGGTAAATCCGAGTTTGTGCTTCATTCGTCGATATTGATGTTGACGCACCGTATCGGTATCCCGCCCAACCAACACGCCCATAGGCACCTTCATCTGCCGTTTCGACAGCACCATCTTATGCGGCAGCGTTCGGTAGACAGCCAACTCCACTTCCAGCCGATAGCCTAAATCGAAAGAACCTTGTTCATTGGCGACCAGCGAATGGGTGACATAGTCGGCTAAACATTGAGGATGAAAATTGGCGAACATTTTCCGCTGCGCAAAATACTCGATCGCAACCTCGCGCGATGGCCATTGCGTTCGTCGATTTTTTGATTTCCGTGCCGGCGTGATGTGATCGATCAATCCGGTGGATTTGGCCATCCGGACCAGCCAGGATTCCGCCATATTAAACGTTGGAACATCCAGCAACACCACGGCTTTGAATAATTCGGGTCGATCCAGCGCTGCCATCAGCGTCAGTGCGCCCCCTAAAGAATGGCCGACACCAATGACCGGTTGCTGATGTTCCCGCTCGATGGTGTGAATCAACTGTCGTTTAAGATGTGTCCAGTTATTGGTAACGGGGTAAGCCGGGTCATGTCCCAGCATGGGGATTGTTTTAATCTGGTAGTGCGCCTCCAATTGGGACAGCAGCAACTGATAGGTTGCCGAGGGCAAACCATTGGCATGGGCAAAGTGCAGTTCTGATTTCATGAGAGCGATTATTATTGTCGATTACCCCAACAGTACCAGTAATCGACAGTTTTTCAAACGGCCGTTTGAAAAACTCAACACCAAATACGATGCATAGAGTTTATTTTGGGAGGAGGTTTAGAGGTGACATGTGCTCGTCAAGACAGTCCGCGCCCTACCGGACCCAGAGCAACTGAGCACATCCCGGTTGAAAATCATCTGCTTCCAGGCAAGCGATGTCGGCGGTATGAAGATTAATCGACTGGGCCTGATTCCCACACAACAACCGAACCAAACGCGATAATAAGGGGTTATGCGCAACAATAAGCTGGGTTTGCAAGGTCGGGTTTATCAGCTCATCAATAATCGGATCGAGTTCGCAGTCGGGCGTGACACGTTCATCTACCGTCCGATAAGACACTTGAAGTCCCTCACCCACCAGGATGTCGGCAGTTTGCAGAGCTCGTAGATAGGGACTGACAACCATCAGATCAATCGCCGGTAGCAGAGTTTGTTTACTGGCCACAGACGCGCGCCCTGTGGCCGTCAAGGCACGCGAAGCGTCATCCTTAAGATAGGGTTCGGCTTCGCCGTGGCGCATCAGGAACAACTTCACGATTCTTGATCCGATGGCCAGTCCGCAAAGGGATAGACTTTATCTTCTGTTTGGAATGTCAGATAAGCCAAGATCTGCGCCTGAAAAGTCTTTAGCGAGCGGCTGAAGTCCAGCAATGATTCAATAGGTTCATCCTGAAACCAGAGTGTTAACCACTGCACAAAGGCCATTAAGCCCGTCACAATTAAACTAACCCGTAGAAACAGCCAAAACAGAATCATATAACCGAGTCGGAAAATATGGTGTTCACGTTGTTCTTTTTGCATGGTGAGATCCTTTTTTTAAATTCCGGCAGACATAAATTCAACGTCCTGTGCCAGATCACCTGACATGAGTTTCTTGGCTATGGCTTCAACCGGCAGGTTTTCATAGATAATGCCGTATAGGCCTTTTACCAGAGGCATATATATACCCAGTTCTTCTGCCTTGTCATTAACCATTCGTAACGTATTAATG
This sequence comes from Reinekea sp., assembly GCA_050293765.1. Taxonomy (GTDB): domain Bacteria; phylum Pseudomonadota; class Gammaproteobacteria; order Pseudomonadales; family Natronospirillaceae; genus Reinekea. The sequence continues at coordinate 76,311 of JBNKNI010000013.1, forward strand.
CCTTCAGCGGTTTCGCCGATTTTTTTGATCGCCTGCTTCAGCGTCAGTCCCTCACCAATGTAATAACCAACCCGATAGTTACGACTCAACTTGGAGGTGCAGGTAACGATTAAATCACCCACGCCGGCTAACCCGAGAAACGTCATGGGGTTAGCCCCCAAACGCACGGCAAATCGTGACATTTCCGCCAAAGAGCGGGTAATGATGGCCGCTTTGGTGTTGTCAGCCATGCCTAGGGCGGCCGCCAAACCGGCGACAATGGCGTAAATATTTTTAATGGCCCCAGCCATTTCCACGCCATAAATATCCGGGTTGCCGTACACTCGGAAGGAACTGCAACTGAGCATTTCCTGCACATTTTGCCGCAGTGCCTGGCTATACGAGGCAATCACCGTCGCGGATATCTGATGATCAGCGATCTCTTTTGCCAAATTAGGTCCTGAAATCACGCCAATTTCGTGCGCCGGCGCGACATCGTGCAAAATCTGGCTCATTAACTTGAAACTGTGCGGCTCGATTCCCTTGGTCAGGCTGATCAATTTAGTGTGAGCGGGTAAATGTGGGACGGTTTCTTCAACGACTGCGCGAAAGGCTTTACTGGGCACTGCCACGAAGACGTAATCCGCGTCACTGACCGCCGACTTCAGATCCAGTGAGGGTTGCAGGTTGTCGAGGAGTTTATAACCGGGCAAATAACGGGAGTTTTCCCGATTCAGACGGATGTCATCAGCTTGTTTTTCGCTGCGCATCCACAACGTTACCTGATGCTTGTTCATGGCGGCAATATTGGCAATCGCGGTACCAAAACTCCCGCCACCCAATACAGTTACCTTACTCGTGGTAAGCCCTGGGGTGTCAGACACGGTAATTCCTTAATTAATTTGATTTTCAATGCACTCGACCAGTTCCTTGAAGGCCTGGCGATTGTTTTCATTCAGAGACATGAGGATTTTGTGAGCTTCGAGGACCCGATCACGGGCAACGTCTTCATCTAACGGCGTGATGTCAGCTTCGACCAACTGCGTCGCTTCAGTCATTTCACTTTGGGAAACCATGGTATACACGCGGTCTTTAAAGCCCATCGATTCAACAATACGGGTGATATCAGGGTGAGACGAAATCAATAAGGGTATATGGCCCATTTTCGGTGTGGCCAGGCGGGATATTTTGGCCAGCAACCCCAAGCTGGTGCTGTCTATCCCTTGAGCTTCGGTAACGTCAACGGTAACAGAGCTGAACTTAGGGTCCAGAAACATAGTATTGAGGCAGGTATCAATAGTGGTACACAAGGTCATTCGAACATCACCTGTCAGCTTAATAACATACTGACCCTGACGATTGGCCATCAAAACACGACCGTTACTCATTGCTCTAACCTTCGTTAAGATTTCTCAACTGTTAAGACTGTAATATCGTCCGGCGCATCGACAGTTTTACCCTTCGCGCGTAGCCGGTCTAAAAAATCGTGCATAGTATGGGTTGGGTCGCTACCTAACTCAAGCAACCGTGTCTCTTTTTCAGATAAAGTTGACTCATCCATCAATTCAAAGATCCCATCAGACAAAAGCGTCAATTGTCTGAACCCGGTTAAATCGAGCGTACGGGTCTCATAACCCGAATCGTCAAATAACCCTACAGCCAGACTTTCGGGTTCAATTAATTTATTTTCAGTTTCAAAACAGACGATCGGTGCCGGAAAATGAGCAGCAACGGAATAGTCCATTCGATTTTCCAGTGTATCAATCACACCATAGAACATAGTGGCATGCTTGCCGGTTTGAGTTTTCAACAGTTCGAGATTAATTTGCCGCAATACCTGTCCAGGGTTGGTAACAATATCGGAAGTATTGTTTTCCAGTTCGTCCCGATAACGATCAATCTGGGTTTTAATCAATAAAGTGATTAAGGCCGAACTGGCGCCGTGGCCTGACACGTCGGCAATGTAAAAAACGAGCTGGTTAGGTCCCAGTTCAAAATAATCGACCAGATCGCCGCTCAAGTAGGTGGAAGGCTCCATGTCATGCCATATCTTGAAATCGCCCTGAGACAGCGGGAAACGCGGCAGAAGACGCTGTTGTACTGCCCTGCCAGCCTGTAAATCCAGTTTCAACCGATCCACATGGTCTTGCAGTTCCTGATTACGCTTTTCCAGCTCTTGTCGGTAACGGTAATTCTCTTTGAACAACAGGGAACGCTCTAAAGCCCGTTCGACCGAATGTTCCAGAACGCTCAGATCCACAACCGGTTTCATCAGATAATCAGCCGCGCCCAGTCGTAATGCTTCGACGACGTCGGTCATAACACCGGCGCCAGACACAACGATAACCGGCGTCTCATCGGTTGTTTCCATAATGCGATTGAGCAGATGTAAGCCATCCATACCGGGCATGCGCAGATCACAAATGACCAAATCAGGTTGCTCCGCTTCGAAGATGGCAAGGCCTTCTGTGCCATTGGCCGCTTCTAAAATGTGATAACCGCTGTCTTCGAAATAGGCAACAATCGAGTCTCTGACGGCTTTTTCATCTTCAACAACCAACAGGGTCGCGTCATTCAGGGCCATAGCTATCTTCATCTATACAGTGTAATTCTGCCAAGTTAGCCGTACTGCGTTTTAAACGCAACTCTTTGACAGCCGTCTTAAAATGAGATTAAGGTAGCCGGGATGAGTCATCTTAATAAAAAGCGCACGGCCAATGCGTTCAACACTGACTGGCGGCAGACAACCAGATGACCCACACACAGCTATGTCTGCATTAGAGTTCATGGCTGTTCAGTGTGTTTAACTCAAGCCAGCAAGCAGCATTGTCCGAGCATGATACTGCATTGCCTTTACAACATTAATCAGAGGTGAGTTATGGTATTGAATGAACGAGACTATGAAGAAAAGCGCAATTACATTCGGATGACGATGAATGCGTCGGCGACGTTATCCATCAAAGATGGTGACGCCATTGACGTCACCTGCATCGACCTCAGCGCCACAGGAATGTCGATCCGAGCGAATCGCGCCGTCAGTAAAGGCACATCGGTCCACGTAAATATTCAGTCCCCTAATGAACAGTTCCGCTCGATGGATGCCGACGCAGTCGTTTTACGCTGTGAGCCCCATGACAATGGCGACTATGAGCTGGGGCTAGAAATTGAAGCCATTAAATAGTTAATATCTATAAAAATGGCTTTGATGATAGTCAAAGCCATTTGCGCTGAACGGGACCCGGCTTAGCCGGCCTCCTACTCCGGTTCTTTGAGATTAATGACAAACATCGGTCAAAACGCTTCGTCAAGAAAATCTTCATCCTCGAACATTTCAACCGGATCATCGTCAATAAATTCGTCGTTCAGAATCAGACCATCGTTAACATCATATTCCCGCTTGGATAAATAGGCCTGTCGATACAAGGTGTACTTGTCCCCGTTCAAAAGCCCCTCCGCAGACAACAGATCCGCTCGGGTTTGCAACCCGCTGGTGAGGCCAACGGCCAGCCGTTCTGGTACGTCCAGCGGTGCATAGGTCAGCGGGCTCATGAAAGGGTCGACCACAACACCGACGCCATCCCGTAAGCTTGAAGGCCCGAGTATCGGCAGCACCAGGTAAGGACCGCTGTTTAACCCCCAAACCCCTAAGGTCTGCCCTAAATCTTCCCGCGCTGAGTCTATGCCAATTTTGCTGGCGACATCGAACAACCCACCAATACCCACCGTTGTATTGATTAAAAATCGTCCGGTCGAACGGGCTGTTCCATCCAGTTTGCCCTGCAATGTATTATGAACCGCGTTGCGCACTTCACCTAAGTTGGAAAAGAAATTCCGTACCCCGCGCTCAGCAAATTCCGGCATAACCGCTTGATACACCTTGGCCATGGGTCGCAGAACAACGGTGTCTACCGTGTCGTTCACGGTAAAGACGACCCGATTAACAGGCTCTAATGGGTCATCGTCGCTGGCAATCGCCAGATTGAAACAAAGGCTTAACAGTATTGATGCTAAATAAATCAGGCCGATTGGTGATCGTTTATCCATGCTGAAAGTGCTTGCTCTGCGCGAGTGGAAGATGTTGCCCTGACGGGTTTATGGCGGTCTGGTTTGCTATCCACCTCGGGTTGCATGGCAGAAACCACCTTCTGAAAGGAGCTTGCTGCGCGTCGCGTCTCCTTCGCGGCCTCAAAACTAGCGACATTTGCTGATTTTTTCAAATTTTTCTCGATTACCGCAAAGCGGCGACCTATGCCGATGGCGCCCTGGTTAACCATTTTAATTTCGCGGGCGGTGGTCAATTGAAGCCGTTGCAATCGGTCCTCGACCGAGCTGAGTCGCCTCATCGTCAAGATCGTGGTCACCGCCAACAACATCAGCATAATGGACAGAGCAATTTCTAATAAGGTGAACGGTATTCCTGCAAACATAGTCATGAGCCACGGGCCTCCATTTTCTTGACACTGAGACACATTTAGCAGGAATCAGGCCAACACCCTTTCCCGCCCTTCCGCACCAAGCGCTGATATGGCCGCGCCTATGCCAACTCAAGGTTACCTTGGCCGACATGGACAAAAATGGTTAAAAAGCTAATACGGAGGAAATCTGGTTACGCCAAAAAAGATCAAAAACGGTAAAATGCGAGGTTATTGAGTGAAGCCCTGTGTCCGCTTGAGGATCAGGGCTCGTCAGTTAGAAGTCGGACAATTCAGCCCATTCAGAATCGGTTAGCAGGTTCTTGATCTCAATTAGGATCAACAGCTCGTCATTTTTGTGGCTCACGCCCTGAATATAGCGCGCATTGTTTTCGTTACCGACATTTGGGGCGACTTCAATTTCAGATTGTCTCAAATAGACGACCTCGGCCACGGCATCCACCAAAATGCCGACCACCTGATTGTCGGTTTCCAGAATCACAATCCGCGTGTTGTCGGTTATTTCACTACCTGGCAACCCAAATCGTTCACGGGTATCAACCACCGTAACGACATTACCTCGCAGGTTAATTATCCCGATAACATAGGAAGGTGCGCCCGGAACGGGTGCAATTTCACTGTATCTCAGGACTTCACGAACCTGCATAACGTTTATGCCATAGGTTTCGTTTTCAAGTCGAAAAGTTACCCACTGCAGTATTGGATCTTCCCCTGCTTTTGCAGTCTGAGCGGTCATGTTACTTCCTCCACATCTAGAATCTTCTAACTATAGTTCACTATTTATCGGCTTGCGCTACGCATTCTTTAACGGGACCGTATAACCGGTCAGGCCGTCAGAATTTTGGAAAAGGCATCAAGGTCGATTAAAGCACACATTTCAGAAATCACCGTTCCCGCCAGCCAGGGGCGCGACGTCCTTAAACTTCGCCACTTAACCGCATCTGGTTCGAGACTGATTGAGCCTTCAATGGTATGAGCGCCAAACGCCCAATCTGAATCGTGCACCCCCACGGCGAACTTCAACAAATTTGCCGTTTCCGGATTGTAGCGCTCGGGCATCACCAGCTGACCGGTATCAACGACACGGATGGTTCGATCCTGCTGAATAGGCAATAGACCCAGAAACCACTTCGGCTGATCAAACAACGGCGTCAGCTCTCGGTCCAGTTTATGAATATTTCCAAGCAGCAACAAAGGGACAGCAAGTTTAAGACCATCGACCGAGAAAACCAGACAATCAAAACGCTCCTGTGCCCAGGTGGGGCGCCCATTTTGTTGCCAGACCGGAGGCTGATCTGTCTGCGGTTGAGGCGCATCCTGAACGGTTTCAACAACACTCGGCTCAATGACCGGTTCGGCGGTTAATATCGGAACCTCTGGTTCTGGTTCTGGTTCTGGTTCTGGTTCTGGTTCTGGTTCTGGTTCTGGTTCTGGTTCTGGTTCTGGTTCTGGTTCCGGTTCGGCCAAAATATCCAAATCTTCGGGCAGTTCCATAACCTGCTCGGCGGGCTGAACACTTTCGACGGCCGCAACTGTCTCTGCAACGGGTACCACAGCGACATCAACGTCTGCCTCCACCGTCGAAGTAGCCTCGTGCAGCATTTCATCCAGATAGGACATGACCGCCAATTTGCTGGTAATCGCGGTTTTTGTCTTTATGGGTTTTGACTCGGTCATATCTGGTTACTGTTCAACGTCTGTATTGAATTGAGCAGCGCCACTCTCAGTCTGGGTCCGCTGCACTGTTGCAACATGGCCAAGATCATGAAGTCTTGGCATCTCTGCTGGGCTGGTGTCATAGGGCTTCGCCAAAGAGCCGCAAGTTCAAAGCCCGGTTTAACCAACGCGAATCGCAACACCGGTGTGCTGCCGGAATCCGCGTCATCCATTTTCTGGGTATCCAGAAGCAAGGAACTGAAATAATCCTGCACGGCGGTTTGGCTGTTTAGGGTTGAGTTCGACATATCACGCTTCCAACAACGTTTTTAACAGCAACTTGTAGGCTCTCGCGCCTCTGGATTCGGCATCCATTTGGCTGATCGCCAGTCCCTCGCGACTGGCATCGCGCAACCGGGTATCTACAGGTATCGCCATGTTCCAGATATGACCCTGATACTGTTCGCGCAACGTTTTCAGACTCTTGATGGATGCCTGTGTTCGGCGATCAAACATGGTTGGGATCACCAGATAATCCAGGTCACGCTTTTGCGAATGCATAACCATTTTTATGGTGTGCACCATGCGCTCGAGCCCCTTTAGTGCCAAAAATTCTGTTTGCACAGGCACCAGTAGTTTTTTGCAGGCCGCCAGCGAATTGATTAACAGCACACCCAACAACGGCGGCGTATCAATCAGAGCGTAATCAAAATCATCCCACAACTTTGCCAGAGTCTTGGACACAACCAGCCCCATACCATCCTGCTGACTGACGTTTCGCTCTAATGTCGCCAACGCAGTCGAGGCTGGAATCATTTTCATTGAATCGATAGACGTATCAATTAACACATCACTGAGAATATCGTCTGGTATCTTGCCGCCGTGCATAAAAAGATCAAACGCACTGTGAGGAACGTCATCTGGGTTGTATCCGAAATAACTGGTCAGAGATCCCTGTGGATCCAGATCAAACAACAAAACCCGCTTGCCCTGTTCTGCCAACATGGCCCCCAGAGATACAACAGAGGTGGTTTTTCCAACACCACCTTTTTGGTTTGCTATCGACCAAACATGCATATTAAAGCCTCTTTTGTTTACCGGTTCTGGGGTTGACGTTCAAAACCGGCAACGACAATGGCGATTCGCCCAGAATCCACCATTTCCGTACCAGAAAATGACGGTTGATAATGTGAGAACGCGACGGCAGACAGTCGCTGACCTCGGATACCCGCGCGCTGCAAATACCGCAGCACGTTTGTTGCCCGCTGAGATGTCAGATCCCAACCGTCAATTGCTTCCGTTTGCTCTGACGCCAGACTGTACCCTTCAACCGAAACGGGTAACGATAACGAAGACAGGAGTTTACCGACTTCGTACAAAATGGCTTCCGCGTCATTTGTTATATCGGCGGAGCCGGGTAAAAATGTAACGGAATCTGCGATTTGAATTTCGATCCACGATTCATTACCGCTGATACTGAACAGCTGGTTTTCGATGAGCTGTTGATAGGCCTCGCCAAGTTGTGCCTGAATGTCGAGTAACGTCGATTCCAGCGAATAACGTTCACTGTCGGCGATATCAATATTTGTTCCCGGTAGCGGTTCTGGCTGAAATAACGGGTTAAACACATCCGGCCCTTGTGGCGTGGTCAGCAATTCAATGGGTTCAACACTCGAGGGCTGAACATCAAACAACTGCAGTAATGTCGCACTGACCTGTTGAAATTTTTCAGTTTGCAAAGAGCTGATGGAAAACAGGAACGCAAAAAAAGCAAACAGTAAGGTTAAAAAATCGGCATAAGAAATGATCCATCGATGCTCGCGATCCGCATTTCCCGCGTATTTTTGCCTTCTCAACTGATTCACAAACGATACTCCCGTAAACGATGCTCCAGAACCCTGGGATTTTCACCGTCAACAATCGACAACAGCCCGTCCAGAGCCATCTCTTCAAACTGAGAACGCTGCAGGGTATCTGCCCGTAACCTTCCTGCTACAGGTAAGAAAAACAGATTGGCCAAACCAACGCCATAGATCGTAGCCACGAAAGCAGTCGCGATGCCTACCCCTATCGCTTGGGTATCTTCTACCTGCGTCATCACCTGTATCAGCCCTAGAATCGCACCGATAATTCCCATGGTTGGCGCATATCCACCTAAGGAGTCAAAAAATTCGGCAGCACGCAACCATTCGCCTTCCCTCGCTTCGGTGGCAACATTCAAACTTTTCTGAATTTTGTTTTTTTCCGAACCATCGACAATGAGTTGCAGACCCAACCGCAAATAAGGGTCCGGCTCTTTACCTGACTCTGGATCAAGGCTCAAAGGTCCATTGCGTCGAGCAAATTGGCACCAGCGAACCAGTTTAACGACGGCCAAATCACCTTGCGTTGCATTGCGCCAGAAGATCGTTGGAAAGAGCTTCCACGCGGTTCGCCAAGTTCCGGCATCGGCTTGTATCATCCCCGCGGCCAGCGTACCGCCCAACACAATTAAGGCTGCGGGCATGTTCGATAAAGAACCGGCCTGGCCGCCTTCCAGTAAATGCCCACCAAATACAGCAAACCATGCCAAAAGCAGCCCGGCGAGTGCAATCATGAGGTTTTCCTGTCACAAAGAGTTAACGTAAGCGTAGACGGAATGACGATAGTTATCACATGAGGGTGAGTCCGGCACTGGACTCAGTTCAAGGTAAGATTTGTCCGCTTATCGGACAACTTCTGCCATTCGTTTCGCCACATCCAACAGAGGAATCACTTCATCTGCGAGATTAGCTTTTACTATTGCAGAAGGCATGCCATCTATCACACAGGTACTTCCTTCCTGAGCCCAAACGACACTGTTGGCTTGTTTCAATAATCGGGCTCCGTCACGACCATCCGCACCCATACCGGTCAGCACGATTGCCAACGCGTGATTGCCATAGTGTTTTACGGCACTGCCGAAGGTTAAATCCACACTGGGTTTGTAATTCAACCGTGCATCACCTTCGAAAATCTTTATTTTACCTTTCGCCGTCAGCATCATCTGCATACCACCCGGTGCCAGGTAGGCAACGCCTGGTTTCAGAACATCGCCGTCTGCGGCTTCTTTCACGCCGATGCGACACTGGCTGTTCAGTCGCTCGGCGAATGCACCGGTAAACGAGCCAGGCATATGCTGGATCAACAGAATTGGAGTGGCAAAGTTGGCCGGCAACTGGGTTAAAACCTTTTGCAGGGCAACAGGACCACCAGTAGAGGTACCGATCAGAACCAGTTCAAATTTCTGCGAGTACTGTTTTGCCTGACTGACCCGCCGAGCCGGAACGACCGGTGCAGCCGTTGTTAAACCAACTTTGGGTTTGGCCACCGCAATGAGTTTTTCTACCAACACCTGTTTCAGGCTGGAATTAGCACCAGACACCCGTTCATAACTTTTTGGCAGGAAGTCAACGGCGCCTGCGTCCAGTGCATCCAAGGTGACCCGGGCGCCTTTCAACGTAAGGGAAGAAAACATCAAAATGGGCGTCGGTTGCTTATTCATGATCTCACGAACAGCAGAAATACCATCCATCATTGGCATTTCGTAGTCCATGGTTATGACGTCAGGTTTTAATCGGAGGGTTTTGTCGATGGCCTCGCGACCATTACTGGCTTCACCGACAACGGTTAATTGCGGGTGTGCATTAATGATGGATCGGATTTGTTGTCGAAAGAAGGCTGAATCATCAACAACCAGAACCCCAATGGACATGCACGACCCCTTATTTAGTGACTATCCAATACATTTAAGCAGACCGACCGAAAGCCCGCCATGTCATATGAAGGCAAACCGGAATATTTCGAGCTAACAAAGAGAACCCAGATTGAATATCGCATCAAAAAAAGAATGCCCTGTGAATTAACAACCAGCGAAAACAGCAGATTTCCCGTTCACCCTATGCGCTTGGTCGCAAGATCAACGTTGAGCGGCAAATTCCCATATCACACCGCTCAAAGCCCATTGCTGAACAAAGATAATCGATCAACAAAAACAAGGTGGTTTCGGCTAGGTATGCGCTTTTAGCAAACTCGGAATATCCAGAATCAACGCAATTCGACCGTCGCCGGTTATTGTCGCACCAGCCATGCCATCGGTTCCCTGTAACATTTCGCCCAGAGGTTTAATGACCACTTCCTCTTGACCAACTAATTGATCGACGACGAAACCAACGCTTTGCGTACCCACCGTGACGACAACCACGTGACCAGTCTTGGTCTTTTCCGAGTGAGCGCCATGACCTTTAATTAACCAATGCTTGAGATAATAGAGCGGTATAGGCTGACCTCTCACCAATACCACTTCCTGCCCATCGACAACGTTGGTTTTAGACAAGTCCAGATGAAATATTTCGTTCACGCTGACCAAGGGCAACGCAAATGCCTGGTCCTCCAGCATCACCATGAGCGTGGGCATAATCGCCAACGTTAATGGCACCTTAATGCTGATGGTCGTACCGACATTCATTGCCGATTCAATATCAATAGTTCCGTTTAGCTGGGAGATTTTTGTCTTTACGACATCCATCCCGACACCGCGACCGGATACATCGGATATTTCAGTTTTGGTACTGAAACCAGGCGCAAAGATCAGATTGAAACACTCTTTATCGCTTAACCGGTCTGCAGAATCTTGATCCATAACACCGCGTTTAACGGCAATTGCTCGCAGTTTGTCTGGGTCCATTCCGCCACCGTCATCCATGATCGTCAACAGGATATGATCCCCTTCCTGTTGGGCTGACAAAACAATACGTCCGGTTCTGGGTTTACCATTGGCTTCCCGAACGTCGGGTCCTTCCACACCATGGTCAACAGAATTGCGCACTAAGTGAACCAGTGGGTCGGCCAACGCGTCGACCAGATTTTTGTCTAAATCGGTTTCCTCACCTACTAATTCCAAATTCACTTCTTTCTTTAAATTTCGCGCCAAATCCCGAACCACCCGAGGGAATCGTCCAAAGACTTTTTTAATCGGTTGCATCCGGGTTTTCATTACGGACGTTTGCAGATCCGCTGTTACGACATTCAGATTACCCACCGCCTTGGCCAGTGTTTCATTTTCCAGTTCTGCGCCCAATCTCACGAGCCGGTTACGAACCAGCACCAACTCACCCACCATATTCATGATGTCGTCTAAACGTTGAGTATCTACGCGTACTGTCGTGTCCTGGGAAGATTGAGGTGCTTTGGCTGGCGCCCCAGTTGCGGCTTTGGTGGCCGGCGCAGCAGTTGAAGCCGGTGCTTTTTCTGCCTCCGGTTTAGCCGGCGCTGACTGACTGACCGAAGCAGCCGCTTTGGCTGGCACAGGATCCGGTTTTTTAGCCGGCGAAGATTCTTCGGCGATGGCGTCTACTTTGAATTTACCCTTGCCATGCAGTTCATCCAACAGAGCTTCAAATTCATCATCAGAAATTTCATCCGACGATGTTTTCTGCTCAGGTTCGGATGCGGGTGGCTCGGGTTGTGCGGGTGCAGCAGCGCTGGTTTCTGGCGCAGCACTGTTTACCGCAAAGTTACCCTTGCCATGCAGTTGGTCCAATAAGGCTTCAAATTCTTCTTCGGTAATTTCATCTTCATTGCTTCCGGCTGCAATCGCAGGTTCAGGCTCAGTGGCGGACGCTGGGCTCGGGGTTTCGCCCCCATCTGGCGCAATGGCGTCTAATAACTGTTCAAATTCCGAGTCCGTAATGTCATCTCCCGGTGCACCGGCTGCGGCGGGCTCATCAACCACGATTTCGGGCTCGGGTTCCGTCGCCACCTCAACGTCCGCTGCTGGTTCTTCAAGACCTTCGGTTTCGGATGCCGGCTTGGCGTAGAAATGAAGCTTTTCAATTAACGCGGGGTCAGCGGCATTCAATGGTTCTCCGGCATTGACGGACGCAAACATTTCGTTAACGGAATCCAGTGCATTGAGCACGTAATCCATCAGGTTAGCATCAATAGAGCGTAAACCATTTCGCAGCGTATCAAACACGTTTTCTGCAGCGTGACAGCAGTCAACCAGTTCGGTGAGTTGTAAAAAGCCTGCGCCGCCTTTTACTGTGTGGAATCCGCGGAATATCGCATTCAGTAAATCTTTGTCGTCTGGTGAGTTTTCCAACTCGACGAGTTGCTCTGAAAGCTGTTCTAGAATTTCACCGGCTTCTACTAAAAAGTCCTGGAGAATTTCGTCATCTGCCTCGAAGCCCATACGTGTGCCCCTTAAAAACCTAAACTAGATAAAAGATCGTCTACATCGTCCTGACTGGCCATTACGTCTTCTTTCGTGCTATCGATCTGAGGACCGTGACCTTTCATATTCATATCGGCAGCTGAAACTTTTTCTTCACCTTTTGTGACAATTCCGGTTATGGCTTCTACCTGACTGGCCATAAACACCAGATCAACGAGGCTAGCCTCCACTTCTTTCACCAGACCAGTCACTTTATTGATGACCTGTCCGGTTAAATCCTGAAAGTCCTGAGCCATCAGAATTTCGGTCATGTTACCGGATAATTTTGAGGCGTCTTTATCCAGCCGTTTAAAGTAGTCGTCGAGTCGCCAATACAGTTCCCGAAATTGATCTGGCGTCATATCACGCTGTACCAGACGTTCCCATTCACTTTTGAGTTCATTGGCTTCTTGCCGTAATGCGTCTGCAACCGGCAGACTCTCTTCGACAAGGTCAAGTGTTTTATTGGCTGCCTTATCCGTGAGTTCCACAACGTAGCCTAACCGATCCGTGGCATCGGTCATTTCAGAGACATCTTTATCTTTGGCGGAATCAATATGGAAATTTGTGATGGCATCATGCAATGCGCGGGTCAAGCGACCGACCTCTTGGTAAAGACCTCGATCACGAACATTCTGCATATCCTGTAACGTCAACAACGCGGAATCGAACTGTCCGTTACTGATGTTTTCGTGCAGTTCCATAGCCTTTTCACGCAGCATGACCATGACGTCCTGGTGACCGTCAATAAATGGTGTCCGTGCATGTTGCAACTCAACAAGTACATTGATGGCTTCTTCGATATTTCCCGAGTCAACATGTTGAAGAAGCACTGGTGCCTGCTCTTTCAGCATTGCGGTAAACTCATCCGGTGTCGGATTCTGTTCACTCATAGCTACCCCCGCAATTTAAAACGACTTATTTACCATCAACCCACACGTTCAAATATTTTTTCAATTTTTTCTTTGAGCGCGGCAGCGGTAAATGGCTTCACCACATAACCATTCACACCAGCTTGGGCAGCAGCGACAATTTGGTCACGTTTCGCTTCAGCAGTAACCATCAGCACCGGGACTGTCTTCAGACGGTCATCGGATCTGATTTTCTGCAAAAGCTCGATTCCTGTCATACCCGGCATGTTCCAGTCGGTCACTACAAAATCGTAATCACCACTTTGCAACATAGGCCAGGCGGTTGAGCCGTCGTCAGCTTCATGCGTATTGGTAAAACCCAGGTCCCGCAACAAATTTTTAACGATTCGACGCATCGTTGAAAAGTCGTCGACCACCAGAATTTTCATGTTTTTATCCAAGATGACCTCCTATAGCCTTATCCGGACAATTGCTACTTAATTCATAATAGACCGTGCTAGCGGCCTATCCAGTTTTTCGCGGATTTAACCCCGTATCCGGATTGATTTCAATCCACTTTCTCCGCTAGCGTAGCATCAATGATCCGTTACAACTTCACGTTGTATCGACCATTGATAAAGAAAGTTAACTGTTATTGAAAAATAAAATCAGGTACCGACTACTTATTGAACAGTATTTTCGAGAATGGGACACGGAAGTGTTCAGGCGATCCAATCCCGCATTTTGGAGCGCAGGCGCAATGTTGCTTGAGAGTGGATTTGACTGACTCTGGACTCACTGACACCCAATACCGCGCCTATCTCTTTTAAGTTCAGCTCTTCTTCGTAATAAAGGGATAAAACTATCTGTTCCCGTTCCGGCAATGCCTTCATTGCCTCTATCAACTGATCGTTCATTTGATCATTTTGATGACCTGTGTGCGGTGCAATCCCATCGCTGAGGTCGGGCCGATTGTCATGCTGTTCCGAATGGGAGTTTTCAACCAATTCTTCAAAACTAAACAGACGGGATCCCTGCGTGTCTTTTATCAGGGCATAATATTCATCGAGGCTGATGCTGAGCTCTTGGGCAATTTCACTGTCGGTCGCATCCCTTCCTTCACGCATCTCTATGGTATGAATGGCATCGGAGATTCGCCGGGAATTGCGGTGTACTGAGCGGGGGATCCAGTCCCCTTTGCGAATTTCATCCAACATTGAGCCGCGGATACGAATGCCAGCGTAGGTTTCAAAACTCGCCCCTTTGGATTGATCGTAATTGGACGCTGCTTCAAAAAGTCCAATCATGCCGGACTGCACCAGGTCTTCCAACTGCACACTGTCGGGCAACCGCGCCAACAGATGATGTGCAATGCGTTTGACCAGCACACCGTACTGCTCGATCAGTTGTTCGTAGTTCGGACTGCGTTTGGTCTCATACATAGAATAATTCTGCACTGACATTTCAAGCTGCCCCGGCACCCTGAATGAGTCGCTCCACAAAAAATTCCAGATTGCCTTTAGGTGTACTTGGTAATGGCCATGTCGCGACCCGCTGTGCCAAAGTACGGTAAGCAACCGCCGCTTTCGATCTAGGGTAGGCTTCTAACACCGCTTTCTGGCGTTGAACCGCTTTGCGTACAGACTCATCCATAGGGATTGAGCCACAGTAATGCAGAGTGACATCCAGAAAACGATCTGTCACTTTAGCCAATTTATTGAACAACAATTGCCCTTCTTTGGGTGTTTTCACCATATTTGCCACCACTCTAAAGCGGTTCATTCGGCAATCCCGGTTCAACACTTTGATCAGCGCATAGGCATCGGTGATAGACGTTGGTTCATCGGTCACAACAACCAGAGCTTCCTGAGTCGCCCGCACAAAACTGGTCACTGTTTTGGAGATACCGGCTGCCGTGTCGACAATCAATACGTCCATATAGTCAGCTAATTCACTAAACGCCGTGATAATGCCAGCATGTTCAAGCTCACCTAAGTTGGCCATGTGCTGCGTGCCGGACGATGCCGGTATAATTTTAATGCCAGCAGGTCCATCAACCATCACATCGGACAACCGTGCGTCACCATTTAATACATCACTGATATTTCGGTTGACGGAAAGTCCAAGCAAAATATCGAGATTTGCCAGCCCCAAATCCGCGTCCAACAGCACGACGCGCTTACCCTGTTCTGCCAATGCGATGGCCAGGTTAACGGATACATTGCTTTTTCCGACGCCACCTTTACCCCCGGTGACTGCGACGACCTGTACTGGATTCAATCTATTCATTACCTATTTTCCTTCAACTTCAATCAGTATAGATCAGCCTTCGAAAAATGCCGTCTCATGATGAAGAAAGTCGTTAAACGAGGTTTTGCCGGTCTTTCGACCGTTGATCAACTCGCCGATGCCAAAGCGGCAGGCTCATGTGTCAGCCCTTTAACCAATCGCTGAATGAGCTTTCTCGCGTCAGCGACTTCAATATCCTGTGGAATATTTTGCCCGGTGGTGCAGTACCACAACGGCCATCGATGTTTCATGACCGGCTCAAGAACACCACCAAAACAGGCCGATTCATCCAGTTTCGACACGATCGTCCCGGAAAATGCAGGATTTTTATGCAACGCGATAAACTGGTTCACGGCGGAATTCAACATGGTGGCAGGCAATACCAACAGCGTCTGCACTCGATTGAAAAGCTCACCAGAACTCATGATCTGATTCCAGTTGGCCAATGCTTCGGTGCTGCCACTGGTATCAATCAACACCAACCGCTTACCTTTAAAGGACTGCAAAACATTCGATAGTGAATCTTTTTCGCGCATCGCCTTAAATGAGACACCCAGGATGTCAGAGACCGATTTCAGAATCTCCTGCCCGCCAACCTGGTACCAGTCCATCGAGATAATTGCGACAGAATCAACACCGTAGTCTTTCACCGCATGAGCCGCAAGCTTTGCAATCGTGGTAGTTTTCCCCGCCCCTGTCGGACCCGTGAAAGCAAATACGCCACCAGTCGATAACGGTTCGTAGAGGGGAACAGGTAACGCAGAAGCCAGCCTTGCCATCATCTTGCGCCAATTCTGATCTAACGAGTCTTCACGGTCATAATTCGCCAACACTTTACGGATCAACGAACCGCTGAATCCCAAAGTTTGTAGTCGTGCTTCGAGCCGTTCATATTGTGGCGTCATGGTTGGCGCAGTGACGGGTTCCCGTAACTGTTCTGTTTGTTCTTTAAGCAAATCTTTTAAGCCGTCAATTTCCCGTCGCAGCAAAGCAATATCCGCTTCAGCCATACGCGGAGCCTGCACGATGGGTTCAGGTTGTTCTAACCGCTGTTTGTGTTGAGCATCCGGTTGCGTGACTTCAAACGAAGGCTTGTTTTCAGTCGTTCTGGAATACGTTGGTGCCACCGCCCTTTTCGCTGGCGTTTTCACGTCATCAAAGGCGGATTTGTTTTTATCCGACATCACGCTGAACAATTGCTGCATGGTTTCTTTATCAAGAGGCTCTGATATCTGAGGGTTCGCTTTTATAATGTCGGAATCATTTTTGGGCGGCTGATTTTGCTGATGGTATGCGTATTCTTGCTCATCGACACCCGCAACAATTTCCAAGCCATCAGCCAGCCGTCGGTTTGACAGAATAACCGCTTCAGGACCCAGAGTTTCACTGATGGTTTTCAAACCGGCCTGCATATTTGCGGCAGTAAATCGTTTAATTTTCATCAATTCATTCCTCATTGACCGCCAACGGTCCCGACAATCGTGATGTGTTTGTTATCGGGAATTTCCTGAAAACTCAGTACCTTCAAATTGGGAACCCCATGTCGGACAAATCGCGCCAATAACATCCGTAAGGAAGCGGAAACCAGTAGGATGGCGGGCTTACCTTCACTGTCGAGCTTCTGAACCATCTCGGTCAATGAATTCTGCAATCGTTCGGCCATTCCCGGTTCCAGCGCGATACTGTCAAGATTCCCATCAGCACCCGCCTGTTGAACAGTCTTCTGCAATAACTGTTCCAAAGCACGATCCAGCGTCACCACCGGGACTTCTTTTTCGTTTCCGACAATGCTCTGAATAATCAGGCGGGCAAGCCCCATACGCGCGGCATTCGTTAATACACCGATATCCTGAGTCTTGGGTTGCTGATTGGTAATCGACTCTGCAATGGTACGCATGTCGCGGATGGGCACCTGTTCAATCAACAGGTTTTGCAGGACTTTCAGTAATTGACTCAAAGATAACGAGGTCGGCACCAACTCTTCCGCTAACTTCGGCGAGTTCTTACTCAACAGGTCGAGCATTTGCTGTACTTCTTCGTGACCGAGCAACTCATAGGCGTGTTGTGCCAACACATGGTTGACGTGCGTGGCCACTACGGTACTGGCATCAACCACGGTGTATCCCAGTGTTTGTGCTCGGTCTTTTTCGCCCGCCACAATCCAGGTGGCTTCCAGCCCAAACGCGGGATCAACTGTTTTAACACCTTCCAATGGTCCGAACACCTGACCCGGATTGATGGCCAATTCCCGGTCGGGGTATATCTCCCCTTCTGCAACCGCGACGCCCATTAAAGTCAACTGGTAAGCGTTAGGCATTAAATCGAGATTGTCCCGGATATGAATAGACGGCACCAAAAATCCAAGTTCCTGTGATAACTTTTTGCGGATGCCTTTTATACGACCCAACAGTTGCCCACCCTGAGAGCGGTCCACCAGTGGAATAAGTCGATACCCCACTTCAAGACCAATCACATCCACCGGCTGAACATCATCCCAGCTAAGCTCTTTCGTTTCTTGCGGTACGTCAGCGACAGGCGGCGGTCCTTCGAGTTTTTTAGCGCCCGGACGTGGCGCAGCCCCCGGAAGTGCTCCCACAGTTTTCATGGGTAACAACGTCTCACCGGCATCGGTTCTTTCTTTCAGGACGATCCACAACGCGCCCGCGGCAGAAATAAACGCCAGACTCAAGAACACAAAGTGCGGCATTCCCGGCAAAATACCCATGACAAACAACACGAATGAAGTAATGCCCAAAGCCCTCGGTGTGGAGAACATTTGCGTTAAAATTTGGTCGCCCATTTCTTCACTGCTGCTGTTTCGGGTCACCATAATGGCGGCGGCGACCGACAGCAGTAACGATGGAATTTGTGCTACCAGACCATCACCGATGGTTAATAAAGCGTATTTCTGTACCGCGTCATTAAACTCAAGGTTGTGCTGCATGATACCAATCAACAAGCCACCAACGATGTTAATGACCAGAATCAGAATACCGGCCACTGCGTCACCACGAACAAATTTTGACGCACCATCCATCGAACCATAAAAATCGGCTTCCTGTGCAATCTCAGCGCGTCTGATTTTTGCAGTATCGGCGTCGATCAATCCCGCGTTCAGATCGGCATCAATAGCCATTTGCTTGCCGGGCATAGCATCCAGCGTAAATCGAGCACTGACTTCAGATACACGTCCGGCACCTTTGGTCACCACCACAAAGTTAATGATCATCAGGATCGCGAAAACCACTAAACCGACCGCGTAGTTACCACCAATGAGCACTTCACCAAAGGATTCAATTACCTTTCCGGCCGCATCACCACCCTCGTGCCCATACATCAACACAACACGGGTAGAGGCAACGTTTAATGACAACCGCATCAGGGTAGCGACCAAAATAATGCTGGGAAAAACAGCGAAATCGAGCGGCCGCAACACGTAGATTGTGACTAGTAAGACCACTATCGATAAAGCGATATTAAAGGTAAAAAAGGTATCCAGAATTAATGTCGGTACGGGTAAGGTCATCAGACCCAACAACATCAATAACAGGATAGGAACGCCCAACAATCGCTGACCGGCTAATTGGGCGCCGTGACGGGTATTTTTAAAAACTGCCTGGCCATCTACATTGCGGATGTGGGCGCCAGCATTACGAACATTATCGAAAATAGCCATTCGTCAAATTTCAGTCAACTTCAAGGAATTAACTGAGACATCGCAAAGATCAGGCCAGATTCGATAAAACCTCTCACTGCAGTGCTAAGTTGCCTTCCAACCTTCACGATGACGTGCCAGGAAGAAATGCTTTAAGCGAGGCGCTATAACCATTGCGAAGGATTGACGTATTCGAGTTTGCAGCGCAAACCGTCGATCGTCGATTTACCGTCAAAGAGCTCACCGTTCAGCAGTATTTTTTTGCCCCGCCAAGCGCGAGGAACACCAATGACAATCTGCTGCCATTGTGGCCGATAATGCGAACGATCCAGTGATACATGGCACTCGATGTGTTTGTCCAGACAGTGATAACCAAACGACAAACGCGCGTAGCGGTTTTTCATGGGATCGGCCGTTAGACCGTCGTCATCCCTATACAGAATCCGATTGTCTATTCCGCCTGCCACAATTAACAATCGCAACTCTTTTAGCGGTTTGGCGGTAGAATGGCGATACGGCGCTAACGGTACGATGGCCCCAGTGCGTAAAAATACCGGAATATCGTCAATACCCGTTTCGGCCAGAACATACTGCTGCCCGTCATAGAGTTGATCGGTGTGAACGCTCATCCAGCCCCCCTTCGGCAACCAGACAGCACGCGCTCTGGCTCCTGGCGAGACAATAGGTGCAACGAGAAAATTATCGCCAACGAAGAACTGATCATTGGCATTCTGGCATTCGGACACCTTGTCGTCCGCCCAGAACATGGGGCGCATCACTGGAATCCCAACTTCATGAGCATCCCGCATTAACTGATACAGGTATGGCAACAGTTTATATCGTCGATGCATCGCAATACGTATCGCAGGCGTCCAACTATCGCCAAACGACCAGGGTTCCTGCGCAGCCTGGCCAATGGAACAATGATTACGCATAAAAGGGTAAAACGCGCCTAGCTGCATCCATCGGGTAAATAATTCTGGGCGCGAGTCATTCATGAAACCGCCGATATCGACACCAGCAAACGCAACACCGGACAGTCCCAGATTCAACAACATCGGCACACTCAAACGGAGATGCTCCCACGATGAACGGTTATCCCCTGTCCATACGGTGGCACAGCGCTGAATGCCTGCATAGCCTGCCCGAGTCAACACAAAAGGTCGCTGGCCGCACTGTTCGATGATGGCCTGCTGGGTAGCTTCGGACATTAACAGACCATAAGCGTTATGAACGGTCTCATGTTCCACCCGAAAACCCTCGTACAGGTGGGTCGCGTCGGCATCAATGGTCATCCGCTCATTAAACACGGCGGGCTCATTCATGTCGTTCCAGATGCCCTGAACGCCCATATCGGTGAAATAACGATGTAATTCTTTCCACCACTTGCGGACGTCAGACTGATAAAAATCAGGCCACGCCGATTCACCGGGCCAAACCTGGCCTTTCCAGACATCCCCTTGCGCCGAATGCACAAAATAATCGGCACTGACACCCTGTTGGTAAACCCGATACTCAGGGTCGACCTTGACACCGGGGTCGACAATCGGAACCAGACGCACACCTTGCGTCAACAAATCGTCGACCAGCTCCGGCGCCTTCTGAAAATGCTCTGGGTGGAAACTGAAGACCCGGTACCCATCCATATACATGATATCGAGGTAGATGGCATCCACCGGCATGTCGTGCTGGATGAACCCCTGAGCGACGTCGCGGACCTGTTGCTCAGTTTCGTATGAGTGGCGAGATTGATGGTACCCTAACGCCCATTTGGGCGGTAAATACGGCCGGCCTGTTAATCGTGTGTAGCCGTCAAGTACATCAGAAATCTTCTCTCCCGAAAAAATATAAAGATCTATGGCGCCGTGCTGGACACTGATACACAGTTCATCGGTCAAACTCAAATCCAGAACAACTCGCCCGGGGTTATCAACAAACAAACCCATCCACCCTTGATCGGTGGACACCACCATAAAGGGTATTGATTGGTATAGCTCATCATTAGCTTCGGTATGTGGTTCAAATACGTCGGAGTTCCAGAACGTCCATCGCCGCCCCTGCTTATTCAATTCACCGGTTTTCTCACCTAATCCGAACACGGGCCAATGATCGGGCAATTTCAGATACAGATGACTCCATCCCGCTTCATCGCAATACAGGCCGCGTGAAGTCCCAATACCCTGTCCGTGGCGATGAATGGCCACCTGCCATTGCGCCCCGGGCAACCAAGACCACTCAATCTGATTTAGGGCGTTCGCGGGCATGACCGGCAACTGATCCGGCAAAACAGCAAAGGATGACCCAACGGGGATACCTGTGCAGACCCGCATTATGTAGGGGCCCATTTGACTGGCAAGTACCGGATGGCTTTCATGTTGAACCCGGGCAAATTGCGCGCCGGTAATTGGTACACCGTAATTTTCGATTCGGGTTTGCTTGGGTCGGCCTTGTCCTAAAACCAATTCAGGTTGCACGGCCAAACTGGACTGCGTATCGAGGTCCGTCATAAGGTTCCATTCATTGTTTTTTTTATTGGAGACTATCGTAACGATGAACCTGAAATTGACACAGGCGGAATCTCAGAACAGGTTGATTGCGAAAAGTTGAGTTAGGCTGGGGGTTGAGAAGGATTGGAGAACCTCTCAATGCCTGGCGAACCAGACATTGAGGGTTGTTTAAGCTGTGCGTCCAGACGCTACAGGCAGACAGCCACCTGTTTAATGGACAGAGACTTCATCCTCCCAGATGACTGCGCTGGATTCAGCCGCCTGAGCAATTTTGTTGTAGCGATCCTCCAACAGATTGCGGCGGATTTTCAACGTAGGCGTCAAAAATTCATTTTCGATTGTCCACTGATCAGAAGCAACAATCAGACAATCCAGTTTCTGGTGACTTTCTAATCCTGCATTAACCTGATCCAATGTCGCTTTCAGCCCGGGGCGCAACAGTTCACGATCACCATGAATCAAATGCTCTGCCAACACCACCACGGCAACTGGCTGTTTACGGCCTGATCCCATCACACAGATCTGTTCGATATCTGGGTTGGAGGCCAACGCAGATTCGATCGGTACCGGCGCCACGTACTTACCCTTGCCGGTTTTGAATTCTTCTTTAACCCGGCCAATGATTTTAAACGCACCGCTACTCAACAGCTGAGCTTTATCGCCGGTGCGGAACCATCCATCGACAAAGCTAGCCTCGGTGGCTTCCACGTTTTTGTAGTATTGCTTAAACACGGCATCACCACGAATCAGAATTTCACCTTCATCGGACAGTTTCATTTCGACACAAGCACAAGGTAAACCAATGGTGCCGATCAGGTCGGCCCGGAACGGCATATTGGTGCAAGATAATCCAGTCGTTTCGGACATGCCCCAGCCTTCGCAAATATCAATACCGATTGTCCGGTACCATTGCAGAATACTCGGTGAAATCGGAGCGGATCCTGACCCATAAAGACGGGCAGAATCAATCCCCAGACCTTTGCGGATTTTCCGTGCGATCAGGCCACCCAAAACGGGAATACGTAAAATTTTGGTCAATTTCTTGGCCGGTAATTTCTCGAATACACCAGTTTGAAAGCGAGTCCACAAACGTGGAACAGACACAAATAAGGTGGGCCGGGCGACTTTCAGGTCATCCACAAAGGTATCCAGAGATTCGACAAAGTAGAACGAGGCGCCACCATACAAACCAGGCCCTTCAATAACACCGCGTTCGGTAATGTGGGCCAAAGGTAAGTAAGAGATCAGCCGATCTTCACCGGTAACTTTAAAGCTCTTGCTGTGCGCATCACTTGCCGAAGCATAATTCCGATAAGTTAAAACAACACCTTTGGGATTTCCGGTACTGCCTGAGGTGTATACAATGCTCATGGTTTCGTCGAGCGTCGGCGCATAAATATGCTCCATGGGTTCAAACTGCTCTAGCCATTGCGACCACTGATATTGCGCACTGATCGTATCGTAAGGATAAGCGATGACGGGAATCTGACCATCCAAAACTGCTTGTGCCGCCGCTTTGTCATCCAGCTTCCCGACAAATACGGCCTTGGCTTCGCTGTGCTCCAGGATATAGCGTAACGTTGCCTCGCCCGCCGTGGCATAGATAGGAACGCTGATCATGCCAGCCATCATGATCGCCCAATCGTTGATAAACCACTCAGCCGAATTCTTAGCAACGATGGCGACCTTGTCGCCTTTTTTCAGACCAAGTGAGACCAACCCCGTCGCTATTTTTCGCGCATTCTTTTCCGCCTGACCCCACGTGGTAATGCGTAAAGTGCGATTAACGGGTTGATGTAAAAAGGGTTTATCCGGGTGACGCTGACTGAAGCGAAGCAACATCTCAAGGGGAGTTGGATAAGTCATAGTTCATTCCATTTTGTTATTGTTGTGTTTATGGCAAACAGCGATTTGGCAGTGACCGCGACCAATGAACGCTTCACCGACCCTGTTTGCAGAAGCTGAGTTCGTTCTAACTTCAGCAAAAAAAACCACCTGGCGCAATACAAACCGAACAATTCTACAAACTTATGACATTGCGGACGTAAGCAAGGGTAATTTTTTGCTTCTTGTGTATTACCGGATTAAGTTCATACTGTTGCCTTTATATCCACAGACAGGTATTTAGCAAATTGAGCCGCTTAACTGCCACTCAAATATTAATTTTCACGTCTACGACGCTGGTCGCTTCGCTGGGTGCAAATATCTGGTTTTTTACCGACCAGATGGCCATGAAAGCCGAGTACGACCAACAGCTGCAAGAGATCCAATCTCTCTCCCGCGAGTTAGCGGGCAATAAAGAGTTAAAAAGCGAACAGATTCAGCGTCTGGAACAAATGAATGGCCAGCAATCCGAGTTGGCCGCAATCATCGATGATTTACAGTCTGAGTTGCTTACACTAAACCAGCAGTATCTGGATACGGTCGATACCGCCGACCAGACCCGTCAACAATTAACCGCAGCGCAAAACAAAATCCAAACGTTGGTACAACAACTGGCCGATCAAACGCGGCAATTGGAAGAAGCGAATATCACCATTCGCAATCAGCAGCGGTCATTAAAGGCGTCCATGTCTGAGAATCAACCCAACGACACAATGACACAATTGAGCACCGCGCTTACCAGCGCACTCGCCGAGCAATACAATGAACTTGCGGTCACGCAAACGGCGAGCGGCGATCTCACGTTAAACATTCCTTTGGAATACATCTTTAAAGACAGTTTTCTGAATTTCTCAGATGATGCTGAACCCCTGTTGCAACTCATTGCTAATCAGGTCAAACAATACCCGACTATCGATGTCACCGTCGTCGGTCATGCCGATGCACGGCCTATCGTTTCTGACTTAGCAGAACGGTATCCAACCAACTGGGAATTAAGTTCCGTGCGCGCAAGCAAAATAGTGGTGCAATTGATTGGACTCGGGGTGAACGAAAGTCAGCTTATCGCAGCCGGAAAAGCTTCAAATCAACCCGTCAGAGAAGAAGCCAGCGAAGAAGCCTGGTCGCTGAATCGTCGCATTGAAATCCGTTTTCACGGTATCGTCCGTTGAGAAGCAGGTATGGTAGAAAGTCGAGCGATGAAAAAACTGCAGGTCAGCCAAAAACACAACAGCATGATACGTAAAGCCAAGACCTCAACGACCCAGATGGAGAGACCAAACGTTATCGCGACAATGGCTAATGCACGCCTCTTCGTAACCGGCGTTATATAGCGCTCTTCTTGCCAGTTTTTTATCAGCGGTCCGAAAATCCGATTTGCGAGCAACCATCGGTGAAATCTCGGCGACGTTTTTGCAAAACAGGCAGCAGCTAACAGCATGAATGGCGTCGTAGGCAAAACAGGCAACACGACGCCAACGGCGCCCAATCCGAAACAGAGCCAGCCCGCCGAAAAAACCAACGCATGACTTATCCGGTTCATGCAAGCAGACCCCATTCCTTCAATCGACTGTACGCATGCTCTGCTTGTTGCCCCTGTTGGACTTGCTGCAAGTATAATTTGTACGCGGTTGCTGCATTGGATCGCTGATCCATTTGCTCATAACTGTATCCCACAAAGAAATCGACCATTGGGTTCCCTGGCAATAACTGGCGATACTGCTGAAAGAGATTTAATGCCTGTTCCGGCTGTTGCACTTCCAGATAATTCACGCCGAGCATGTATTTGGGTAGATGTTCGCCCGGCTTTAGGGTCTGAGCTTTGTTCAAATCCGCAATAGCGACCTTATTGCGCTCTTTGGCCATATTTAATTTTGCGGAGATTACCCAAAGGGCATAGTCACGATCATTGAGTTTTTTCGCTTGCGATAGCTCCGTTTCTGCGCTGGTAAAATCTCCGGCTGACAAGGCAAGATCTGCATTCGCCAATGCTTTGATCAAAGTTTTTTGACTGCGTAACGCGCGGGTGTAATCCATGTAACGTTCCCGTCCCAAATTCCGAGACATCTGAGTGCGGTACGACGCATTCATTTGTGTATTGGTATTGGTTAACCGCTCATCGCTCATGGGATGACT
This sequence comes from Reinekea sp., assembly GCA_050293765.1. Lineage (GTDB taxonomy): Bacteria > Pseudomonadota > Gammaproteobacteria > Pseudomonadales > Natronospirillaceae > Reinekea. The sequence continues at coordinate 101,930 of JBNKNI010000013.1, forward strand.
GGAAAACATAATATCCAACGCGCTGGGTTTGGCATCGTGTAAACGATTCAGCATGGCCATCAGGCTTACCATCCCTTTTGGGTTGGCACCGGCATTAACGGCATATTCCATACCCAACAAGTCTGCTTCTCTTTCATTGTCACGACTGTATTTCGCCAGCAGCGCGGTCGCACTCATCATGCCTACACCCGCAACGATTTGCTGCGCCTGAGCATCTCCAACAGCCGTGCTGGCCAGACCAACCGCAGCTTGAGCCAACAACCCCTTAGTGGCACGCTCGGAAGCATGACGTGCATTTACATGACCAATCTCATGACCGAGCAGAGCCGCTAGCTCCGCTTCCGATTCCAGCTCCACCAAGATACCTCTGGTAACCCCCATACTGCCTGCCGGAAAGGTATAGGCGTTCACATGGTTGGCATCGAGGACACGGTAATTGTAGGGCATATGAGCCCGATGACTGGTGTTGGCGATGGCTTTACCGACACTGGCGATGTAACTGTTTAAACGAGCATCTGTATTGGACCCATAATCCGCAGAGAATTGATGTGGGCTTTGCTGTTTGTCCAGGGCAATTTCCTGGTCTTCACTCACCAATGAGAAAGTCGTCTTTCCGCTCACCGGATCGATTGCGCATCCACTTATCAAACCAGACACCGTTACAGAACCGGTGGCGATTCCGGTAAACCAAAGAAAATCACGACGATTCATCATTTTGTCTTCTCATTAATTTTCCCGCAGTATAGCGAATATTGTCCGTCTGTTGCGATGCCTGATATAGCCAGATTTTTGGCGAAAAACTTAGCTAAGGCACTGATTTTTCGATTTTTTCTGAAAAATGATTGCAATCGAAATATTGAATGGTAACATGCGCCCCGCTCTCGACATGAGCACAGTGTCCCGTTCGTCTAGTGGCCTAGGACACCGCCCTTTCACGGCGGTAACAGGGGTTCGAGTCCCCTACGGGATGCCACTTTCTTTTTTTTTTCAATTCTCCAAGTTTATTGTTCCGTGACGTACGGTGCCCAGACACCGCACAATTGCTTCTAGCACGGCGGCAACAGGGGTTCGAGTCCCCTACGGGATGCCACTTTCTTTTTTTTCAATTCCCCTAGTTTATTGTTCCGTGACGTACGGTGTCCCAACACCGCACAATTGCTTCTAGCACGGCGGCAACAGGGGTTCGAATCCCCTAAGGGATGCCACTTTCTTTTTGTCGTCAATCTTTAGCAATAAATCCCCCGTGACGTACGGTGCCCAGACACCGAACCATTGCCATTCGCACGGCGGTAACAGGGGTTCGAATCCCCTACGGGAGGCCACTTTCTTTTTTTTTCAATTCCCCAAGTTTATTGTTCCGTGACGTACGGCGTCCGGACACCGCACAATTGCTTCTAGCACGGCGGCAACTAAGGTTTTTAGTCCCCCTCGGGATGCCACTTTCTTTTTTTATTCAATTCCCCATGTTTACTGTTCCGTGAGGTACGGTGCCCAGACACCGAACCATTGCCATTCGCACGGCGGTAACAGGGGTTCGAATCCCCTACGGGATGCCACTTGCTTTTTGTCGTCAATCTTTATCAGTAAATCCCCCGTGACGTAGGGTGCCCAGACACCGCACAATTGCTTCTAGCACGGCGGCAACTAAGGCTTTTAGTCCCCTACGGGATGCCACTTTCTTTTTTTAATCAATTCCCCATATTTATTGTTCCGTGACGTAGGATGTCCAAACACCGCACATCGATAAAATGAACATAAGTAAGATCCCCCCAGTTTTACTGAAGGCAGGATAGATTTTGAAAATTTCACGGGCATAAACCAATATCAGGTCATGTCGTTGAGGTTTTCGATAGTCTTTGCCAGTTTCACAATGATCTGGTCCTTGATCTTATCGCGGGATGAAAAATCCAGATTATTCATCAACATCTGGTCAATGCGCATCAAGGCACACATGTTCTGCGCCATAACCCAACTGGTTCGAGGGGTATTCAATACAAATCCAATTTCGCCAAAAATATCTCCCGGACTTAACTCAGCAACCGGGGCGATATCCTTGTCTAGGCGCACCTCTGCATGACCACTTAGCATGACGTAAAAGCAGGTATCGCGAGCACCTCGTTCAATGACGGGCTCACCTGGCTCTGCGATAAAAATCTGTGCAAATTCAGTCACTTGCGCGAGCTCTGTATTGGTAAATCGGGCAAAAAACGGGATTTTGGTCATCAGGCTGACAAGCTTAGCCGGTGACAGTTGATGGGTTCGCTTCACATTGGTTCCTTAAACGATAGCTGCAATAAAGCATAGTCGAGTTCTTTCCTGTTGCGATTTTTACGCCGCAATCCCACAATGCGACACCACATGATATTGGATTCCTGAACATGATTTCAAAATGGGCAAAACGCTTTTATCAGATGGCAGAATTGGTCGGCTCCTGGAGTAAAGACCCCTCGACACGAGTAGGCGCGGTAATCACCGAACACAACAGAATCGTTTCACTGGGCTTCAACGGCTATCCTCATGGCATCTCCGATAGCGCGGAAACAGATGACCGTGACATGAAATTGCTAAAAACCCTACACGCCGAAGAGAATGCCATTCTGTTTGCCAAACGGGATCTGACCGGATGCGAAATCTGGGTAACGCATTTTCCTTGCCCAAACTGCGCCGCGAAAATCATTCAAACTGGTATTGCTACGGTACATTGTCCTGAACAATCCGAAGATTTCCTGTCTCGCTGGGGGGACAAAATCAAAGTCAGTCAGGATATGCTTGGGCAAGCGGGAGTCACTGTGCACTGGTTGCCACTCAACGATATAGAAGAACTGTCGTCGACAGTGGTGCCACCAGAAAAGAATTAATTAACGGATAATTGAAGCAATACGCAATATCACAGCAATAAGATAACCATTCGTGCTCGCCATGCGGGCACGAATGAACCTAAGGCGATGAGAGAAGGTGGTTACCTTTGAAACTTAGTCCCACACACGAATAACTATTTTTTCGCATCGGTTTTAAAACGATGAACGGCTTTATCCAGATCGCTGGCGACACTATTCAGGGACCGAATGCCTTTGGCTACTTCCTGGGTGATATTTGTTGTTTCGAGTGTCAACTCACCGATAGCCTTCATCATACGGCTCATATCTTCGGTCGTGGCGCTCTGCTCTTCCGCAGCGGCGGCAATAGATACGTTGGCGGTGCTCAAATCTCGGATGTCCGACATAAAAGCAACAAACTTTTCACCTGCGCCCGTCGCGGTTTCCGCAACCTTGGCGGTAGATTGCTGTGAATGCGTAATGGTTTCAACGGCTTGAGTGGACTGACGCTGAATAGCGCTAATTTTTTCTCGAATTTCTTCAGTAGAGGCCTGAGTTCGCGTGGCTAAAGTTCGAACTTCATCAGCAACCACAGCAAATCCACGACCCTGCTCACCCGCCCTGGCCGCTTCTATTGCCGCATTCAAAGCTAACAGGTTCGTCTGTTCGGCTATGGTTTGTATGGTCTCGAGAATACTCTCAATACTGACCACACCACTGTCTAAGGCATGAATCACATCCACAGCGGTTTGCATTTTTTTGTTGAGATCCGCAATCGATTCAACGGTCGCAGAAATACCCTGATTAATGGACTGGGCTTCAACTTCCCCGGCTTGCATGTGTTGACTGGTATGTTCCGCCGTGCGGGCAACTTCCTTAATTGATTCGGTCATTTCACCAATCGATTGCACTGACAAATCAATTTCATGTTGCTGTCGCTTTGACTTAACCTGCGTATCATCCGATAACTGACTGGTTTGCTGGCTAACCTGATTCACCAAAGTCGTCTGCTCGGCTATTTCCAGCACAACTTCTTTCAATTCAACCACCAACTGATCCATAGCTCGACTGATGTCGCCAATTTCATCTGCGCTGTAGTGTCCAATTGTTGAGGTCAAGTCACCATGACCAACTTTGCGGATAAAGCTGCGCAACTCATTTAAGGGTTTCTTAATGGAACGCACGACCAAGACGCTGATCAGAATACTTAACAGAACGACGACAATTGTCGAGATTAAAACGGTTAACTGTGCCTGCTCCCGATCATTGTTGGCGGTTACGGATGCATCGCCGGACACCTTGGAAAACTGCTCATCAATGTCATTAAGTGTGGTCACATGGTTAGTCAGACTGTCCTGAATTTCTTCCAATTTCGTAGACAGTGAAGCCCGCAACTGCAAATACTGGTTCTGAATAACGCCAATTCCGCCCTCCACGGTCACCAACTCGACTAACTTCGACGTCAGGCTGGCTACTTCCTGCATATTCTCTTTAAAAACCGCGTCGTTGCGGGCAAAACCCAACATCCGAAAACCCAAAGAGCCGTAACTGTCTGAAAAATCCCGAAACAATTCCTGCGAGGCCTGAAAGTCAGCCAGATTGCTGGTGAATGTCATTTGTAGAGCCAGACTCCCACCGCGTTCAACCAAGCTTTTGGTCTCATATGCCAGCTCTTTGGCACTGGGATCAAAGGCATCGCCAACAAACAACTTCAAAGCAAGACGCAGATCTTCATTGAGGGTTATCAGTTCCTGGCGCTTCGCTTCAATTTGCTGGACAGAATCGAGGCTTTTTGCGTAAGCACTCATATTGCCTTCGATATTATCCAAAAGACTGCCAATATCAGCGGACATGGTCGCCAGCTGATCAGCCGCACTCGTCAACTGTGGAAATTCTGCAATACGGTCGAGCAGTGTCTTATCGTAAAGAGAATAGGCTTCTTTAGCTGTTTGATAGTCGGCCTGAATCTGTTTCAATTCATCGACATCTCGCTCATTAAAATAAAGCGAAACAATACGAGACAGGTTGACCGATTCTATTTGCAAATCGGCAAGCGCATTTTCGGCGGGAGATACGTCGTTGACAATAAAGTCCATGCTCTTTTGTATATTGCGCATGGAAGCCAAACTGACAACAGTGATGATGAGCACACCCACACTGACGGCGGTAAAGCCCAGAAACAAGCGATTTGCGACGGTCAATCTTATATTTATTTTCATTGGCTAACACACTTCAATTTGTTTAAAAAGCAACAACTTATCTGTACTACATAGCTGCCAAACTTACTAAAACTTTAGTTGAGAAAATAAAAAAGGCCTTATCTTTTTTTTAAAAAGAAAAGGCCGGTATAAGAAAGTATCACTCGGCAATCGTCTGCACACCCTTCACAGCTTTACACCATCCGCTGTAAAGGCGCTCTGCTGTCATAGTAGACATCGTGGACTCAAATTCGGATTCACAGCGCCATATGTCTTTCAACGCATCCAGTGACGGGTATACGCCAAGCTGCAGACCGGCCAAAAACGCCACCCCTAATGCTGTGGTTTCAGTGACTTCGGGTCGATCCACCCGAATATTGAGGATATCAGCCAAAAACTGCATGGCCCAATCATTCACCACCATGCCGCCGTCGACGCGCAACCCCTTAAGCTGGACAACTCCGTCTTTGCGCATCGCTTCCACTAAATCCCGTGTTTGGTAACCCACGCTTTGCAATCCGGCCGTTACGATAGCGGCTGGCCCTGTATCTCGCGTCATTCCCACGATAGCGCCACGGGCATTGGGGTTCCAATAGGGCGCGCCCAGCCCGGTGAAGGCCGGCACCAGGTAAACGCCCTGTTCCGGCCCTGTCTGGGCGGCCATTTCGCTGGATTCACGCGCATGTTGAATCAACCCAATGCCATCTCTTAACCACTGCATGGTTGCACCAGCCATAAAAATACTGCCTTCTAAGGCAAAGGTGGTTTCGCCATTCAGTCGATACCCAACTGTGGTCAGCAGTTTGTTTGCCGACAGCAAAGGCGACTGACCCGTATTTACAATCATGAAGCACCCGGTTCCATAGGTGCTCTTGATCATGCCAGGATCAAAACAAGCCTGACCAAACAAGGCGGCCTGTTGATCACCGGCAATACCAGCAATAGGTAAGCTTTTGCCGAACCACTTCGATGTTGTCGAGCCGAAATCGGCCGCGCAATCCAATACCTCGGGCAGCATGTTTTTGGGGATATCGAATTGATACAGAAGCTCATCATCCCATTGCTGTGAATTGATGTTGAACAACAGGGTTCGAGATGCGTTCGTCGCATCCGTGGCATGTCGTTTTCCATCGGTGAGGCGCCACAGCAAAAAACTGTCTACGGTGCCGAACAATAACCGCCCCTGCTCGGCTTTATGTCTCGCACCGGGGACATTCTCCAAAATCCAACGCACCTTGGTCCCAGAGAAATAAGGGTCCAAAAGCAAACCCGTTTTGCCGGCGACAACCGTCTCGATACCCTGAGTTTTTAATTGCTGACAATAGTCGGAGGTGCGCCGGTCTTGCCAGACAATGGCATTATAAACTGGCTTTCCGGTCTGCTTATCCCAGACAATTGTGGTTTCACGCTGATTGGTAATACCAATGCCAATGACGTCGTCTTTATCTACCCTTTCAAGAACCTTACGGCACACCGAAAGAGTGCTTGACCAGATATCTTCCGGATCGTGTTCGACCCAACCATTTTTGGGGAATATCTGTCTGAATTCCTGCTGTTCGCTGGCGACTGTTTTGCCGCTGAGATCAAACAGAATCGCCCGGGAACTGGTTGTTCCCTGATCAATAGCGAGGATCATTTGAGTCATTCGTGTGCTCCATTTTCTTATTTTTTTCTAAAATTCCCAATAGGTTACTACCTGCCTGCCCTGTTCGACAAACGTCGTATGGCCGAATCTCCAATCGTGATGGAAACGACCCATCAAAACAGGTTCGAAAAAATCTTTTTGAAGAAATTCTTGAAAACGTTACCAAGGCTATCCATAATGAACCAAAGCCTACGCAATGCCAACAATAAAAAGGCCAGCACAATGCAGTCAAATAACACGCAAAACCTGTCTGATAGAGCCACACCATGGCTCTTCATGGCACCCGCAATGATTTTTTTTGCGGTCTATGTCCTATACCCGATTATCCAATCTATTCTCATGAGTTTTTATCAATGGGACGGCATTGGTGAGAAGGTTTTCATAGGATTTCAGAATTACGTCGACCTTTATTATGACCCTCAGTTCTGGACCAGCCTGACCAACAACTTCCTTTGGTTAATTTTTTACATGCTGGCGGTGCCCTTTGGTTTAGGCATCGCGTTGTTTCTCAATCAACAGGTGTTAGGTATTCGGGCGGTTAAGTCTTTGTTTTTCTTTCCGTTTGTCATCTCGCAAGTCATTGTCGGGATTGTTTTCGCGTGGTTTTACGATCCTGGTTACGGTCTTCTTCAGGATATTCTGGCGCTATTCGGTCTGGGCCCCATGCCCGTGCTGGCCGATGAAACCTTCGTGACATATGGCATCATCGCGGCAGGTCTTTGGCCACAAGTGGCTTATACCATGATCCTGTTCTTAACCGGGTTGAATAATCTGAACCCAGAGCAGATTGAAGCTGCAAAAATGGACGGCGCCAAAGGTTGGACCATGCTGTGGAATGTCATTCTTCCCCAACTCAGACCCGCCACATTCATTGCCGTTGTAGTGACCGTTATTGGCGCACTTCGCTCGTTCGACCTTGTGGCGTCGATGACTGCCGGTGGTCCGTATGGCAGTTCTTCTGTGTTGGCGTTTTTCATGTATGAACAAGCCATCTTTAACTACCGCATGGGCTATGGTGCTGCTATTGCCACCGTGCTGTTCCTGATTATGTTGATTTATATCGCCTTCTTCCTGTGGCGAATGCTGAAAGATGAGCGAGGTTGATCACGATGTTTCCAACACCTATTGCCCAAACAAAACCACTGACACGGATCAGCTATAAAATCGCACTGCCGTTATCCATTATTCTGTGGCTGTTACCCTTAGCGGCCATCCTGATGACCTCCGTTCGTTCGATGGGTGACATCAATGCCGGTAACTATTGGGGTTTACCAACCGAATGGAATATTGTTGAAAATTACACCTCCGTCTTTGCCAACACGGCCATGGGGCGCTATTTGCTGAACAGTATCCTGGTGACCCTTCCGGTCATGGTGGGCTCCGTGTTTCTGGCCACTCTTGCCGGGTTTGCATTGGCGAAATTTAAATTCCGCGGCAACCTGGCGATTTTTGCCATGTTTATCGGTGGCAATTTTGTCCCGTTTCAGATTTTGATGATTCCGGTACGCGACCTGACCATATCCATGGGACTTTACGACACCGTATGGGCTTTAATTATCTTTCACATCGCCTTTCAGACCGGCTTTTGTACACTTTTCATGAGAAATTTCATCGTCGGCATACCAGATGAGCTGCTGGAAAGTTGCCGACTGGAAGGCGCCAGTGAATGGAAAATCTTTTACACCATTATCCTGCCGCTAACACGCCCTGCTCTCGCTGCGTTGGCGGTACTTATTTTCACCTTCGTCTGGAACGATTATTTCTGGGCATTGGTTCTGGTGCAATCCGATGAAGTTCGTCCAGTCACCGCCGGCATTAGTGCTTTGCGCGGGCAATGGCTGGCATCTTGGAACCTGATTTCCGCGGGCTCTGTCGTTGCAGCACTACCGCCAGTCATCCTGTTCTTTGCTATGCAGAAGCATTTCATCGCAGGCTTAACATTGGGCGCGACAAAGGGTTAAGTCATGCGAGTGATTCACACGGAGAGCATCAGCTTAGTGATTGCAGAACAGAACCAAACGCCTGCCATTGTTTATATTGGCCGACGTTTGGAACAGCCTTTGTCGGAATCCTCTTTAACGACTTTATTGCAAAGAGCCATTCCACAGGGTGGTTTAGATGAGGCGGCGCAACTGACGATCGCATCAAGCTTTGCGGACCCAACCTTTTTAAACCCGGCCTTGCAGATTCATCAACAAGGGAAAGCCTGGGCGCCACAGTGGCAACTGCAGGAAAATGAAGCGACCGAAAGTTCTGTGCGTTACAAGCTCGCCGACAGCAAATCCGGACTGGTCTTGTCCTGGCATTTAATTGCCGATGCCCAAAACGACGTGTTTACAATTGAAACCAGTCTGGAAAACAAAGGCAGTCATAACATCAGTTTGCAACAATGGTTAACGACACTGCCAGTCCCTCAGCGGCTTGACACCATTACCAGCTTTACGGGTCGCTGGATTCACGAGTTCCAACCTCAGCAGCAATCGCTGTCGTTCGGTAGTGTTGAGTTCAGTAACTGGAAAGGACGAACGTCGCACGATCATTTCCCTGGTCTGCTTCTGGGTAGCCAACGAACCGATTTTACGCACGGAGAATGCTTTGCTTTTCATCTGGGCTGGAGTGGCAATCACCAACAACGCGTTGAACGAAGTCAAAGCGGGCAATGCCAATATCAGGCAGGTATTGCGCTAATGCCCGGTGAAGTCGAATTGGCGCCGGGCGACCAATTCTGCGGCGCACCATTGTATTTCACCTACGCCACAAATGGCTTCGCCGGTGTTGCCGAACGGTTTCAGCCTTTCGTTCGTGATAACATTTTGTCGTTTCCAAACACGAATCCCCGACCCGTCCACATCAACACTTGGGAAGCACTCTATTTCAACCATGAGCAAACCGAACTGGATTCACTTGCCGCCGCTGCCGAACACTGCGGTGTAGAACGTTACGTATTGGACGATGGCTGGTTTTCAGGTCGCCGTGATGACACCGCCGGGCTTGGTGACTGGGTTGTTGATGAGTCCATCTACCCCAACGGTTTACATCCGTTAAAAACCACACTGAAAAAACATAACCTCGGTTTTGGGTTGTGGTTTGAACCGGAAATGGTCAATAAAAATTCTCAGCTTTATCGATCGCATCCAGATTGGGTGCTGCAACTGCCAGGACAGCAACAAGTTTCCGGACGCAATCAGTGGGTATTGGATATTACCCGTCCAGAAGTACAGGATTATCTATATCAGCAGATAACGGACATCCTGCGCGACTACCCCGTTGAATACATCAAATGGGACATGAACCGTGATTTACTTCAAGCGGGCGACCAGCAGGGAAAGCCGGTCTACTACCATTATGTGAAGAGTCTATATCGACTGTTGGACCGTATCCGAAAAGCCTATCCGCACGTTGAGATCGAATCCTGCGCTTCAGGAGGCGGCCGCATGGATTACGGCATCTTAAAATATACCCACCGATTCTGGCTGAGTGATTGCAACGACGCCAACGAAAGACAAATCATGCAACAGTGGGCAAGCCTCTTCTTCCCCGCTGAAGTTTTGGGCAGTCATATTGGTCCAACAAAAAGCCACACCACATCTCGTTCACACGCGTTAAATGTGCGCGCCGGAACCGCACTGTTTGGTCACCTGGGTATTGAATGGGATATTCGCCAAGCGAACGAATTGGAACAAGCGCAACTGGTTCAATTGGTATCGTTGTATAAAGATTTACGCAATACCCTGCACCAGGGTATTCGCAGGCCAATGGCCGGTGCGGATAAACATCAGATAGCGTTCAGTGTCACGCATAACGACACCACGTTAATCAGTATTTTTCAACAGAAAATGCCAGAGTTTTCAGTGCCGGCCTCTTTGCAGATTTCTGGTTTGGATAGCGACCATCATTACGCCATTGACATACTGATCGAAGCTGAACATACGGGTCATTTGATGAAACGCAAACCAAGTTGGATGCACAACCGAACCAAGGTTTTTTCTGGTGAACAATTAATGCAGTTTGGGTTACCACTGCCAGTTATGGATCCTGAATCCCTACTGGTATTGAAACTGACCGACTGCTGAAGAATGCATCAAGTTACCTGAATGGGTGGTTTGATACATACGTGTTTGATCGACAGATCGGACAGCCTTTGGGTTTTGGGAATCCCATAAAAATTTCCAGAAACCGCTCTGGCACTGCACCCTTGCATGGCTGAGTAGTAAAAAATAATTCGTCACAAAACAATTAAAGAAGGACGATACTATGACCCTTAAGAAACTCCTAACCGCTGGTGCGTTAACCGCTGCCATGGCCACACAGTCATTTGCGGGCACGCTGGTCATTAACTCCAACCAATCGGACCCAGCGCCTAAAAAAGCCTGGGCTGAAATGATTGCGCAGTTTGAAGCGGAAAACCCAGACATCACCGTCAAGGTAAATGAATACGACCACGAAGGTTATAAAAGCGCCATTCGTAACTGGCTGGTGACTTCACCACCAGATATCGTGTATTGGTTCGCGGGTAACCGAATGAAATACTTCGTTGATCGCGGTTTGTTTGACGACGTATCCGACGTTTGGGAATCCGAAGGTTTGAACGACTCTATGTCTTCAACCAAAGCCTCCATGACCGTAGATGGCAAGCAGTACGGTGTCCCTTACAGCTACTATCAATGGGGTATTTATTACAACAAGAATTTGTTTGATGAATACGGACTGTCTGAACCAAAAACGTGGGAAGAATTTCTCGCCGTTTGTGAGACGTTGAAGTCGAATGGCGTTACGCCAATCACCATCGGTACCAAGTACTTGTGGACCGCTGCAGGTTGGTTCGACTACCTGAACATGCGAACCAACGGCTTGGAATATCACATTGATTTGATGGATGGCAAAATTCCTTACACCGATGCTGGTGTTCGCAAGACGTTTGCTAACTGGCGCCAATTGATCGACGGCGGTTACTTCCTGGAGAACCACGCGTCTTACAGCTGGCAGGAAGCTCAACCACCAATGTTCAATGGCGAAGCCGCGATGTATTTGATGGGTAATTTCCTGACGCCAAACTTCCCAGACAACATCGAGTTCGACTTCTTCCAGTTCCCGGTAATCGATCCGAGTGTTGGCATGTTTGAAGATGCGCCAACCGATACGGTGCACATTCCTGCGCGAGCGAAAAACAAAGCCGACGCACGTCGTTTCCTGGCGTTTATCTCAACACCTGAGAATCAAACAAAGGTCAATCAAGTGCTGAATCAATTGCCACCGAACAAGAATGCGAAGTCCGCGGACAACAAATTCTTAAAACAAGGCAATGCCATGTTAGGTGCAGCAGATGGAACAGCGCAGTTCTATGACCGCGACACCGACCCAGCCATGGCGTCTGAAGGCATGAAAGGCTTCCAGGAATTCATGGTAAATCCGGATCGTTTGGATAAGATTTTGGAGAATCTGGAACGCGTACGTCAACGCGTATTTCGGTAATGCATTTTCGGTAAACCAATGAAAGGTGGCTTCGGCCACCTTTTTTTGTCACCAGTCAATGCTCAACGATATGGTCCATGTGGGTTTGAGTCAAAAGTGCTATGACCATGACACTTTAAGAAGCGTTTCAATCACCTTGAACGATCAACTTTTTGCCAAGCCGGCTTGACTCAAAAGCCAACTCAATCAACTTGATTACCTGAATGGATTCTGCGATAGGCACCGGCGCTTGTGCCGACTCCAGAATGGCTTGTCCCAATTGATGCCAGAAAACACCATAATTGCCAGGCTTAGTCGGAACCAGTTTACTGCCCGATTCCTGATACAAAATACCCCATGAATCTTCCGACTCCTGCCCCCAACGGTCATCCAACACATCCGCGCCATTTTTAAGATCTTGCTCCTGAACATCCAAACCGTATTTTAAATAACTGCCACCTGTTCCTTCCAAGGTAAAACGGTTATTGGGTCCGGGTTGGAAAGAACTGCTTCCGAGATGAACCTGCTTATCCGGATATTCCAACCAAATTTCAAAATTATCATCAACATCTGCCCCTTCCCGAAGAGCGCTGACATTGGCTTGAATCGCGCTGGGGCGGCCGAATAGACACACAGCCTGGTCTAACAAGTGCGGACCAAGATCCCATAAGATACCCGCACCTGCTCCCGGCTGTTCACGCCAACGCTCGCGAACCACAGGACGAAAACGATCAAAACGGCTCGTCAGTCGCTTCACGTCACCGACCGCACCTGAGTCCATCAATGAACGCAATGTCAGAAAATCACCATCCCAGCGTCTGTTCTGGAAGACAACCAATTGCACGCCTTTCTCGGCCGCCAATTTAGCCAATTCAACTGCCTCATCGGAGGCAAGAACAAAAGGTTTTTCAACCACAACATGCAGACCCAGAGACAAGCAAAAATGTACCTGCTCGTAATGCAAGCGATTGGGTGAGGTTATAACAACCAGCTCAATTTGGCCTGGGTCCAGAAGCGAGAGATCAGGAACAACATGGCATTCTGGAAATTCCAACTTTACGGCATCGACTTTACTGGTCACGATACTCGTTAACTGAAAATTAGGATCTGCCTGAATGAATGGAATATGAAATGTCGAAGACGAAAAACCATAGGCAACTACCGCTGTTCTAATCATAAAATCTCCTCTAACATTGATTCAGCATAGCGCAGGATAAGTCATCAAATATGTAACCTAGTGTGACATAACGTTACGTGTTCCGCTGGTTGAGACCCTATACTGAAGTAAGATAAAAAAGATTGGAAAGGCCACCAGCAGTATGACCGATATTTCACAGGTTACATTGAGGTTCAATAATGACACACCGTCCGGTTTCTGCTCTTGCTGTTTGCCAAATGATATGGCCAGTCGATTTCCGTTATTCTCTGCACTGCTTTACTTCCACAAAACGGTCAATATTGAGGAAGACTTCAGTCTGTATCGGTTTACACCCAATTTTAAAACGGAATTCCTGTGGCAGCCGCTACTGAGTCAAGGGAAGCTACCTTCCTATTTGGCGTTCCCGCCCGAAGTCAGCAAGGATTTTGGAAAGGTACTGGAAATACAGGCGACTCGTATGTTGCTACGGGCTTGCCAGGCTCTCAAACTGAACTATCAGATTCAATTCTTTAAATCAGAACCACCGTCAAACGTCATGCAAATGCTCGACCCCATTGTGCAGGGAACGGCAACCAATAACATACATCTGGTATCTTTATTAACCGCACATTGCAAGGTAATGGACCTTCACGTGGCTAACTATACGCCAAGTTTTGAACGATACCGTGACTTGCTGCCGCTCAATACAGAAGACAGAGCCTTATTGGCTTTTTGGCAAAAGGATGCGGATTATTTTACTCACCAACTCACTGCATCAGACACCATCATCGGACGACTCTGGCAATATCTGAATCATGGCAACATGTCTATCATCGAGGACACAAAAGATTTAATTGCAAAACATTATTTGCACGCCTGTATTTCCATGCACGATAAAATCATCATCGACCGCTCATTCACACACACAGCCCGCACTCAATCGATGAACTTGCACGCCAATCTTTTGAATGCTTACGCGCATATACGCTGTAACGTGCCATTTTCGATTGCGACTTTGGACGCGCTCATTGAACAATGCCGCGCCTCTGAATTGCATTACTGGCAAGCATACCTGCTCGCCTTTGGCCACATTGTCCGGTCATTTCATTCGAAATTTTCTCTGAAACAAGAAGTACCAAGATTTACAGAAGCGCACCACACCTTCAAAGCATTGGGCGACCTTGTCGGGATTACCCGCGTTTTTCACGCACGCGCCTCCTTACTGGCAAAAAACGATCAACCACAAGCGGCCATCAAACTGCTAACAATGTGTAAAAAAATAAGATTGTCTCTTAATGAACCCATCGGCGTAGCCCGAGTTCTGAATGGTACTGCGTATGTGTACTTGCAACACGATCGCATTGAAGAGTCTAAACAGTGTCATTTGGAGGCAGTGAATTACTTAACTCAAGAGCGGGCACCGGATGAACTCGCTTTTACCTACACCCTGATATCCTGGCTGTGCTTTTTGCAGGATCAATTTGCCGACGCTATCGACTATGGCGAACAGGCACTGTCTGTCATGCAACAATACGGGTTGCATACTTTGCCGTTCCGCACCAAACCGGACATACACGCGCAACTGGGTCTTTATTATCACTATGCGGGCAAACAAGAGCAGGCCTTGGAGCAATCTGACTACTGTGAAGCACACAAGGTGGACTCATCGGCCACCGGCGAAATTTTACGCACGCTATTGCGGGGGCTGATTAATGACCAGCGCGGTGCAGAGCACCTGGCGGACATCAGCTTTAACTATATTCCTGAGTTGCTGCTGGAAAATTCCGAGATCGATTTCCACCTGGAAGCACTTTACTATCGCATCATGATGAAACGATTTGAAAAATTCTCGGACCCATGGCGACTCAGTGATATCCAGCAGCGTGGATTGGCATTCTGCAAGGCACACCACCTATTTCAAACGCAGAGCTGGTTTGAATCAACATGACGTCCAAAGCACTGCTTATCTCCGGTTACCACGCATTGAGCCAAAAGCACTGGGCAGATTATGTTGTACAAACTTGCTCTGACTATAATTGGAACATGCTTGCTCTGCCCGCCAGATATTTTTCCTGGCGTATGCGAGGTGCCCCGCTCTCGCTGGCGGCACTCAACAGAGAGATGCTGAGTGAACATTATGACCTGATCGTCGCGACATCAACGGTCGATCTTTCGGTTGTACAAAGCCTTTACCCTGCTCTGCGTAACACGTTCAGCCTGTTGTATTTTCACGAAAATCAATTTGCATACCCACAGGCTCACACACCACAATCGGTGGTCGATTGGCAGATGGTCAATCTTTATTCTGCATTACGTGCCGATAAGGTCGTCTTTAACAGCCAGTACAATCAGGCGAGTCTACTGGACGGAATAAACGCACTTCTCACTAAATTGCCGGACCTTGTACCCAAAAACATTGCGCAGAGCATCGTCGAAAAATCCATTATTTTACCGGTACCAATCCGAGATGCCGCAGAGCCTCCTCGACGACCTGAATCACAGAGCCCCTTGAAACTATTGTGGAATCATCGATGGGAGTGGGATAAACAGCCAGAATTATTACTAGCCATTGTCGAACAACTTGAAGCATCGGGTTTAAACTTCCAACTGATTCTGACGGGTCAGCAATTTCGCAACACACCACCGGCGATGACGCAATTATTGTCAACTTTCAAACACCGAATTTATCATGCTGGGTTTATTGAAGACGACGCAGATTACCGTCACATTCTGCAGCAGTGCCATGTCGCTTTGTCTACCGCCATTCACGAGTTTCAGGGTATTGCCGTACTGGAAGCCGTTAGCCAAGGTTGCATCCCATTGTTACCGGCTCGGCTCAGTTACCCTGAATTCTTCGACTCGGATTTCTTGTACAGCAACCACTCCAACGTGACCAAGCAGGCAAAGTCAGCGGTCAATAAAATCACCCACTGGTTGGCTCACGGATTTCCAAAAAATCCGGCAGTTGACGCTTTCTACGAATCATCCCTGACAGGTATGTACCGAAAAGAAATAAGCCACAAAGCTATTTAGGCTTATGACTTTTCTGCTTGACCTTTTTTATTTTTTTTACCGGCTTACTGACTTTACTAAACTTTCTGCTTTTTGCCGGTGCCTGATATTTCTTACCAGTCGTCGCTTTTTCTTCCGCCGGAATCAATTGGTTCGGGCCGTTGCCAATCAACCGTTCCAAGCCCATTTGTGTTAAGGCTTGACGGATCATTTGCCAACCGTTTTTGTCGTGATAACGCAGCAACGCTTTTTGGAGTTGGCGCTGCTCGATCTTTTTCACCACGTTTACCCGGCCGCTTTTATAGGTAACTTTCTTCAGCGGGTTTTTGCCGGAATAGTACATGGCTGTCGCCAAGCTCATTGGCGATGGATAAAAGGTTTGCACCTGGTCGACTTTCATATCATGTCGTTTTAACCACAGTGCCAGGTTCACCATGTCTTCATCTTCACAACCCGGGTGCGCAGCAATAAAGTACGGAATCAAATACTGTTTTTTGCCCGCTTGTTTTGAGAACTGATCAAACATTTTCTTGAAGCGGTCATAACTGCCCATGCCTGGCTTCATCATCATATTCAGCGGACGATCTTCCGTATGTTCCGGGGCGATTTTTAAGTATCCACCTACATGGTGTGTCACCAATTCTTTCACATATTCCGGATCTTCAACCGCCAGGTCGTATCGCAGACCCGACGCTACGGCGACGGTATGAATACCGGGAACCTTACGTACCTTTCGATAAAGTTCCGTGGTTTTTTGATGACTGGTTTTCAGATTTTTACAGATAGTCGGGTAAACGCAGCTTAAGCGTCGGCAATTCGCCTGAATTTCATCATCCTTACATTGTAAGGTGTACATGTTTGCGGTTGGTCCGCCAAGGTCAGACAGACTGCCGCTGAAACCGGGCACCTTAGCTTTGATATCGTCAACTTCGCGTAATATGGATTCATGCGACCGCGATTGAATAATTCGCCCCTCATGTTCGGTGATCGAACAGAAGGTACAACCGCCAAAACAACCCCGCATAATATTAATGGATGTTTTAATCATGTCATACGCCGGTATCCGGGCTTTTCCATAGCTCGGGTGTGGAACACGCGCGTAAGGCAGATCAAAAACGCCATCTATTTCTTCGGTCGTCAATGGGATCGGTGGTGGATTCACCCAGACTTCGCGATTGCCGTGCTTCTGAACCAGCACATGAGCGTTATGCGGATTCGCCTCCACATGCAGCACACGACTGGCATGGGCGTATAGCGCTGGGTCGTTACGGACTTTTTCGAAAGACGGTAACCGTATGCACGTTTTCTCATGCTCAACATCGAATTTCCGCTGCAGTGGCATGGGGATGATTCTTACCGCCTGAACAACGCTTGAATCACCAGTACTGCTGGAACACTGCTTTTCAGCAACGTCCGATAACGCCTGCCTTTGCTCATAGGGATTCGGTACATCAAACTGTGCGTCTGCCGCAAGGTCATGAGGCCAGTCAATGCGACTGGAGTCGATCTCTGTCCAACCCTGTGGCACCGCTTTGCGTACCACCACGGTTCCGCGAACATCGGTAATTTCGGAAATAGGCACTTGGTTTGCCAATTGATGGGAAACCTCAACCAAAGCACGTTCGGCGTTGCCATAAAGCAAAATATCGGCGTTTGAATCAAACAGAACCGAATGCCGGACCTTATTGCTCCAGTAATCGTACTGGGCAATACGGCGTAAACTGGCTTCAATACCGCCGAGCACGATTGGCGTTTCCGGGAATGCTTCTTTACAGCGCTGACTGTAAACCAATACAGCGCGATCCGGTCGGCGACCGCCCTCATTATTCGGTGTATAGGCGTCTTCATTGCGGACTTTCAAATCAGCCGTATAGCGGTTGATCATCGAATCCATATTACCTGCGGTTACCCCGAAATAGAGATTCGGCTGCCCGAGGGCTTTAAAGTCATCGGCACTCTGCCAATCTGGCTGGGCAATTATCCCAACCCGGTACCCCTGCGCTTCCAATAAACGACCGGTTACCGCCATGCCAAAACTTGGGTGATCCACATAGGCATCTCCGGTAACCAAAATGATATCGCAACTGTCCCACCCCAACGCGTCCATTTCCGCACGGCTCATGGGCAAGAACGGCGCAGGATCAAAGCAAGAGGCCCAGTATTTCGGGTATTTGAACAATTCAGGGGCAGTTTTAAACATGGTTTTCTAACGTCTGTAAATGATCGCGCATACTAGCAGATTTCATCAATAAGGTTATTGACTTGTGGGTTCAATAACATTTCCTCAGGCGACTGGTGTTCGATCAATACGTAAGGCTTTTTTATGCGTATAATTCGCGCTTTTTTGAGCTTCGAGGACAGCAAATGCCCTTTACCAACATTCAAATGATCGTGATGGATATGGACGACACCCTGCTCGGCGCCGACCATCAAATCAGCCCGGAAAACAAACTGGCCATTGAGCAAGCTCAAGCAGCGGGCATTATCATTGTTCTGGCCTCGGGTCGACCAACTCCGGCGATGGCCCCCTTTGCTGGTCAGCTGAATCTGAACAATGGCGGTTTTGTGATTTCCTATAATGGCGCTTACGTAACCGACTGGTCCAACCAGCAAGTGTTGTTCGATACGTGCCTGACGAAATACGAACACGACATGCTGGTTGACGCCGCCCATGCGCATCAATCCAATCTGCACACCTATGTCGATGGTGACATCGTAACCGATGCGCTCAATCCCTATACCGACATTGAAGCGGATCTCACCAACATGCCGATTCGTTGTGTGGCTGACCTGAAAGAGGCTGTTCAGGGTTCAGTACCCAAAGTGTTGATGGTTGCGGCGCCAGAAAAAGTAAAAGCCATGTCTGAAGAGCTGAAAACCTCTTTAGGCGGACGATTTACGATCAGTATCTCTAAGCCATTCTTCCTCGAATTTACCAATCAGCAAGTCGATAAAAGTGCGGGAATCAGCGTTCTGTGCAGCAAACTCGGAATTGAAAAAGCGCATGTGATGGCCATTGGTGATAGCTACAACGACCTCACCATGATTCGGGATTGCGGCGTCGGTGTGGCCATGGGCAATGCGCCAGACGACATCAAGGCTATCGCCGATATTGAAACGCTCAGCAACGCAGAGCATGGTGTGGCCGCCATTATTCAACGAGTTTTGCGCAGTCAGCAAGTTGCCGAACAAGCTTAGCCCATCCTGAGACCGGCTTACTTGAAACTCGAACGATTCAAAAATGGCTGCGGGTTCGCAGCCTTCGATAAACCATTCTTCATTGCGATTCGTTGATTCTTACGACCTAATAGTCGCAATTGCGTAAGGCGTTCCCATAACAATGCACCACGGGAATCTTTTTTCCAGATTTTCTTAAACAAATACTTGGTTGCGGCAATGGCATCGGGACTTTTGGATGAAATTTCCCGAGCTAACGTCATGGATCTTTCAAAGGGTTGTTCCTCGAGATGGGAAATCAATCCATACTGGTACCCTTCGACACCAGTGAAGATCCGACCAGTCATCGTCAGTTCTTGTGCAATGTCGAGGCGAGTTAAACGCGACAAGTTCACCGTACCACTCATATCTGGAATTAAGCCCCATTTCATTTCCATAATAGATAGCTGAGCCTGAGGCGTTGCGATACGAAAGTCACAACCAAGAATTATCTGAAACCCGCCCCCGAAACAATTACCATGCACGCAAGCAATAACCGGTACCGGTAAATCCCGCCAGCAATTCGCAACCCGTTGAAAGCGATTATCCCGGCCCCAAGGCCGCTTAAGAAAGTAGCGCACTATAAATCCGGGGTTTTTAGCGACAAAGGAAAAATCCAAGCCTGCGCAGAACGAATCACCTTTTGCTGTCATCACAACGGCCCGAATGTCACGATTTTTACGAATGGATTTCGCCGCAGACATGAGCTCATCCATCATTTGTTTATCCAGACCATTATGTTTCTCAGGTCGATTCAACGTCACGACCGCGATGTGATCTTCTACTTCAACGAGTACTCTGGGTTGTTCATTCATTTCCGCTTTTCTCTGAGCCTGGGTATGCTAGTAGAATTTCAGAAACAAACGCACCCGGCAACGTATTACGCGGATTATTGACGAAGGATTCATGATTCGACAGACTTTTGGCTATTTCAAGCACATTCCGCAAAGTTAAACGGCATTTTGCTCACCGCAGATATAGCACTTGACTGCTACAATGCGAATTATGCCGATCAACTGACAGGAAAACGTGCATGACAGAAGCGAAATTTGGTTCAAATGAACCCGTCATCATCACCATGCTAATGACACCCGACATGGCCAATTTCTCTGGCAATGTCCACGGTGGTAACTTACTGAAAATTCTGGATCAGGTCGCCTACACTTGTGCTGCGCGATACAGTGGCAAGTACGCCGTCACGCTTTCAGTCGACCAGGTGCATTTCAAAGAAGCCATTAAGATCGGAGAACTGGTGACTTTCTACTCTTCCGTAAACTATGTCGGCAAAACATCGATGGAAGTCGGCGTGAAAGTGGTAGCGGAAGATATTCAAACGCACAAGAAACGACACACCAACAGTTGTTATTTCACCATGGTTGCCGTTGATGAAGACGGTAAACCTACCCCTGTCCCGCCTTTGGATTTTAAAGGTCATCATCAGAAAGGCAGATACATCGCGGCAAAACTCCGTAAAGAGTTACGCCTTGAACACAAGCGCCGACTTGAAGAAGTCCATCGTGAATGGGTTAAAAACTACGACACCCTGACTGAAGCGGAAATCGATGCTGAATTCCAAAAAGTGTACGAACCAAGGTAATAAACAAACGTTTAAGCAACATCGGGGGAGCAAAAGAACACGCGACTAAACGGGCTTGGTTCCAAGGCGCCACCCATGAAAGTCACGGGCATAAAAAAACCAAACCTTCTGATTCGGCTTTCTTAATGAATTAGGAGCGAAACGTGATTCAACTGGTTCGGCATCCCGGCGTGACCCCAAAAGGTCGCGGGCATAGAACCGAACCTTACGATTCGGCTTTCTTATTGAATTGTGAGCGGAACGTGATTCAACTGGTTCGGCATCCCGGCGTGACCCCAAGGTCCCGGGCATAAAAAAACCGAATCTTCCGATTCGGCTTTCTCATTGAATTTGGAGCGAAACGTGATTCAACTGGTTCGGCATCCCGGCGTGACCTCAAGGTCACGGGCATAAAAAAACCGAATTTTCCGATTCGGCTTTCTTATTG
>JBNKNI010000014.1:0-123286 GCA_050293765.1 Reinekea sp.
GCTACAATTGTGGACTTCAATTAAAGAAGCCTCTGTTGCCCGCCCTGCTCCATTCCTGATCTTGCAGGAAAGTAATGTTATCTTGCGAGCAATCCGCGATTACTTAAGACAAGACATTGATGCCGTTCTGATCGACCATAAAGATGCGTACAACTACGCATTGGATTTCGTTCAGAAAGTTATGCCAACGTATCAAAGTAAAATTAAACTGTACGAAGACACCGTACCGTTGTTCAACCGTTACCAAATTGAAACTCAGATAGAAACAGCCTTCCAACGGGAAGTAAAACTGCCCAGCGGTGGCTCTATCGTGATTGACCCAACGGAAGCCTTGGTATCGATCGATATCAACTCCAGCCGGGCAACCAAGGGCGGCGATATCGAAGAGACCGCTTTCAATACCAACATGGAAGCGGCAGAAGAAATTGCACGCCAGTTGCGCTTACGCGACATGGGCGGACTGGTGGTAATTGATTTCATCGACATGAATCAAGCGAAACACCAACGCGAGATCGAAGCCAAGATTAAAGAATCCACCGCGTCTGACCGAGCACGAGTACAGATCGGCCGACTCAGTCGTTTCGGTTTGTTGGAAATGTCTCGTCAGCGCTTACGCCCCTCACTCGGGGAAACCAGCGGTATCGTTTGTCCCCGCTGTAACGGCCACGGCACAATCCGCGATGTAAAATCACTGTCTTTGGCTATTTTACGCCTCATTGAAGAAGAGTCTCTTAAAGAGCGCACTGCTCAGATTCGCACCATTGTGCCTATGGCGGTTGCTACCTTTTTGTTGAATGAGAAGCGCGAAGCCATTACCGACATTGAAAAACGTCATGGTGTTCACGTATTAGTTGTACCCAACCCTCAGATGGAGACACCGCATTACGAAGTTATCCGCATGCGTGATGACGATGAGTCTCTTGCGTCAGGTGAACCCAGCTATGCGATCAAGTTTGATGAAGTACCACTAGAATCTGAAACTGTACTGGAAACCCAGGCCAAACCTCAGGAAGCGGCTATTTCTTCGCTGCAAGTCGCGCCTCGCGCTCCTGCCCCAGAACCAAGTGAGCCGGTCAAAGCAAAAGCCAAAGCAACGACACCTAAAGAGCCTAAAGCTCCTGGTATGTTCGCTAAAATTGGCCAATGGTTTGCGGACCTCTTCGCCGATAAAGAAACCGAAGCAAAACCTGCTAAGAAAACCACAAAGCCAGCACCAGCGAACAAGAATAACCGTAATCGGGACAACCGCGACTCTAGGGATAACCGAAACAATCGGGGTAAAAACAATCGCGGACAGGGTGCTGAACGTAAACCGTCAAATCGCAACAAGCCTGCGGATGTAAACGACACCCGTAAAGTTGTTGAGGCGAAAGCCGAGAAACCTGAAAAAACGGATAAGCCAGACGATTCATCCAACAAAAATGCGCAAAACCGTCGGAACGTTAAAAAACGACCGACACGTGATCCGCAAACTGGTCGGGTAGCGTCTGATGAAGTTGGAGCCAACAGAAAGACACGTGGTGACAGTAAAAACGCTGCCAAGCGCGTCAATCCGGTGAAACCAAAAGAAACAATCACCGAAATTGATTTCGAATTGTTGACGAAAAAACCGGAACCAACGGCAGAAGTAATTGATGTTGAGCTGGAAAAGACAGCCTCTGTTTCTACCGTTACTGAAAGCCCAACTGTTGAAGTAAACGTTGAGACCGTTGCTGAAGTTGAAAAGCCATACGCCAGCGAATCAGCAAAAAAGTTGGACGAGGTGACTGATGAAGATAAATCCGCTTCTGAAGTGAATGCACCAACCGCCACTGAAAATCAGGATGAACTGACAAACGAAGTAGAAGACACGATTGAAAAAACCACTTTAGATGCTTCACCTGAACCGGTTGTGGCTCATGAACCCGTTACTTCAGATGTTTCAGATGTTTCAGATGCTTCAGATGCTTCAGAAGAACAAAGAGCAGAACCTGCTGTAGACGTTGCATCGTCCGAGAAGGTCGAAGCAATAGCAGAGCCAGTGGTGCCTGACACTGAGTCAAAGAAAAGCGCTGAACAGGAAAAACCTGTTAAAAAGACTCGCGCACCGAATGATCCGCGAGAAGTTAAACGTCGGCAGCTCGAAGCTCAAAAACGTGAACAGGAAAATCAGGAGTAATCCTTTCCTGTGACAAAAAAGGCGCTCAAATGAGCGCCTTTTTTTACCAATGTCTTGGTTCGACCTCCAGCGCCACACCGAATTTGTCTTCCACAGCTTCAGCGACTCTTGACGCCCATTTCATGACCGAAATGGCCGAGGCACGCTCTGGGTTAACAACAACAAGAGCCTGCTTTTCATAACAGCCGACACCGTTTTCGCCGGATCTTCCTTTTAAGCCCGCCTTATCAATCAACCACCCGGCAGCCAATTTGTGTCCAGACAAATAAGGAAAATGTATCAAATCAGGATACGCTTTAAGCAGGCTCGTTAATTTATCCGATGTTACGATGGGGTTTTTAAAAAAACTGCCCGCGTTGGGTAATTGCTCTGGTGATGGTAGTTTCGCAGTACGTATATTGACGATTCCATTATAAACGTCCAAGACAGCCAGATTCTTTTTCTGTTTTAATCGCGCCAAAGGACCATAACCCAGTACTGGCGAAAATACCTTCTTCAATCGAAAAACGACATTCAGGATGAGGTAGCGATTCTCCTTTTTTTTAAACAGACTGTCACGGTAGCCAAACTCACACTCCACTGGCATTAGCTCCGCTTCACATTTGGTTGCCAAGTCAAAAACAGCGATACGCTCGACTACCTCACCCACTTCAACACCATAGGCACCTATATTCTGTACTGGTGCAGCACCGACCGAACCAGGAATTAGCGCAAGATTTTCTATACCGCAGAAGTTTTGCGACACAGCCCAGGTAACAAACTCATGCCAGTTTTCACCAGCCTGGACCTTCACCAACACTGACTGGTCGTCTTCAGCAATGATCTCAACGCCTTTGTTCGCCATAAACACGACTAGTGCATCCACACAGGCGGGTAGAATCACGTTACTGCCCCCCCCCAATACTCGGATTACCAATTGGCGCGATTCCGCCTCTGAAACGATTTCAGGCAATTGCGATGGATAAGTCAGCTTAACGAACGACCGAGCAGTAGATTCCACACCCATCGTATTCAACGACTGCAATGGAACATTGGATTGAATTTCAAGCACACGTGTTTCCTTCGGAAATCATCTTCAAAATGTCGTCGCACAACATTTCACACAAATTTAAAACATCTCGAAAACCAGATGCACCACCGTAGTAGGGGTCCGGCACATCGGTGTCGTCAACATCAGTAAATTCGAGCGCCAAATGCAAGAAGGCTGTTGATCCGGAGGGTCGCATCGCTTTTAAGTTTCGGAAATTTTCGGAGTCCATAGCAAAAATATAGTCATATTCATAAAAATCCGACTCTTCAACCTGTCGAGCCGTCAGTCGACTCAGGTCATATCCAGCCTTACTCGCCTCTGCTAAAGTTCTCGGATCGGGTGCTTTACCGATATGGTAAGCTGCGGTACCCGCTGAATCGACGTGAATCCAATTCAGCCCCAACTCTTCAATCTTTTTCAGCATAACGCCGTGAGCTGTAGGTGAACGACAGATATTACCCAGACAAACGAATAAGATACGCTTCATTTCACTTTCCCACGAAATATTTTCCGGACCAGCTCAAGATCTTCGGCGGTATCGACACCGACAGGAATCGGCGACTGGGCTTTTGCGGCGTAAATTTGGCAACCGTTTTCCATAAAACGCAGTTGCTCAAGCTTTTCCAGATATTCTAATTGCCCTTCACCATAGCGAATAAATTGATCCAGTGCAGCTTTGCGATAAGCATAGATTCCCACATGACGTTTTAAACTGTCGGTGCCAATGCGCTGTTGATCACGGTCAAAGGGAATGCCGGCCCGACTAAAGTACAGTACGCGTCCATCGACCGCCTGCACCAACTTAACCATGTTGGGATTTTCCAGACCTACATCAACCGTGACCTCTTCATACAATGTCGCCACAGAAGCTGAAGCCTGCGTTTCCAACAATTCAGCAACTTGAATTAAATTATTGCTGGGCATTAAGGGCTCATCGCCTTGCAGATTGATCACAATGTCTTCTGCACATAGAGCGAGCAGCTCGGCTGCTTCCTGTAATCGATCTGTACCACTAACGTGATCGGACCGAGTCATGACCACGCGAAACCCTGCTTGCTGTACCGCATCGAAGATGCGCGTATCGTCTGTCGCAACAACAACGGCGTCAAAAGCTTCCGCATCAACCGATTCGCAAACACGGATGATCATCGGCTTGCCTTCAATGTCCGACAAGGGCTTACCCGGCAAACGGCTTGAGCTGAATCTAGCCGGAATAATGACTACTTTTTTCATGGAATACTCCTTCAATTCGAGTCAACAGCTCCCGTTTAAATTCGTCGCTGTACTCAAGCCCATAAGGTAAAAAATAAATATGATCGGCCGGTGCAAGTAATTTAACAAAGTCTTTCTCAGTGACCACAATAGGTAACCGCTTATCGGATAACACCCGGTCCGGTAGCCGTTGATGGTCTCGGAAATCATGCACAACCTTTACTGAAAAACCGACCGCGATCATCGTATCTATGAATGATTGAATATTCCCTATGGCTGAACACAGGTGAACTTGCGTAGCTGCTAAGGTTTCACCTTGAGCATTGATCGGCATGTCGGTCTGTACCGATGCAGTATGAACCACCCCTTTGGGAAGCTCAGGCCCCTTCTGTTTGGCGAGAACATAGTCAACACTCCGCAAACGGGAAGGCAACTCTCGCAAAGGTCCTGCTGGGAGTAACAAACCGTTTCCGAAACCGCGCAACGGATCGATCATCAGAATTTCAATGTCTCTGGCCATTCGGTAATGTTGCATGCCGTCATCACTGATAATCACATCTGGCCTCTGCCCGAGAGGCAATTCACTCAGATAACGAACAGCCCTATCTCTGTCCGGATCGATAACTACATCAGCACTGGTTTTGTTGCGTATCAGTGTTGGCTCATCGCCCACTTCAAACGCTGAATGCTGATCTGCTATTAGTATCGGAAAGCTTTGATTTGGTTTAGCTCCATAACCTCTGCTTACGACGGAGACCCGATAATCGTGAGACTGCAACAGATTTACGAGCCAGATTATGGTGGGTGTTTTTCCGGTACCGCCGACGGTCAGATTACCAATAACGACGACGGGAACAGCATATGTATGACGAGAACGAAACTTTCGTTTGAATAGGCTTACAATCAACGTTATGAGGCTAAACGGCATCAACAAGAGCGCGGCAATGGTCAATTTGGAGTGATACCAAAATTTCATTTTTACCCCTGCCTGTTGAAAAAATCAGTTCGATTCTTCTGCCTGAGTGGTGATGCTCACTTTTGAAAAACCGATTTGCGCAACGGCATCCAATGCGGTAATAAAAGCCTGATGCGGTGCTTCAGCATCAGAGGTAATAACAATAGGTGTACTCAATTCAGCGGTCATTTCCTTAAGTGCTCGCTTAAGCGATTCCACATCCTGTTTAATCAAGACTTTGTCATTAATGGCGTAAGTACCGACGCGATCAATCAGGATTTCAATTGGCTTATTGTCTTCCGCTGCTCGCTGACTCTGACTTTCAGGAAGATTGATCTGCAGTTGTGTTTCTCGGGTGAAGGTTGTCGTCACCATGAAAAAGATGAGCAACAGGAAGACAACGTCAATCAATGGCGTGATATTAACGTTGACCTCTTCTTGTCGGCTGCGGCGAAATCTCATTTTTTAACACTCGAACTTTCAGTGTGAATCGCTTCCACCAACTTGGCGCTGTCTTGCTCCATCAGCACTAATAGCTCATCCACTTTACGGGTCAGCGCACGGTGAAAAATAACGGCGGGTATGGCAACAGATAGCCCAGCTGCAGTGGTAATCAATGCCTTGGAGATGCCGCCAGCCAGAATGGCTGTGTTACCAGTTCCCTGCAACATAATATCGGTAAACACATCCACCATACCCAAAACGGTTCCCAACAGCCCCAGCAAAGGGGAGATGGCCGCTATGGTACCCAGCGTACTTAAAAACTTTTCCATTTCATGCGCTACATGATCGCCAGCTTCCTGAATAGCATCTTTCATAGCGTCACGACCATGTTTAGAGGTCGTCAATCCTGCTGCCAAAACATAGCCGAACAGACTACTTTGGCGTAACTCTTTAATTTTTTGTGAATCCAGTTCCTGATTTTTGATCCACATCCAAACCTGAGGCAATTGCTCTTTTGGCCGCACTTTAGACACACGTAACGTCCAGTAACGTTCAACGGTTATAGCCAGCGCAATAATTGAACACAGTATAATGGGCAGCATTAGCCAGCCGCCGGATTTGACAATCTCAAACACGGTTATCCTCCTCTGAGAGGCAGTACTTTATCATAGTGAATTTAAGAAAACGTATAAAAATCAATTAATAAGGCGAATTCTGTAGGCTGAGTCCCAAGTTTTCACAGATACGGAATCAGCTCCAAATGTCAGTTGGATTGTTCCGACCTCTGCGGTATTCATCAACGTCTCACCCTGGCGGCTAAACCAGTCTTTGACCCTTTGCGCGGGCCATCTTGGCGCAGCACGATCCCCCGAACTGACGACATAGAGTTTTCCAGCCTGGGCTGCCAGCCAATCCTGTGCGCTGCTGGATGCCGAACCGTGATGACCCAACATCAAAACATCGACCGGAAGCAGCTTAGGATGCGCTTGCAGCAAATAATACTCAACAGTTTTTCCGGCATCGCCCGTTAAAACCGCAGAATTCTGACCATCGTTAAAAAGGAGAATACATGACGAATCATTATCACTTTGCCGTAAGACGTCAGGTACAGGAATAAACTGAAGCATTGCAAATGGGATCTGTTCGTCGTGACAGTTTGCAACCTGCCCGGGAGCCCCAACCTTATCGGGCTGACCAGACCAACTGAACAGACTGGGTTGCTTTTCGATCAAATATTGATAACCACTGGCGTGGTCGGCATCTGAATGAGAAACCACAATGGCATCCAATGTAGGTAACACTCTCATAAGGCTGGCTTCCATCAGACTCACGTTTTCTGAAAAATACCCTCCGGTGTCAAACAAAACCTTATGCTGGGGTGTCTCCAGAAGCACCGACGTGCCATGACCGACATCAAAAACAGTCATTCGAGTTTTGGACTCATTTGCAGCGCTCAACATAAACTGCGTTGTGATTAACAGTATGCTTAACAGGCCAATGACGCCCGCCAATAAGCCCTGTACACCACGATACCAAAACACCAATACGAACAGTACGCTTATACCAAGTATAATCTGCAGAGGCACATATGGCAGCGCGACACTCCACCGCTCGGTCGTGGCAAGCACGTTCAGCAACCCACTTGACGCAGATTCAAAGCTACGGATCAGTTGTGTATTTCCTGTTAAGGCTATCAAAATGACGCCAGGCAAAGCGGCAAAGGCGATCAAGGGAGTCAACATCAGATTGGTTAAAATACTGAAAGGATTAATTGAAAAACCACTCACCAAAGCCCAAGGCAAAATAGAAACAGACATTATTGTCTGAAACAATACAATGGACAGCAACCGGTGAATACGTTCAAACAAGCGCCATTTCAATAAAATTAAGATAATTGCCACGGACATAAAACTAAGCCAGGCACCCAGGGCCAACCAGCATTGGGGTTGCCACAATGTCACGGCGATTGCGGCCAGGGCTAAACTGCGAAATCGGTCAACTTTTAATCCACACACATACACCAACAACGGGACACCCATCATTAAAAAGGCGCGTACGGCGGGAACTGGAAACCCCAACCAAAAAATATAAACCAGGCAAAAAACTAAAACCGCTGCCGACTTCACCTTGAAATCTGTGATCCACCATCTGGAAAAGCACAGCGCCAAACCCTGTACGATGAATCCGACCATTAATGCAATCAGACCCAGATGCATGCCACTGATTACAAACAGATGCATGAGTTGGTTCGCGGAAATCAGGGCTTTCAATTCACTTGACATTGCCGATGACCAACCCAGAGTCAGAGCAGCCCAAAGCTGCAAGGCGTCGTCATTGGAGAAACTGGAGGCACGTTTATTATAGAGCCGCTGGGCTGGATCGCTGTCGGACCAGAGCTCGGTCAAACTCGTAACGGTACCGATAGCATCAATTTGATTGGCAAAGTAATACCGATCTGCATTAAAAACTCCCGGGATAATTTTCCCCAAAGGTAATCGAAGGCGGACGTCTCCCAGCAAACAGTCACCCGGTTGGAATCGAGCAGAGTCCAATACCGCCTGTGGAATATAGATTTTAATGGTCCGAAGGTTTAGATGATCGGGTTGTTGCACAACCTTAGCCAAACCAGACATAAGCTCGTCGTCGTATAACTTTGGGGCTTGCTGCAGACATACGGCCAGCACATTTTTTTGATGTTGTTGGCTATGTGGTAGGACATGCTGAATTGACGCTTCCAAATACCCAAGAATCCAGGTACCGCCAACCAACAGCAGCACTGCTGGCCAACGATGCCTGATTAAAGAGACGCCAACACCCGCAATTAGTGACGCCAACGCCCAGCCCAAGCCAAATTGGAACCAAAGCCAAATTAATGCAATAAAGAAAGCCGCGACTATCATCCTTGGTCCCTGGCTTATCGAAAATAATTATCTCAGCTGAGTAAGCTGCCCTTTTGTCAATTTGAATTGTACCGGATGCTCTTTTGCCCAATCCTGATTGTGCGTCACAACAATGAAACTGGAATCCAATGTCTTGTTTAACTCAACAATCAAACCATGCACTTGTTCCGAAGTCTCCTCATCGAGATTACCGGTAGGCTCGTCCATTAACACGAAATCAGGTTGTCGAATCAACGCTCTGGCGATAGCTACCCTTTGACGTTCACCACCCGACAATTCCGCGGGCCGATGAATGATACGGTCTTTCAAACCAACCTTTTCCAGCAAAAATTCAGCATACTCACGTTCTGCTTTCTGAATCCGACCGCTTATCCTGCATGGCATCAATACATTATCAAGCGCAGAAAACTCAGGAAGAAGGTGATGAAACTGAAACACAAACC
This sequence comes from Reinekea sp., assembly GCA_050293765.1. GTDB lineage: Bacteria > Pseudomonadota > Gammaproteobacteria > Pseudomonadales > Natronospirillaceae > Reinekea. The sequence continues at coordinate 9,143 of JBNKNI010000014.1, forward strand.
CCATATGTTCATTCCGTAACCGAGCTCGTTCTCGATCAGACATCGAACTTAATTCCCGATCGACCATCAGCACCTTCCCTTCAGTCGGATCATCCAGACCCGCGAGCAGGTTCAATAAAGTCGTCTTGCCGGAACCACTGGCGCCAACAATGCTTGCCATCTCACCTCGGTGAATAGAAAAATCGATTTCTTTGAGTACTTCTACTGTTTCATTAATCAACTTAAAGCGTCGAGACACATGTTGGCACTGCAAAACAGTTTCACGATTCATAACGCAGTACCTCTGCCGGTGAAATTCTGGATGCTTTCCACGCGGGATAAATAGTCGATAACACAGATATCAAAAAGGTCGCTCCAGAAATCAGATAGACGTCTGACATCTTCAGTTCCGATGGGATGTAGTTAATGAAATAAACATTCGAATTCAAAAATTCAATATTAAAAACAGATTCTATCCAGGCCAAAATGTCGGCAATAGTTAACGCGCCAAGAATGCCAAGCGCAACGCCAACCACGATACCAATCACACCAATTGCCGTTCCCTGCACAATAAAAACACCAAGTATCTGGCGACTGGTTGCTCCCAGCGTTCGTAACACGGCTATTTCGCCTTGCTTGTCCGTCACTAACATGACCAATGAGGACACTATATTGAACACGGCGACCGCGATGATCATAAACAACAACAGTCCGACCATTTTTTTCTCAAGCTGAATGGCTTGAAATAGATTCCCCTGAGTGCGCGTCCAATCCGACACGTAATAGATTTGCGGCAAATTTTGCCCGACTTCCAGAGCAACCTGCCGTGCTTTAAACAAATCAGTCGTCTTTAGCTGAACGCCGTCAACAGCCCCCCCATAAAGCAACAACTTGCCTAAGTCATCGACATGAGTAACGACCAGATTGGCATCCAGTTCAGCGCCAACTTTGAATATTCCGACAACCGTGAAACGTTTGAAACGAGGTTGCATACTGGCAATATTGACGGATATTTCAGGCACGATTACGGTTATTTTATCGCCGACGCCAATGTTGAGAATGCGTGCTAAGGTTTCACCAATAATCGCGCCAAAGGGTTGTTCCGCCAACTGAGTAATATCACCCTGAACCATGTGATCCGGTAATATTGATACGGATCGGATCGTTTCCGGGTCCACTCCAGTTATCAATGCCCCCTGAGTACGGTCATTTCCGCTGACCATTCCCTGAGACTCGATATAGGCTGAAGCACCCAACACCATAGGATGTTTCAGAGCTTCCTGTCGCACAGCCTCAGGATCAGTCATAGCGCCGGTACGGTATATCTGAGCATGAGGCACCATACCGAGAATCCTAGTCCGCATTTCACGGTCGAACCCATTCATCACAGAAAGCACAATAATCAAAACCATGACACCGAGGGTCAAACCGGCCATCGAGACCCCAGAAATGAAAGAAATGAAATGGTTGCGTCGCTTAGCGCGCAAATAACGCATACCGATATAAAACGGTAAAGAATGAAACATAGAAATTAACGTCCGTGGATACAGCGATGTGGAACTATATTGACTACAATGTCCAGTTAAGACCTATTTTACACAACTCTGACAACGAGAAATACAGATGTCAAACCCGCAGGAAAACGAGCGTCGTGATACATTTCGTATGGAAATGGATGCTTATCTGACTATTGCCAAAAAACAACAGCCCGAATCTCAACCCATTGACTATTTTCGGGACTTAGAAGCGCTCGCGCTGACTTCTGAATTTGACGCTGTGAAGCAGGAAATCGGACAAGTGCGCGAACGGATTAAAGATCTTTCAACAAAAAAATCAATTGAACTGCTCAGCAGTCAACTGGACATCCTGTCTAAACTAAAAACTAACCAGATACTGGCCGAACAGTCGTTGATCAGTCAAAAAATAAGCATCAGCGAAGGTGGCTGTTCGGCGACCCTTTCAGATTCAGTATACATAGGCGACGAACTCGCACTCGCCGTAGTTTTTACTCCCAGCTATTTTTCATTGTTCGTGTTCGCAGAAGTTATTACTATCAAGCCTGTGCAAAACAGATTTAAAGTGCACTTCAAGTTCGTCGAGTTAACAGAGCGCCAAAAGCAAACATTGCTTAAGCATATGTTTCAGGCCCAAACCGACGCCAAAAAATCCATAAGTTGAACACTACCCATGAAGACTGAATTCCTATTACCCGCCGAATGGTACCCACAGGACGCCATACTGATCACCTGGCCCCATGAGCAAAGCGCCTGGCATTCGACACTTGCAGAGGTTGAGCAAACCTATTTTGAGCTCACATCAAAGCTTTCGCACTATCAACCGGTCATTATTCAATTGCACACAAGCATTGATATAAGCCCTCTGTTGAAAGTTCTCGCGGATGGCGAAGCCAACCTGAGCAATTGTCATTTTATCCGGGTGAACAGCAACGATACCTGGGCCAGAGACCATGGTCCGATTGGTGTTATCGGTGACAATGGCATCACCATGCTCGATTTCACATTTAATGGCTGGGGCAACAAATTCGAGGCTCAGCTGGACAACTCGCTTAATCACAATATGTCTGAACAAGGCTGTATCTTGCGACTACAGAAGGTCGACTGGGTATTGGAAGGTGGCAGTATCGAAAGCGATGGCCTCGGTACCATCATGACCACCGAGAATTGCGTGTTAAACGAAAATCGCAATGGTCACGCCAGCCGAGCGGATTTGGAGACTCTGTTCAAAGACTATTTTGGTGCACAACATACTGTCTGGCTTGAGAGCGGCGAGTTAGAGGGAGATGACACCGATGCTCACATTGATACCCTTGCCCGTTTTGCACCGTCAAATACCATCGTATTTCAAGGCTGTCAGGATACCGAAGATAGCCACTTCCCTACCCTGAACGCCATGAAGCAAGAGTTGGCGCTCGCAAAGAATGCCAATGGAGAATCGTTTCGACTGATTGAACTGCCTTTTCCAAAGGCAATTTTCGCTGACGATGGGCATCGGCTACCAGCAACCTATGCGAACTTCCTGATCACTAATAAACTGGTTTTAGTTCCGGTATATGGAGACTCAATGGATAACGAAGCTATGAAGCTTATCGCAGAGGCATATCCAGACCATATGGTGACCAGTATTAATGCTCGGCCATTAATAGAAGAGCATGGTTCACTGCATTGCATAACCATGCAACTGCCCAAAGGCAGTGTAAATTTCAATGCACCATTTGAACAGCTGAAGCACTCCGGCTGAAGCTTAGTTTGCGAGTGTTGCCCCTCATTCACTGGGGGGCAACAAAGCACGCTTGATGACTGTTCTCAAACAACGATCGCATATACGAAAAGCGTTTTCTTATTCAATAATCCAACGGTATTGCGGCAGCGAATTTATAATGGTTTTACCATAGCGCTTTTCCACGATGCGTCGATCCATCATCCAAATGGTCCCTTTGTCATTTTCATGTCGAATTAAACGTCCACAAGCCTGAACCATTCGAATAGTCGCAGCGGGCAAAGTCACGATCTGAAACGGGTTCATGCCCTTGGCTTCCAACCACAATGATAAAGTGGACGAAATAGGGTCATCTGGCACACCGAATGGAATTTTAGCAATGACTAAATGGGTAAGATAATTGCCCGGCAAATCGACACCTTCAGCCAGACTGGCCAAGCCGAATAAAGTCGAGCCGCCCCCGTCTTCGAGTCGCTCTTTATGGTGGGCAATAAGAGCCGTTTTTGGTAAATCATCCTGTAAGGTAACAAGCGCCTTCCAATCCTCAGATAGCTGCTCATAAACCTCCCGCATTTGTGCACGTGAAGAAAACAGTACGAGGTTGCCAGACTCCCGAGGCAACTTGGTTTCAATCAATTTGACAATGGATTGGCTATGCGGTTCTCGCTTTCCACCATCTACAGCAAAGGATGGAATAATCGCCTGCACCAATTGTGGGTAGTCAAACGGGCTGTTCACCTTCATTACATCGGCTGAGTCCGAGATACCCGCTTGAGCGAGAAACCGGTCAAACTTACTATCAACCGTTAATGTTGCTGACGTTAAAATTGCACCGCAACATCGATTCCAAAGGAAGTTACGCAAAACCTGATTAGCGGAAACCGGGCTGGTATTCAGCACCAAATCCTGTATTTCCGGGGTGTCAATCCGCTCTAACCACCGTGCTGTTGGAGGCGCGTTTTCTGCGTCCAGATTCAGCCAGGAACTGACCAGATCTTTTGCAGGCTCCATTCTTGAAATCCAACGACCAATTAAGGGCATTACGTTTTGTAACCGTTCTTTTTCTTCGATATCCGTCGCGTTTGACAGCCTTTTGCGGACGCTTTCTTCGATGGCTGTTAAGGTCATGAAAAGCGCTGAAAATGGCGATTGCAAAGGTTGCAGAATATCAACAAAGGGTAACAATTGTTCTGGCTGAAGTAATGTTAACGTCCGATCATCTGCATTCAATCGGGTAAACCATGGCTGCAATGAAGTCCACGCTATCGACAGATGTTGATGCGCATTTAATAAGCCATCGTTCAATTCATCGACCAAGCGTTCTGATTGTTCACCGTAAGCCAGTTCCAAACGTACTTTCGGTAATTGTTTTCGCCAGTTCTCTAACTGATTCAACAAAAACTTAACCGTCAACTGGTTGGCAAAATGCATCAAAGCCTTATCCGGCAGATGATGGCCTTCATCAAAAATATATATCGTATCCTCCGGCGCTGGGAGGATGGCGCCACCACCCAGAGACAGATCTGCCATCACCAGATCGTGATTAGCAATGATGACGTCCGCTTCTTCCAACTCTTTTCGAGCTTCGAAAAACGGACAATTCTGATAGTGCGGACAACGACGATTAAGGCACTCACGATGGGTGGACGTGACTGTTGACCAAAGGCTGTCATCCAGTTTGTCTTGCCATTGATCTCGATCCCCAGTCCATTCACCTGAACCAAAACTCGTCATCAGCTCATTATAAAAACTCAAGGTCGCTTCATCAGCCTCCATTGTTTCTTCAAACAATGACATTGCCACCACCGTGCCACTGTAAAACTGAATCAATTGCTCCAGTTTATGGGTACACAGATATCGACCACGACCCTTAGCCAAAACAGCCGTAAACTTTAAGTCTGTGTACTTCTGAATATCAGGCAGGTCTTTGTTCACGACCTGCTCCTGCAAAGCCACCGTCGCAGTTGCAATGACCAGCTTTTTCTCCAGCGCCAAAGCGACAGGAACAGCACTGACAACATAACCGACCGTTTTACCGGTTCCCGTCCCAGCTTCGATGACCGCAATCGAGGCACCAGCTACTTTTTTACCGTCAGCATCCAATTCAATGGACCCCAACGTACGCGCAACCTGGGCCAACATGTGCTTTTGCCCATACCTGGCTTTTAAATCACGCGCGCTTAAGTAATTGGAATAGGCGATTTGAATTGTTGATTTTACAGTATCAGATAACATTTAAACTTGGTTTACGTAGGTAGGCGGCTACAATAGCCTAAATTACAAATCAGAGGAAATATCGATGCAGCAACGCACAGTGAACATTGGCTCAATCGAATGCGCTAATGATAAGCCATTTACGCTCTTTGGTGGTATTAATGTTCTGGAGAGCCGGGATTTAGCACTGAAAGCTGCTGAGCAATACGTAAAAATTACCGACGAACTTGCCATACCTTACGTATTCAAAGCCAGTTTTGACAAAGCAAATCGTAGTTCCATCAAAGGTTTCCGTGGACCAGGTTTAGAAGAAGGCCTGAAAATACTGCAAGAAATAAAAAATACGTTCAATGTCCCTGTCATTACGGATATACATGAGCCCTATCAAGCGCAACCCGCCGCAGAAGTCGCCGATGTCATCCAGCTTCCGGCTTTCTTATCACGGCAAACAGACCTGGTTATGGCCATGGCCAAGACAGGCGCCGTGATAAACATAAAAAAAGCTCAATTTCTCGCGCCGCATGAAATGCAACATATTCTGAACAAATTCCAGGAAGCCGGAAACGATAAACTGATCTTATGTGAACGCGGAACCAGCTTTGGTTATAACAATTTGGTGGTAGACATGCTGGGCTTTGGCATCATGAAAGAAACCGGATTTCCGGTCATCTTCGACGTGACACATGCCCTGCAAAAACCTGGCGGCCGTACCGATTCTGCAGACGGAAGACGAGCTCAGGTCACCGACTTGGCACGAGCGGGAATGTCGCAAAAAATTGCAGGTTTGTTTCTGGAGTCTCATCCAGATCCGAGTCAAGCAAAGTGCGATGGCCCCTCTGCTCTGCCTCTGGACAAACTAAAACCCTTTCTTGAACAGATGAAAGCCATCGACGAAACGGTTAAAGCATTGCCAGATATTATTACGGGTTAAACAACGACACCCAATCGGCACTCCAGATACAACGCTGAATCTTGGAGTGCCACTTTAACGTTGAAACTGCGCCCCGTGCTATTCCATGAATATTCGAATCGCGTTCCAATAAGTACCGCCGTGTGCTGTTTAAAACTCTATTTATGCCTATTTCTCTCGAACGCACTGCTACTGGCGAGTTGGTAGGCTGCCTCAAATTGCCCTTTCGACTGCAACAAGATATCACACACCAAACGCGCGACACCTTTACCTCCCGGCACAGCTAATACGATATCAGCCATTTCGCCAATCAATGGATAAGCATCCGATGGGCAGAGGGAGATACCGACCGCTTGCATTGGGGGTAAATCAACCATGTCATCACCTACAAATGCACATTCTTCTAAACCAACATTCAACGATGACGCTAATTTCCGGACCAACTCAAGTTTGTCTTTAACACCCGGGAAGTAATGTTGGATCCCCAGTTCATTCATCCGGTTTTTTACCATTAAGGAATCTTTTGCAGTGACAATTGCAACATGAACCCCCATATCAGCCAAGAGCTTTAGACCGACACCATCTCGGACATGAAAACGCTTTAGAGATTCACCGATATCGCTATAGTTTAAATGTCCATCTGTTAACACACCGTCAACGTCGAATATGACCAGCCGCACACGCTTCAAGGATTCCTTGACTGGGTCTATGTAAGCATCCAGTTCAGCCAAATAAGTCATAATTGGGTCCTTCCGATTCACCAGAGTTATCGAACTCCAACCATTTATCCGGCTTACTGAATGTTTGCTCAATCTGCCGAGCCAACGCTTTGCTTAAGGTTTTCTTTCCATCACATAGGGCCTCAGCTTGAGCAATACTGATCCCAAGGCAATTGGCGAAATCCTCTACCTCAATCGCATTTTCAGTAAGAATGATATTCAACTTTTCTACTTGAGTATTCATAGCACCCTCCAGACGTAAAAAGGCTGCAAAAGCAGCCTTTTAAAAATAGTGGCAATTAAATTACCGGCGAACAGTCACTTTAGCGCTAGTTCTAGCCTGGTTATACAGCATTTGGTATTGCAGACTGCCACTGGCACGCGTTGCGAAATCTTCCGCTGATGCCAATGAATCTGAATCGGGTTCAGGGTTCTTTAGATCCACTACGGTGACCGCATAAGCGGTTTTGGTACCATCAGTAATATTTACATCGCCAACGGCGGTTGCGAACGCGATCGAGATAACTTCACCAGGAACGTCTGAATTGTCACGAGTGATATTTTCAACCGTTAACCAATCATCAGAAACACGTTTCTCTGCGACGATACCGGCCAATTCCTGTTGCATTAGTTCAGAGGCTTTTTCAGCCGTCAATGTCGCCACCACCTGATCTTTGACTTCGTCGAATGGCTTAACGGCTTCCGGTGCATAGTCAAGCTTTTGCATAACAACCAGATCACCGTTGCTTAATCTGACGACATCACTGATTAAACCATCATTGATAACCTGCGCGGCAAACGCTGCCTCCACCACCGCCGGCTCGGTAAATGGCGCCTGATCACTGTTTCGAGTTAACCACCCAGACTGTTGAAGATCAACCTGGAATGACTGTGCGACATCCGCCAAAACATCGGTTGAGAAAGCTTCATCCGACAACTGCGACTGCACAAGAATCATTTCATCCTGCGCTTTGCGTTGCTTAATAGTTTCGATCAATTCAGCTCGTTTCGTTTCCAGTGATTCCGGTTGTACCGTATCCAGAGCATCCAAGCGAATTAAATGAACACCATATTGCGTTTCAACCGGCTCAGAAATGTCACCTTCGGACTGAAGCGCAGCCGCGGCATCATAAAACTCAGAAACATACACGTCTGGTAATAGCACACCCAGTGAGCCGCCAAACTCCGCGCTGCCCGGATCATCCGACAGTTCTGTGGCTAAATCAGCAAAGGACTCACCATTTGCCAACCGCTCAAGCGCCGCCTGTGCCTGTGCTTGCTTATCGTCACCGTCAGCAAATAATATATGGGATATTTCACGTGTTTCCTGCGTGGAAAGACTCGCGACATAGGAATCGTAAGCTGCCTGAATTTCATTGTCAGATACAACCATATCCGTCGCCAAACTTTCGAGAGTCACAGAAAAGTATTGCAACTTAACTTGCTCTTCACTCATAAACAGGGCTTCATTTTCCTGATAATAAGCGTTGAGTTCATCGTCTGATAACTCAACCATCTCGATAAATTCGGATGATGAAAATTCTTTATAACGAACAGTACGTTGCTGAGCATCCAATTGCGCGTATCGATTGACCATCTTATCAACTACAAAAGCAGAATCTGCGATGCCGGCCTGCAATTGAGTCAACGCTGTCTGCGCTTTTTGAGCGGCAACAAATGACTGATGATTAAATCCATTCGCGGCAAGAATATTCTGATATTGGTCTTGATTGAACACACCATCAATCTGAAAGGCAGGAATATTCGCAAAGGATTTTAAAACCTGTTCTTCTGAAGCATCGAATTCCAAATTTGATGCTAATTGAGACTGCAAAGTTTGACTGATGAGAGTTTCGACAATCTCATCTTTTAGAAAAGGTGAGTTCGCTAATTGAGCAGCAACTTCAGCACCAAACTGATTCGTTAACTCCTGTTGACGGCTATTGAGCAATCTCTGGTAATCAAGTTCAGAAACATCTTCGCCGTTAACAGTTGCCGGTGCATTGTTTCCTGCGATGGAGATGATGGACTCAGCCCCAAATAGCACGAATGTAATGACAATAAGGCCAACGATAACTTTCCCTGCTGTACCTTTTGCTGAATTTCGAAAAACGTCGAGCATTGAGATCATGACCCCGTTTAAAAAGCTCAAAAATAAAAAAAGCGTATCGAACGATACGCTGTTATCCAGAAAATCAAAAAAACGGGCCTGAGCCCGTTCGATCAAACTTAGTTAACTGCGTCTTTTAAAGCTTTACCAGCTTTGAAGCTAGGTACTTTAGCCGCAGCAATCTCAATTGGCTCACCAGTTTGTGGGTTGCGACCAGTACGGGCAGCACGCTCTTTAACAGAGAATGTACCAAAACCAACCAATACCACTTGATCACCTTCTTTCAAGGCGCCTGTTACAGAATCAACCATCGCATCCAAGGCACGGCCAGCAGCAGCTTTTGACAGGTCCGCAGCAGCAGCAACCGCATCAATCAATTCAGATTTATTCACACTATTCCCCTTTACTTTGTTTTATAGGTATCAAAGTCACATTCTGGCTTCGATTTATAATCTTCAACCGAATATGACTTTGTTAATGATTATTCGTGACGTTGTTGTTCAACCAGCCACAATTTATACCAGTCTCGAAAAACAGCTGTCAAGCGGCTTAGTGCGTACTAACGCTGCTTTCTTCACTGTTTTTTGATTTCTGTTTAGAAATTGCCGTAGCGACTTCCTCATCGGACAACGCTTTTGGTTTATGCTCAAGAGCAATATCCAAAACTTCGTCGATCCAAGACACCGGTCGAATATCCAATTCATTCTTAATGTTATCAGGAATTTCTTTAAGATCCCCAACATTTTCTTCAGGAATGATAACTGTTTTTATTCCGCCACGGTGCGCTGCTAACAATTTCTCTTTCAATCCACCGATTGGCAGCACCTGACCACGCAGAGCGATCTCTCCGGTCATTGCAACATCCGCCCTTACGGGTATGCGAGTCAACACAGAAACTAACGCTGTGCACATGCCTACGCCCGCTGACGGTCCATCCTTCGGTGTCGCACCCTCAGGCACATGAATGTGTATGTCTTTGGTTTCATGGAAGTTAGGTAAAATTCCCAAACCCTGCGCTCGACTTCGGACAACTGTCATTGCGGCCTGAATAGACTCTTTCATGACATCACCAAGTGACCCAGTTCGCAAAACTACTCCTTTACCTGCAACACAACTGGCTTCCAGATTCAACAATTCACCACCGACAGAAGTCCAGGCAAGTCCGGTAACCATACCAATTTGATTTTCTTTATCGGCTATACCGTATTTGAACTTTTGCACGCCAGAGTATTTCTCTATGGCGTCGGCACTCACGGTTACCGCCTCATTATTGCTATTTAAAACATTTTCCATGACTACCTTACGACAGACCTTGGCAATCTCCCGTTCCAGACCACGCACACCCGCCTCCCGGGTGTAATGTCGAATCAACGACATAATTGCGTCATCGGTAATGGTCAGTTCGCCTTTTTTAAGTCCGTTCGCGCTGATTTGTTTCGGCGTTAGATAGCGTTGCGCAATATTCAATTTTTCATCTTCGGTGTAACCCGGAATACGGATAACTTCCATACGATCCAACAATGGACCAGGAATATTCATGCTGTTCGACGTACAAACAAACATGACATCTGACAAATCGTAATCCACTTCCAGATAGTGGTCATTAAACGTATGATTCTGCTCAGGATCCAGAACTTCCAGTAACGCTGAAGCTGGATCTCCACGGTGATCCATACCCATCTTATCGATTTCGTCCAACAGAAACAGTGGATTTTTAACACCCGACTTGCTTAATTTCTGAACTATTTTGCCAGGCATGGAACCAATATAGGTTCGTCGATGTCCCCGTATTTCAGATTCATCTCGAACACCACCGAGTGCCATACGAACAAACTTACGATTTGTTGCTTTCGCAATAGATTGACCTAGGGAAGTTTTACCGACCCCTGGAGGCCCTACCAGACACAATACAGGACCTTTTACCTTTTTAACCCGCTGTTGCACAGCGAGGTATTCAAGAATTCGTTTTTTAACTTCATCCAGACCATAGTGGTCCGCTTCCAGCACTTCTTTAGCTTTCGCTAAATCATGACGCACCCTGGAGCGCTTGGACCAGGGAACACCCAACATCCAGTCCAGATAATTACGCACAACTGACGCTTCGGCCGACATCGGCGACATCATTTTAAGTTTATTCAACTCTGACATCGCCTTATCCTGGGCTTCTTTCGGCATTCCGGATTCGTCTATCTTTCGCGTCAGATCTTCCACTTCACTGGCGTTGTTTTCATCCAGATCACCCAACTCTTTTTGAATCGCCTTAATCTGCTCATTCAGATAGTACTCGCGCTGCGATTTTTCCATCTGCTTTTTAACACGCCCGCGAATTCGCTTTTCAACTTCCAGCAAGTCAATCTCTGACTCCAGCAATGTCAGCAGATGTTCAATCCGGTCGCGTTCACCTGCAACCTCCAGAACTTTCTGCTTTTCTTCAACCTTGAGGGAAAGATGCGAAGCAATAGTGTCGGACAAACGACCTGGGTCTTCGATGTTATTCAGTGATGTAATCACTTCCGAAGGTACTTTTTTACTTAATTGGACATATTTATCAAACTGGGCCATTAATATGCGCACCAGCGATTCCTGCTCCCGTTCGCTAAGACGGTGATTGTCCATCAACTGGGCTTTGCCGGTCAGAAATTCATCACTTTCCGTGATTTCCTGAATGGCAATACGATCGATACCTTCCACCAATACTTTCACAGTACCGTCGGGCAAACGCAGCAATTGCAGCACTGTTGCCAAAGTACCAATCTCATACAAGTCGGAGCGATTTGGCTCATCGTCTTTTGCATTCTTCTGCGCAACGAGCAAAATCTTCTTGTCGTTATCCATAGCGTATTGCAAGGCTGCTATAGATTTTTGACGACCGACGAATAATGGAATAACCATGTGTGGATACACAACAACATCCCGCAAAGGGAGTAAGGGCAATTCCATCGCCTGGTTTTCGGTTACGTCTGGAGTCGACATGGAAACCTCAATTCGTGTTAATTATCATCCAACAATGGTGACAAGTTGAAGGATATCAATGGCTTAGACAAAAAAACGGGCCGGAGCCCGATTTATTCTATTCTGACTGACCACTTGCGGTCCGTTGGGATTCAGAACTTTCGTATATCAATAAGGGTTCAGACTCGCCATTAATGACTGATTCATCAATGACTACTTTGGTCACGTTGGCCTCAGAAGGTACACGGTACATAGTATCCAACAAGACATTTTCGAGTATTGAACGCAAACCTCGAGCGCCGGTATTCCGCTCCATCGCCCGGTTGGCCACCGCCTTCAGTGCACTTTCGCGAATATCCAGCTCAACCGATTCCATATCAAACAGCTTTTGATACTGCTTAATCAAGGAATTTTTAGGTTGAGTCAATATTTGCACCAAAGCATCCTGATCTAACTCGGTCAGCGTCGCAACAACGGGCAAACGACCGATAAACTCAGGAATCAAACCGTATTTAACCAAATCTTCCGGCTCGACTTCGGCAATGACTGAACCAAGCTTTCGTTCGTCTTTATTTTTAACTTCAGCGTTAAACCCGATACCGCCCTTTTCTGTGCGATTGCGAATCACTTTTTCTAGGCCTGCAAACGCACCACCACATATAAACAGTATGTTCGAGGTATCAACCTGCAAAAATTCCTGTTGTGGATGCTTGCGCCCACCTTGAGGTGGTACAGACGCAACTGTACCTTCAATAAGCTTTAACAGCGCCTGTTGAACGCCTTCACCGGACACATCCCGGGTGATAGATGGGTTGTCGGATTTTCGGGAAATTTTGTCAATTTCATCGATGTAAACAATGCCGCGCTGAGCCTTATCTACGTCGTAATCACATTTCTGCAGCAACTTCTGAATGATGTTTTCCACATCTTCACCGACATAACCAGCTTCCGTTAATGTCGTCGCATCTGCCATGGTAAATGGCACATTCAAAAGCCGAGCCATTGTTTCAGCCAGCAATGTTTTACCGCTACCGGTCGGACCTATCAGCAGAATGTTAGACTTGCTCAACTCTACATCTGTATTCGACTCACTGTACTGCAACCGCTTGTAGTGGTTATACACCGCAACGGAAAGCACCATTTTCGCGCGATCTTGTCCGATGACATATTCATCCAGTGTTTCTCGGATTTCCGCCGGTACCGGTAACTGCGTGTTTTCGCTTTTCGGGGCGGCTTCTTGCAATTCTTCACGAATAATATCGTTACAAAGATCGACACATTCATCGCAGATAAACACCGACGGGCCAGCAATTAACTTACGAACTTCATGCTGGCTCTTACCACAGAATGAGCAATAGAGGAGTTTGCCATCATCACCCTTTCTGGTTCTATCGTCAGCCATCTAAATACTCCATCACTTTATTACTTATTAAAGATGTAACCACCTTGCTATAAAAGCAAGTTTTCAGCCCCTAACTTTCGTGGGATTTTGTAAATTTTAAGATTACATACTACCGCGTCACGACCGATCCGTAATCACTTTATCAATCAAACCGTACTCTACAGCTTGTGAAGCAGTCAAAAAATTGTCTCTGTCTGTGTCTTTTTCGACATCTGCCAAAGGACGACCAGTGTGAAACGCCATTATTTCATTCAAACGCTGTTTCATATCAAGAATTTCTTTAGCGTGGATCTCAATATCCGTCGCCTGACCCTGATACCCACCCAACGGCTGGTGAATCATCATTCTCGAATTAGGTAAACAATAACGCTTACCTTTCGCACCGCCAGTTAACAACAAGGCACCCATACTGGCTGCCTGACCGATACACATCGTACTGACGTCTGGCTTGATAAATTGCATGGTGTCATAAATTGCCATACCAGCAGTGACCGAACCACCGGGCGAATTAATATAAAGATGAATGTCTTTATCCGGATTTTCACTTTCCAGAAACAACAATTGAGCAACAATCAGGTTGGCCATATAGTCTTCAACCTGACCAACCACAAAGATCACATTTTCTTTTAACAGCCTTGAATATATATCAAAAGAACGCTCTCCCCGCGAGGTTTGCTCAATGACCATCGGCACAAGGCCACCTGCATTTCGAATATCACCCGCAAAACCCGATTCGCGATTGGTTGACATATACCGACTCCTTGATTTTATTAGAACAAAAAAAAGTTGGCTTTCTGTGTGAAGAGCCAACTTTAATTGTAGTCGTTTAATTCGAATACTGTTACAGAGAGTTACGAATAATTAACCCTGAGTACGAGCATTTGATTTAATGGCTTCTTCGTAGCTGACCACTGAGTCAACCACCTTAGATTGCTCTAGGATATGGTCAACTGCGGCGTTTTCAACCACAACAGCCTTAACTTGCTCAAGCATTTCAGGGTTACTGCTGTAGTAGTCAATAACCTGCTGAGGATCTTGGTAAACCGATGCTTGATCTTCAATATAAGCTTTCACAGCAGCGTCATCCGCTTTGATTTCAGCTGAAGAGATGACTTCGTTCATGATCAGACCGACTTTAACACGACGTTCGGCTTGCTCTGAAAACAATTCATCAGGCAACTGGTTTGGATCCAATTGAGCTTGACCACCAAACTGCTGAACTGCCTGCTGCTTCAATCGAACGATTTCGTCCTGAACCAGTGCTTTAGGTACGTCAAAGCTGTTCGCTTCAACCAACTTTTCGATCACGGCGTTTTTCAGCTTACCTTCAAGAGCGGTACGAGCTTCACGCTCCATGTTCGACCGGACTTCAGCGCGGAAAGTTTCAAGATCTTTACCTTCAGCACCAAAAGCGGTGAAGAATTCTTCATTTAATTCAGGCAGCTCAGCTTCAGCAATTTCATGAACTTTGATATCGAAAACAGCGGCTTTGCCAGCGAGGTCTTTATTACCGTAATCTTCAGGGAAGGTCACTTCGACCGCTTTTTCGGCACCTACTTCCATCCCTTCGATACCGGATTCAAAGCCAGGAATCATCTGACCAGAACCCAAAGTCACGAATTGACCTTCGGCAGAGCCTCCGTCAAACGCTTCACCGTCGATTTTGCCGGTAAAGTCGATCTTCACGCGGTCACCGTCTTTGGCAGCACGTTCAACTGAAATGAAGTTTGCACGCTGCTTGCGCAGGTTTTCTAACATTTTCTCGATGTCAGCATCGGTCACTTCAGCCGTTGATTTTTCAAATTCAAAACCTTCGAAAGACGCCAGCTTTACGTCTGGAAACACTTCGAAAGTCGCAACAAATTCTACGTCTTCACCGGCAACATCTTTGGTGAATTCAATTTTTGGCGAACCCGCAGGAACGATTTTTTCGGCTGACAATGCCTGAAAATATTGATTCCGGACTACTTCTTCCAACACTTCAGCGCGGATACCGTCACCGAAACGCTGCTTAACAACAGAAACAGGGACTTTACCGGGACGAAAGCCATCAATTCGCACTCGTCGAGCGGTTTCTTTCAATTTTTGGGTAACAGCATTGTCAACATCTCCTGCTGGTACACCAACAGTCATGCGACGCTCAAGACCTGCAGTCGTCTCGACAGAAACTTGCATGAGGCTTCCTCTTTATATAGATGATATACACACAATTTTGGGGGCTGATACTCTAAGGAGCCAACCTCGTATAATCAAGCCCTAAACGGCTTAAAACAGTGATTTAAGACGATAAAGGAAAAAAAAAGGCCGTTTTTACAAACGGCCTTTTCATTTATTGGGGTGGACGATGGGGATCGAACCCACGACCACCGGAATCACAATCCGGGGCTCTACCAACTGAGCTACGCCCACCACATTAACCGTTGTTGGATGGCACGCCCGGCAGGACTCGAACCTGCAACCACACGCTTAGAAGGCGTGTGCTCTATCCGGTTGAGCTACGAGCGCTCTGCCCGTTCCTACCGGCCACTTGTCTAAGTTTCGGCACATTAACAGTGAAGAGAACCACCCACCACTGCCAACTTACCACACTCCAATCTCGTTACTGCCTACTTAAAGCGCCCTAAAACACTTTGAGCACCAATTCAAAGATTGGTCGGAGCAGAGGGATTCGAACCCCCGACCCTCTGGTCCCAAACCAGATGCGCTACCAAACTGCGCTATGCTCCGATCGACTTGTGTCCGTCAACGTGGCGCGCATATTAATGATGACTTATTGCCTCGTCAAACATTTTTTTAAAAAAATCTTAAAAAACAAGGTGATAGCTTTATTCAGCGCAATTTTCGACCATCCTTTGATCCGTTCTTCGCGGTTGCCGTCATGACGGGGCCATGCGAAAATCGCGCCTCATATTTCCTCTGCCACCTTAGGTGATAAATCAGTGTCTGCGAAAATTATTGACGGCAAGGCCATTGCGGCTGAATTGAAAACGAAAATAGCTAATGATGTAAAAGCTCTAACCAGTCAGGGGCACCGCCCTCCTGGGTTGGCAGTGATACTGGTGGGGTCTGACTTTGCATCACAAAAATACGTTGGCAGCAAAATCAAATCCTGCGAAGAAGTCGGTTTTAAGTCAAAAAGCTACGAAATGCCGGCCGAAACAAAGGAATCTGAATTGATTGAACTGATTGATCGGTTGAATGAAGACGCTTCTATCGATGGCATCCTGGTTCAGATGCCACTTCCAGAACACATAAACGCAGATACCATCGTCGAACGAATTAAAGTTGACAAAGACGTTGACGGATTTCATCCATTTAATATCGGCCGACTTGCACAGCGACGCCCCCTACTCGAAAGCTGCACGCCCAAGGGCATTATGACGCTGTTAAAAAGCACGGGCGAAGAGATCCGAGGAAAAGATGCAGTCGTGGTTGGAGCCTCTAACCACGTTGGCCGGCCTATGGCCCTTGAGTTATTACTCGCAGGCTGCACAGTCATCACCACTCATCGATTCACTAAAAACCTGGAAAGCCACATCCGAAACGCCGACATTGTCGTCGTCGCCGCCGGTAAACCAGGACTGGTTAAAGGTGAATGGATTAAAGAAGGCGCTATTGTTGTTGATGTAGGCATAAATAGAGACAGTAACAATAAAATTGTCGGCGATGTTGAATTTATCGCGGCGGAACAAAAAGCTGGCTGGATCACACCTGTGCCCGGAGGTGTTGGCCCTATGACCGTTGCCACACTGATGGAAAACACTTTAATTGCCGCAAAACAGCTACACTTAGGCATCACAAATTAACACTAAGGAACGACTATGAACGTACTGATGAAAACATCGATGGGCGACATCACCATCAAACTGAATTTTGAAAAAGCACCAAAGACAGCAGAAAACTTCAAAAAATATGTTGAAGATGGTTTCTTTAACGGATTGATTTTTCACCGGGTCATCAACGGATTTATGATTCAGGGCGGCGGTTTTGAACCCGGAATGATCCAACGTGAAACCGGCAACCCGATAGAAAATGAAGCCAATAACGGCCTTAAAAACACGAAGTACAGTGTTGCGATGGCCCGTACCATGGACCCACATTCAGCCACAGCGCAGTTTTTCATAAACGTTGCAGACAATTCGTTTTTGGATTTCAAATCCGAAACAGCAGACGGCTGGGGCTATGCAGTATTCGGTGAAGTCATTGATGGAACTGATGTGGTAGACCGCATTAAATCTGTACCTACAACATTCCGCGCTGGTCACCAGGACGTTCCTACGGAAGATGTCATCATCGAAACAGCGACCATGGCTGACTGATTAATGTCGATAACTCACACAAATGCAATTTTCATTTCTGATCTGCATTTGACTGAAAATCGCCCGGATTGCATCCGGGCTTTTTATTCGTTTCTGGAATGGATTCCCGCCGAAACCGAAGCCCTGTTTATTTTGGGCGATTTTTTTGAATATTGGATCGGTGACGATATAGCAACCGAATTATCAAAGGCTGTGGCAGAAAAACTCGCGACCCAGTCCAAAAGTAAAAATATAAACTTGTACTTTTTGCCCGGCAATCGCGATTTCAGCCTTGGCAACCGTTACTGTCAACTCAGCAATATGGAGCTTATTGGCGATAATACGATTGTCTGTATTGGGGGCGAAAGATTGTTGCTTAGCCACGGCGATCTTTTGTGTACAGATGACATCAGCTATCAGCGTTTTCGCGCGGTGATTCGCCACCCAGTGGTAATGAATATTTTACTGTCGCTGCCAGCTCGTTTTCGCAGGCGCTTGGCAGAAAAGCTTCGACAGAACTCAACTGAGAAATTTAAGCGCTACGAATCACTTATCGATGTGAACCAAGATGCGGTGCTTGACTCAGCGACAAGCCATGCCAGCAATATACTCATACACGGCCATACACACCTTGCCGATATTCACCTTCATCAAAGCAGCCGGGGAAATATTCAACGAATGGTTCTGGGAGACTGGCATAATCTGGGATGGTTCGGACGGTTTGACGGTAAGCAGCTATCCTTGCACCAGTTCGATATTGCCGCCCCTGATTTTCAGGCCGCGCTCGGAACGCCACTGTGAAAGCGAAACTCAACATCCTCGCTTTCAATCAACTCTTTCTCTGCCAACAAAAACTCTTCAACACGAGCTTCAATGCACTCATCAGAATAAAGCTGCGCCAGAGTAAGATAATCCCGAAAATGACGCCCTTCACTTTTTAGTAACGAGAAATAAAACTTAGCCAGTTCGTCGTCCAAGAATGGGATGAGTACCGCGAAACGTTCACAGGAGCGCGCTTCGACAATGGCGCCCAAAATGCATTTATCAATGAGCTGCATTGGCTCTTCTTTACGAACCAACTTGTGGAGCGCAGATGCATATCGCGCTGCTGACACCGGCGTATAGTCTATATCACGGGCGTACATGATTTTGGTTACCTGATCGAAATGAACCAATTCTTCACGCGCTAACTTGCTCATTTTGGCCAACAGTTCTTTTCGATCGATGTATTTGTACATCATCGACATGGCCGTTGAAGCTGCCTTTTTTTCACAGTTCGCATGATCTATCAGCAATGTCGGTAAGTCGTTTAAAGCAGCATCGACCCATTCTTGTGGCGTTGCACACAGGAGAAATTCACGAATATCGGCGGTGATATCTTGAATGAGTGCATGGTCCATAAAGATGCCTGTTTGATTACTGAAAAAGGGGCGATTATAGGAATCGATTAAGTAAATGCCAGCAAAAGTGTAAAAACACTCCAGATAACGGTATAAACTAGAAATATCAGCAAATAGCCCTACAATTCCCCGACTTTTTAACCGAGCCCGATCATGCCCTTTCCATTTGCCCCCGAAAACTACCAACAACAACTGTCAGTCAAAGCGGATCGTTTGACCGAACTCCTTTCGGGCTGGTCACATCCGACAATCGAAGTATTTGCATCACCCACTCAACATTATCGCATGCGCGCGGAATTTCGAGTTTGGCATGAGGATGATAAATCGTTCTTTGCTATGTTTCGGCCTGAAGATCGAAGAACACCCGTCGAGGTGACAGAGTTTCCGATTGCGTCAACCTTGCTAAATAGTTTGATGGAGAAAGTCCGTATCGCAATCCATGAGGACCCGGAATTACGATTCAAACTGTTCCAAGTCGAATTTTTAACCACTCAATCAGGTGATGCTCTGATCACCCTGATTTATCATCGTAAACTGGATGAAAACTGGGAGGCCCGTGGCCGACATTGGCAAGCCGTATGGGGCTTCCCTGTGATCGGTCGCGCCCGCAAACAACGTTTCGTGTTAGAGCGGGACTACGTAACCGAGACCCTGCAGATAGGCGATCAACTTTTTCACTTCCACCAATACGAAAACAGTTTTACGCAGCCTAATGCGGCCGTATGTGAAAAAATGGTGGGCTGGGCGGTCGCAAACAGTCTAGACACTCAGCAGTATGATTTAATGGAAATGTACTGTGGCAATGGTAATTTCTCGATTCCCATGGCTAAAAACTTCCGCAATGCGTTAGGCACGGAAATATCACGAACGTCAGTGACCAGTGCGCAAGAGAATATAACGCTGAACAATTGCCAGAATCTGAAAATTGCCAGAATGGCCAGTGAAGACCTGTCTAAAGCCTGGTTACACAATGAACCTAACCGAAGGTTCAACGAGTTTGGTATACAAAACTACGATTTTGATACGGTCCTAGTCGACCCACCCAGAGCCGGTCTGGATGACGACACGGTAGAGCTGTTAAAACGCTTTAGGCGCATTATCTATGTTTCGTGCAATCCGGTGACCATGGTAGAAAACATCAGCAAACTGCAATCCACTTACCAAATGACGGCGGCGGCTCTGTTTGATCAGTTTCCCTACACCGACCATATGGAATCTGGCGTGGTATTGGAACGCACGGAATAACGACCAATCTCAACTGACAATAAGTTAGCGTATTCGCCAAGCGCGTATGCTTAGCGATCACACATGAGTGTTACCGCAATTTTCCTGGAACCCCCGTGGTTGCGGTGCTCTCCGAGTACAATCCCCTGCCACGTCCCCAACAAGGGCTCACCGTGTTGAACGGATAGGCTTAAATTGGTGCCCAGAAGTGCACTTTTAATATGAGCCGGAAGATCATCCGGTCCCTCGAAGGTATGCCGGTAGTCGGGATGACTTTCTGGAACCAACCGATTAAATACAGATTCAAGATCGTCTCTCACTGTCGGGTCGGCATTCTCGTTTAAACTTAACGAAGCTGAAGTGTGTTGCAGTGTTAAAACCAACAACCCAGACGTTACTGTCCTGATTTCTGGTATCTGCTGGAGAATTTCATCGGTGACGAGGTGAAAACCACGACGATATGCTGGCAAACTGATAATCTTATTCAACACCATCACATGAACGACCCAGGAAATTTACGTGCTTTCATCTTACCGACTCAACCGTATTCCACAAGACGCTTCATTGCAGGCATGGAATGCAGCAGACGAGTTGTTCTTAAAACGGCACCATTCAACATTGCCGCTCGGCAACCTGTTATTGATAAACGACCACTTTGGCGCGCTGGCTATTGCTTTGGCAGAAAAGTCAGTGAACTGGTGGCATTACTCGGCGATGTCCGCAGAAGCTCTGCGGATAAACTGCGAACTCAACAATATTCCGGAACCCGTTATTCTCAATGGACTGGTTCAAGAAATTAACAAATACCAGACGATTGTGATTCAAATACCCAAATCCACTAACCTGTTCGCCTGGCAACTCGAACAAGCCATACAGCACATGTCAGACAACGCACGCGTATACGCTTTGGGCATGGTAAAACACATCAGTGCGGGTCACATTGCCGTAATGAACACGCTCTTCAAAGACTCGAATCCTGGTCGCGCAGAAAAAAAAGCCCGAGTCATTGAGCTCTGGAATCCTACTCGGACCATTAAATCGAAAACACATTTCCAATCATTCGATCGACTCCCTAGTGGCCTGGCCAACCTTCCTGGGTGTTATGCCGAAAAAACCGTGGATCAAGGGGCGTTAGTGTTTATCGAGCATTTTGGACTGCTACCCGATGCACACAATGTATTGGATTTGGGCTGTGGCAATGGGGTACTGTCATTGATCTACGCTCAGCAGCATCCTGATGCACATCTCTCATTGGTCGACGAAAACCATCAGGCACTGCAATCCGCTGAAATCAATTTCAAGAATTCAAAACTTAGCAATGAGTTTAAACTCGTTCATTCGAACAGTCTGAATTCGGTGCCAGACTGTATCTTTGACCTCATTCTTTGCAACCCTCCTTTTCATCAAGAAAACACGGTCACCGATAGCATCGCAAAAAAAATGTTTGCAGACGCACAAAGCGCATTAACCAACGAAGGAGAGTTGTGGATCGTCGCGAATCGCCATTTGCCCTATCATGAGACGTTACGTAAATACTTTCGCACTACGCAGATAAAATCGTCACATCCAAAATTCAATGTAATTTGCTGTAAGAAGGGCTAAATACTTGCAAAGCGAAACAGAATTGACGGGCGGCAATACCAATATTGAGGTTGTACGCAAGGGCAGTACGGTGCGACGAGCCGCATCTAAGCACAGCCATTCAATACAAGAATTCATGCGCCATTTACGCCAAAAAGGGTTTAATGCGTGTCCTGAATTTCTGGGTTTCGATGAGCAGGGTCGGGAAATACTGACGTATATCGAAGGCAGTAGTGAGATTCCAAAATATTTCTGGACGGAGGATCAACCATTAATAGACACGGCATTACTGTTGAAACGATTCCATGATGCCGCCGAGGGCTTTACCCTAACCGACCAACATTGGGCTGTGATCGACGCAGACCCGCAGCGTCATGAGGTAATTTGCCATCATGATTTCGCACCGTACAATTTTATTTTCCACGGTCAGTCACCCGTGGCTGTTATTGATTTCGACCTCTGTGGACCGGGGTTGAAAATAACGGATATCGCATACGCTGCTTACTGGACAGTCCCCTTATCCTTCGCAGCAAACGACTTAGTGGCATTCACTGAAAGGGACATCGTTAACCGCCACCACCGCTTTAAACTGTTTGCAGCCACGTATCAATGCGAGATTGATCCGAGACTGTTAGACGCTATTGAGGAGGTACTGTTCATCATGGGCAACAAAGACGACATGATCAGCCGCCTCGGTCAAAGTGCCGCAGATCGGCTCGAAGCAGAGGGTCACCTCGATCATTGGCAACGGGAAGCCACCGCCTTCAAACACAACCGGCATCAACTTAAAACGGCGACGCAATCCTTATCGCCCGATAAACCCATCAACCTTTAAAACGGATTTCAAAGCAGCGATGAGGCTTCTTACGTTTATAGTCCGGACCGATCGACAAATTTGAAACATCTTTCACGTCAAACAGCTCGTATATTTTTTCATCCATAAAAAACTTTCGGTAGTTGTTTGAAAACAGCAAAACCCCTGACGCACTCAATGACTTCATCGCATTGGTAATCAGCATTTCATGATCGCGTTGAATGTCCAGTGTCTCGCTCATTCGTGCCGAGTTACTGAACGTAGGTGGATCCATTACGATCAGGTCAAATGTATCGCGACAATCAGCTAACCATTTCAAACAGTCTGCGTGAATAAATTGATGGCTAGGTCCCTCTTTGCCACCGTTAAGCTCCAGGTTATCTTTGGCCCAGTTTAAATAGGTTTTCGACAAATCCACACTGACTGTTTTTTTTGCACCACCCACGAATGCATGTGAGGTAAAACTGCCGGTATAGCAAAACAGGTTCAGCACCCTTTTTCCAGCTGCATTTTTCTGCACCCAGTGTCGGGAATTTCGGTGATCGAGAAATAACCCTGTATCGAGATAATCCAACAGGTTGACTTTCAGTTTGACGCCATATTCATGCACGATAAATGACTGGTTTGTGGCAGCGTTTTTTTCATATTGATTACTGCCTTTTTGCCGTTCTCGACGTTTTACAGCAATTCGCTTTACCGGAATATCGAACATTTCTGAAAGCGCGTCTATAGCGTGAAATAAACGCTGTTGGGCTTTTTGCTCAGGCACCGACTTTGGAGGTGCGTACTCCTGAACATGGAGCCAATCGGCGTATTGATCAACGGCTATCGCGTATTCCGGTATATCCGCATCATAAACACGAAAGGCTTCAATACCGTCTTTATTGCGCCACTTTTTCAATTGTTTCAGGTTTTTTTCTATCCGATTTTTAAACGCGGTAATTTGTTCATTGACCGCCTGCCCTTCTGCAAGACGGTCCCCTTCTGCGCTGAAATTGTAGAGCACGGTTTCCAAGGGGCCGTTAAAAAATGTGCGCTTCTGTTTTGGCTTAAGTCCGATTTCCCGGGCAAGAATATCGTCGGATGTCAACATGGCCAGGTCCCAACCCGCTAACTGCTCACGTGCGATGTCACCAATCTTACGGTAAGTCCGCATAAGGGTTGGTTTGTCACCTAATCGCTCTCCGTAAGGCGGGTTCGACAACCACAGACCAGGCTTCAGTTCCCAATGGGTAGGTAATGTCCATTCATCCAGACTTTTATGATAACAACGGGCCTGCTTTTCCAATCCCAGTTTCTGCAAAGTTTCATTTGCCGATGCAACAACACCGCCGTCAGCATCGTAACCCAGAACCGGTGGCATCGATTCAATTCCAACGGTTCGCCGGTTACGGGCATCTTCCTGTAACAACCGCCAATCATTAACGGAGTGCTGTAACCATCGCTCAAAACCAAATTTGCCTCGACCAAGACCCGGCGCGTAATCGGCAGCGATCATGGCGGCTTCGACTACAATGGTGCCGGAACCACACATCAAATCTAAAAAAGCTTCTCCACGTCTCGCTTTGGCCGGCCAGTCATTTGCTAATAACAATGCCGCAGCCAGATTTTCTTTAATGGGTGCAGGACCAGTAGATTGTCGGTATCCGCGCTTATGCAGTGACTCACCCGTCAACTCAATACCAAGAAACATCTTCTTTTTTGCCACCTGCGCAAAAATAGTCAGATCAGCAGATTTGTCGACACTGGGCCGCATACCATGTTTGTCACGGAACTGATCGACAACCCAGTCCTTTACCTTTTGAGCACCAAATCGGGTGTCTCGGATTTCAGGCAGATGCCCGGTAAAGGTTACTCTCAGTGTGCCACTGGGCCGAAGATGTTGATCCCATTCAACACGCTTCACCATGGCTTCAAGCGCTGAATATGAGACTTCTTCCACTTCATGCAGGGCTAGATAAATGCGATTCGCCAGTCGACTCCACAAACACACACGATAACCGTCAACCAGCGGGCCTTCGAAGACCACACCCTTGTGCCAATCGCCCGCCGTTATGCCGGTGATTTGCTCAATTTCCTGCTTGAGAAGGCCATGAACACCCTGAGGGCAAGTTACCCAAAAACGATAGGTTTGCGTAGAAGACATTTTTAGACAGATTCTCTATTAAAAATTCATTAAACGGTAACAAACTATAATAAGTAAATTTACCGCCGTTCGAGACTCTTGAGGAAAGCCCTGTCTCATGGGCATGCCAACTGTGGCTCTTTACATATTCTGTTGGTTCATAAGAAAAATGATGTTTAGATTATAAAGTTCATCGACACCACCGTCTGCAATTAGTTACAACAGTAGCACATCTTTCGCTTTTACTTGGAACGGATGAAAAGATCCGTTCTGCTCTCTGGCAAGACCTAAATACGAGGAACGCGTATGAAAAGACAAAAAAGAGACAAAATGGAAAGAGCATTTCAAAAGGGCTACATGGCAGGCGTAGAAGGAAAATCCAAAGATCAATGCCCAAAAGAAGCAGGACCAGAACATCAACAATGGATCAACGGCTGGCGTGAAGGACGCAGCGACCATTGGGACGGCTATACCGGGGTAAGTGGTATTCATCGAGTCAACGAAGTCGTCATTCATCACTAAATTCACCGAACGAATTCATAAGCTACAAAGCCGGCAATTGCCGGCTTTGTAGCATCTGCGGTTTTGAAAAAACAGCTTACAATCGCGCCAAACGCTCAACAGCTTTTTTAATCAGCCCCGGTCCCTGATATATAAAGCCGGTATAGACCTGAACCAGATCGGCCCCCATTTTAAGCTTCTCTTCAGCATCGTGTTCAGACATGACCCCGCCAACACCAATCAACGGGATGCTGTCGTCCAGCTGCTCACGGAAGAGTTTCAATATGTGATTCGACTGATCCCGGACCGGAGAACCAGACAACCCGCCGGTTTCCTCCGCATTAACACAACCTTCTACGGTGTCCCGGCTGACGGTTGTATTGGTGGCGATCACCCCTTCAACCTTTAGCTCATTAAAGGTTGCTGCCAACGATTTAACCTCTTCATCAGTCAAATCCGGGGCTATTTTGATCAAGATTGGGGTGTGCTTATGAGATTCGTCGAGTTCTTGTTGTCGAGCTTTTAACGCTGAAATCAATTTGGCCAAGTTTTCACCAAATTGCAGATTCCGCAGTCCAGGCGTATTGGGTGAAGAAAGATTTACCGCAATGTAATCGGCTACGGGATACACTTTTTCAAGACATATCAGGTAGTCATTTACGGCCTCTTCTTCCGGGGTGTCTTTATTTTTTCCGATATTTATCCCGATGACGCCGGAATAATTGCTTTTTTTAACTCGTTCAACCAGATAATCGACACCTTTGTTATTAAACCCCATGCGGTTAATGATGGCTTCTTTCTCTGGAATCCGGAACAACCGAGGTTGCGGATTACCCGGTTGAGGCTTCGGCGTTACGGTACCGACTTCAACAAACCCAAAACCAAAGGCGCCCAAGGCATCGATTGCGTCTCCGTTCTTGTCCAATCCAGCCGCCAGGCCGACCGCATTGGGAAACTCAATGCCGAACACGTTTACCGGTTTTTGCTTTTTCGGGCCTGGAATTGCGCCGGAAAGGCTCAGATTCGTCACTGCAGCGAACGCATCAATAGTGAGCTCATGTGCGGTTTCGGCAGACAACATAAAAAGAATTTTTTTGAAAAATTGGTACATTCTGCGCTCCCTAGCGTCTGGTGCAGCGAGATTATACGGAATCGCTTTGACATTAGTAGAAGTTAGATCAACGGATTTTATCGATACCCACAAACTTATGGTATTCATCAAAGTGAATGGCAAACGAGCCATGTATGCCTTCATGGGTGACAAAAGGTTGCAAAATCCGGCTGGGAAAGCGAACACGCCGCCCATCCTGCGCGATCGCGCTCACCTGACTAACTTGCCCTTGGTAATGACGCAGATATTCCTCAGTTGGAATATGCAGGTCAACTATGAGGGTTTTGGATTGTGCGTTGGAAGCCATTTGCCGGAAATCAAGGGTAATTTCCGGCAAATGTAACAGGTCGTCGGTCGCCCGACCACCTGTTTTAAGGACTTAAGAAAGCTCAGGCATCGTCGCCTGCGAAAGGTCCAGCAGTTCGCGAATCGCCACACTGTACATGCTGAATTCAGGCTCATTTACTGCCCTGATTTCATTCATCATGCGCAGCCAGCGGTCGACCAGAACCTTATTATCGGCTAACCAGGTATCAACTGTTTCGTCGAGCTGATCACCCTTGTCCATTTGTGCGAACAACCCTTGCGTAATGCGCCGCTGTTGCCATTCCAGGTCGTCTCGATAAGACTCACGGGCCATTGCCTGCCAATGGGAGTTAACAGAGGCTGAATTTACTTGTCGGGCAAAAAGTTCCAGTCCCAATGATTCACCGATTCGGAAATAACCATGGGCCACATCCAGTACATCCCGTTTTAGCAGTTGTGATACGGCAATAACACCCAAAGAGGTATAAAGCATGTCCGCAGCTGCAACCTTTCTGGCCAGCGCTTCTGGCACGCCTGAGTCAATCATTGTCTGCGCGTCTTGCAACCAATCTTTTTTAGGGGCTTCCGGCAACGTTTCTTCCAGTTTATCGCTCAATGTCTGAAGCGGCCCTCGGAACAGATCGACCACTTGTTCAATGTCGATGCCCGCACGGTAATTTTTCACCAACCAACGGCTGCTTCGGCGCACCATACGGGACGTGCGTTGCATCATACTGGACTGAAGCTCAGCGGGTATCTGATAGTCGAGCGCTTCAATGTCATCCCAAATTTCATGCAAACCGAAGATTTCCCGTGACGCGACATAGGCCTTGGCAACTTCAATCGCAGACGCACCGGTACTTTCATGCAAACGATTGTAGAAAGTAATGCCCATGTAATTAATCATGTCATTGGCTACTTGAGTCGCCACAATTTCTTTGTGCAAGCGATGCTCGGTCATTAACTTACCGAAATCTTTCTGCATGGCCGCGGGAAATTCTGTGGTTACGATTTGACTGACAAAGGCATCACTTGCCAACTCATCTTTCGCCAGCATTTCTTTCAAATCGCCCTTCACGTAGGAAATCAATACCGCCAATTCAGGACGCGACAAACCAAAACCATTCGCCTTACGTTCGGAAATCAAGTCGTCCGAAGGCATGAACTCCAGCTCCCGGTTTAGCTTACCGCTGGCTTCCATCGCATTTATTAACCGGCGGTATTCTTCAACGCGCTGTCGAGATTCAGTGTAAGCGATGCCCAGGGCTTGTGTTTGCCGATAGTTATTGCGCAAAACCAAACTCGATACATCTTCTGTTAGTTTTTCAAGCGTTGAATTACGCTGCTTCACGGTCATGTCGCCGTTTGCGACCATATCGTCCAGCAGGATTTTCATATTGACTTCATGGTCAGAACAATCGACGCCACCGGCATTATCGATAAAGTCGGTGAAACAACGACCACCCTTGAGGTTAAATTCAATACGACCTAATTGAGTAAACCCTAGGTTGCCACCTTCCCCGATCACTTTACAGCGCAGTTCTTTTCCGTTGACACGCAGTGCATCATTGGCTTTGTCACCAACATCCGCGTGCGATTCACTGGTCGCTTTTACGTAAGTACCAATACCGCCATTCCATAGCAAATCTACGGGAGCTTTCAGCATCGCGGTGATCAGCTCTGTGGGCGACAGTTTGCTTTCCTTAATATCAAAAGCCTTTTTCATTTCAGCCGATATGGTGATCGACTTTGCGCTGCGACTGAAAATACCACCACCTTTAGAAATTAACTTACTGTCGTAGTCTTCCCAGGACGATCTTGGTAGCGCAAACATGCGTTGCCGTTCTTTAAAACTGGCTGCGGCATTCGGATTTGGATCGACAAAAATGTGCATGTGGTTAAATGCACCCAATAGCCGAACGGTCTCAGAACGTAATAAACCGTTACCAAAGACGTCTCCGGCCATGTCGCCAATACCAATGACCGATATAGGATCGCTTTGCACATTGATGCCGAGCTCCCGGAAATGCCGTTGTACGCTCACCCAGGCGCCACGCGCGGTTATGCCCATTTTCTTATGATCGTAGCCAAACGAACCACCGGAAGCGAAGGCGTCACCCAGCCAGAAGTTATAGTCATTGGCTACTTCGTTGGCGATATCCGAAAACGTTGCAGTTCCCTTGTCAGCTGCCACAACGAGATAAGGGTCGTCGTTGTCATAACGCACAACCTTAGTGGGAGGTACCACTTTGTTATCGACCAGGTTATCGGTGACGTCTAACAATCCACGTATAAAGGTTTTATAACATTCAATACCTTCGGCAAAGAACGCATCGCGATTCGTTGGCGGAGGTAGTTGTTTTGCGACGAAGCCTCCCTTGGCGCCAACCGGGACAATCACGGCGTTTTTCACCTGTTGTGCTTTCACCAAACCCAGTACTTCAGTTCTGAAGTCCTCATTTCGATCGGACCAGCGCAATCCACCTCGCGCAACGGAACCACCGCGCAGATGAACACCTTCAATACGAGGCGAGTAGACGAAGATTTCATACTTCGGCTTAGGCAACGGAATATTGGATATCTTACTGGGATCAAGTTTGAAACTGATGTATTCCTTACGCAGGCCCTTCTCGTTCTCCTGATAAAAGTTGGTACGCAGCGTCGCCATGATCAATTCCATGTAGCGACGGATAATCCGGTCTTCGTTGATGTTGTTTACATCGTCCAACTGCGCTTCAATTTGTTCTACCCAGTGCTCAACCAGGTGCACCCCCTTCTGTTTTTCGGGATTAAACCTAGCTGAAAACAACTCGGACAGATGATCGGTTAATTTGGTATAGCGAATCAATGTTTCGGCAATATATTCCAGACTCAAACCAAAACGAGTCTGCTTCATGTATTTTGCGTAACCGCGCAACATGGCGACTTCGCGCCATGTCAGTTTCGCCTGCAGTACCAGTTGGTTGTAAGAATCATTTTCGGCACGACCTTTCCAGATATTCAGGAACGCCTTGGAAAACTCATCGCGATATTTAGCGGGATCAATTTCCGGGTTTGGCTCAAACAACAGATTAAAATCATAGATCCACGTGCAACCCTGCTGAGGATGGATGATTTCGTAAGGAAATTCATCAATGACCTTTAGCCCCAGATTCTCAAGAACTGGGATCAGGTCAGATAAGAGTAACGCGTCCCCCTTATTGAAAATCTTTAACTTCAAGACACTCCCGGTAGGCTCCATAGAACGGAAAAAACTGAGCGTCAGGTTCTCGTCGGCATTCTTCTGCAAACTTTCGATTCGCTGAATGTCGGCTACCGCAACTCGGGCACTGTATTCTTCCATATAGCTTGACGGAAACGCATGTTCATAAGGCTGATAGAGACGAATACCCTTTTCTTCTCCAAATGACTCAACCAACGCCTGCTGCAGTTCATCGGTCCAACGACGCGCAATCTGCACAATACGATTTTCCAACCCCTCAACAGGCGGTACTACATCCAATGGTTCTGAAAGCTTAAAAACAAACCGGGTACGGGCGAGAACAGATTCGCTGAAAAAGGTCGTAAAATCTGAGCCTTCTACATTAAAGCTCTCTGCCAACAGATCATGCACCTTAATTCGTACTTGCGTATTAAAGACGTCCCTCGGCATATAAACCACGGCATTCAGGAACTTACCGTAAGCGTCTTTGCGCAAAAATAATCGAATTTGCTTACGTTCCTGAATTGACAGTACTTCGTTTGTCACCCGCAGCAGCGTCTTCACATTCGACTGAATCAGTTCATCCCGAGGGAAGTTATACAAAATGGCGGAAAGCTCTTTATGGGCATGCGTTCCAGGGTAGTAACCGGATGTTTTCAGAACGCGCTCAATTTTCTTGCGCACCACAGGAATATTCTTAGGCGTTTCGTTATAAACCGCAGAGGTATAGAGCCCCATAAATCGTCGACCACCGATCACTTCACCCTTGTCATTAAAGTGCTTTACGATGATGTAATCAGAATAGGCGGCTCGATGCACAGAGGAGCGACGCCCCGACTTGGTAAATATCAAAAGTTCCTGTTTGAATACATGCGACCGGCGCTCTTCGGTCATATCATCTATTTTTTCATCACGGCGAGATTTGTTCTTTTTAAACAATCCCAACTCGGTTCCCGGCACTTGGGTGACCACACCGTCCGCAATGGTGTATTCATCATAAGCTAAGAAGCTGAAATGGTTATTAGCGATCCATTCCATAAAGACTTTCGCTTCGTCCAGCTCGGCTTTCTTGAATGGATAAGGCTTTTCCTGGAGGTCGTTGATCACTTCCGTGGTGCGTTCAATCATCGCCGGGAAATCGTCAACGACGTAAACCACGTCATTCATCACATTCTGCAATTCCCGTTCGACCTCATCACGCTGTTCAGCGACTGACGTTCTGTCCATTTCGATGCACAACAACAGCTCTTTGTCACCGTCATCGGAAAAACCTTTGAACTCCCCTTTTTTGGTACGTTCGACACCAAATGTGCCATAGAAAATGGCATGAATATTGATGTTTAGCTTATTTAAGGCCAGTCTTGCTGAGTCGATGACGAAAGGAATTTCATCCTGAAGGATTGAGACAATGGTGTGTTGGGATTGCCATTCATGCTCTTCCACATTGGGGTTGATAACTTCAATACTTGCTTTACGCTTGGATTTCACCTGAATATTGCGCCACAGCGTCACCACCATTCCCGCTAAATCGGTCATTTCATACTGCATAAGATCGCGCATGGAGGCATGCTTAAATAACTCACGGATAAAGTAATTCAGGTTTGCATGATGATTTTCCGGGAAATGCACCAATAATCGCTGATAAAGCGCTTCCATCAGTTCATCTTGGTTGGTCATTAACACTGTTGACATATCGGCCTCTGTTTATTTTTATTGGTTCAGGCTCAAAACACCTTTGATCAGTGTGTGAAGCCTCATTCCGTGTGATACTTTTACTATGATGCTAGTTCATTACCCCATATTCTCTAGTATTTAAGTAGGTCGCATGGTTCAGAAAGGCGTCATTTTTCTAACAGCTGTCGCTCTTTTATAGAAAAATCGACCAAAAGGATAAAAAAGCAATGTCAAACCCTAAAAAACCGAGTGCATGGCAAGTGGCAAAAAGCGTCATGGCGGCCGCGATTGGTGTGCAAAGTAATAAAAACAGAGTGGAAGATTTTCAAAGCACCACCATTTGGCCTTTTGTCGCCGGCGGCATCATTTTTACCGTTGGTATCGTTGCTTTATTGATCTTCCTCGTCAGCCTGGCAGATACGTAAAGCAAAGAGAAACACCTGTTAACGCCTGTTTTTGACAAACCAGTTCTTTGTTTCAGTCATTCTGAGCGGATGAAGTACCAAATATCTAATCTGGTTAATCAAAGCGTAGTTAACGACGAAATAGGTTCCTAGAGCATAAAAAAAAGGGCTTGCGCCCTCCTTTTAACGGATTTTCACGGTTATGCTCCCGCTACCCAATACACCGCGGTAGCAACAACCGTTAAGATGACAACAACAGCCGCTATAGCATCGGCCTGAGCATCCGTAATTCGAGATTTACCAGCAGACATACTCTCCCCTTTCTTTTTATTGTTTTGAACATTGGTGTGTATTTATCACACACCCTGCCATTTAATAACCTTTCTCAACTGGCTGCAACCACCTACATATAACGGTATGGAATTAAATTATGAAACTTTAATAATTCAGAGAATAAAGAACCTGAGTTATAGTGCGCCGAGTTATGGCAAATCCTGGTGGTTTGCTGGCCAGCTTTCCGACTCTAATGAGGTTGTAACATGTACGTTTACGACTCGTATGACCAACAGATAGTTGATCAACGCGTTGCGCAGTTCCGAGAACAGACGGACCGCTTCTTAAAAGGTGAACTTGCGGCAGAGGAATTCTTGCCATTGCGGTTGCAAAATGGGCTGTATATTCAGCGACATGCACCCATGTTGCGAATTGCCGTGCCTTACGGGTTGATTTCGTCCACCCAGTTGCGGCGCATTGCGCATATTAGCCGTAAATACGATAAGGGTTATGCTCATTTCACAACTCGCCAGAACATTCAATTGAACTGGCCGGCACTGGAAGATGTTCCTGATATTCTCGCTGACTTGGCTGAAGTACAGATGCATGCCATACAAACTTCAGGAAATTGCATTCGCAACACGACGACCGATCAATTTGCCGGCGTAATCGCTGATGAAATCGAGGATCCCAGACCTTGGTGCGAAATTATCCGCCAGTGGTCAACACTGCACCCAGAATTCGCCTTTTTGCCGCGTAAATTTAAGATTGCGGTGAATGCGGCCACCAACACTGATCGAGCGGCGATTCGATTTCACGATATAGGTTTGCAGTTGGTCAAAAATGAAGCCGGTGATATTGGCTTTCAAGTATTCGTTGGCGGTGGCTTAGGGCGAACGCCGATTGTCGGTCAGGAAATCAATGCATTCTTACCACAGCAACATCTATTGTCCTATCTGGACGCAATTCTTCGTGTCTATAACCTGAAAGGTCGTCGCGACAATAAATACAAAGCACGTATCAAAATTCTGGTCAAAGCGCTTGGTGTCGAGGCTTTCAGGACGTTGGTTGACGAGCAATGGCAGCTGATAAAAGATGGCGCGGAAACCCTAACTGTTTCCGAAATTGAACGAGTTAAATCACACTTTGTGGATCCGGCTTACGAACCGATCGAGGATCAGACAGAAGCCCTGGCTCAATTGCGCTTTGATCACTCTGCTTTTGATAAATGGATTCAACGTAATGTTGAGAGCCACAAAAAAGCCGGATACGCCGCGGTGACTGTTTCCCTCAAAAAACCGGGCTATGCACCCGGCGATGCAACAGCGGAGCAAATCGACACCCTTGCCAACCTCGCGGAAAGTTACTCCTTCGGGGAGCTTCGGGTCAGCCATCAACAAAACATCATTCTCGCTGATGTAAAACAATCCGATCTTTTTACCTTATGGAACGCTCTGAGTGCTCTGGGGTTGGCGGATGCCACGGTGGGCACCTTAAACGATGTCATCTGCTGTCCGGGAGGCGATTACTGTGCACTCGCAAATGCTAAGTCTATTCCAATCGCAGAAGCCATCCAGGTAAAGTTCGACGATCTGGACTATCTGTACGACCTGGGCGATATAGATCTGAATATCTCTGGCTGTATGAATGCTTGCGGGCATCACCATATCGGTAATATCGGCATTTTGGGTGTAGACAAAAAAGGCGAGGAGTTTTACCAAATTTCGTTAGGTGGTGACAGTGGCATCGACGGTCAGATTGGTAAAATTCTCGGACCCTCTTTTAAAGCCGAGCAGGTACCGGATGTTCTGCAAAAAGTGATTGATACCTACGTTGAAAAACGCCAGGAAAATGAATTGTTTATAGATGCCGTGCATCGTTTAGGCTTGGAACCGTTTAAGGAGCGCGTATATGCAACATCTCATTAAGGACGGCCAAATCATTAAAGACGATCCTTGGCAGCTCTTTGAATCGACCGACGCTCAAGGCCTACCCGGAAATGCTTTGCTGCCTGTGCGGATATGGACTGACTTCGGCCATGAATTGGCTGAGTCTTCCTTACCATTCGGCGCCTATGTATGTGAAGACGACGACTACACAGAACTGCTGCCATTTTTAGCGAACCTACAGATTATTGCCTTTAAATTCAGCAAATTTGCAGATGGACGGATGTTCACCTTTGCAAGGTTACTCAGAATGCAGCATAAGTTTAAAGGTGAAATACGAGCGATTGGTGACTTTTTACCTGACCAGATCAATTACCTGCAGCGGTGTGGTTTTAACGCATTCTCCTGCCGTACAGAGAATGAAATGCAAACGGCTTTGAGCATTAAAGACCATTTTACGGAACAGTATCAATCCGATACACGCCTCATAGAGCCTCTATTTCGGCGAAGAACTGCATAGTTATTTCTAAATACAAAAAAGAGTCGAGTTTTTCGGCTCTTTTTTTTGACTTCGAACCCATTACTGTATATAAATACATATACTGTTCAAACATACAGTAAGAGGTCGAGTGATGATTACATCGGAATACGAAACACCCTATCGTCAACCCATAATAACCAGCTTAATACACAAAGCACGCAGCGTTGTTCAATTTCATGCCTACGATTCACCTATTCTGAACCAATGGCATCAACTGTTGTCGGCGATCCGTGAAAAAGCTAATTCACGACAATGGGTAACTCTGATCAATCCCCCTTTCATCCCAAATGATCGATATTTGCGTGAAATAGGCCTGGGAGATCACTATGTACGAGTTATCCGTTTGGACAGTAATGATAATGCCACCGTTAGCTATATTCAGCGGTGCCTTCAAAACGGAAAAAGTGCGGTGGTTGCAGTGTGGGCTAATAACCAAAATGAGCTGCCGGACATTCTGCTGAATGGCTCACCGTTAGGTTGCCAGGCACTGGTTTTCACGAATTCAAAACAACAAGCGGTTGCGCCTCAAATGGAACTTTGTTTTTAACATACAAAGAGAGACTTAGTGTGAGCGGTTTGGTGTTCAATGAAGTTAGCATCCGTACTCTCCGGTCAATAAGACCATTAGCCTTTACACGGAACCATAAAACGACCGGTAAAGGCATTAAAACCAGCTCTCTTTACCACGGGTAGAGGTCATTACCATTATTGGTCAGCTCTACCCAAAGGTCTTCAACCGTTCCCAGTTGTTCCGCTGACAGTTGCAGACCAACAGCACTGACATTTGCCTGCAACTGCTCTGGCGAGCGCATCCCTGGGATAACGGCAGAAACCTCTGGATAGCTCAGCAAATAAGCCAATGCATATTGCGCCATCGACATATCCTTGGGCATGATTTCCCTGACACGGCCTACAAATTGAGCTCGACGGGCAATTTCTTCCGAACTCCAACGACTGCGCACACCGTCAAAACGACTGGTTGCATCATACTTTCCAGACAGCCATCCACTGTCCAGAGGCACCTTGGTCAATACACCAACATCGTTTTTTCTGACCAAATCAAACGCAAACCGAACATCTTGGTGCACCACACTGAACATTAATTCCAAAACCTGTGACTCGGTCGTATTTAGGACCTCGCGCACATCTTTTGCGTAATCGACACTCGCGCCGTAATAACGAACTTTGCCTTGTTTTTGCGCATCCTGCATCGCTGACCAGATTTCGTGCTGGCCATTCAGCACTTCAAATGGAGGCGAATGCGCTAACACCACGTCCAGATAATCTGTTTTCAATCTTGTCAGGCTGCCATGTAGACTTTTCCAGAACCAATCCGCGCTGAAATCGGCGCGTCCATCGTCCGGCCGATGACCGAACTTACTAACGATCACCACCTCAGTACGTTCACGATGCAAGGCTTCACCCAGCAATCGTTCACTGTTGGTTTTGGCGTAATTTGGTGCCGTATCAAATAAATTACACCCTAACCCTCGAGCTTTGCGCACCAAATTTAAGGCCTCGGCATCCGTCATACCACCCCATTGATCATTGTTACCGAGCTGCCAGGCACCAAATGAAACTTCAGACACCTGCAACTCAGTTTTACCTAAACGTCGTAGTTTCATTTTTTATCCTCTTTTAGGTGATTATCCAGTTACCCATTCTTTGAAATAGCACAATCCGTTCACTGCGAATGCTCAATACCAGCTAATTACCTTTGCCAGCACACTCAGATTACTCAAACCAACGCCCAATGCTACTTTTTGATCAGAATAATCGTAGAGCACCCAAATAGCCACGGAACGAACATGCATCCCAGCACCGGCAACCCACTGAACCTCCCCCTCTTTCTGCATGGCTCCGAATCCTATCCGCGGACCGGCTTTTTGAATATACGTCGTCGCAAATGTTTCCTGAAAATCAGGCGGTGACACTGAAAGATTAACTTCAGGTAAAATCGTGTATGTTGCGCCTAATGTCAGGAGCAATGCTGGAGCAGGTTGACCGACAAAAATCATGGCGGGTTCGACTCGAAAGGTTGCCTCCCAAGGTGAAACCCCCAGATATGGATCCTGCTTCGCCTGGGCATCGTTCAGGTTAACTCGCGTTAATGGCAATGTACTGTTTAAGTAACCTTCCACAAAATTGGCGCTGTGATCATCTATAGAAAAATATTTTCGTTGCAACAAATTCTGCTGCGCTGACAAAAAATTCAGATAATTCTGTTTTATATAAGGCTGTATATAACGAGTATATAAACCTGATTCAGTTTGTATCGCTTGGCTTTGTATCGCAGCTAGAGACAATTCTTCCGGTAATAGAAAATAAGCTTCACCGAGACTTTCCAAGGCATGGGTATCAACCAACTTGCGTGATGCGTTATCGCGCATTGAGTTTGCAAGGATCAAAGTACTGTTCAGATAGCGGATTATTTCGTCATCGGTCTGCTCTTCGAGTAACGCCGTCACTTCATCAACATAACGATTCAGATCATCTTGAAAGGACTCTGCCACAGTAAAAGATATCGGATAGATAAAAACCGCCATCAAGAAGAAAACAATGCGCTTACTCATTGTTCGCCTCCCTGCACCATCCTGTTAAATACGGTAATAAAGGCTGGTTGCTGCAGGTAATTGAAAATAGCGTGGTTATAGGCAATTGAGGATATTTTACGTTCGCCGAAGGCGATATATTCGATAGAACCCGGGTGCCATTGGTCCAATACTGCAATTTCATTTGGATCAAATCCCTGCCTGAGCGGAATTAGATCTTTCAATTTCCCACCGGGCAATTCAAAGCGAACATCGGAGCAGATAATGTCGTTTTCATTGTTAATGATGCGCAGCCGGTTTGCCCCTCCCATCGACCAGCGCTTAGCAAATTGCTGAAGTGTTTTAGTTCGGCTTCCGCCATGAATTTTTCCCAACCGCTGCAGTAAGTCTTTGAACACGCGGGGAAATGGCGATTGAATACCCAAGGGGGTCGCCAGCAATATCATTCCTTTATAGGGAATTACACCTGTATTTTTGGCTTCACGCCAGACCAAGTGTGGCAGCATCGCGGCGCCCAGCGAATGCCCAATCAACAGCGTATCGGATTCAAGATAGAGCAGTCGACCATTGTCATCACGTCGTAACCTATCGAGCTTTGCAGAGCATTCAGCTTGGATATATGCCCACATATCGTCGAGTCCAGCGTAAACAAGCACGTCCATCAGTGCATCTCTGACCAGATCGTAAACATCTAAAGCCAACAACTGCTGCAGGTAAGGGAAGTTAAGCATCGCTAGTAAACTTGCCTGCTGTTGTGAAATGATCGGATATTTTTGAGCGACCTGTTCGAGCACGTCCTCCCACCAAAGCCCTTTGACAACAACATCATCTGGAATGGAGGTCTTTTGCTCGATCAGCTCTCGCCATTTCGTTTCAAAACCTTCGGTTTCATTACCGACACCGTGGGCCATAACCACTAACGTAGCCATGATCTGTCTCCTTTGTCGCGTAACGCAATGAAGACAACACGCCAACAATCAGCATGACTAACTGTTGGTGCAACCGTGCGCAATAAGAAAGGTGCATTGAACCTGCTACCAAACAGGTAACGTTCCTAACCCGCGCTACTGCTGACAATACACAGGTCATGAAGAGCATAGTGCAGGCTTCGCTTCACTGCCAAAAGAGTTTGGGTCTAAAAATAACCGAATAAAACACAGCAAAAAAAATTGAATGACAAGTTAAACGCCGCTGAAAACATCAATATCGTTGCCGAATCAGGTGCAAATCGCGTAAAGGATGTCTAGGCAGAAGATAAAAGCGAAGAGGTAACAAAAATTCGTTGGTGCCCGGGGCCGGACTTGAACCGGCACGACTGCAATAGTCGGGGGATTTAAGACAATTGTATATTGGCCGCTAGCGCAGTGAACTTGCTAGCGACCAAAACACATCATAAACCGAGAATTTTTAGAAATTCGTCATCAGTCGCTTTCAAATAAAATTCAGGAATTTCACAGCCAATATAAGGATGTTTTAGATTTAATGACTTTAAATACTCGTTCCAGCGAATATACTCAGGCGATGTGTCACTACGTGCAAAATTCTGAAAATGGGTTCTAAGCTGCAAATCAGCAAGTGTTGCGGCTCTTGTATTTGGCAGATTTTTAATGACGGCACGCCAACCTGAAGCCCAGTCCTCGATTGAATTTGAAATGTCTTCTTCAGTCAATCCATATAAAGTAGGGATAAGTAATCTCTCAACGTTCATGTACTTAGAATGGAAATTAACGTCTTGAGCTGATACAAATTGAGCTGAAGAAAAGTTGCACCCTGCTTTAGCAGCCAGAAATGCATCCAAGGTATATCTAAGGTTCAATCCTGAGTTTTTTAATGGAATGAGGTAAGCTTCCAGCTGCGCCTGCTTATGATTTAGTAAGGACAACTTCCTTAGCTCAAACACGTCCCTATCAGGAGACTCTGATAGCGAAGACATTATCTCTTCAAATAGCTGATTGCTTTTTTCTGAATTTAAAAACTCAAATTCATATTGATTAGAATTGTACGCAAAAGAGGACCTAGTATTACTTTCCTGTCTATAAAATGGGAAATCAATCATTACTGACAGAATCCAATCTTCAGAGTCAATATTTAGTGGATCAATATGGTCAATCTTTTTAAAGTCAGAAGGGTAATGCAAGTTGATATCAATGAATCGTGTTAGTTGATACGTGACTATCAAGTCTTCTTTGTGTTGAACGTTTTTACAACGGTACTCGACGCCATTCAGACCCATTGTATACCTTCTTCCATTCTCTTCTTTTTCTTCCACTGGCCCAGAGACAGCACAGGAACTTAAGAATTGACTTTTCGTTTTGTCGTACACTGCAACAAAATCCATATATACAGGTTCGCCATTGACTTCCCATTCTACGACAAAATCGTTTTCTTCCCAGTGAGCGGAAGGCTTTGCGTCAGCGAGATTCGCGTTAACTGGATTTATAACACTTACTGAGAACGCGGTTAAAATAAGACCGCTGCGAATGAATAAAAATTTTAGCATTCAGTATCTCTTCCCTGGATGAATGATGGCGAACGAAATAGCTCAAGCAAGGCTACCTCAAAGTACGATCCGATTCTAACAGGCACAACAGTAGCTCTACAACGAAACAACCCATGGTCACGCGAATTGTATAGGCCGAAAGCATGTCAAAGAGATTATATGCTATCAAAGAACAAGGCATTGCGCAGAACATAGCAGGCAAGGCGACCATTTAGTCGAATCTTATTCATTAAAGATGCCTATCTCAAACATCTTCTGCTTAACACTAGAAACCGCATTTTTACCTAGAAGGTAAAATGGACGATTTGCGTTCAGAATTCAATCTAGCCAGACAATGCACCATTGGTAGACACACATAAATTAAGTCAAATCGTTCAGACCGAGCTTTTGATAAGATATTTTTTCGGGGCTCTAGAAAAACCCCAATGCATAATGGATTACTGAGTTTTCAACACCTTAAGGCGAACTAAAAACCTTCCGATTAAGAGATTTAGCCTTTCGACTATTGCCTGTTATACACCAGTTTTTAACTACGTACGAAAACCGAGAAGTCGACTAAACATTTGAAAAGTTAAGAAAATAATTCATATGGTGCCCGGGGCCGGACTTGAACCGGCACGACTGCAATAGTCGGGGGATTTTAAGTCCCCTGTGTCTACCAATTTCACCACCCGGGCTTCGGGTTACAAGGCAATCTTGTATGGTGAGCCAATCCTGAGACTGGAGGCGCGGGTCGGAATCGAACCGGCGTACACGGAGTTGCAGTCCGCTGCATGACCACTCTGCCACCGCGCCAATGTTGCAAAGTTTAGACAGCTTGCGTGCTGCTGATTATCGGTTTGATCGGAGATCAATACTTGACTGAACCGGTTGACGCTTCAATCTCTACCTATCAACCAAATGCTTAATTTGATTGGAGCGGGAAACGAGATTCGAACTCGCGACCCCAACCTTGGCAAGGTTGTGCTCTACCACTGAGCTATTCCCGCATATCAAACTAAACCGTTGCCGGCGTCTGCCTTAACAACGAGGGCGCATTTTACCGACGTTCTGAATGTTGTCAAACATTTTTTTATAACTTCCTGATTTTATTGAGCTTTTGCTAACTTTAAAGGCAAATTGACCCATTCTGGTTCGGCACCCCCCATCAGTCTGTTCTCAGAGGCAATAAATTGAACGCCAGCACAGAGTTGTTCGTTTTTTGAACATGCTTTATGGTGTTCAAATGTGCAATGACCAAGGATTGACTCATGCCCACCCAAGACGATACCGCATCAATCCCTTTTACGGCCACGATTAAGACTTATCGCCACCTCGCTACGCAACATACCCAAGACGCAAAAGTAAACTCCAGGTCCATAGTGGGATTAATTGCCGTCGGTTTATTTATCGTCATTGCGTTGCCCTATTTACTCAATCTGGCCGATAAACTATTTCGTAGATCTCATTCTGTCGATGTCGTCGAAGACAAAATCACCTCCGTTGAAAACCGAATAGAAAAAACCATTACAACCATTCCCGACTTACTCGCCTTCCCTGTCTTTACAGAGTTTGGTTCAGAGAAAGAGATTTATTACCCAGGCTTAAGACCTTTATCGTCAGCAATATTTTCAGACAAAGATATTGCTGTGGTTACAGATTAAAAGGGATTGATATTAGTGTCGAAGGACAACGGAGAACACTGGAATAAAATAACAACCCAAGTTAACAGCACTTTATGGCCACCTGTATTCAGCAGCGAAACAACTGGCGTCATATCGGGAACGCGCGGAGCATTATTTATCAGCAATGATGTCGGCCTCAGTTGGAATCACTATCCTTCTGGTACGACCAAGAATTTAAAACCGCCGATATTCATCTACAATGGCGTTGGCGTAATTGTTGGCGAAGGCGGATTGCTCATGACATCCCACGATAAGGGATTAACTTGGCAAACTTACCCTACAGAAGTCTATGCAGACTTACACCAGGTCGCTTTACTGAAAAACGGAAAAGCACTTGTTTTAGGTGATGCAGGTGTAGCGTTGATCAGCGATGACGCAGGTAAACAATGGCGAAGCATCTCCAGTGACGGAGGGCAACACTGGCACAAAAACCAAACTCAAAAACCGACAAGACTAAATCGCGCGGTATTTTCAAAGACAGGGGTTGGGGTGATCACCGGACAAGCGGGCTCCCTTTGGTTGAGTACGCCACCAATCGGATTATGGCAACCCTACCCATCAACCACTGTCGCGGATCTACACCTTCCCATATTCACAGAACAGGGAATTGGGGTTATCAGTGGTGATGACGGTACACTCCTTATTTCGACGGACGAAGGCCAAAATTGGCTGCCATTTGCACTAAACGTACCGACTGACTTGAACCCGCCTGTTTTTACTTAAGATGGTATTGGTCTGATCAGTGGCAATGAGGGAAGTCTCTTCATTTCCAATGCGGGAGGACAGTCGTGGACTGCGATCAACACAGGCATTCCATCCGACCTGCAAATTCCCACCTTCGCTCCGGATGGTAGAGTGTTCATCACCGGCGATGACGGCAGTCTGCTCATTTCTGAAAATGAGGGCATGAGCTGGTTAACGCAAAACACAGGCATTCGAACCGATTTACAGCCAGCGGTTTTTGTTGAAGACGGAAGTGCTCTGGTATCGAGCTTTGGTGGAATATATCTGTTGCGTGAGATCCGTCAAATACGAGACGAAGATACTATACCCGCTTTGATTAACGCATTGGCGGCCAGCACTCGCAGCGTTGAAGCTGAAGCATTGGCTCAGCTGCAGGAGCAGAAAAACTTGCTGGAAGACTTTAAGTCAGCACTGGTTGAATTTGATAAGAGTGATTTAAACGATCAGGTTGAAAAGAGTCTAATCCGGGTCAGCGCGTTAGCCGTTATCATGTTTTTGGTACAGGTACTAATTACAAACTATCGATACAGCCTGAAACTGGCTAACTTTTATCTGGCCAGAGCACAGGCGCTCGAAGTTATCGCAGATCTGGGACCAGAGAGGCTCTCTGCAGATGACCTCAGTACTGTCGCAACAATATTTACGCCCACAACTGAGTTCGGCAAACAGGTGGACACACCCATAGACAAAGTACTGGCGATTGCCGAACGTATTAAAAAATTGTGACAAACAAAAAAGGAGGCGATGGCCTCCTTGTAATCCAGCTCAATAAACTACTTCGCCGATGGTTTCAATTCAGACCAAGCGGCGTTCAAATACACGATCATTGACCAGAGCGTCAATACCGCAGCAACCTGAAGCGCAATCAATCCTATATCGGCGATGGCCGTACCTGGTTTCTGACTGAGAAGTACGACAATGGACACCATTTGCATCGTGGTTTTGAGTTTGCCAATCATATTAACGGCAACACTCGAGCGTTTACCAACTTCTGCCATCCATTCGCGCAATGCTGAAATAACGATTTCCCGGCCAATAATGATGACCGCTGGTATAGTCAGCCAAACAGTTTCGTGTCGCTCAACCAAGATAACCAACGCGGCAGCGACGATGAGTTTATCAGCAACTGGATCCAGAAAAGCGCCAAACGGCGTAGTCTGACCCCATTTCCGCGCAAGATACCCATCAAACCAATCGGTAATCGCAGCAACCGTAAACAGAATAGCCGTTGTCAAGTACGCCCATGGCGCGGGGACATAGTAGATGATTACACAGACTGGTATCAGAATGAGTCTCAAAAGCGTAAGTAAATTAGGGA
The DNA here is from genome assembly GCA_050293765.1 of Reinekea sp. GTDB lineage: Bacteria > Pseudomonadota > Gammaproteobacteria > Pseudomonadales > Natronospirillaceae > Reinekea. The sequence goes on from JBNKNI010000014.1 coordinate 52,784, forward strand.
TATTCATGAAACACCTGTATTTGAATTACGCGCATTATACATTCAAACGCTTTTTAGGCCACTGACTCCGGGCAAACGAACAGCCGCTAGGTGCTGTGCAGAAAATCATAAATAGTTTGTGCCAATGCTTTAGAAACACCAGACACTTTAGCAATTTCGTCCACGCTGGCAGATTTTACAGCAATAGCGCTGCCGAAATGACGAATCAAGGCTCGACGACGGCCTGGTCCGACCTGCGGTATGTCGTCTAATAAGGATCCTACTCTGGATTTGCCTCGCCTCGCTCGATGTCCGGTAATGGCAAATCGATGCGATTCGTCCCGAATATGTTGGATCAGATGCAGCGCAGGTGAATAATTCGGCAGTAAAATTACCTGATCTGTCGTCTCGAAAAACAACGTTTCCATTCCGGGTTTACGGGTTTCCCCTTTGGCGACACCTAACAAAGGTATGGCAATACCTAACTCATTCATAACCTCTCTGGCCATATTCATCTGACCTTTGCCACCATCCACAATAAGCAGGTCCGGGAGTTTTGTTTCTTCTTTCTGTAAACGTGCATAACGGCGATGAATCGCCTGTGCCATCGCCGCGTAGTCATCCCCTTCTGTAATGCCCTCAATATTAAACTTTCGGTACATCGACTTATTCGGCCCATCCTGATCAAAAACTACACAAGAGGCTGTGGTGGCTTCACCGCTGGAGTGGGAGATATCAAAGCATTCTATTCGCTCAGGCAACTGTTCCAGCTCCAAGGCTTGCTGAAGCGCTTCCAGGCGTGCAGTGACCTGTTTTCCATGGGACATGCGGTGTTGTAATTGCTCTGAGGCATTGGTGACTGCCAGTTCCAGCCACTTCGCGTTTTGAGTTCTGACTGCATGTTGAATCTGCACTGTTCGCTGATACTGCTCTTTCAAGGCAGCTTCAAGTGACTTTGCGTCAGCGATCGGAACGTTGGAAAGAATACTGCCAGGATAATCACCATGACGTTTAGACAGATAGTACTGTGCTAAAAAGCCTGTCATGATCAGCCCTTCGTCGTCTTCAATGCCGGGTTTTGGAAAGAAGCTCCGACTGCCAATCATACGTCCATCGCGAATCATCAGAAAATGAATACACACACCGGCAGCCTGTTTCACTACAGCAAAAACATCCACGTTTCCTTTGCCGCCTGAGACGTATTGTTGTTCCTGAACTTTGCGTAAAAACATTAACTGATCGCGTAATTCAGCAGCCTGTTCGTATTCATATTTTGCCGCTGCTTGATCCATTTCAACTTCTATCGTTTGAATCAGATCCTGACTTTTACCTTGCAAGAACGACCTCGTTTTATCAAGGTCCTGTTGGTACTCTTCTTCACTGACCAAACCAACGCAAGGCGCTTTGCAGCGTTTTATCTGATACTGCAGACAGGGCTTTTTGCGGTTTTCAAACACGCTGTCTTCGCACTGGCGTATGCGAAAAGCTTTTTGCAACAAGATCAGGCTTTCCCGAACGGCATTGGCACTTGGAAATGGTCCAAAAAACTCATCTTTGTTGCCTCGAGAACCACGGTGCAAATAAAGTCCCGGCCAAGCGTGTGCTTTGGACAATTTAAGGTACGGATAGGATTTGTCATCGACCAAGAGAATATTATAGGGCGGTCGATGTTGCTTAATTAGCGTATGCTCCAGCAACAACGCTTCCGTTTCACTGTGAGTCACCGCAATTTCTATTCTGTGAATCTTGGACACCAAGGCAACTGTTTTATTGGTGAGTCCACGACTGCGAAAGTAACTGGATACTCGATTCTTAAGGTTCTTTGCTTTGCCAACATAGAGCAACTCGCCCTGCGTATCGTACATTCGGTATACGCCGGGGCGAGTGGTTAAATTGCGAAGAAATGACTTATGGTCGAAAGGTTCGGCAATGCTGTCCGTCATGGTCCAAATTCATCAAGATTTTCCTGATTAGACCATTTCTTGGGGCTCAAGCAAACCGTGTCGAATAGCTAAATGAGTCAGCTCAACATCACTGGTTACCGAAAGTTTTTCAAACACTCGATATCGATAGGTGTTGACCGTTTTTGGGCTCAAACAAAGTTTATCTGAGATTTCCTGCACTTTTTTGCACGAACAGATCATCGTCGCAATCTGCATCTCACGCTCTGACAACTCACTAAATGGGTTGTCAGACCCACCAAATTTGGTCAAAGCAAGTTTTTGCGCTATTTCTGGTGTTAAGTACTTCTGACCAGCCATGACGGTTTTAATGGCCTGGACCATTTCGTCGGTGGAAGCATCTTTTGTTAAATACCCAGACGCACCAGCTTGCAATAGGCGGGAGGGGAACGGATCATCACCACAAGCGGTTACCGCGATAATTTTGATGTCCGGCATAATGCGCTGAATTTTCTTCGTTGCTTCAATACCGTCCATACCCGGCATACGTACATCCATCAAGATGACGTCCGGTTCATGCTTCTTGGCCAATTCTACAGCTTTCTCACCGCTATCTCCTTCAGCGACTACCCGAATGCCGTCAACATCTGACAGCAACCTGACCAGGCCGAATCGCACCAGGTCATGATCGTCGATAACAATGATTTCTACCACAGGAACCCCCTAAAAATACGCCCAAAGCATCATACTTCGGGCATACCACATATCAAAGTAATTTTGCGTAACTCAACATTACAAATGCGTCTCAGCGTACGCAGCCAGCCGCGAACGTGCAACACTTTGTAACGTTATGGAGCCGCCATGCTGGAACCCTTTAAATCGTTCGCTCATATAGGTTAACCCACTGCTGGTTGCCCCCAGATAAGGCGTGTCGATTTGAGCCAGGTTCCCCAAACAGACGACTTTAGTCCCCTCTCCCGCTCGCGTCACAATGGTTTTAATCTGGTGAGGAGTCAGATTTTGCGCTTCGTCAACAATCAAGAAGGTTTGCTGAAAGCTCCGTCCCCGGACAAAATTCAAACTCTTGAACTGAAGGGGCACTTTAGCACCAACATAGTCTTCGCTGCTTCCCGGATCAAAATCTTCTGAATGCAAGGCTTCCAGGTTATCGGTAAATGCACCTAACCAAGGTTGCATCTTTTCTGCTTCAGTACCCGGTAAAAAACCAATGTCTTCGTCCAGCCCCCGCGTACTGCGAGTGCCAATAATCCGCTTATAATCTTTACGCTCCATGGTCTGCTCCAGAGCACAGGCTAAAGCCAGTATGGTTTTCCCGCTACCGGCGGACCCGTTCAGTGCCACCAAATCGATTTCCGGGTCGAACAACAGAAACATCGCCATCGCCTGAAACAGATCTCTCGGCGTCAGTCCCCAGGCTTTCTGGCGCATGAGTATTCCAGTGTTTAACAGTTCAATGGCAAAATTGTCGTCATCTTCCTTGTAAATACGGCATACGAACTCTTTATCATCAAAAATGAATTGATTCACATAGGCACGCCGTTCTAACACTGCCTGCAGCGTTTCCTTTTTGAGAACATGGTACTTGCTGCCATCGACCTTTTGCGGCTCTATAGCTTCAATAGCCTCCCAGAAACTGCCTTCAATGTGATGGTACCCGGTGGCCAGCGACTCAAGATCGGTTATTAATTGATCATTATGATAATCCTCAGCCGACAACCCTGTTCCGCGGGCCTTTAAACGCATGTTGATATCTTTAGTCACCAACACAACTTCCCGATCCTGACGGTGTGTCTTCAAAAACAACAGATCATTGATAATAAGGTTATCGTTACTGCTGGGTGAAAGGCGGGTATCTTGGTCTTTGGATGGCATCAGAATGGAAATCTCTCCCAATTCTTCACCGGAAGGTCGTTTAATGGGTACGCCTTTCATAATTTCCTGCGGTGATGAGGCACCGAGTAATTCGTCTATTGTGCGCACGGCCTGCCTGGCATCAGCAGCAACCGCGGAGGCGCCAACTTTAAGCTTATCCAGCTCTTCCAGCACCACCATTGGGATGAGCACAGTATGTTCTTCAAATTTAAAAACGGCATTAGGATCATGTATCAAAACATTGGTATCTAATGCATAGGTACGTACGTCGGACAGTTGAGTTTCAGCCATTCAGTTCTCCCTCAGGCGGATTACAAGTCATGAGTTTTGTGTTCGTACTACCACTTACTTTCTGCGCCCTCACCTCCTTTGTTCTATCTTATTTGGCTGTTTTTTTAAGTTTAGTTTAGCTGTGATCTTTCACCCATTTATTTAACGCTTTTGCAAAATCATCAGCGGTTTGAAACCGTTCTTTTGGGTCCTTCTGCAACGCTTTATTAACGATTCTCACCAATGAAACCGGAACTTCATTGTTGAGATTGCGTGGGCTTTCTTGTTTGCTTTGTGTGATGGAATAGGCAAGTGCTGGAAGCGTCTCCCCGGCAAAGGGTAATTCACCGGTAATGCATTGGTACAAAGTCACCCCTAAACTGAAGATATCCGTGCTGCCGGTCAGCTTTTCACCACGAATCTGTTCAGGAGACATATAAGAAGGGCTGCCCAGGACGATCCCGGTTTGAGTCTGCTGCACTCCGGCAATGCGCGCAACACCAAAATCAGTCAGCTTCAACCGGTTCGATTTTTGTTCAATAATCATATTGGCCGGTTTTACATCACGGTGAATCACTTCATTTTCATGGGCATAACCCAATGCCTCTGCGGCTTGGGCAATCCAAACAACCTGCTGCAGAATCTGGATCGGTTTTTGATTGACTAATGCCGAGAGAGGCTGGCCTATCAGAAGGTCCATCGCGATATAGGCGACATCGTGTTCTTCACCCACATCGTAGACCGTGACAATATTAGGATGGTTCAACTTACCTGCGGCTTGAGCCTCCCGGAAAAACCGTTGCTTTACCTGATCCACTTCATCAATACCCAGATTCTTCAAATGAACGACTTTCAAAGCAACTTTACGATGAATTTTGGGATCTTCGGCTTCATATACAACACCCATCGCGCCTCTTCCGAGCTCACGGGATATCTGATATCGCCCCAAACTGAGGTTATCAACTTGCCCAACCGGTAGTTCGCCACCTGACTGACTGATTGCCATGGTCTTACTGCCATCTACAACGTCTTTCAACTGCCGGACCTTGTTACGCGCCTCGACGTCCGACTTATTGCTCTGCAAAATCGACTGGTAGCATTCGATGGATCGATCAAATTGACGTTTACGCTCAAACCCTTTGCCTACCTTCTGCCAAATTGGACTGTATGGCTGACCTTCAGCTTGCACTTCTTTTAGATGACGGAATGCCGCCTCAGGTTTGCCTTCGTCTAATAAGTGTCCAACCCAAAGATCGGTTACGAAAAGATGCTTTTCCTGCCAGCGTTGAATTTCCGCCTGTTTAGCCGTTAAGCGGCGAGACCAGGCCCAGGCTAAAAACGGAGAAATCAGCGGCAATATCACGGGGTAAACCCACTGCCATTGCCAAAACGCAAAAACGAATCCCATCACATTGACGGTCAACAGACTTAATACAACCAACCACTGCCGCTTTAAATGACCAATAGCCAACCACGGGAAAAGCAAGCCTAACGTGGCCGCAAGCAACATGAATCCGTGCGTGATTGCCCATTGTTGATTATCAACAGCCCACGTTTCGGCGAGAAATTGTGCTGTTAAAGCGTCGAACTGCGACACTTCAACAACACTGAGATCACCCAATTGCGCTGGTGTCGCGTCTGGTGCGCGCTTGATAAATAAATAAACACCACCGTACGGATCCACCGGTGCTGAAAGGAAGCCAGCACGTATCTGATCAAACCGTATATCAGCATTCTGAAACTCTCGCTGTATCACCTGATCTACCGCTGCACCACTATTACTGCGATGGACTAAGTACTTGTAATCACCAACCGCGGGGCGCCAGACCCCACTATGGTCTTCATAGACGATCGGCGACGTCGTTTGCCCCACAGACGCCCATATAGATGGCAAGATATCGAACGATAAACCCAAGTCTGCGATGAAATCGACTTGATTGCGTCCGTTACGAAACGCATCTAACCGAGTTGGCTGACCATTTGGCCATTTCACCCACAGCTCCCCTGGACTGCCAATTTCTGGAACTACTCTGTATTTAACAGGCACATCACTGCCAGGTAACAACTCCGCAACCTGATCGACCAAAGCCGAGTGCCAGTAGTGCATCCAAGGTGTCGTCATCACGACGATGGCAAATGCCATCAGCGAGCCAGGTATCAGCTTCACAAACATCATTCGGCTCAGCGTTTTAATCATTCTGTTAACAACTTATCAGTGTCCATGGGATAATCCTGCTAATCTATACCCGAAATGTTAAACGAATGGCAACCGCAGGAGACCGGAAATGCCAATTTTGATGCAAATAAAAGACGATGTCGTACAAAATAAATTTCCGCTGGACCAAAAAACGGTATCCATCGGTCGGGGTACTGACAACGATATTCAACTTGATGATAAAACCGTGTCGTCCAATCATGCCTGGCTAGAGTTTCATCCTGCCGATGATGAACATAAACATGAGTTTTATCGTCTTATCGATTTACAGAGCACCAATGGCTCATTTGTAAACGAGGAAAAGATCACTGAAAAGGACATTAAACACAATGATATAGTGAGAATCGGCTTCGTTTCATTTAAATACATCGATGAAAACGAACATCGGTTTGAAGAAACATCCAAAGTACACAAAAGCTGGATACCCGGCGTCTATTACACCAAAGATTAATCTAAAATCAGCACACCTGAAAACTTTGTCGTCGTTCTGGTGTGCTGCTCGGCCGAAAAAAACACCAAATAACCGTAACCCGACTCCCTCTGAGCAAGCACTACGAACAAGACGCGTGTCAGGCAAATTCGTGATCGGTTGATGCCAAGCCCAATGAAATTGCGCCCGGCCCTACGTTCAGACCGCTGGTTAACCCCATGGTGCAGGCTATTACGGATATCTTCCGCGCCTTAGCAATCGATTTTAAAGCCGCAAACGTTTCATACCTGTCCAATTCTGCAACGTCGCCCGCAATACTGACAATGACATACGGACTGAGTAATCCGGCTTCAATCCTGGAAATCCCATAATTGAATAGTCGGTCTACCGCATTGTCGAATCCTCGAACCTTCGCCACCGGCGCTGTTTCGTCATCTTTTGCCCGAATGATGGGCTTAATATCCAGAGATTTGGCCACGAGTGCGCCCAACATACCCAAGCTGTTTTCACCGCGCTTGCGGGCGCGTTCGCGGATATAAGCCACGTCCGGCGGAATAACATACGCAAAAATCTTACTTCTGAAGGCCTCAGCCAATCGCACGATTTCCTGTTTACTCTTGCCCGCTGCAATCAGATCCGAGGTAAAGGCGGCCAACATTGCCTGACCGGTAAATAAGGTTGAAGAATTCATGATGCGCATACCAAAATGATTATTCAATTCACCCTTTTCCTTCTTCGCCCGATAAGCAGACAGAATCAATGGCTGCGCTTCCGTACAGTTCGCATGGATCTGGCTGCGTTTTTTACTCACAGTCTGCACAAGTGCAAAATCGTAATTCGGGACTATGTTTTCGAGCATGAGGTGCGTCATCTGCTCAGTACTGAATGGTATCGATTCAGCTTCATGATCCAGAGTTAACAGATCTTTCTGATAGAACTCCTGCAAGGTTTGCGGTTCTTTATCATCGATATAGATATTTCCATCAACTTGAATGGAAATGGGAAACAGTTCTATACCACGTTCTTCTAGAAATGATTTGGGTAAATCGCAAGCCGCATCTACAACTAATACAATGCTCATCGGTGAAATTACCTTTCTTTCTCGTTATTATTAGTGAATTCTTAGACTAGCTTATTGATACGGCTTGCGAAAGCATTTCAACTGGGTCACCGGACTCTTCTTGAATCGCCGGGTCACCGCCATTAAGGTATTTTCTTGTTAATAACAGACCTCACTTATTCGCCCGACACATCCACCATTACCAATCTGTTCAAAGATGCGCCCGGGCTGATTTGGTATCATAGCGGACACGAAACACTTGAAAGTGAATGGGTCTCCGCTTGGCCCACAGAAGAATACAGCTACCTTGGAAAAAGCAACATCCAAGTGTCTGATTTTCTCGGTCATAGTGAAATCCATCATGCAGACTGGTTTGAATTTCTTAAGCTGAAAGCCAATCAACACACCCATTCGCCTTCGAACCTCAAGTTTACCGGCGGACTAGCCGGTCACCTAAGTTATGACCTGGGGTTAGAACTCCTGGGCATTACCAGCAGACATGCCGCCACAATTCAACCGTTAGCCGTGGTAGGGCTCTACCATTGGTGCGTCTATTTCGACCATCAAAATAAACGGACTTACCTGGTCACACATCGTCAGTGTCCAAAAGACATCATTGATCGTGTCAAAGAGCGATTATCGGCAACGGAGCAGTTTCCCGATAAACCAACTCAGAGCACGGCTAAGTACGCAGCCGAACCTTGGCAATGTGGCATGAGCAGAAATCAATATGACGTTGCATTTGCCCGGATAAAAGCCTATATCGTTGAAGGTGACGCGTATCAGATCAATCTGACCCGGCAATGGACCAGCCAAACGTCTGGCACCAATGATTGGACGCTTTACCGGCAGCTAATAGAAAAAATGCCAGCTCCCTTTTCAGTATTTCACCGAACCAAAGACCATTCTCTACTCAGTGTATCGCCAGAACGGTTTATTCAAATTCAAGGCAATACTATGATCACCCAACCCATTAAAGGCACCAGACCTCGATCAGCGATTCCAGCTGAAGATCTACGACACAAAGCTGAATTAATGAACAGCGAAAAGGATCGGTCTGAAAATTTGATGATCGTTGATTTACTGCGCAATGATCTGTCCAAAAACGCACAAGCCGGGAGTGTTGCGGTAGACGAATTATTTGCCCTGCACAGTTTTACCAATGTACACCACCTGGTTAGTACAATAAGAGCGACTCTGGCGGACGGAAAACATCCGTTGGATGCCTTGCGAGATGCATTCCCGGGAGGATCTATAACAGGCGCACCTAAAAAACGGGCGATGGAAATTATTGATGAACTTGAAACGGTTCGACGAGGTAACTATTGCGGATGCAGCTTTTATCTCTCTGCTGATTTGCAATTCGACAGTAACATTCTGATTAGGACCGTCACATGGACCAATAATACGCTCTCTTGTAATGGCGGCGGCGGAATCGTGTTCGACAGCGACTGTGATTCTGAGTTTGCAGAAAGCGAAGTGAAGGTACGGAAAATCCTGACCACGCTGAACTGCTGACTCCCTCCGCTTATTCTCAAATCAAAAAGCTACTGCACCTTGTTCAGATCAGTCCGTGGGGCGTTACGAAAAGCCTATAGGCAGAGCAAATCAAAAGAATTGAAGGATTTCAGCTTCAGGGCATTTTCAGAAATGCCCCTTCTGATTAGTATTAAAGCGTCAGTTCCCGTTCGCTGGCTTTAATGAACTCCGCCTTTAACGACTCGTAACCTCGAACGGCAGGAAATTGTGGAAATTCTGCAATCACATTATCCGGCGCATTAAACAATATGCCAGCTTCCGCTTCCGATAACATCGTTGTGTCATTGTAGGAATCTCCAGCAGCAATGCACCGATAATTCAGCGAATGGAATGCTTTGATCGAAGATCGTTTTGGATCTGCCTGACGAATTTTATAGTCAGTAATCTCGCCCGTTTCCGCAACTTCCAACTTATGACACAACAATGTCGGGAAACCGAGCTGGCGCATCAGCGGTTGAGCAAACTCATAAAACGTATCGGATAGAATGACGACCTGGAACCGCTCTCGCAACCATGCAACAAACTCAATTGCCCCTGGCAACGGAGACAAGGTTGAAATCACCTCCTGAATCTCAACAAGCCCTAAATTATGCTCTCTGAGTATCCTTAAACGCTGTTTCATCAGAACATCATAGTCTGGGATATCTCGAGTTGTTGCTTTTAGTTCATCAATACCGGTTTTTTCGGCAAACGCTATCCAAATTTCAGGAATCAGTACACCTTCAAGGTCGAGACAAGCCAGTTCCACACAATTCTCCAAATTAGTCAGTAAAGCATTAATGTATTGCGGCAATTAAATCTGCGCAACGGCAAATACTGCACAGTAGTATTCTATTCTTTCAGCGTGATGTTCCACAGATTCCACGTGGAACATCACAGTGTTCCACGTTATACATAAAAGTTATGTAATAAGGTTATCTTATTCTGTTATTTTTGTGATGTATCGTACCGTGTTATTTTGCGGTAATAAAAAGTACTTTAGGAATTTCTTAGAAAATGACAAACATTCACGACTTGCAATTGGAATTGAGTGCCCTCTCTCCCCGGGATATCCTAAAACGAGCGCTGTCATCCCATGAACACATTGCTGTTTCTTTTAGCGGTGCAGAGGATGTTGTTCTCGTCGACATGATTTGTAAGCTAACAGAAAATCCAACCATCTTTACACTGGATACCGGACGCCTGCACCCGGAAACCTACCAATATCTCGAAACAGTGAGAAAGCACTACAACGTGTCTATTCAGGTTTTCACACCTGATAATCAGAAGCTGCAACCCTTCGTCGCAGAAAAAGGCTTGTTCAGCTTCTATCAGGATGGACATGGTGAATGCTGCGGTATCCGGAAAATCGAGCCTTTAAAGCGAGCTTTATCAAATCTGGATGCCTGGGTAACTGGACAACGCAAGGATCAGAGTCCTGACACCCGCGCCAGCATCCCTGTGGTTCAAGCTGATCCCGCTTTTCAGGGAAAAGCTGAAGTACTGTACAAGTACAATCCGTTAGCTAATTGGTCGTCAGAAGAAGTTTGGAATTACATCCGGATGATAGAAGTCCCGTTTAACCCATTACATATGAAAGGCTTCAAGAGTATTGGCTGTGAACCCTGCACGAAACCAACGCTCCCTAATCAGCACGAACGAGAAGGCCGATGGTGGTGGGAAGAAGCCACAAAGAAAGAATGTGGCTTGCATTCAGGCAATACTGCCGACTAATCGACTAATAAGTTGGCAGTGGCGTGTTTTTGAACAGGTCGTCCAGATCGTGCCGGGTGGAACATGCCATCGCCTCTTCTATAACATTTTTTGTTAAATGAGGGGCGAATCGCTCAATAAATCGATATTGAAATCCACGTAAAAAAGTCCCCTTTCGCATACCTATCTTGGTTACACTGGCCTCAAACAAATGGCTCGCATCGATGCTCACGAGATCGCGGTCGGTTTCGGGATCGATAGCCATATGCGCGAGAATGCCAACACCTAACCCCAGCCGGACATAAGTTTTTATAACATCAGCATCTGTTGCGGTAAACACGACCTTAGGTTTGAGTTCCAGCTCCATAAAGGCATCATCAAGCTTCGATCGACCCGTAAAACCGAACACGTAGGTTACGATCGGGTAGCTTGCAATGTCTTCAAGGGTGATGTTTGATTTTTGCGCCAGCGGATGGTCCTTAGGCACCACAATGGATCTGTTCCATCGATAGCATGGCATCATCACCAGATCTGAAAAATATTCCATACCTTCAGTCGCAATCGCCATGTCAACGGTACCGTCTGCGGCCATTTCCGCTATTTGAGTAGGTGACCCCTGATGCATATGCAAGGACACGTCGGGGTAATCATGTATGAAGCCTTCAATAACATTCGGTAGTGCGTAACGAGCCTGTGTGTGGGTCGTCGCAATACTCAAACTGCCCTTTTTGTCATTACTGAACTCTTGCGCAATTTGCTTGATGGAATCCACTTTGCCAAGAATTTCACCAGCAACCTTTAAAACAGCCTCACCGGCTGGCGTAATTCGGGTCAGGTGTTTGCCAGAACGGGCGAAAATCTCAATACCCAGCTCGTCTTCCAACAATCGAATTTGTTTACTGATACCTGGCTGCGACGTGTAGAGAACTTGCGCTGTTGCACTGACATTGAGGTCATGATGGGCAACTTCCCAAATATATTTAAGTTGCTGTAGCTTCATGTACGAAATCCTTGCCATTAGGCTGATTATAGTCATGGTGTTGACTGTTCAACGAGCTGTTGGTTAATTAGTGCGAAATGCTCAACTACAACCCGTTTCTGCAACTCGCATCTTACCGAACTTACCGCCCAACCTGCAATTCAGTTATATAAATATTATTAAGTATTCTTTTTGGAAATAGTTAATAACAGTTAGATTTACCAACACACACAATTTATGCCTTTTTTATTCACATGGAAATCCTTTTCTTAATATTGACTGGTGCGACAATTGGAATGATTGTCGGCCTGACAGGCGTAGGCGGAGGCGCGTTGATGACGCCCGCATTGCTGCTTTTCGGCTTTCCACCGCACATCGCAATTGGCACAGACCTTTGGTTTGCCGCTTTGACGAAATCCGGCGGTATGATTGCACACAACCGCAAGGGGCATGTGAATTGGCGTATCGCATTAAATCTAGCATATGGCAGCCTGCCAGCGGCAATCGTGACTGGTTTCGCATTAGCATTTTGGTTCGGCTCTGCAGAACACTACGCAAATCTTTTGACTACAGCATTGGGCTTCATGCTGATATTAACCTCCATTGTACTGTTGTTCCGCAGGAAGCTGTCACAACTCTATTTAGGCAAGAGCAGAGCCGCTGATAACCACCGATTCTCCAAAAAATTATGGTTCGCCGGGGTGATTTTAGGCGTTTTAGTGACCTTGAGCTCGGTTGGCGCTGGCGCAATTGGAACCGCCGTGTTAATGATCTTGTACCCCCGGTTACTGCCAAAACAGATCGTCGGTACGGATATCGCACACGCAGTACCATTGACGCTTATCGCCGGCACGGTACACCTTTATTTAGGTAACGTAGATTTCAAGCTGCTTTTTGCACTTTTGGCCGGCTCACTACCTGCCATTTATCTTGGTACCGCACTTTCCAGTCGAATACCCGGAAAATTCCTGCACCCGATTCTGGCCAGCCTGCTAATGCTGTTGGGGATGAAATATGCGATCTTCTAACTATTAAAGAACCCAAAACCGCTCATACCCTTTATTCTGGATTCGATGATCATACGGTTAACCGCCGAGATATCGCATCGAATGTAGACCTGATCTCGCTCATGGTCTTTAACGGTCAGATTAATAAATACGGTATGAACCTTAAGCTCGCCGTTGTAGCGAGACGAGCGTTGATCGAAACGGGTTAGTAATAGATTACGGCCTAACTCACGAGATGCCTTCTGACGACAAACTTCAATTGCAACCTGCTGACTGACTTCCGCGCGCCCCGTTGGCAACTCTCCCCGACCATTTAACAAATCCCAAACAGTGGTCCGGTAAACGCCTTGCGAGGCAACGAATTCGTCGATTGCCATCCCCAACCCGACCGCAAAACCGACGACGATGACCGAGGGTAAAACGACGGTTCTGAACTTACTTTTCTTACTTGCCATTCAACACCTGTAAACCTTTTTGTACGCCTTGTAATAATTTATTTACTTCTTTATCATCACGGATCAACGTGGACAAGCAACCAGAAGTTTACAAAATGACGCAAATTGAAAACCTCAATATCGACAGTGCAGAAGTACTGATTACACCATCGGATCTCAAAAAAGATATTCCTCTGACCGAGGCCGCAACATTAACCATAGCAGAAGGCCGAAATGCCGTTAGAAATATTTTAGACCGCAAAGATCACCGCTTAATGGTTGTCATAGGTCCTTGCTCTATACACGACACGGAAGCGGCTCTGGACTACGCCCGACGGCTAAAAGAAATCAGCAAAGAAGTAGACGACACCCTCCTTTTGGTCATGCGCGTGTATTTTGAAAAACCTCGGACTACCACGGGCTGGAAAGGACTGATTAACGACCCACACCTTAACGATACCTTTAAAATTGAAGAAGGCCTTCACATCGGCCGGAAATTACTCATGGATATCGCTGAAATCGGACTACCAACAGCGACAGAAGCACTGGATCCAATTTCTCCCCAGTATGTCCAGGACCTGATCAGCTGGTCCGCTATTGGTGCACGCACTACTGAAAGCCAGACTCACCGTGAAATGGCGAGTGGGCTCTCGTCTGCCGTTGGTTTTAAAAATGGCACTGATGGCAGTTTGGAAGTCGCTATTAACGCCCTGAAAAGCGTTTCTGCGCCGCACAATTTCCTGGGCATTAATCCGCAAGGACAAGTGTCTATCATTGCAACTAAAGGCAATAGCTACGGTCATGTCGTATTGCGCGGCGGCGATGGCAAGCCAAATTACGATTCCGTTTCAGTCTCGGTTTGCGAAGAGCAACTTAAGAAAGCCGGAATACTGCCCAATATCATGATCGATTGTTCACACGCCAATTCAAACAAGGATCATAATCTACAACCACTGGTCGCTGAGAATGTCGCCAACCAGATTATGGAAGGTAACGAATCCATCATTGGAGTGATGATTGAAAGTAACATTGAAGCGGGTAATCAGAAGATTCCCGAAAATCTGGCCGAATTGACTTATGGGCAATCCATTACGGATGCGTGTATTTCTTGGGAAGTAACAGAAAAACTGCTGCGGTCTATGCGAGATAAAATCAAACCCGCCCTATCTGGTCGGAAAAGCGCATAAAGCCACACCACATTGGCAGGCACTGGAGAAAACATGGAACGGTGCCTGCCAACCACATTTCACTCTCATAAATAGAACGCTTAAAAGAACAAAAAAGAACAAGAATTGGAATAACATGTTCGAATGACCCATTTCACATACTGAAAAACCAGCCTGACACATTTTCCAACACCAAATTACTTAAATGGTGAACATTTCAATTTATCGAGAAAACCAGAATTTGACTTCACAGACGCATACTCGCATCGTTAGTTTCAAGCAAGGTGCTGCCTTCTTCAGTACAAAACCAGACTGACTCGATGAATCGGGGATAGCGTTTAATGGTGCTTACAAGTGCCAGTGGTGTAATATCAAACTAGACTGTAATCAACACAACTAATTCAGGTCACTATGTTTTTTTCATTCTTCCTCATTTTCACTGGAGCCGCCGTGTTAGCCACCGTGGCACTTTACACCAGACAGCCGCTGCTGATTGCCTACATATTGCTCGGAATTTTGGTCGGTCCTTTTGGCTTTGCGGTGCTCGAAGATACAGACTTACTGAGCGATATAGCGGAAATCGGTATTATCTTTCTATTGTTTTTGCTGGGTTTAGATATGCAAATATCGAACTTAATCACAACACTCAGGAAGAGCTTGTTGGTTGGCATTACGAGTTGTGCATCATTTGCCGTGGTGGGCTTTGGTATCACACAACTGTTACAGTTTTCGATACTGGACTCAGCTATTGTCGGCTTATGTCTGATGTTTTCCAGTACTATCATCGGTATTAAATTATTACCCACGACTGTTTTACATCACAGACACTCCGGTGAACTGATGGTAGGTATTTTGCTGATTCAGGACTTCATCGCCATATTGGTTTTACTTGCTATTGAAAGCCTCGGCAAAGACACCGTTAACACTTGGACTTTCATACAACCCTTGCTCTTACTGCCTATCCTTATCTTCGCGACACTGGCTGCAGTTAAATACGTGATTTTGCCGCTTTTGAGCAAATTTGACCGTTTTCATGAGTATATTTTCTTGCTGACCATCGGCTGGTGCCTAGGTGTTGGAGAACTTGCAAAACTCATGGGACTTTCCCATGAGATCGGTGCATTCATCGCGGGGGTCAGCTTAGCCAGCAGTCCGATTTCTCAGTTCATTGCATTGAACTTAAAACCACTCAGGGACTTTTTCTTGATCCTGTTCTTCTTTACATTAGGCGCTCAGTTAAACGTCGGCGTTTTATCCACGATTATTTTGCCTCTTTTTGTTTTAACTGCCATTGTATTGTTAGGCAAACCTGTTGTGTTTCGCTTTCTACTGCACCGAATGAGCGAATCTAACCATCTGGCCTGGGATATTGGCTACCGCCTCGGCCAAATTTCAGAATTTTCTTTGTTAGTGACGTTTATTGCGCAGGGTTCTGGACTGCTTACAGAAAGAGCTGCAGTCTTGGTACAGTCGACGGCGATAGCCACTTTCGCCATTTCCAGCTACATCATAGTGTTTAATTTCCAGAACCCTATTGCGGTTTCAGATAGACTCAGACGTGATTAAACCATACAGCTCGTCTAATAATTGCTCCGTTGCAACTCGATTAATTCTCGATTGCTTTCGGGTTAAACGACGAGCTTTAGATTCAAAACGTCCGGCAGTACACAACCAAACTATGTTTGCGGCGACGGATTGAAAATAGGCCTTATCTGCGCTTAATTCACTTCTGGCAAACAACCACAACCAGCCCCCACCACGCAACATGGAGCGAAACAGAGTTGCGGGCTCGGGTTCATCCCCTTTTCCAATAACCCAATTTTTTCGCATTAATTTTAGCCAACGCCAGAAGCGTACTCCAGGTATCCAAAACAGTCGACTGGGCAAGGGCGACTGTGCATCGATGAAATAATATTGCCTGACCTGGACCAACCTGGGCATTGCAACTAAAGCCATTTGAGCGCCATAGCCCTGAGCAATGACCTCAATTCCCTGCTGACTTTTCTCACTGATAAACTCCAACACTGACGTAAGATCACACTGGGCCATGTCATGGAGTGTATTTAGCCAAGGTCGCTTATTTTTCTTGGATGACCCATGTGACCGCCAATCCATCAACCAGATGGAATATCCGCTTTGTAATAATTTCTGTATTACATCTTGCGTGCGCCCGTCGTCCATCCACTGCCAGTGACTCTGAAAGGCATCGTGCACAAACAACAATTGTTTTTGAGCCGAAGCATCTTTCTTTGCATGCAGATGCAGCAAGGCAACTTCCACCGACTTATCGTGGCTCTTGTTTGGCTTTAAAGAATATACATCCTGATAATAATGATCGCGTATTTCAGCGGAAACAATTTCTACAGGAAACAGTTGGCTACTACTTTTCAAACAATTAATCCTTTACAGCTTATCGTCACTGTATATAATCACAGATACTGTACAAAACAACAGGCACTAGGTTATGGATAAACTCACCGCAAGACAACAGCAAGTCCTGGATGTAATCAAAGAAAACATAGAAGAGACTGGCTATCCGCCTACTCGGGCAGAGATTGCTAAAATCCTCGGATTTAAATCACCCAATGCAGCAGAGGAGCATATTAAAGCTCTTGCGCGCAAAGGTTATATTGAAATCATTCAAGGCGCCAGTCGAGGAATCCGTTTGCCTGAATCGGAAACGGGCCTTCCGGTTATTGGCCGAGTTGCCGCTGGCTCACCTATATTAGCGGAAGAACAAATTGCTGAATATGTCGATCTCCCAAAAGGCTTGTTCCATCCTTCGGCGGACTTCATGCTACAAGTCCAGGGCTTGAGCATGAAAAATATCGGCATATTGGAAGATGATCTCATCGCAGTTCATAAAACGGATAGAGTGCGCAATGGCGATATCATTGTTGCCCGTGTCGGTGATGACGTAACCGTCAAACGCTACGAAAAGAAAGGCAATATCGTCACCCTCTATCCCGAGAATGATGATTTCGAGCCCATTGAAGTTAACCTTAAGAAGGAGGAATTTGTCGTTGAAGGATTGTACGTCGGTGTCATACGACGATCCATTCATTAAGCAACCCTGGTAAAATCTGTTACCGTAGCCAGGTGTGGGCAAGCACCTTATGATGGTGTGCAAAGCAAAAACAAGGGGTAGTTGCCTTTAGCGAATCCCCCTTCTTACCAACGGAACTGCTTTCAAACCTTCCCGCCAGAATTATCCGAGTTTTGCACTTCTCATGGCCAGGCAATATCCTTCCCTGACTTTTTGGCCAACATTGCAATAAAGTTGTTGTGTGCCTCCCGCTCCGCTTCGGTCAATACCACTTTAATTAATTCGCCTTTCGCATCGCCCAAGGCGGAAAGATCGACCTGTTCGCCCTGGTCTTCATTCTCTTCAGCGTCGTCTAACAGCAAGGCTGTCTGCCCACCCGTTAACATCAGATAAACGTCAGCTAAAATTTCAGAGTCCAACAAGGCCCCATGCAACGTTCGATGCGAGTTATCAATACCATAACGCTTACATAATGCATCAAGAGATACTTTTGAACCCGGATGTTTTTCACGCGCAATTTTTAGTGTATCCAGAACGCCGCACACAGATTCCAGCTTTACGAATGACTCGCCATTCTCTTGCGCAAAAATTTCATACTCTTTGTTCAAGAAGCCCATATCAAATGCAGCGTTATGGATAACGAGTTCTGCACCTTCCAACCATGTCCATATTTCGACGGCCAAGTCCCGAAACTTTGGTGCGTCTTTGACTTTTTCATTGTCGATTCCGTGAACGGCAACAACTTCGTCAGGAATATCTCGCTCCGGGTTGATGTAATAGTGCAAGTGTCGTCCGGTCAACTTCCGATCAACCATCTCCACACAACCAATTTCAACGATACGATCGCCCTTGTTTGGGTTCAAACCCGTAGTTTCAGTATCTAGAATTACCTGTCTCATGATTGTGCTAACTCATCCATTGCTCTGTTTGCCAGCTGATCAGCCAACTCGTTGTATTTATTACCCGCATGACCTTTTACCCAATGCCAGGTCACATCATGCTCCCCTAAAACCTGATCCAGCATTTGCCAAAGATCCTGATTTTTAACCGGTTTCTTTGCGGCCGTTTTCCAGCCGTTTCTCTTCCAATTGGAAATCCATTGCGTGATACCTTGCTGAACATATTTGGAATCCGTATACAAATCGACGGGCACCGGACGTTTCAACGCCCTTAGCCCTTCGATCGTCGCCAACAGCTCCATTCGATTGTTCGTGGTGTCAGCCTCAGAACCATAGAGTTCTAAAACATGCTTACCATAAATTAACACGGCTCCCCAACCGCCCGGGCCAGGATTCCCGCGACACCCGCCATCGGTATAAAGCATTACGTTTGACATATGTGTTTATGACCTGATTTTTGAATTTGCTGTCACGACTGGTTCAAGAATGCCGCGCAATGGACGTTTTTCTGCCTGATTAATCTTACCAAATACTCGTTTGTAGCCGACAAGCAAATAAACTGCACCGGTAAATGGGAAAAACCACTTTTGCAACTTGTGCCCAAACTCAATTCGCTTAAGCCAATTCGGCCGGTTGTATGGTGGCTTATAAATATGCTTCTCATGTCGTTCGAGCTCGAAATCAAGAACATGCATCCAGTCCTCGACCCGACCACTTCGGATGAATCTTGAATTCCAGATACCCGCGCCGTTCCTTCGACCTTGAATCATAGAGCGAATTCCCCAGGTGCTGAATGGGTTGAAGCCTAACACTATCAGCAAACCGCCTGGTTTCAGAGCAATCGCACCCTCGCGAACAGCCTGATAAGGATTCTCACAGATATCTAACGTATGATGCATCAGCACCATATCCAGACTTTCCGGTTCAAATGGCAGATTTTCAGGCTCAGCGCAAACAACTGGGCAAGGTGCCCTGTTTTCCAATTGTGAAACCAGTATGCCCGACCCGAATAACCGTTTCTCAAACAAAGCTTCATGATAGCCACTGTCCAGCTGAGCCATCGAAGCACCGAAGCGACCGGCAATAGCCCTGGAAATCAACTCACGTTCAACTGAGATTATTTCCTGACCCAATATTGACCGATACCATCTGGAAAGCGCAGCCTCCTGCGCCCGGGTGTTGATTGGACCTTGCCGATAAACCTGTTTGAAGCGCTGCCCAAGCCGTTTAACCAATGGATTACCCTAGTATTTACATAGAAATCGGGCCCAAATCATAGCTTTACCTTGCTTGATTGGGGTGACGAAAATAGAATTATCGCCGATCTGAATGTCTGTCACAAATAATCTGCTGCGACTTAATGCTTATAATGAAAAGATTTACAACGTTGGGAGTCGGCCTGTTACTAACAGGTTGCAACGTCCTGCCTGTGTCCCCCACGACCACGGACCTGGCGAATAGCCCCGATAGTACACCGTCAGTCCGGAATCTAACTTCGCCTACGGACGTACAGTTATCCTCTGCAAGCCAACCTGATCAAGAATGGCTTGCACAGGAAATTGCCCGTAACAGAGCCTCTGATACCTTTCACAAGGTAACGGACAGTGAACCACTCTGGCAACAACCATTGGATCTCTCACGACCTGATCCTTACGCAAAGTATCCAAACGATCTATATCAGGTACTCAGACGCGGATTTACTTTTGACCTAACCTTAGAAGACAAGCGGATCAATCAACAACTCAAATGGTATGCATCGCATCAAAGCTACATTAATCGGGTCAGCGAACGCGCATCGCGGTATATGTTTCACATCGTAAATGAGTTACAAGCCCGCGACATGCCACTCGATTTAGCTCTGCTTCCCATTGTCGAAAGTGCATTCGACCCCTTTGCCTACTCCCACGGCAGTGCCTCAGGAATGTGGCAATTTATCCCTTCCACAGGCCGCATGTATAACCTTAAACAGAATTGGTGGTACGACGGTCGTCGTGATGTCGTAGAATCAACGAGAGCCGCTTTGGATTACCTATCACAATTAAACAAGATGTTTGATGGCGATTGGTTATTGGCCTTAGCTTCCTACAACTCCGGTCCCGGTACAGTACTGAGAGCGCAACGAAAGAACGCCAAAGCTGGCAAACCGACAGATTTCTGGCACCTTGATTTACCCAAGGAAACCGAAGCGTACGTCCCTAAAATGTTTGCCCTGGCCAAGCTTTTCCATTCTCCCGACAAATATGGCATTGAACTGCCCTATGTTTCGACGGAACCTTATTTTGCGATAATCGAAACTGGGGGTCAGATTGACCTTGCGCAAGCGGCCAAACTGGCGGAAATGAATTTGAGTGATCTTTATTTATTGAACCCGGGCTTTAACCGCTGGGCGACCGATCCTGATGGTCCGCACCAATTACTGGTTTTCGCAGATCGAGCAGAAACATTCCAAACAAATATTGCCAGCTTGCCGCCTGAAAAACGTTTAAGTTGGAAACGCTACACTATTGAATCTGGGGATTCATTGCTGTCAATTGCCCATAAATTCGATGTAACCGTGGATGTGGTTAAGGATGTCAATAACATTCGAGGCAATTTGATACGAGCCGGCGATAAGTTACTGATCCCAGTCGCCAGTCAAAACGATCAGTTTTATGCACTTTCGGCCGAAAACAGGCTGAAAGTCAAACAGAATGCGCTTTCTGGTTCGGATAAATCGAGAATTGACTATTCAGTTAAAAGTGGCGATACCTTCTGGGAAATAGCGAAGAAGTTCAATGTCAGTGTCACCAGCCTGACAAAATGGAACAACATGGCGCCTAAAGATGTCTTGCGTCCGGGGCAAAACCTTGTCATCTGGGTAGACGCTGCGCACTCGACTGCCGCCAGTCTCGATAGCCGGCAGGTTCTTCGAAAAGTAGGTTATGTCGTGCGACAGGGTGATTCATTATACCGGATCGCCGATAAATTCAATCTGCAGGTATCCGACATACAGAAATGGAACACGCTGTCCAAAAAATATTTACAACCCGGCGATCGTTTAACGCTTTACGTTGACGTCACTAGAATTCAGTGACGGGCCGCAGTGACTAGCTTATGCAGATAATTGGGCGTAAATCACTCACGCCCATTCAAGAAAGAACCTGATAAACACTCTATAGACTATGATTTTTACGGCTTGAAAGGGGTTAGTATGCCCCTTTCTAGCGTCGATTCATGTAAAAGACGACACTAAGTTTACGGCAACCTTCGACTGGAGATCACATTTTCCAATGACGAATACATCGCGCTGGTCGCTTTTTTGATTCGTTCTTCAAGACTTTTATGCGGCACCCATTGAACCCGATAAACGTTCGCTTTTTCACAAAGCCTCATTAAATAAGCATCACTTGTTTGTATTTCATCGACCAATTTCAATTCCAACGCATCCTCTGCTAACCAAAAGTCGCCTTCAGATACGTCTTCTATATTCAGCTGCTGGCGATGCAACCCCACGAGTTCTTTAAAACGCTTATGAATAGCGTTCAGATCTTCAACATGTTTACGTTTCCCTTCTTCGGTATTTTCGCCCAACAGCGTCATTGGTGCTTTATGCTTTCCAGCAGTCAACACATCAACATCAACATCAAATCGCTTCAAAAACCGATGTAAATTTGGTACTTGAGACAGAACACCGATAGAACCAACTATGCTAAATGGCGCGGCCAAGATTTTATCCGCCACACAAGCCATCATGTATCCGCCACTCGCGGCGACCTGATCCACACAGGCAGTCAATTTTAATCCTGCATCTTTAAGTCGAAGCAGCTGTGACGACGCTAAACCATAACCTGAAACTGCACCGCCGGGGCTTTCCAGAGAAATGACGACTTCGTCGCCTGGTTGCGCAATTGTTAAAATTGCAGAAACTTCCTGGCGAAGGGAACTGACCTGCGAAGCCTGAATATCCCCCTTAAAACGCAATGTGAATACATTTGGCAATTGCACCTCTGTCTTGGCTTCGAGCTTATGCTTTTCTTTATTACTTTTTTGTACCTTTTTGAAATCTTTTTTCGATAAAACCTCATGCTGCATTCGCAAACGAATTTGCTCAATAGCGTGGTTCATCTTGGTAACAGCCAGCTTGCCCTGACTTGCGGAATCACCACCCGATTTAGACGCCCGCACCATAACACTAATGATCAGTATTAGAGCGATGACGAATGTGATGGTTTTAAGTAAAAATAGGAAATAATCGGACCACAAAATGGTGTTCTCCTTAAATATGAACAACTGTTTCAAACAAATGTTTGATTTTTTTAATTCTGACACCATACAATGCATTCAGGCATCAACCGGTGTCAATATGAAACCTTTGCCACAGGAGCAAACAATAATGAGCAATATTGCTGAAGCCTTTGCGAAAATAGAATCACGATTTGACGCTTCCGCCGCTGCCGGATTGGACGTTGTTTTTCAATTCTCAGTTGACGACGATGCGCACCACCTGATCGTTAAAGACGGAAGCTGTAAGCTCGAGCAAGGTGAACACAATGATCCCACCGTTACGTTAATCATGGACGGGGATACATTTGCGGAAGTCGTTGCGGGAGAAATAAATGGTATGCAGGCGTTCATGACTGGTCGTTTGCGAACCGAAGGTGACATGATGTTAGCAACTCGCCTGTCTGATCTGTTTTCTCTGTAAGCTTTATTCTACATCTAAAAAGCCAATCCATTTTGATTGGCTTTTTTTATACTTTCAAATTATTCAGGGAATGCAAAGCAAGTTTCAATATATCCAGATTTTCGTTTCCACTCAGCAACCCTTCCAGATAAAACTCTAAACTGGACAATGCGTCCGCGAACAGCTCCAGCTGTCCAGAATCAATTAAGGCAGCGCTCTCAAGAAGGTCACGCTGAACGAACGCAATAGCCCTGGCGACAATAGACGCAGCTTGTTCACTATTGAGAAAGACCAGTGCCCCACGGACACCATGCAATGTAGCCACAACATTCGACAGATGCAGTTTGTCCCCATTGGAATCCATATAGGCAGAGATAGCACGTTTAGCCAGCGCCAGGCCGCTCTCAGATTCATCAATCAACACAACTCTTGCTTCATGAACCTGAGCCTTGAATGCTTTATTATCGCCGTCGGAATCCAACTGAGATTGACCTTGCAATAGTCGAGATAACGCACTTTCTGCATATAAAACCACATCGGCAATTTTGAGCAGGTCATCTTGTGAAGGGGCCGCATTATCAGCCCAGCGACCAATATGCTCAGCTTGTATTTTCAAAACATTGGCCGGACTTTGTAGTCCCAACATTACATACACATCCGCCACTTTAGCCAGCCGGGCATGAAGTTCCTTCGCTGAAAACTGACCGCCACGTGCAACTTGGTCTACCGAATCTTTAATGGCATTTATATCCTCTTTCAAGGCCTCAGCTACGCTCGTCAGTACACCTCGTCCAGGGCTGAACAACACCTGGCGTTGCTCTTCCAACGTCACCTCACTGTAAGAGAGATCCGGCAACTTATAAAATTTGGCCACCTGGCGTGCTTTAAGGCTGTCGCTCTTATTGAGAGCCACGAGATACAGAAATTCTTTTGTTAAAGGAACACTCGAGGGTTGCCGAAATGAATTAGGTGCCTCTTTGATCAAAGATTTTAATTCGCGATCCAGCATCGAGAACAAACGCTTACGGGCTGGAGTCATCTTCGCATCATTCTGCACCATGGCTTCCAATGCGCCCGATGCAACCCACCAAAGAGGAGCGCAAGGAGAATTGCCCAACAGCTGGTCAATTCGGCTTAATGCTAAGCCCATGTACCGAACAGCACCGGCGGTTCGGTCGCCTCGAATAAGGTGTAACAAGCCGGCCTGGTACATATGACGAAATTTTTTTAACCGAGCCAAGGTTTCACGGGTGATTCGAACAGGCTTGTTGGTCGGTGGTTTACCGATCTTAAAACTAAACTCAAAAAAATGAGCCTCGCCCAATATTGGGGCCTTACGAGATGACCTCAAGGTGTTGATCGCGGGTAACAATACGGACGGCACCGCTTTGTGTTGCAAACTGATCAATTCTAGAAATCGGCTCAATATCACCAAGGTCTGGCTTAAAGCTTCCAGGATGCCCTTCAACACCTTATCGGCATTCCCCTCGGTAGAATGAGGAATAGCATTCAAGGCAGCGTTCATTTCATCACAGACGCTCACCGCGCCCTTTTCTTCCAGCACCTGAAAGATACCGCGCAACTGACGGACATAATCAGTAACTTGCTCCAACAGAGCCAAGTCAGAAATATTTTCGCTGAAGCCTTCAAGGGCATTCTGAGCTTGCTGAATGGTAGTTTCTAGCTCACCCTTAATCGCATCCGCGGAAAAAATTGCACTCATCAGTTGTACCGAACCTCAAAAACCATCAAGACAAAAAACATTCTAGCTCTAATTAACATCAAAGTATGTCAATTTGAACGGAGAAAATCAGCAAATTCTGTTTCCAAACATTAGTTTAGCGAAAACACTGAAAGCAAACTCTTAAAATGTTCAAAATACTGGCATTGCCTTATGCTGTCTACCATTGACACCAAAAGTCCGCCGTTTTGATACCAATTATGTGGGCTAATTCACTGAAATTGCTCAATACTGCACATTTCTGCCAAGTCGCTTTCCAGTCACCTTTAAATTCGTATAATCGCCCTTCAATTTAACTCAAGCACCAGAGATGACCAGCAGCTCCTATCCCCACAAGTTTAGTGTCGCCCCTATGATGGACTGGACGACAAGCCATTGTCGTCAATTTCACCGATTGATGACAAAAAACGCGTTGCTGTATACCGAAATGGTTACGACGGGCGCCATTATTCATGGTGATACTGGACGCTTTTTAGACTTTGACGGCGCGGAACATCCCATTGCATTGCAGTTAGGGGGGCATGACGCAGCTGATCTGACAACCTGCGCAAAACTAGCTGAAAAATGGGGCTACGATGAAGTAAATTTAAATGCTGGCTGCCCGAGTGACCGTGTTCAGAATGGCATGATAGGCGCGATTCTAATGGCACACAGCCAGTTAGTTTCCGATGCTTTAAAAAGCATGATGGACAGTGTTGAAATACCTATAACCATCAAACACCGTATTGGCATTGATGATTTTGACAGCTACGAGTTCCTTCGCGATTTTGTGGGTACTGTTGCTGAATCTGGGTGCAAAACATTTATCGTTCATGCCCGAAAGGCCATATTGCAAGGCTTAAGTCCCAAAGAGAATCGAGAAATACCACCATTGGACTATGACCGGGTTGTTCAGTTAAAACAGGACTTCCAGGAACTGAACATTGTGATTAACGGCGGCATAAAGCTGCACTCAGAAGCACTCGGGCTGCTAGAAGCCGGTTTGGATGGCGTCATGCTGGGCCGCGAAGCTTATCAGAATCCGTTATTGTTGACTGACGTTGATCGGCTTTATTACGGTACCAACAATCCTATTGAAACGTCAGAAGCGCTCAATGATACACTTGTAAAGTGGGTTGGAGAGTCCACTTCGGACAGCACACCTTTGAAGTTCATAGCCCGCCATATGCTGGGATTGTACAGTGGTCAACCAGGATCAAAAAAATACCGTCGGTTACTCAGTGAGAACATGACGAAACCGGGTGCGGATGTCTCCTTGTTTCGCGAAGCCCTATCGATGATTCAGCTACCCGAACATTTGGTCGGTCATTCGACCGCCCATTGCTGACACCTTTATTGTTGATTTATACGTTCTTAATATTCGATAGGCCTATAATTATGCTTGCAGAGTCGTTTATCGCGGGTAAACTTGACCACCTAGTCAACTACAACAAATAAGAGATCAATATGAATCAACTTGAACAACTGCAGAAAATAACCACCATCGTTGCAGATACAGGCGATATCGATTCAATTCGCAAATTTACACCTGAAGATGCGACGACGAATCCTTCATTGGTTCTAAAAGCAATTCAAAGTGGCAAGTTTGATCACATTCTTGATTCATTAAAGAAACAGTCTGAAGACACGGATGACCTGATTGATCGAATATCCGTCGAAATTGGCGATGAAATCCTCAAAATTGTTCCTGGTTATGTTTCAACCGAAGTCAATGCCCGGCTCTCCTTTGATACCGAAAAAACCATAGCAAAAGCACGTAAGCTTATCGGCCTTTACGAGCAAAAAGGCTGGAGCAAGGACCGAATTCTGATCAAAGTAGCTTCTACCTGGGAAGGCATCCAAGCTGCCAGACAGCTTGAACAGGAAGGTATCCGTTGCAATTTAACGCTATTGTTTTCCATGGAACAAGCGAAAGCCTGCGCGGACGCAGGAGCCACACTCATATCTCCGTTCGTCGGTCGCATTCTCGACTGGTATAAGAAGGAAACGCAACAGGATTACACCGCACAGGATGATCCAGGTGTGGTGAGTGTCAAAGAGATATACAACTTTTATAAGAAGCATGGTTATAAGACCATTGTCATGGGAGCGAGCTTCCGCAACACAGGCGAAATTTTGGAACTGGCCGGCTGTGATCGCTTAACCATTGCGCCCGCGTTGCTTGAAGAGCTGGCTTCAACGCAATCACCGGTCGTTCAGAAGCTAGTACCGTCAACTGACGTTCAACCACATCTGTCGCCTATTACTGAAGCAGAATTCAGGTTTGCCATGAATCAAAATGCGATGGCAACTGAAAAACTTGCAGAAGGTATCCGCAACTTTATTGCCGATCAGGATAAGTTAGCGGCATTGCTCAGCTAAATGCACGAACGGGCCTGCAAACAAGTATTTCAGGCCCTGAAAATTCATCGCAACACCTGAATGACAATGACTGATGCTAGTGTCCTGAGCTAGAAGTTCGCTTAAATGTTGCGCCCGAAAGGAGCTAATGGAAACACGATTACGGCGCTGCTCTTCTTAAAAAGATCTCGATATTCTCTACTAAGAGCGTCTTATACTATTACTTGCTATTCACTGCGAAACTATTCGAAATTCCAACTCAGGACACCAGTTTACATCAGCAACCCCCTCTCGATTCCCCTCCCCGTTTTACGTTTGCTAAATACAACACTCAACATTATTATTAGAAAGGATCAAAATCAGATAACGGTATAATTCAATGGATGAGCCCATTTTAAAACTCTTTGAAAAATTAAAGCTTTCTATGTCTATGTTTGCCAAAAACATTGAACCCATTGCCAGCCACTATTGGCTAGCTGACTGGCAGAACCACAGCGGGCACCTTCACTCCCTCGAAGATGTACTAACCGATCTTTGGTATCACGAAGACCAGGACGGCCGAGAAACTCGAGTGTACCCCGGCCTAATAGCCCTTTCCCGAGAGCAAATGACGTTTGCCAATGAAATTAATCTGTTAAAAGATGAGTTCAGAAAAGCTGTACATCGCATTAAGGACAGCGATGATAAGAATTGGCGTGAAATCCAATCGCAACTTGCACGCAGATACCTTTCTCTGAACGACAGTCTCAGTAAAGAAGGTTTGCATCGGCTGCATTTAAAACAAGTTTTTCGTCATATTCCACTCGTGGTAAGAAGACCCGAAAAAGTCGGCTTTAGTTGGTATACCAGTGGTCGATCGATCAAAAAAATCACAAAGCAAGAAGCCTATGACTTACTCTGCAAATTAAATACAGATGCAACGCACATCAAAATTCAGATTGAGCGCTTGAGTTCGCTGCCTGACAACGAACCCTTAGCCAGAGTACAAAATCAGGCGCCAGTGTTACGAGCGAACATGGTTTTTACGGACAAAAAACGGAGATCTATGAATGTATCATTGCCTTTGATGTTTCCCAGCGAAGGAAAACGAACTTTACCAACCTTCAACCTGCCACCTGTCGAGCCTCCGAAACAACGCCAAAGACTCGTGCGCAGCGACATCAAAATAGAGGACGATCCTTTTTTACCGTCTATACGGGTTCACCGCTACGCGACGACGAGGCAGTCCTCTTTTTATTAATCAGAAAATTCGGTTCAAACCGTTTAAAGCCGCCACGCGATAAGCTTCGGCCATCGTCGGGTAATTAAAGGTGTGTTCCAGAAAATACCGGATGGAGTTGCCGCCTCCAGTTTGCGACATTATTGCCTGTCCGATATGCAGGATTTCGGTAGCTTGGTCACCAAAACAGTGAATACCAAGCAGTTCCGTCGTTTCGCGATGAAATAATAGCTTCAAAACGCCAGCTTCTTCCCCGGTTATCTGCGCCCGAGCCGTATCTTTAAAGTACGCCTTTCCCACTTCGTAAGGAATTTTCGCTTCAGTCAGCTCCCTTTCAGTTTGCCCGATCGAGGAAATTTCAGGAATGGTGTAAATTCCAGTCGGTACATCATTAATGTGCCGAAAAGTTCCGTTGTTAGAAATAACTCCAGCAACTGACCGACCTTGATCGTAAGCGGCACTGGCCAGACTAGGCCAGCCAATGACGTCGCCGGCTGCGTAAATCGATTCTACCGACGTTTGATAGGTATCGTTCACTTCGAGCTGACCCCGACTGTTTGCAGACAAATTCACTGCGTCTAAATTAAGATTGTCGGTATTGCCAGTCCGCCCATTGGCCCATAAAAACGCTTCACATTTGATCTTCTTGCCTGATGCCAACGTGAGAATGACGTGTGAGTCGTGTCTTTCGACGGAAACAAAAGACTCGTTGTGTCGAATTAAAACGCCATGCCCCCTTAGGTGATAACTCAACGCATCCGAAATCTCATCGTCCATAAACGCCAACAGCCTGTCACCTGGGTTAATTAAATCAACCTTGGCGCCCAAACCGTTAAAAATTGAGGCGTATTCGCAACCAATGACACCCGCGCCATAAACCACTATGTTTCGAGGCGTCTGATCAAGGTTTAAAATGGTATCTGAATCGAAAATTCGCGGATGGTTAAAATCGACACCCGGTGGTCGATATGGTCTTGATCCCGTGGCAATAACGATCTTTTTGGCCGTTAACTGATCTTTCTGACCATCGGGTAAGCGTAATTGAATCATGTTTTCAGACAGAAAACTGGCTTCACCAAAATACAGATCAACATGATTCCGAGCGTAGAATCTCGCTCGCATGGACACTTGCTTCTCAATGACTTTTCGCGCGGTATCTCGCACCTGCGCATAGCTCAACCATTTCTGGCCAGACATATGGCGAAACATTGGATTCCGATTATATTGCATAACCTGATGCACCGCATGTCGCAGCGCTTTAGAGGGGATGGTGCCTTGATGTGTACAGTTTCCGCCGACTTCAGGCCGCGAATCTATAACCGCGACACTCAAACCAGCTTTGGTACCGTTCATAGCAGCGCTTTCGCCCGCAGGACCACTGCCTATAACAATTAAATCGTAACTATGATCCGCCATTATCCGTCCTTAAGTATTGCTTTGCCGTTCAAAGAGAATTTATCGGGTGGCGTCGTAGGCCAAATCAGATTTCACTTTGCGCTTAGAACTTTTGGTCTCACTATCGCATTTGGTTTTGTCACCACCACAGACATCACATTCGGATTCCATACCAATAGCAGACATTCCACCACATGAGCCGGCAATTGGCTTTCTTCCAAACATCACGCCAACAGCCATAATAGAAACAATTATCGCCATAGCGACAAATACAATTAAGAAAGTGGATAACATCATATTCTCCCACATTGGATAGGCACTATTTTAAGGGTCAACCTTAAAGTACACCAAATTTTCTGGTGAATTGAGAAGACTGAATTGAATCAAAACCGTCCTCCTGCTTAAAAATGATAAAGACCGCTATACCCAGTCTTTCAGCTAATTCTAACGCAGCTTCCTTACCCATAACAGAGAACGCAGTGGCATAGGCATCCGCTTCCATACAACTGTCCATTACAACAGTCACTGAAGCCAAATCATGCTCTATTGGATAGCCCGTTCGTGGATTGATGGAGTGACTGAAACGTCGACCATCAATTTCAAAGTAATTACGATAGTCTCCACTGGTTGCGATAGCGGAATCCGATACATCCAGTATTCGATATGGCACTCTTTCACCAGGTACAGGCTTTTCAATAGCGATGCGCCAAGGGCTGCCATTGGGTTTCTGTCCTGAGAAGCGCATTTCACCACCAACCTCAACCAAATAATCTGAAAATCCCTTGGATTCGATATAATTGGCAACTTCGTCGACGGCATATCCTTTGGCGATAGCGGACAAATCCAGTTCGCGATCCTCTGATCGAATTAAATAGTGATTATTCAGATCAACGGACACCGCTTGATAACCAACCCGCGCGAGATTAGTCAAAATCTGTTTCCCGTCAGGGATCTCATTATTTCGGGGCGTTGGACCGAATCCCCAAAGATCGACCAGAGGGGCCACTGTAGGGTCAAAAAAACCATGCGTTGTTTCTGCGACATCCAGCGCTTTCGCAACAACGATACTCGTTTTAGGATCTACCGGTAAAGCTTGATCAAGAGGTACCTGAGCAAACTTCGATAAATCAGAGTTCGGCAAATAAGTGGACATCCGACTGTTAATATCTGAAAGAACACCCTCAATCCCAAGCTGTAGGTTTCGGGATTCATTCAATCCGGCAACCAGTTTAATAGAATAACTAGTGCCCATTGAATATCCGAATAAAGACTGAACTTCCTGTTTTTCTGAAAAAGAACAGCTCGTAAGAAGACCTGCCGAAAGGCAGGCCGTCAATACGAGCTGAGACAGCTGTTTAAACATTTTTTCTCGCTGCTACCGATTAACCGCCAAAGTCATCCAGTAGGATATTTTCTCGTTCAACACCGAGATCTTCCAACATTTTGATTACTGCGGCATTCATCATCGGAGGACCACACATGTAGTATTCACAATCTTCCGGTGCTTCATGGTCTTTAAGATAATTTTCGTAAAGAACATTATGAATAAAGCCTGTATAACCATCCCAATTGTCTTCGGGCATGGGGTCAGACAGGGCTAAATGCCACTCAAAGTTCTCATTCTCTGCGGCCAATGTATCATATTCATCCTGATAGAAGGCCTCGCGCATTGAACGCGCGCCGTACCAGAAACTGATTTTACGCTTTGAGTTCAAACGCTTGAGCTGGTCAAAAATGTGTGAACGCATGGGTGCCATACCGGCACCACCACCGATAAATACCATTTCGGCGTCAGTATCTTTGGCAAAAAACTCACCAAAAGGACCGTAAACATCGATTGTATCGCCGGGTTTCAGGTTAAATACATAGGATGACATGATACCTGGCGGATGATTGGTCCCCGGCGGTGGTGAAGCGATTCGAATATTAAACTTAACAATCCCTTTTTCTTCAGGGTAGTTGGCCATCGAATAGGCGCGGATCGTTGGTTCAGTAACCTTTGACTTATATTGCCAAACGTTAAACTTGTCCCAATCAGCACGATACTCTTCTTCAATATCGAAATTCTTATAATCAACTTCGTGTGGAGGGCATTCCAGCTGTACATAACCGCCGGCGCGAAAATCAACATTTTCACCTTCTGGTAATTTCAACGTCAATTCTTTGATGAACGTTGCAACGTTAGGGTTGGACTCCACGGTGCAGGTCCATTTCTTAACGCCGAAAATTTCCGGTTCCACTTCGATTTTCATGTCTTGCTTCACAGCCACCTGACAGGATAAACGCCATCCGTCACGCAATTCACCTTTTGTGAAGTGCGGCTCTTCCGTTGGTAAAGGACTACCACCGCCCTCAAGAACACGACATTTACACTGTGCGCAAGTACCACCACCACCACAGGCTGATGATAAGAAAACGCCGTTCCCAGCTAAGGTTTGCAGCAGTTTGCCACCCGCAGGAGTTGAAATAGACTTATCGGAATCTTCATTGATTTCAATGGTTACGTCGCCGCTACTGACCAGTTTCGCACGAGCTGACAAAATCACAGCCACTAATGCAAGAACGATCACCGTAAACAGCACAACGCCCAAGATAATTTCTGTACTCATCTTTTGCTAATCCTTTCTGTTTACAGGGACACGCCGGAGAACGACATGAAACCTAAAGACATCAAACCCACGGTGACAAAGGTAATACCCAAGCCCTGAAGGCCAGCCGGAACATCGCTGTATTTTAACTTTTCACGAATACCAGCCAACGCCAGAATGGCGATTGCCCAACCCACACCTGCGCCAATACCGTAAACAACACTCTCACTGAAGTTATAGTCGCGCTCTACCATGAACAATGAAGCACCCATAATCGCGCAGTTCACTGTAATCAACGGTAAGAATACGCCCAATGCGTTGTACAGGGCCGGGAAGAAACGATCCAGTACCATTTCCAGTATTTGAACGATCGCAGCAATAACGCCGATATAGCTCAGGTATCCCAGAAAACTGAGGTCTGCATTCGGAAAACCAGCCCAAGCCAAGGCACCTTCTCGCAGTACATAAACGTACAGCAGATTGTTAACCGGCACGGTAATAGCCTGAACCACGATAACTGCGATACCTAAACCGATAGCGGCGGACATTTTCTTTGAGAGCGCCAGGAACGTACACATTCCCAAGAAAAACGCGAGCGCCATATTTTCAACAAATACGGCACGTATGAATAAGCTTATTAAACCTTCCATTTACAGGGCCTCTTTATTGACATTTTTGGCGATTTTAAATTCTGCACCTTCAACCTGATCTTTCTGAGAAGTTCTCAGCAACCAGATAAAACCAGCAATAATGAAAAATGCGCTAGGTGGCAACAACAGCAAGCCATTTGGTACGTACCAACCACCATCACTCACCAACGGCAGGATTTCAACACCGAACAATTTCCCTGCACCCAACAACTCACGGATAGTCGCGATAAAAATCAACACTAAGCTATAGCCCAATCCATTGCCGATACCGTCCAGAAAACTCGGAATCGGAGGATTTGCCATGGCATAAGCTTCAGCACGCCCCATTACAATGCAGTTGGTAATGATCAGACCCACAAACACTGAGAGCTGCTTCGATACATCATACGCATAAGCTTTCAGAATCTGGTCAACCACGATAACCAAAGAAGCGATAATCGTCATCTGCACAATAATGCGGATACTGCTCGGAATAAAATTCCGAATCGACGAGATGAATAAATTGGAAAAGGCCGTCACCGCTGTCAGCGCGACACACATAACCAACGTAACATTGAGGCTGGTTGTTACCGCAAGAGCTGAACAAATACCTAGAATCTGCAGAGCAATAGGATTGTTCTTGATAATGGGCAACAACAGAACTTTACGAGCTTCAGACATCTTATGCGCCTCCCGCTTTCAAGTTATCGAGTAATGGCTTGAAACCATTTTCGCCAAGCCAAAAATGGACCAGATTATTGACACCTTTTGTCGTCAGAGTAGCACCTGACAAACCGTCAACATCGTAGGGACTGGTGGTGTCAGCCTGACCGCCCTTATGGACCGTCAATGCCAATTCACCCGAATCATTCACGACCTTCTTACCAGGCCACTGTGACTTCCATTTAGGGTTATCAACTTCCCCCCCTAAACCAGGAGTTTCAGCGTGCGAATAAAATCCCAAACCGACCACGGTGTTGAAATCTTCTTCCAGGGCGATAAAACCCCACAAAGTCGACCACAAACCGTAACCACGGATGGGTAAAACCAGCGTATCGATATCGCCAGCGGCATCACGGACGATATAGACTTCCGTAAACTTTTCACGACGTTTAATGCTGGCGATATCCACCTTAGCGTCCAATTTTTCGGTGATATCTGGGTCTTTAGTCGCTTTTACTGGATCAAAAGTATTAACATCGAATTCGTCAGAAAACTCACCGGTTTCAACATTAACCAACCGAGTTTCTACCTGCTCAAACAATTCTTCTACTGTTTTACCTTCTTCAAGAAGGCCTGCAGCCGCGAGAATATTTTGTTTAAGGTCGACTTCTTTGTTTTTTATTTGCAATGGCCGCAAAGAAACTGCTGCCGTGGCTACGATGATCGCGCAAACCAGACAGACCGCAAAAGCAACCGTAAAAACATAGGAAATGGAGTCTTTATTCTTAGCCACGAGCCAGCCTCCGCTTAATATTGCGCTGCACAATGAAATAGTCGATGGTCGGAGCAAAAATATTGGCGAATAAAATGGCCAACATAATGCCTTCCGGGAAGGCCGGATTTACCACGCGTATCAATACAGTCATCAGACCTACCAATGCGCCAAACCATATCTTCCCAGACTCTGTCATGGATGCCGAAATTGGATCGGTCGCCATAAACACCATACCAAACGCGAAACCACCAACGACCAAATGCCAGTACCAAGGTAAATTAAACATAGGGTTAGTGTCAGAACCGATTGCGTTGAACAACAAAGTTGTCGCCACCATGCCCAGCATGACTCCCAAGATAATACGCCACTGAACGATGCCCATGATCATCAGCACCAGACCGCTGATCAAAATCAGTAGAGTAGATACTTCGCCGACGGAACCTTGTTGAATCCCGAAAAAGGCATCTAACCAGGTCAGGTTACCTAACATTCCATCAACCAGACCCGTGCTGGATGCATGACTGAGTGCAGTGGCACCTGAAAAACCATCGACCGCGGTCCAAACCGCATCGCCGGACATGGATGCCGGATAGGCGAAATAAAGAAAGGCTCGACCGGTCAATGCTGGGTTAAGGAAGTTCTTACCGGTACCACCGAACACTTCTTTACCCACAACAATGCCGAACGAAATACCCAAAGCAACAGCCCACAAAGGAATTGTTGGTGGGCAAATCAAGGCAAACAGCACAGAAGAGACGAAAAAGCCTTCGTTCACTTCGTGACCGCGAATAGCAGCAAATAAAACTTCCCAGAAGCCACCGACTGCGAAAGTCACGGCATATATTGGTAAAAAGTAGACGGCACCGTAGATGAAGTTATCCCAAATACTGGCAGGGTTGTTGCCAGCCAGCAACCCGATAATCACTTCATGCCAGGTATCCGCCATGACACCAGCACCGCTGGCGATGGCTGTGTTTGCCTGGTAACCCAGGTTCCACATACCCCAAAACATAGCTGGGAAAGTCAACACCCATACCATGCCCATGATTCGTTTCAGATCCATACCATCGCGCACATGCGATGTGGTGTGGGTGAATTTCCGATCCTTATAAAGCGCCGTATCGACAGCTTCATACAAGGCATACCATTTTTCGTATTTACCACCCTTCTCAAATTCCGGGGCGATCTTATCCAGAAAAGCTCTTAAACCCATGCTTATCCCTCCGCCTCTATCTGAGTCAGGTTTGCCCGTAAAATCGGACCATATTCATATTTACCTGCGCAAACGTATGTACACAGGGCCAGATCTTCTTCATCCAGCTCCAACGCACCCAATTGCTCAGCAGAATCAATATCTTTCACGACAATAGCTCGCAACAGCTGTGTTGCAAGAATGTCGAGAGGCATGACTTTTTCATATTGGCCGATCGGGATCATGGCTCGCTCTGAACCATTTTGCTGAGTGGTAAAATTAAACAACTTACCCTTGAACAGCTTGGCTGCGTATAGATTCAGAACCGAATGAGTCTCTAATCCAGGGCGCAGCCAATGCAGCATGGGTCGAGAATGATCATTTTCTAAAACACTGACCTGGGTATGGTATCGCCCCAGAAAAGCCAGTGTTTCACTGCTGTTTCGACCACCGAAGACAGAACCGGAAATGATACGGTTATCGCCATCTTTCAACTCATCTTGTGTCAACTCGGTTAACGAAGCACCCAGCTCAGTGCGAACCAAACGAGGCTCTTTCACCTGAGGACCCGCCAAAGACACAACGCGCTGTGTGTCCAACTCGCCAGAAGTAAACAGATTCGCCAGCGCAATGACATCTTGGTAACCAATTGTCCAGACAACCTTACGTGCCGAGACCGGATCCAGGTAATGGATATGAGTTCCAGGGTTACCCGCTGGGTGAACACCGGCAAACTCCTCAACACTGACACCGTCGGTCACTGGCACATTCGCGCCAGGCGCTTTGCACAACCAGACTTTGCCTTCTGTGAGTTTGGTCAACAACTGCAAGCCAGTTTTAAACGCTTCCGCTTGCTCGTTGATTACCAGAACTGGATCTGCAGCCAATGGATTGGTATCCATCGCCTGTACAAAAATCGAACTAGGCTGAGTTCCGATGGCAGGCACTTTTGAATAAGGTCGTGTACGCAGTGCCGTCCACATGCCCGATTCAACCATTTGAGCGGCCACAGCGTCTCCAGACAAATTGGCCAATTCTTCGATGGTATGCTTTTTAAATGTGATGGATTCAGAACCCTGCTTTTCGATTACCAGCGATTGGAAAACCCGGCGTTTGCCGCGATTAATTGCCGTAACCACACCGGATGCTGGTGCTGTATAAATGACGCCTTCATTTTTCTTATCAGAAAAAACTGGCTGGCCTTTCTTAACCGTCTCCCCCTCACGAACCAACATGGTTGGTTTCATGCCGTGATAGTCATAACCGATTAAAGCCACCGTGTTGACTGTTCGACCATCCGCTATTTCCTGGCGAGGAGCGCCGGTAATAGGGAGATCCAGTCCTTTTTTGATGGTTATCATATTTATAATTCCGTTGACTTCTAGAAGTATCATTGCTGCATCGTTACAGGCAATGTTCTAATCGTTGTCAAATTTATTTCAGGCGACTCTGCTGTTGAATGAGAAACATTCAACAGAAGCACACCCCCCAAAAAATCGTGCAATAGTATAAAGATCAACAGTTTAGATAGCTACCGACGAATGGCGACTTGCGTTCTTCAAATCCGACATTTACGGTAAAAAATTAAGAAAACTCAGTGTAGTCATTGCTGATCAGATAACAAACTTACCCCTTTTCCACTTTGGAAAGTTTTCCAGCGATGATTTCTACAGCACCTTCCTCTATTATGCGCACCCAATTAGTGGCATCTGAATTGACCTAAAGCATGAGTTATCTAACGTTCGACATTCCCGTCACCGCTGGCGACGTAAAAACCATCAGCAACCTATCTGGCAGCGGCAAAGCCTTCGCCCTATCGCAGATTATGAACAGTACGGACTCAACAGTGCTGTGTATTGTCGATTCACCACTGGAACTAGAACAACTCGCTTCCGATCTGGATGCCTACAGACACCTTGAAAATTGGGAAGTTTTAACCTTCCCAGACTGGGAAACGCTGCCTTGGGATAACTTCTCACCCCACGAAGACATCATTTCCGAACGATTGGCGGTCCTTAAACGCCTGCAGAACAGCCCCAAGGCCATCGTTCTGGCCACCGCGGCCAACATCAGCCACCGGCTGGCCCCATCGTCGGCCATTCAAGGCGGTTCTTTCGACTGGCGCGTCGGCCAGAAGCTCGACCTGAATACCCAACGCATTCAACTGGAAAAAGCGGGCTATCGTGCCACCGATACCGTATTTGAACATGGCGAATTCACGGTGCGAGGTGCCTTGTTGGACGTGTTCCCCATGGGATCTGAACTTCCCGTCAGAGTTGAATTATTTGACGATGAGATCGATTCTATCCGTTGGTTTGACCCTGATTCGCAACGTACTGCTGAAAAAGTCGATCACATTGAACTGCTTCCGGGTCGGGAAGTCCCACTAAACGATGAAGGTGTTAATCGCTTTCGCCAGAATTTCCGCGAACGCTTCGAATGTGACTTCACTAAAAATGCCGTGTACCGGGACGTCAGTGAGGGCATTCCCAGCCCTGGCATTGAGTACTTCCTGCCGTTGTTTTATGACGAAACATCAACCATTTTTGATTACCTTCCCAACGCCACACTGGTCGTGTCTTTCGAGGGCTTTAATGCCACGCTCGACCGATATTGGCAAGAAGTGGAAAGTCGCTATGAAAACCGACGTCACGACATTTCAAACCCAATCCTGACACCTCAGGAGCTATTTCTACCCAAGGAACAACTCTTTCATCTAGCGAATCAGTTTCCAAGGGTCATCCTGTCGAACCACCCACTTGAAGCCAAAACAGGCGTTTACCCGCAGGCCATCGACAAGCCCTCAGCTTATCCGATAGACCACCGGGCTCAGGAGCCATTAAATCGACTCGAATGCTACCTGAAAGAAACGGGCCACCGGGTCCTTTTTTGTGCGGAGTCGGCGGGTCGACGCGAAGCCTTGAA
Organism: Reinekea sp.; assembly: GCA_050293765.1. Classification (GTDB taxonomy): domain Bacteria; phylum Pseudomonadota; class Gammaproteobacteria; order Pseudomonadales; family Natronospirillaceae; genus Reinekea. The sequence goes on from JBNKNI010000014.1 coordinate 91,424, forward strand.
AGATCTGCTGTCCAGAATCCGAGTAACACCGCGTGACGTTGCCAATATCCACGATTTTCTGAGCAATGACACGGTCAAGGTCGGACTCACCGTAGCGCCACTGTCAAACGGCTTAACACTGGTCGACCATCGAGTTACCCTGATTTGCGAGTCTCAATTATTTGGCGAATACGTCGCCCAACGACGTCGACGTCAAAAAGCACAAAATGACAATAACGACCAGATTATCAAGAGCCTGACTGAGTTACATCCCGGAACGCCAGTCGTGCATCTTGACCACGGCATCGGCCGATATAATGGCCTTGAGACCCTGGAAGTAGATGGTCAGATTCAAGAATTCCTGATGTTGCAATACGCCGAAGGCAGTAAGCTCTACGTGCCAGTTTCCAACCTGCATTTGATCAGCCGTTACTCCGGTGCCGACGTTGACTACGCGCCGATGCATAAATTAGGCAACGACCGCTGGGTAAAAACCAAGCGCAAAGCCGCCGAAAAAATTCGCGATACCGCTGCCGAACTTCTGGAAATCTACGCGCGGAGGGAAGCTCAAAAAGGTTTTGGATTTAAATTCGACGAAACCGAATATCAGCAGTTTGCGGCGGGGTTTGGTTTTGAAGAAACGGACGATCAAGCATCGGTTATTGAAAGTGTCATAAAAGACATGCGTCAAAAACGCCCCATGGATCGCTTGGTTTGCGGTGACGTGGGCTTCGGTAAAACCGAAGTTGCGTTACGGGCAGCCTTCATCGCGGCCATGAACGGCAGGCAAGTTGCGGTATTGGTCCCGACCACGCTGCTTGCACAGCAACACTATGAAAGCTTTCAGGATCGATTCGCTGACTGGCCGATTAATGTTGAAGTACTGAGCCGATTCAACAGCTCAAAAAAGACACAATCGGTTATAGAAAAACTCGCTGACGGCAAAATTGATATCGTCATCGGAACCCACAAACTGATCCAGAAATCCGTGAAGTTCAAGAATCTGGGCCTGCTGATCATTGACGAAGAACACCGTTTCGGAGTCAGCCAGAAGGAAACGATTAAATCCTTACGTGCCAATGTCGATATTCTGGCCCTTACCGCGACACCAATCCCACGTACCATGAACATGTCGATGTCTGGGGTTCGCGATCTCAGTATTATCGCGACACCACCTGCCCGGCGTTTATCAGTAAAAACCTTTGTTCGGGAAAAAGAAGACGCTTTGGTAAAAGAAGCGGTATTGCGGGAAATTCTACGCGGCGGCCAGGTTTATTTTCTGCACAATGAAGTCAGCACCATCGAAAAAACGCAGCAATACTTGAGCGAATTAATACCTGAAGCCCGCGTGGTCGTTGCTCATGGCCAAATGCCTGAGCGACAACTTGAACGCATAATGAGTGATTTTTATCACAAACGCTTCAATGTGCTGCTTTGCACCACCATCATAGAAACCGGCATTGATGTGCCCAGTGCCAATACCATTATTATCGAACGCGCCGACAAGTTTGGGCTGGCTCAACTACACCAGCTACGAGGTCGTGTTGGGCGCTCGCACCACCAGGCTTACGCCTACCTGCTGACCCCTGGCTGGAATGTGCTGACCAAAGATGCTCAAAAAAGGCTCGAAGCCATCGCGGAATCTCAACACCTCGGCGCTGGTTTTACCCTGGCAACGCACGACCTTGAGATTCGCGGTGCTGGAGAGCTTCTCGGCGAGGAACAAAGCGGACACATAGAAGGTATCGGTTTCGCACTTTATATGGACCTGCTCAATAAAGCCGTGGCGTCACTCAAAAAAGGTGAGCAAATATCGCTGGAAGATTTGGATAAACAGGGACCCGACGTCAACTTGCGCATACCCGCTATCATTCCAGATGACTATATAAATGACATCAATACGCGATTATCGCTGTACAAACGCATTGCCAGCGTGCAAGACAGCGAAGCTATGCGAGAACTTCAAGTTGAAATGATTGACCGCTTTGGCCTATTACCGGACCCTGTCAAAAACCTGTGCCGTCAAACTTTACTGAGGATATCGCTCGAAGCCATAGGTATCGACCGGGTCGACATGAACAACAAACTTGGCACTATCGACTTTGGGCGAAAAACAATCGTTGATCCGGTTCGAATAGTCCATTTGGTACAAGCAGAACCTCATCGTTATGCCTTGATCAAAGGAACACAGTTGAAATTTACAATTGAAACCGAGACAGCTGATCAGCGTTTTGCCACTATAGAACAGATATTAAAAAGAATTTCCGAATGATGTTAATGAGACTCGAAATGAAGCTGTTGCCGACCATAATTCTTCTCACCACTTTATTCTCTGTCGCCGCCTTTGCTGAAGACAGTACAGAGCCTGAACGTTGGTACCAAGTTGAAGTTATGATCTTTAAGAACCCGATAAAGGAAACAGATAATCCGGAGTCCTGGCCCGCGTTCCCGGACATAAAGCATCCGCCGAGTTTCATTCGACTCGAAGGCATATCTGAAATTCTAACAGACAACTCTGAGACTTCTGAGCAGCTTGAAGATGAAACCAATACGCCTGCGACTGCCGTAGAATTGCCGGCACCTGAGTCGACACAAGGACTGAAAGCCTTTAAAGCCCTGTCTGAATTTGAAAGACTTATGATTGAGCAGCGTGAAACGCTGGAATCAAACTCTCGTTATAAAATTCTGTTTCATGAAGCCTGGAACCAGCCTGTACCTGGGCGGGACAACGTTATTCCAATTCGAATTGACGGAGGCGAACGCTTTGGCCGCCAGTCTGAATTACAAGGCTATATCAGTTTGTATGTGGAACGTTATCTTCATTTATCAACGGACCTGAACTTGATCACCTATGAACAATCATCCGACCCCTTCAGTGTTATCGGTGATGTTACCAGTGGATTAAACAGCGAACAGACACTCGACACCTTTGGTGGAATATCTCTACTTAATGCAGACTCGTTGTCCAATAACCAGATTTCTAGAAAATCCAATCAGTTTTTCATCTCGGTACAGAGCGCTCAATTGAAAGAAAGCCGGCGAATGCGGTCACGGGAAATCCATTACCTCGACAATCCGGAGTTCGGGATGCTCGTATTGATCACCCCAATTGAGATCAAATAAACAACTGACACAAAAAATGCAGCCCAAGCTGCATTTTTTTAAACATTCAATTAAGGTAAACCCTAATTGGATAGCACCCTCACGCTGTGCTCACTTCAGATAAAATTCCTTCACCAGTTCATCGATGATATTCCGCACGCGTGCAATGCCGACGCTTAAATGATCATCTATCTCTTTGATGGTGATAGCACCAGCGCCCTTGCCTGCCGCCGCGTTCACGACCAGTGACAAGCTGGCATAATTTAATTTGAGTTCGCGGGCTAAACTAGCTTCCGGCATTCCGGTCATACCGACAATGTCACAACCGTCTTTTTCCATCCGGAAAATCTCAGCAGCCGTTTCTAGCCTAGGTCCTTGGGTAACCCCGTAAACACCGCCGTTTATTACCTTCTCATTTGCATTCTGAGCTGACTTCTCGATCAACTCACGCAATTTTTCACTGTATGGATAAGAAAAATCAATATGCGAAACAGGAGCGAATTCGCCGTCAAAAATTGTGATTTCCCGACCAAAGGTGTAATCAATTATCTGTTTTGGCACGACCAAGGTGCCAGGCTTCATATTCTTTGAAATACCACCAACTGCATTTACAGCTAACACATCGGTCGCGTAGAGCTTCTGCAACGCCCAGAGGTTTGCACGATAATTAACCAGATGAGGGGGGATTCTGTGAGGATGTCCGTGTCGAGCAATAAACAAAACCCGCAAGCCATACAATTCACCTTCCAGCACTGGAGCCGATGGTGAACCGAAGGGCGTTTGAATATCGTGCGCCTTAGAGATTGTTAATCCAGGTAATTCAGCTAACCCGGTACCCCCAATAATGGCCAAAGAACCAGACATAATAACCTCTCTTAATCTGTGAGCACCAACACAGCTTTTTTGGATGCGTCAATGTGCAGTTGGCGTCCCCTGCGAGATTCGAACTCACGTCTAAGACTTAGGAGGTCCTTGTTCTATCCAACTGAACTAAGGGGACATTGTGAAACGGATGGATTGTAACGACCGTCGTAAAACATTGAAAGCCTAATATTACCCATAGAGTTTTCAACATCGAGACAAGTTTCCTCGCCACACCCAACCTGACGAACACCCATCACGTCAAATAAGCGACCAATTCTGCATAGACCACTCAATGGACAAAAATTAAACAGCGATGTGCTATAACCTATTCTTGACGAAACAGCTATACTCCCTCTTTTAACTTCAGATATGAATATGACCACGCTAGATATAGACCAACTTGCCGATTGGCTCGACGAAGAAGAGCGCCACGAAGACTGCTTTGATATCCATGGATTACACGGTTTTTTAACCGCTCTGTTTATGTGTGGTGAAGAACTGGATGATAATTGGCTCGCGTCAGCAATTGGACAACCGTTAACTGAGCTCCCGGAACAGGAAGCGATTTCATTCGCGAATAGCTGTGTTCAACTGTATAAAGACATCAGCGACGAGTTATATTCAGATTCCGATCTTACCGTCACTTTCGAACCCACCATCGACTATCAAAATTCTGATATGGAAGCGTGGTGCCAGGGTTTTATGGAAGTGGTATTCGAATTACCGGATGCTTGGCAACATAAGGATGAAGAACAGCTTGCCTTGTTGCTCTTGCCGATTGAAACGGCTTCAGGCTTTTTTGCTGATGAACCGGATTTTAAGACACTCTATAAGCAACCCAAACTATTGAAGCAAATGTTTGATGATATTCCGGAATTATTAACCGACTTGTACTTGCTGTTTCACGCTCCCAGCAAATAAGCTGACGACCTCCACGTTACCGGGTGGTTATTTGCCGCTACCACCCCTACATTCCGGTGATTCAGGTATCTGCCCATCCCATTCTTCAGGTGTATATAGATGCAATGCAAGTGCGTGCACACCTGAGGATAACTCCTCCTGCAAAAGACCGTATACTTCCTGATGCCGCTTAACAGGTCGCATCGCTGAAAACACCTCGCTGACTAGCACCACTTTGAAATGTGTCTCGCTGTTGGGCGGCACGGAATGCATATGACTTTCATTGTTCACCGTTAAATAGATCGGGTTTAACGCTGATAGTTTTTGCTCAATTGTATTTTGTACTGCCATTTTTCATGTCACTTCAAGTACACTTGGCCGCTAAGTTTAACGCAATTGACCATGAAGAAAAGAGGATTACATGTCTAACCGCGCTCAAGAACTGATCAAGACATATTACGAAGAAGAAGCCCTGCGTCGAGAGACTGAGATTACGTTTTCCGATTACAGTGTCCGTTTGAATACATCCGATATTGCGATGCTGGAGGTGATTGCCAAACGGTTTGGTAAATCGGCAGACCGAATTGCATCCGAAGCGGTGTCTGCCGCCATTTATTCGATGGTCGAAGCCTTGGAGCCCTCTGAACGCAAAAACATGTCCAAAGAAGCGGACGAACTGAACGAAACACTTGCAAAAAAAGCCGCCAGGGCTAACGGTAACCCTGACTTTGATGAAAAATCCGTGACTTGGGTAATGAATGATCGAGCCATTACGCGAGAAGAAAACAAACGTAAGAAAGAAAAAGAAGATAACGCACCTGCCGCCAACAGCAGTGCACATGACCTATCCTCGCAGTCTCAACAAGCAGATACACAATCTGAAGAAGGGACTATTGACGAGGCGGATGAAGCCTTAACAGCAAAAATGCCGATCGAAAATGACAACGATAACGCAACAGAGCGTTCCGTTTTTGCCAGCTAAAACACGGGTACTCTGATCAGTACAACCATTGTTCCGCCCCACTCTGAAAGGAGCATGTCATAAGCAAGACTGATATGCTCCGTAATCTGTGATAACCCCATTTAGGCTTAATAAACCTTTCTGCGAAACGAGCTGTTAAGCGAAAATCTTATTTTAAGGTCTCATTAATGGCTGTTTTCTGATAAGTCAGCTGCAGTAGTTTGGCATCTTGCTCAGCCCGGTGATGAACCCACCCATGCTTCATACGCAATTCCGCCTTGACGCGATCCCAGTGCTCAAGCTGATACTCGCTGAGAATGCGGGGCAAGGTTTCCAACTTAAATAACATTGTTTTTCGAGCAACATAGAACAACAGGCTTAACCAGCCGGAATCGAAGCCCCACCCATCACTATAGAGTGTCTGCCCCTCAAAAAGCTCATTCAGCGTCTCAGCAATAACCGCTGGCTTTACGCCATCCCTCAGCAGATCTTCACGGGTAATCCGATGTAATTGAGCGGCTTCGGATTGCCAATGTGTCCAGTCTGATTCTGGAAAGACCAACCAAGAATAGGACTTCCCATTCTCTGCAGCGACACCAATTTCAATAGGATAACTGCCCTTGCCAAATCCAGAAGCCTCAATATCCAATATCGCTGGATTACGATTACGATCCAAAACTAACACCTTAAAACCAGTTTTTTAACAAATTAAGCCAAACAACACGATATCCCTAAAACACGACTGCCCAATCAGAAGATTGGGCAGTAAAACGTATTATTTAAACTAGACAAATAGAACTACATAGTAGCTGGCTCAGCCAGGATTAGTGAACAAATTTTCAATTAAATTAAAGGTAAGGATTTGAGGCAATATTTCTGGCACAGGATTGCCAGCAGGGTAAAAAGCATACAATGGCACACCATCCCTGTTAAACCCAGCGATTAAGGCATCAACTTCTGGCGACGGATTGGTCCAGTCAGCTTTCACTAAGACAATGTTATTGGCTGCAACCAAATCTTCGAACTTACTGCCAGACAATGCGACCCGCTCATTTGCCTTACAAGTGATACACCAGGCTGCTGTCACGTCCACAAACACGGATTTGCCCTGTGCCAGCGATTGTGAAACAAGTTCAGGACTGTATTCCTGCCAAAGCTCCTTAGTCGCGCGTTGATCCAACACCATAAACAGAGCCAGAGTGATTAAGCCATATCGAGCCAGCCCCTTAAACCATTTTCCGTACAATCCCTGGTTGTGCCGAATGTTCAAGGCTGGCCATATTGCCATGGTAAATAAAATTAAACCGATCCCCACCTTCAACAAAGCATTGGTACCCTTAATTTCAATCAGTACCCACATCAACCATAATGCAGTTGCGAATAGCGGAAACGCCATCAGTTGACGAAATACATTCATCCAGGCACCCGGTTTTGGCATCCAGCGAGCCAAACCGGGAATATAACTAATCGCCAGTATGGGCAGCGCTAAACCCAACCCCATGGACGCAAAGATAAGAAGACTGACAAACGCCGGTTGCAACAAAGCAAACCCTATGGCGGACCCCATAAAAGGTGCTGTACAGGGTGTCGCAACGACTGTCGCTAAAACACCCGTGAAAAACGAACCCGTTAAACCGGTTTTTTGGGTCAACCCCTGCCCTAAGCCCATCAGGTTTTGTCCAAACTCAACATAGCCAGTCATGGTTAACGACATAGCAAAAAAGAGTAACACCAGCCCGGCAACAAAATAGGGAGACTGCAGTTGAAAGCCCCAGCCGACCCACTCGCCAAAATACCGAATTAACAACAATACGCCAGCCACAGCAATAAAACTTAAAATGACACCCAGGGTATACGCCAAACCATGCTGTCTCGCGTGGCGTTCATCTTGGCCAAATTGTGCCATGTGCATAGCTTTCAATGACAAAACCGGGAAAACACAAGGCATCAGGTTTAAGATCAGCCCACCAATCAAGGCAAAGGCGATTGCAGTAATAATGGTCAAACTTCCGCTGGTTTGGGAAGGTATGGGTTCATCGAACCCAACATACTCCGCACCCTCAATTTCGGTATCCAACGTCAACGATGAGCTTACCGTCTCGTTTGCGATGGCATTACCTTGTAAATCGAACAGCCTTTTTTGAGGCGGATAACAAAGCCCGGCATCGGCACAGCCTTGATAAACTACCTGTATATGACCCGTATCCGTCAGGATTTGCTGGCTCACACCCATAGTGTGATAAAAAACCGCCATATCTTCGTCAAAATTAGGGTCGTATTTTATTTTTACGTTATCGCTGAACACCGGTTCCGACAACCTGGCTCCTTCAAAGGTATTATGCCGGTACTGATCACGATACAGATAATAGTCATCTGCGATATCAAAACTAAATTCCAACGCATCGCCGACACGCGTGACATGCAATTGAAATGCATCATCAACCGGTAAAAAATCTTCTGCCCATACGTGACTCATGAGTAGAGTCAACATCAACAGACCAAACTTCTTCATTGTATTAAACCTCAATAGAACCGTAGGCTTGCAAAGCCTGATCAAATGCCACATAAGGCAGTTGCATTTCTTCTAACCATGCGTGACCGAGATCACCTTTCAACATCGCAACCGTCGAAACCGTCCCAGCCAATAAACAATTTTCAGCAATAACGCTCACGGCACAAAAACCGTTCGTTGCGGGGTATCCGGTATCTGGCCTTAGTAAATGGCAATAACGAACGCCATCTATTTCTACAAACCGCTCATAGTCGCCACTGCCCGCTATTGCGCCGGCGGCCAAATCAACTTCTGCAATAGCTCCGGCTTTTCTGGGGTGCTGTATCGCCACCTTCCATGCGGGTTTGTCTTCAGGTGCCTGACTAACGGCAATGTCTCCGGATAGATTAACCAGACCGGCAAGACTCTTTTCTTTCAGCAACGTACATAGTCGATCAACCGCAAATTCTTTAACAATGCCGCCTAAATCGATCTGCACATTGTCCGTCAAATTAACGGTCCTGCCATCCCAATTTACTTTTTGCCAACCAATATGCTGCAATGCTCGCTCTAACTTCATGGGATCAGGCAAGGATGGGATCTTAAAGTCCCATACCCTATGCAAGCTACCGATAGTCGGGTCAAACATATGACCGCTGAGGTCAAAACACTGGTCAATATAATTAAACAGCCCGATTGTCTCAGCATCGAGAGGAATGTTGTTGAACTCACCTCGATTAATCCGCGACAGTAGGCTAGAGGGTTGGAAACGGCTGAATTTGGCTTCCAACCGGCGAACCTCTCCAATCAAATGCTGTTCAATATTCGCCTGTTCGTCTTTTTCAGATAACCACAGGTGAACTGCGCATGGTCCACCCATTGCCCTAAAACCGAAATTCACCAACCCTGCAGACATCAGAACCTGAAATCCAGCCCCGTAGTGAAACGCCAATAAGCCGGCAACCCAGGAGTATCATCATCGAAATTAAAACCGTACGCCGGATTAGCTGCGTAGCGCTCTACCGATCCATTTAGGGAGAACTGCCGGAAATCTACTTTCATACGTGTTTTCAGCGAGAGAGCACCATAGTGTGACAAACGCGGGTCACTCGAATAATACCGTGTTGTATCCGCCGAATAAGCTGACCCTGTGGTCGTATTTAAATCTGGAATTTCGTAAAAATACGCCTGACTCTGTTGGTAGTAACGAATGCCAGGAACCAGTTGGAAATTAACGTCGTTATTAACAAAAAAGTTCCACTTCGGTGCCCAATTTTGATAGTAATCCAAATCCAATGTATGGGACATGACATCCCAATTATCGACAAACAACCGATAATCGGCATGCGCTGCTGCATTCAGATTTGGCAAGTAGCGACGAACACCCAGCGATAACGTACCTGCGGCACGTGTAGACGGTCGAATATCACAGGGAACGTTATCAGCCAAAGGAGCATCCGAGCCCACACAGTCTCGATAGGGATCAGATAGGTACCCGGTCTTGTAGGTAAAGGAAACACTCCCCTGCACCACTGTATTCATATCGATAATCTGACCAACGCCTTCAAATACTGAAAGCTGCCATTTCGTCTTGCCTTTAGCGGCATGCCGGGCTGGCGCATCTGCCGCGAGCTGTTCTAGTTCCTCGGACGACAGATCGTTGACCATCAACACGTCACCACTGTCACTCACGACACCACTATTAGGGTTCAACCAATCGTGTCCAGCACTCACACCACCGCTGAGCGTTGTCATTTGATCGTTAATTTGAATGGAACCATCTAAAGAACCATTTAAAGCAAAATAATCTCGCTCCATGGATGCGTAGATACCGGCACCGGCATCAGATGTAGAGCCGTAATACCGACCATTTGCACTAACGTCATACCGACGTTCCTTAGATGCACCATTAAAATGGGTATAGACATCTTCTTGGCCATCAGCGATGTATGAATAAACGGGTGACGCACCCGACATAGACTCATAACTGGCCTCAACATTAACAGCGAACTTGTCTGCCACCGGCGACAAAATGTGAAATTGATGCACCTGTATTTTATATCGGTCCTGCGCACCACCAGAGTCGTCCCGTGCTTCAGGGCTGTCATCTTCCGTGTAATACGTGTAACGGTACGATGCTTCTGAACCGGCTGGTCCGGCAGCTTGAGCTGTCGCAATCATTCCGGGAATGGCCAAGGCACTCTTAGCCAGCAAGGTTAATTTTTTAGACATGAAGATCCCTTAACTCAGTTACAACCACAGCCGCCGCCAGCGGCAGCGCCACCACCAGATGATGCTTCTTTCGCAAAGTAAATGTGCCCATCCAAGGTGGACTCTAATGCGTCGGGGGACCAACTCATTTCAGATTTGGCTAAATTACCACGTTGCCAAGGGCTAACCGTAACGCAGCCGCTGACGCCAATTACACAGAGAACAACGAACAACCATTTCAATCTTATCACTGACTTTTTTCTCTCATAAAGTAAAGGCAGGTCACCCTGCCTATATCTGTTCTTATACGAACACTAGCCCAGAATATTCATATCCTCAGCCTCAACCGGGAACTGAAGCGTGATCGGGTTATTATCGATTCCCGCAAACTTTCGCAATTCACGATGTATGTGAGAAGCCGTCATTCGGATACCTCCGGCAGATACAGGCTGCATGCTTCCATCAACGTTTAACGCTTCAACCAAACCATTCGTCGCATTAACCGAAGTACCGCCAGCCACACCGTTACCCATCAGCATATAACTGGTCACCGCCCAATGGTCTTTGCCGTCACCATCGTTATACCATGGGGTGCGACCAAAATCAGAACCAACAATAATGGTTGTTTGATCTTTTACACCATGTGCTTCCAGTGCCCAAAGCATAAAATGCAAGTCGACCAATACATCACGGATTCGAAAAAAATGATTGTTGTCGTGATCACCATGAGTATCAAAACCTCCAAAGCCGATCTGCATTGAAGAAGCCATACCCGTTTCAAAACCTGCTGCACCAATTCTAATATGTCGCCTACGACCTGAATTGGCAGCATTTTTAACATCAAGTTTTGGTCCAACAGGAGGATTATTTATTTCACTAGCAACATCAGTGAACTGATCACCCTGGTTTCTAACCAAATAAAGTTCATCTTGAAACTGTCTTCGCAAGGGCAATCTATCGTTTTTCTTTTGTAGCGCTTTTCGTCGCTCCATCGCATCATTCAAATATGACTGAATCGGATCTGTCATCGCGCTACCACCTGGCGCACCACTGGTGTTACGCTTTGGATCCGCTAGGATGTCAAACACATTTGCATCGGAAGCAGAAGAGCGAGCAACCAAACTGGCTGTCGAATCGTTTCCAGAACCGTCAGTCATCCAAGCCAATGGTCGATCAGGCCCATGGACTGCAGCATAAAGTGCACTGAAATCCGGGTACCCCATTGCCATTGAACCGGTATCTGCATATTGCGTACCAGTCGAATGTGAATTTGTACGATTGTCAACACCATTGAGAATCCGAAGTTGATCCGCATGCAAACATACGAACGCGTCATAAACAAACAGATTAGCGGCCATCTGTGTGCCGTTTAACGCCAGATCTCGGTCAACGATCTCTGATTCAATACCGTTTAATTGTATTGTTGTAACATTGCCCTCGATGATCGCCTTTGCATTGGCTTCAATCTGTGCAGCTGATTTCGTAGTTTTCCAAACAAATCCGGAAGCACTCGCCGCTGTAAGTACATTGCCAGCAATGTCACCGCTTAAAATTCGTTGGATATGAAGAACTGTGAGACCATCATTCGCATTACCGTCATCGTTCTCGTTACCCGCACCTGTCTGATTGAAAGTTCCCAGATAGGGGGCGTATTTCATCTCCGTAGAAATCGTGCTTGTGCCTGCGTAAACATCAATTGCACGCCGAATCGCTGAAGCGGGGTATTTATTCACTACACTTCCAGCATTCCGAACCTGTCCATTGCTCATCCCCAGATCTTGCCCAACAGCAGAACGCAACTTATTACCCTGTGGATTACAAAAGGTTGTTGGCTCCCAACCGCCACCAAGATGAGCGAATACAAAATACTTCCCAACCGGCACTAAATCTGTTGCCGCAGAGGCTTTAGTCGAAAAACCAATCGGCGCAACAGCGATCATTCCTGAAGCGCCGACATTTTTAAGAAATTCTCTTCGATTCATTGTCATGACTCCAGTAAATCAGCTATACACAAAGCGATAATCGCTTAATAAATAAAACACAACTGCATACCAAGCTTCACGCACATCGCGAGCTTTCCCACTCGCTCCAGTATTACAGCCCGTATCCACACTGGCTTGTAATACATCCATGAACAGATCGAATGCGATATTTACTTCTTCACTATCGGTTGCCACTTCTTTAAATAATATCGCCAAATACAGATGCGAAATAGTTGAGCGAATTGCTTTAACTTGAGCGGCTCTGGACAACGCATTTGTTGTAGTCAAATCGACGGAGTCGTCAATATTACGGAACAATACTCTATTGGCCTTATCTGTATTATTGAACTCGGATCTAATGATATCGCAGGACTCCTCCACAGCCATTCGTTCTAATGCTGCAGCAATGATCCCCCCCACAGAGTCGACATCACGCAGTATTTCAGAAGAATCCTTTCCGCCTAAGAACCGTCGTGAATTGATACTACGTAAGTCCTGTGTATTGTTCACACCACCCGTAGAAATACCCCAGCCTCCTGAGTTCAATGCACGTAATTTTTGATTCAACAACTGTGGTTGCAGGTAACGTATTGAACCTATATGGGAGTAATCGTCCATCAAAATATCAGAAGTAATATTCGTTGCTCGATAGTAGGCGCTCTTTGCAATCGCATAGACAAGTGCCTTGATATTGAAGTTCGCACCAGCAAATTCAGATGCTGCACTTGATATCAATCGAGCTTGTTCAGAATAGGCCTGACGATATTCATCTGGTGATTCCAAACTCGGCTCGCCCAAGATGTCCTGTCCGGTCATACCCTTCACCATTATCTGGGCAATACCGCGCGGGTAAGCTGGGTCAGCAGCTAACTGTTCGCCCAACCATTGTAATTCGCGATTATTATAATTTCCGGTAATGCTACCGGTCGTTGCAATCTGAGCTTTGCTTAACCCCCAACCTATCGCCCCATCGTGAGACTGCATTAAATCTGGATTTCGCGGATCATATATTCCAGTCAAATCGTAGTCTTCAAACGCTTTGGCGACTGGGTCCATTACGTCATGGCAGACTGCGCAATCAGGATTGGTATTAGTAGGGTCAACGACACCGACATTATTACCAAAATCTTCAAACTCTAATTGTGCAGCGTCACGGTTACCTTCTATGGCTAAAAGATCTTTTGCCGCAAAGAACCAATAGATCATCCGCGCACGATTGCGGTGCATGTTGGTTTCAGTGGCCGTGTACTTGTTCAGGAAAATTTCATCTGTAATCACACCGGAATGTGGAACACCTTGATACTGTGGCACTCCATTCTCATCGTTGTAGTAAAGTTGAACAGCTTTAATGTCACGTGGATCATAAGGAAAATCACGCATTACATATCCTAGTGACAAATCACCGGTACCAATCGGGTTCGCATACAACTGCACCACATCCAAGTAGTTTTCCAGTTCAACACCAGATTCCCAAGTACCCCACTTAGGAGAAGATACAAGGGCAGACGCACCGTTACCGAGAGGCTGGTCTGGATCGACAACTTTCATATTCGGTCCATTCGGACCGTTCGTGAATGCTTGGAACGAGAACGCATTTGCGACGGTGTATTTTCCAGAAACATATTCACGGAAATCACGATTATTACGTGCTAAATACTCAACCAACAATAAAGGCTTACGAGAAATAGCTTCATCTGTAAAGAACGACAAGTAATTCGTTGAAACACTTTCCCCTGCGTTAGCACCAGCCGCAACCTCTGCTTCTGCTTTAAAATCATCATACCAACCATCGATATCTGGAAACACGCTGTACAAATTATTTCCATTTCGATCATCTGTAGGATTTATTTTCGCCTTAAATCCGTCATTATCGTTATTGTATAACCCATCGAGGTTGCCCACCGTCGGAGAACCTCCTCCATTTTCAGGCCGAAAACGGTCCGTCAACAGGGAATCATTAAACATATCTTTCAGGCGTTCGTAGAAGTAGTCAGTCTCCATGAAGCCATAAACGACTTCTTTTTCACCTTCAAGGTCACGGGTAAATAACGCCACTTCATCATCGGTGGGCAAACGGCCAGCCAGCTCAAAGGCCAGTTTATAAACGGCCTCATGCGCGGTCATGGTACTGACACCAGGCAACGAACGCTGTACTTGACCAGAAGCAGACTCATTGAACGCTGCGATAATGTATTCCGATACATTGGAAGCATCGTCGCCATGTAACGGATTCTTGGCGGATGGCATATCACGCTCAATTTTAGCGATCAAGGATTCCTCAGCGCCGCAAGTCGCGCAACCAATGAGTCCACCGCCGGAACCACCTTCCCCGTTTGGTCCGTGACAGGAACTACATTGTTCATTGTAGATTTCACGTCCCTTTTCATTAATGACAGCTGCTCGTTCGCCGTCACCACCGTACTGCTGACTACAGGATGACAGCAGAATGGCACTGGCAACCAGCAGTCCTTTCAATATCCAAAATGTGCATCTAATCGCGTTCATTTACTCTCTCCGAGACCCCTGAATTATTTGAATGAGGTTCTTTCATTGGAGCAAAGGTATCATCATTGGGCGCCGATTCATGGCACGACTTCACACTTTTTGTACTTTATTTTTACAATGCGAAAGGCTTCACATTGCGGCAGAATAGGCGTTATCGACATGTGACCAAATTTGTCAGCTGCTGACTTTTTGAACACCCAAAAACTGACAATTCACGCAGGATACAAGGCAGGAAAGATGGGACTGAACGAGAAAGACACCAATTCATTGCGCAAAATATTGACATCACGAGCTGAAAATCGCCAGACGATCGATTACAAAACCTTGGCGGATGAACTTGGATTTACTCCACCTAACACCATTCAAAAAACCACAAATTTACTTGAGGCTTGTCAGGAAGATGACGCGCTGCTCAATCAACCTCAACTTGCGGCAATTGTTGTTCAGAAGCGAGGTACGCCATACCCTCGACCCGGTTTCTTTCAACAGCTTAAGCGCCTCGGGATATATGAAGGAAGCGACAATGGTGCCCAAGCACAGATGTGGCATCAGAATGAACTTGAAAAGGTTTTTCAATTCTATTCCGATGCATAACGGGACAACCAGCTCAAAGCCAAAGCCCCATAAAGGAATAAACTCCAGGCCATCTGACACCAGAGTAAAAACAGTGGAATGGCTGAAAACACGCCGAATACGACTGACCAATTCGGCAACGTTAAATACAACCAAGCGAAAATGCTTTTCAACAGCAAAAAGGAGAGCGCCACCAACAATGACACAAACAGCGTTTGTCGCCATGACACCGTGCCACGACTGGACAACTGATAAACCGCCGCCAACAACAACCAAAGTGCCGGTATCGACGTCAGGTTAATACCGGGAAACAAGGAGGACAAACCCGTTCCCATTAAGATTTGCAGCATCACAACCAGCGTCATACTGACGACAAGGATCGCCATTAACACCGGCATAACCCACAAATAATGCAACCAACGACGCTTCCCACGACGACGATCAATCTGAAACACCCAATGCAACGCATGATCCACCCGGTTCACCAAAAACAACAGAGACCCAAAGAGCATCAAAACTGAGAACCATTGCAGACTGCCAACATCCTGCACCCACTCCCCTGCGCGGGATCGCCAGGCGATTGCCTGTTCAGGAACCAGATATGACAATAGAGTTTCAAATTGCTCCAACAGCTGCACCTGAATTGTAGGCAGCTGCCCAATCAGCCAGAGTATACCGCTCACCATAGGGACCATGGCAAACAAAGTCGCCAAGGTCAGCATGGCGGCTTGCGGACCAATACTCGCTGTCGTCGCCATTTCGGAACGAAGAAAATTGATAACCTTTTGCACTATCCCATACAATAACGCTTTCATCCGTGAATCATCATCCGAGGTATCTTCATGAAGGCAACACTATATCATAACCCCCGTTGTTCAAAATCACGGCAAGCCAAAGAATTGCTTGAAACACATCAGATTGATTTTACAATCCGTGAATACTTGAAAGAGCCGTTAAACAAAGCGGAACTTAAACATCTTCTGACCGCACTGGCGTTACCGGCACACGACCTTTTGCGCACCAAAGAAGCAGAATACAACGATCACAACCTCAGCAAAAATTCGTCACAAAACGATATCATCGCTGCAATGGTTGAAACACCAAAACTCATGGAGCGGCCAATAGTCGTTACGGACAAAGGCGCTCGAATCGGTCGGCCGACTGAAGCCATCCTGGAGATTCTCTAATTGCCTTATCTGCTGGTTTTATATTTCAGCCGAAACGGCAGTGTTGCGTCACTCGCACAGGAAATCGCAAACGGTGCACAGCAGGTTACAGGGATCGATGTAAAAATCAGGACCGTTCCAACCGTTGCACCGGGTTTTAATGCTGAAATATCCGATATTCCCGAAACCGGTCCACTTTATTGCACCATTGATGAATTTGCCAACGCTTGCGGGCTGGCCATGGGTTCACCTGGACGGTTTGGTAACATGGCTGCACCGCTGAAATATTTTCTCGAACAAACAACGCCGGCTTGGGTGAGTGGTCAACTCGTTGGCAAACCCGCAACCGTATTTACCAGCACAACGACGCCTCATGGTGGGCAGGAATCGACACTATTATCCATGATGAACCCGTTACTGCATCATGGCATGCTCATTACCGGCGTCCCCTTTACCGAGACGGCACTTCACAAAAACGTAAATGGTGGAACGCCTTATGGTGTATCTCACATCGCTGGAGAGCACCACCAAAACATCCATCCTGAAATCGCCAAACTGGCACGCCTGCAAGGAATGCGATTGGCACAATACAGCCTGAGGTTACTCAATGTCTGAGCAACAAATTAACGTCAATCGCAAACTCCGTCTGCATTTTTTCTTATTGCTGGCGGCCTGTGTTGCGGGAACTTTTTTATCGGGACCAAGTTTTGGTTCAATGGCTTTTTCAAAATGGCTGGTATCCGGTTTGGTGTTCAGCTTCATTGCCATGTTTCCATTATTATTTTTTATCCCCACGGTCATTAATCCAACGCCGCGCAGCATCAGCTGGTTAGGTTTTTTTCTGCTGGCTTATCTGGTGTGGTCGATTATCCGAATTTTCTCCAGTAACGGTGCTCTGGGCGGCTTATTGATTTCTTTTTTTAATGTCTCGACTTTCATTTATGCCATCATCTGGTTGCGTCCATTCAAAAAACAGGCAAAGGCAAGAGCCAAACAAGACAATCATTGACACTGCTTGCCTGATTTTTACCTTTTATAAAATCAGAAATGCGCATTTGATCTGGAAAACAGCCTTACGTTGTGAAAATGCAACAGCCCATAACCTTGGGCAGGCTTTCTTTTCATTCGCGCTTATTTACTAGGGTAAACTATAGGCTGGTAAAAGATTTTTTGCGCACCATCTTACGATACTCGCCAGCAGACATTGAGGTTACTTTACGAAAAGTCCGGGCAAAATAGGCTGGATTTGAAAAGCCCACGGCCAGTGCAATATCGGTGACAGATAGATTCGATTCACGTAATAGTGATTGCGCCTCCTCAATTCGGACACGCTGCAGATACTGCAATGGAGATTCACCGGTCGCGTTGACAAATCGCCGCCTGAGTTGACGCTCAGAATGCCCCGCAACATTGGCCAAATCACCTAAGGTAACCGTCTCACTCACGTGTGATCGTAACCAGCTTTGCACCAGACTGACCACTTCATCGTCATGAATATTGCCACCAGGCTCATAGTAAGGCGTCGTAAAGTTTCGCTTCAATTCATGCATAAATTGTTGTTCCACCAGCGCCAACGCATCTTCACCAAAATGACGTTCAATAAAAAACAGCACTAAATCCGTTTGCGCGTTGATCGAACCCGCGCAATAGATACCATCCTGATGCGTAATGAAATGCTCAGTTTGAAACCGCACCCGAGGAAACCGTTTGCGAAACTTAGGCATGTAATACCAATGCGTCGTGGCAATTCGATCATCCAAAAGCCCCGCATGCGCAGCAATACAAACCCCAGTACCGGTCGCCACAATACGGGCCCCGTCCAGATAATGCCGATACAACCAAGGAGTTAACTCAACCTGCGAATGCATGACACGCCAAGGCGTCCCCCACATGGGTGGTAAAAAAACCCAATCGACATCCAATTCGCTACCAAAATCACTGTCTGCGACTAGCTGTAAGCCTCCTGCAACGGTAACAGCCCCCTTCTGCTGAGCCACATAGTGAATTTGCAGCTGCTCGCCTTTCAGCCGGCCCATAGCCTGATTCGCCGCATTGAACATTTCAACAGGGACAGATACACCAGTGGTGAGCAACTGCGGATACAAAACGAAAGCAATCTTCATAAATGTCCGAATAAGTCAAAGATTTGTCCTTATTATCCTAACAAGTTAGCGTATTCCGCCGTATATTGCTCGCAAATTATTTAATCTGTTTGGGTTCAATATGAAAAAACTTCCGGTAATTGTCGGTTTAGGTGGCGTTAATGCGGCGGGCCGTACCTCCTCCCACCATGGACACAAGCGCATGGTCCATGACGCACTGTCCAGTGAGGAAATGGCAACCACCTGGCAGGATTTGGCAACATTGATGGGTATCGATATTGAACACGCCCACGCTGTCGCTGAAATTAAAGAAGGTACACTCGTACGCAAGATTGAAGCTGAAGCACATTACAATCCAGATGCGGTTGAAAGCGGCAAAAAGGCAACGCTGAATGTATCCAACCCGATTAGCTTCCAGATCAAAAAATCTCAATTGCCCGATACTCGGCCCGAGGGTTGGGAAATAACCGATGTCGATTCAAAAACCGTTCAGGTAACTGTGTCCGGCAGTTTCGACGCCATACTGCCCGATCATTACAAAGCCCGCGTATCCTCGGCTGGCCAACTACCGTCGGGCTTTAATCCCGGAAATCTCTATAACTCCGCTCATCACCCACGTGGTTTACAAATGGCGGTTTATGGTGCTTCTGATGCTATCCAATCCATTGGAATAGGTTGGCAAGACATTTTAGCAAAAGTCTCACCAGACGCCGTTTCGGTATATGCCGGATCGGCGATTTCTCAACTGGATCAATTTGGTATAAAAGGCCTCTATCAAGCGGGCTATAACGGCAAACGCACAACGTCAAAAATGATGCCACTGGCGCTGCCAGAAATGACTGCTGACTTTATCAACAGCTATATGATCAACAGCGTTGGTAATACCGGCTCAAATGCGGGCGCTTGTGCTACATTTCTCTATAACTTGCGTCAGGGTATTATTGATATTCAAGCAGGCCAATGTCGTGTTGCCATTGTGGGAAATGCTGAAGCTCCGGTTGTACCAGAGATCATGGAAGGCTTCCGCGTCATGGGCGCTCTGGCTGAAGATGAACAGTTATGCCAGCTTGATGACACAGAGCTGCCCGACAACCGACGAGCTTGCCGTCCGTTCTCCTCGAATGCTGGCTTTACCATGGCCGAATCTGCACAATTTCTGGTTTTGATGGACGATGAACTCGCTCTGGAACTCGGTGCGACCGTGTTTGGCTCGGTCGCCGATGTATTCGTCAACGCCGATGCCAATAAGAAATCCATTTCCGGACCCGGGGTTGGTAATTACATTACCATGGCTAAATCTGCGGCACTTGCCAAAGGCATTCTCGGCAACGACGTTGCCAAAACATTTGTGATGGCGCATGGCACCGGGACACCACAAAACCGAGTGACGGAATCTCATATAATCAACGAAGTTGCAAAAACATTTGGCATTGAAAACTGGGCGGTTTCAGCGATTAAATCTTACGTTGGTCATTCACTTGGCCCAGCCGCAGCAGACCAGATTACCGCTGCACTAGGGGTCTGGCATACGGGCTTTATCCCCGGCATAAAAACCATAGATCACATCGCGGATGACGTTCACGATAGCCATCTGAACATTCTGATGGACCACAGCTATGCTGGCGAACAGGGTCAGAATATGTTGGGTACCGTAATCAATACCAAAGGATTTGGTGGCAACAACGCCAGCGCCTTGATACTTTCGCCAGCAAAAACGAAAGAACTGATGCAACAGCGTCACGGCACGACCTTGTTCAAACAATATCTGAATGCAAATGAACAAGTTATCGAAGCCCAAATTGCGTACGATCAAACATCAAGGCAAGAAGGTGTCCGTGCAATCTATTCCTTTGGTGAATCGGTGATGTCCGAAAAAGACATTACCATGTCGACAACAGAGATCTCGTTGTCCGAATTTGCCAACAAGATATCCCTGAGCAACAACAACCCTTATCTGAAGTAACCGCAGGTCACAAAAAAACGCACTCAAGAGAGTGCGTTTTTTAAACTTCTGAATGCCCTTTGCGGCTCGTCACAACGCCAACACTTGCTTTAAAAAAGGAATCGTTATCCGTCGCTTTTCGGCTAACGAGGCCGAATCCAACTGATCGAAAGTTGCTACCAACTCAGACATATTCTGGTTGTGTCGCGTTATCAGAAATTCAGCGACATCGCGCTCGATCACCAACCCTCTGCGACGCCCTTTCCAGATTACCCAGTCCACACGATCTTCATCACCCATTGGAATGAGTTGCAGGGTTAAGCCTGAACTCAGACGCGATTTTAAATCCGCCAGGGTCAACGTCAGATGCAATGGGCTGCGCTGACCGCCAACAATCAACAGCTTACCAGCATCGCGCATGCGGTTGTATAAATGAAACAAAGCCTCTTGCCATTGTTCGTGTTCGGCGACCAGGTCTATATCGTCAATAGCCAATGCCTGCATCTCATCCAAGCCATCAAGCGCATCCGGGCCATAATCGAAGCATTCGCCTAAAGGCAAATACAGTGCCTCCAACCCCTGTGTCTGCAAGTCATGAACCGCCGCCTGTAGCAGGTGACTCACACCGGTTCCGCGCGTGCCCCACAGGAATATCAGATGGTCGGACAATTTCGCCAGTGCTTGCCGAAGTGTTCCCACGGCAATAGCATTCTCACCGGGTAAATAATGCTCAAATACCGCATCTTCGCGGAAGCCAACATGCAATGGCATTTGTTGGCTCACGGATGATTTCATGTTTTGCTTTCCTCGTTATCATCTGGCATTGATGGGTCTTCGGCATCAGTGATGCCATCAACCTGCTCTGCCAGTGATTGCAGTTCTTGTTCATTTTCTATGCTGTCAGCTAACGGCTCACCGTACAAACTGGAAGCCCGGTAGTTAAAATGAATCCGACGTAACATCACCATAATGACCGCTGCTGCGGGTAGGGCTAACAAGATGCCAACAAAACCAAACAACTGGCCACCTGCCAGCACGGCAAAAATCACCGCAACGGGATGCAACCCAATCCGATCACCGACCAATTTTGGCGTTAATACAGTACCTTCGAGAGTCTGACCCACGGCAAATACAATGATAACCAAGACAAGATGCAGGATATCGCCAAATTGGAAAAACGCGGCAATCAAACCCGCACCAATGCCGACGATAGCACCCAGATAAGGCACGATAGACGCCAGCCCAGCCAACATACCAATCAGTAAACCAAGGTCAACGCCAACGAGCATCATGCCAATGGCGTAAATAATGCCAAGTGCCAGCATCACTAACA
This sequence comes from Reinekea sp., assembly GCA_050293765.1. GTDB lineage: Bacteria > Pseudomonadota > Gammaproteobacteria > Pseudomonadales > Natronospirillaceae > Reinekea. The sequence goes on from JBNKNI010000014.1 coordinate 113,535, forward strand.
GTTGGCCACGGAAAAAAGCGCCTAACGTTTCATGACACTGTTTCGCCAGATCACTGACGGGACCAATATAGTAACGCGGTATCAAGGAGCCGATTCGTTCGACCAATACATCCCAGTCTCGTAATAAATAAAAGGTCACTACCGGTATCAAAACCAAATTACCCACAAAGGAGATAAGCGCCATACCCGATTGAGTGACGTTTGCCATGATGGCTTTCACCACATTACCGGTCGCACCCCAATCGAGTTTTTTACTGAGTTCGAGCCAGTCAAACTGAATCAATTCAATGCCGAATCGATTCTCCAGGTAAGGCGTTGCCACCTCTTTGAACCAGACGAATCCCTTTGGTACCAACTTAATCAATTCATCAACCTGTTGAACTAAAGCGGGTATCAACAACAGAGCCGCAAGCCCCAGAATCAACATCAATACCAGAAAGGTCACAATTACCCCGTTGGTACGGGAGAGCTTCCATTCTTCCAGTTTGTCGACCAGAGGATCGCCCAGATACGCCAGCAAAACGGCGGTTAAAAAAGGACTCAGGATGGGTGCCAGCAACACCAAAAGCCCACCAAATAAGAGTCCACCAGCCAGGACCAGCCATTTCTGAGAGTCCGTCATTCGCATGTTATTTGTCCTTAAGGTTTATTTTTTTCCTGCCACTGGAATACCAATCTATTGTCCAGCTGCGCTTCCAGCGAGACCTCTTCAACGGGTGTCAGTTGGCCATCCAGAGCCAATACGTCCTGAAGTTGAGACTGATCACCACTGATTTCGACATTAAATTCCACATCAGTGCCGGAAAAAGACCGCACCGTCGCTTTGGTAATAATGTTGATGGTCTGCAGATAGCGTTCGAGCGCAGCAAACTCACCCAGACTTTGAATATCGGATACCTTTAGGGTGAGATTGCCCAACATCAGCGGATCCAGAATGAGTGCGTATTGCTCGGACAAACGTTGCGCAACAAGGTCTACTCCCTGCGCAATAACCTCTTCCAGGGTTCCGGTTACCGTTGGTAAACGGAGCCGCTCACCTTTGAACAACATAAGCCAGTCTGCCTGATAACTGTTTTCATCCGAGCCGGCTAATACCCGCCCCGTCAAAATAGCTTCCGGTTTATAACGCTCGGAAGCCACTTCAATATCCTGTGAAAAAAGCCCGTAGACTTCAGAAAATGACAAGGTCAGCGAATCCGTCAGATCCATGATAGGCAGCAAATAAGGAATGCCACGAATATCGGTCTGTTCTGCCACTATGGACGCTAATCGTGACTCTTCTGCATCGGCCAAAATGTGATCCTGCCCTTCTAAACGATCCGCGATCCAAAACAATACATCCGGACGCTTCTCACCCCACACCGGAAGTCGGTTCTGCACAAGAAAGGCATCGACCGTCTTTTTATCAAAAGTCAGGTTCATTAATTTGGTGGGGACTTTTTCACCCAGGACATTGGTAAAAAATACATCGCTGGGCTCAAAGCGGAAAGTAGCCAGGTATTTGCTGCCCTGTTTCAATTCATCGATCACGGCGGGGTACTCAAGTACCTGTGTAATACCGGTAACCCGCACCAATAACCGGGCAAACGAGGATTGAATCGCCTCATTTTGTTCCTTTTGAGAGGCGTTTTGGCTAACCACGACCTGTTCTTGGTACAAATCCACCGTCGACGCCGCTATCACCGAACCTGACACACCCAAAAGCCCAAACGCAAGCAATACGAGGATTAGCGGAATACGACGGCTTATTTGCATGGATCTCAAACGGAAAAAACTCTTCATTGACCAGTAAACTCATAATTTTGAAACAATCCGCCTATTGTGACAGAGCGTTACAGAAAATGCAGTGACCCCTTATCCATTATTTACGCTTTTACCGCCTGCCCCAACGGTAAAAAATTGACCAAACAGACATGCTGAACAATGCGTAAGACCCTGTTACAATCCGCGCGCCTCACGATCAGGCCACTTTTTCAACGATTTGGAGCCCCAAATGACAGACCAAAACAAACCTTCCCTCAGTTATAAAGACGCGGGTGTCGACATTGATGCAGGTAATGCATTAGTCGAACGGATTAAAGGCACGGTTAAAGCGACACGCCGCCCGGAAGTCCTTGGCGGAATTGGTGGGTTTGGAGCGCTTTGCCGCATACCCGAAGGCTACAAGAAACCTATCCTGGTTTCCGGAACCGATGGCGTGGGCACAAAGTTGAAACTGGCGATGGATCTAGATCACCACGACACCATTGGTATTGATCTGGTTGCCATGTGTGTTAACGACCTGATCGTACTGGGCGCCGAACCGCTCTACTTCTTGGATTACTACGCTACCGGCAAACTCAGTGTCGACATTGCCAGCCGCGTTGTGGCCGGTATCGGTGAAGGCTGCAAACAAGCGAATTGCGCGCTGGTCGGTGGCGAAACCGCTGAGATGCCGGGCATGTATCAAGGTGAAGAATACGATCTGGCTGGGTTTTGCACTGGTATCGTCGAAGAAGACCAGATCATCGATGGCAGCAAGGTGAACGCTGGCGACAAAGTTATTGGCTTACCGTCATCGGGACCGCACTCGAATGGTTATTCGTTGATCCGTAAAGTTCTTGAGGTATCCGGCGCCGACACCAACGCCAAATTGGGCAACAAAACTCTGGCTGAGGCGTTACTCGAACCAACCCGCATTTACGTCAAACCCATCTTGGCACTGCTGAAAGAACAGCCCGTCCACGCCATTTCTCACATCACGGGTGGCGGCTTCTGGGAAAACCTACCACGGGTACTACCTGAAAACCTGGCAGTGCGAATTGATGCCAGCCAATGGCAAATGCCTGAAGTATTCAATTGGCTGCAAACTCAAGGCAACATTACAGATGTTGAAATGTTCCGAACCTTTAACTGTGGCATCGGTTTAATTTTAGTTGTACCTGCTGCTGCTGAACAGGCGATTCTGGACAAACTAAGCCAGCTGGGTGAATCACCCGTCAGCATCGGCAGTATTGAAGCCAAGACCAGAGATAGCGTCATCATTGAAGGTATTAACGGCTGACCTCATGAAGCAACTCGTCGTTCTGATCAGCGGTGGCGGCAGCAACCTGCAAGCGATTCTGGATGCCTGTGACAATGGCAGCATTCAGGGGCGCGTGGCCGCTGTTATTTCCAACCGACCTAATGTCATGGGACTGCAGCGCGCGGTGAAAGCCGGAGCTGATGCGATCACTCTGGATCATACGCAATTTGCCAACAGAGCCGCTTTCGATGCTGCATTGCGCGACCGTATCGACAGCTACGCACCCGATTTTGTGGTTCTTGCAGGCTTTATGCGCATTTTGACCGATGAATTTGTCACGCACTACTTAGGCCGAATGATCAATATTCACCCTTCGCTGCTGCCAAAGTACCCAGGCTTACACACGCACAAACGAGCGTTGGAAGCTGGCGATAAGGAAGCCGGTGCAACGATTCATTTTGTCACGCCTGAACTGGACGGCGGTCCGCTTATCCTGCAGGCAAAAGTTGCCATTGAAACCGGCGACACAGAACTCAGTCTGAGCAAACGTGTTTTAGCATCAGAGCATCGCCTCTATCCTGAGGCATTAGCCTGGTTATGCTCGGAACGCTTAACCTTTGCTGAAGGCTTACCGATATTGGATGGCACCCCTCTTCAGTTTCCCAAGCTTTTACCGGATACTTAGTCGCAACTCACTTTTTTCGGTCAAACACTGCCCTATGAAACGACTGCTGCAATCTGTCATCGTTATCAGCCTGTTGAGCTTGGCATCTTTGAGCACTGCCGAGCTCAGTAATTACCGTGCAGAAATCGAAGCAACCCGCCATGGGGCACTCGACCTGAAAGCGAAAGGCGATATCGAGTTCAGCATGACTGAGACGGGCAATTGGACGTTACTGCTCGACATCAAGGGTGGTCCACTGCGCCACAAAGAAGTTTCCATCGGCAACACCGGCAACCTGGGCTATCAACCCAGCCAATATCAGCAACGAACAAAGTTTCTGTTTGTGAAGGAAAACATTGACTGGCTGTTCAACTGGAACGAAAAGAAAATTACCGGTACCGTGAAAAAAGACGATTATGAGTTCCCACTCAACTCAGTTATTCACGACCCACTAAGCTTTCAATTGCCATTACGAGCTGCACTGATCAGTGGACAGCAAACATCTTTTTCCTACCGATACATGCGCTACTCACGCCCAGATGACATTAGATTTGAAATTATTGGCGAAGAACTGCTATCGCTGGAATCCGGACGAATACACACCTTTATTCTCAAACAAACCAAGCCACTTAAGCCCGATGAAAAGAAACTCATTTGGGTCGCCAAAGACTACGATTTTATCCCCGTGCGCTACACCACTTACAAAGAAGATAAAATTAAAGATGACATGATTGTGCAGAAACTCTGGATAAACAATCAGCCTGTAACACTGTCACCTTAAGCCCAATCAGGAAACCACATGAAAGTTGCCGTATTCAGCAGTAAACCCTACGACCAAGCTCACTTGAATGCCATCAACCATGGCCAGCACGAGCTCACTTTTTTTGAACCGCACCTTGATGAACAGACAGCCGCGCTGTCACAGGGTTTCGATGCTGTTTGCTGCTTTGTCAACGACACCTTATCTGCCCCGGTTATCGACACTCTGGCGGCCAACAACGTTAAATTGATTGCCATGCGCTGTGCCGGCTTCAACAACGTTGATCTTACTCAAAGCGAGCACCACGGCATAACCGTTACGCGGGTACCCGAATACTCACCCTACGCGGTTGCCGAACACGCAGTCGCACTCTCCTTATGCCTGAATCGAAACCTGCACCGCGCGCACAACCGCGTTCGCGAAAACGACTATTCTCTGCACGGGCTATTAGGTTTTGACATGCACGGAAAAACAGTCGGAGTCATCGGCACTGGCAAAATTGGACTGGCGTTTATCCGCATCATGTTGGGCTTTGGATGCAAGGTCATCTGCCATGACCCATTTCCTAATCCGGAAGTGGAACAAACGGATGCTCGTTATGTACCACTGGAACAGATATGGGCAGAGAGCGATATTTTGTCTTTGCATTGTCCGCTTTTACCTTCCACCCGACACATCATCAACAGCAATAGTCTGCATCAGATGAAACAGGGCGTCATGCTGATTAACACCAGTCGCGGCGCCTTAATCGATACGCGCGCGGTGATCGACGCGTTAAAAACCGGCAAAGTCGGGTATCTGGGGTTGGATGTCTACGAAGAAGAAGCGGATCTGTTTTTTGAAGACAACTCCAATAAGATTCTCTATGACGACACGTTTGCCCGCCTGCAAACCTTCAACAATGTCATGATTACCGGTCATCAGGCATTTTTCACCGAAGAAGCGCTGACTGCCATTGCTGATGTCACAATCAAAAACATATCCGGGTTCGAAGCGAACGACATGGAAGCCATTTGCGTGGTCAAAGCAAATTGAAGTGATGATTGTCGGGGCGCCAGCCCCGACAATTGGACCTCTGAAAAACTTACTGCAATTTTGCCTTTAAGCGATAGGCATGCAACAGCGGCTCTGTATAGCCATTCGGTTGCTCAACCCCTTTAAAGATCAGATCTTTAGCAGCCTGAAACGCAATACTGCTGTCATAATCAGGGCTCATCGGCTGGTAACCGACATCACCTTTGTTCTGTTGGTCTACAATGGCGGCCATACGCTCCAGCGTTTCCATAATCTGCGCTTCATTGGTCACGCCGTGCAGTAGCCAATTGGCAACATGCTGGCTAGAAATCCGCAACGTTGCGCGATCTTCCATGAGACCGACATTATTGATGTCCGGCACCTTAGAACACCCCACGCCCTGCTCTACCCATCGAACCACATAACCGAGAATCCCCTGCGCGTTGTTGTCCAGCTCCGCTTGAATCTGCTCCGCTGTTAATTCAGAAGGATTCGCCATTAATGGAACCTGTAAGATATCCTCGCGACGCGCGGCGGCGCGGTTGCGCAGCGTTTCCTGAAGTTCAAAAACGCTGACCTGATGATAATGAGTACTGTGCAGTGTCGCGCCATTTGGTGACGGCACCCAGGCAGTGTTGGCTCCGGACTGCGGATGCGCAATCTTCTGCACCAGCATGTTCGCCATTTCATCCGGCATGGCCCACATACCTTTGCCGATCTGAGCCTTGCCAGGCAGACCGCAGGCCAACCCAACATCAACATTATTATTCTCGTAGGCCTGAATCCAGGTTGAGGCTTTCATCTGGGCTTTAGGAATCATCACACCGGCATGCATACTGGTGTGAATTTCGTCACCGGTGCGATCCAGGAAACCGGTATTAATAAACACAACACGCTCTCTGGCTTCAAATATACAGGCTTTCAGGTTGAGAGACGTTCGACGCTCTTCATCCATAATGCCCACCTTCAACGTGTTTTGAGCCAACCCCAGAGCTTTCTCGATTCGCTCGAACAAAGCAACGGTAAAGGCCACCTCTTCTGGCCCATGCATTTTAGGCTTAACGATGTAGACACTGCCGGTACGACTGTTACGCAATCGGTTCGTCGCTTTTAAGTCATGCATAGCCGCCAAAACAGTCACCATCCCATCGAGAATACCCTCAGGAATTTCGGTGCCGTCCACATTCAGAACAGCAGGATTTGTCATCAGGTGGCCCACATTGCGGATAAACATCAAACTGCGCCCATGCAACACCAACTCAGAACCATCGGCCGCCGTATAATGCCGATCCAACGCCAGATTCCGGGTCAATGTTTTCCCGCCCTTCACGAACTCAGCAGTCAGGTTACCCTGCATGAGCCCGAGCCAGTTACGGTACACTTCAACCTTATCTTCAGCATCAACCGCGGCGACAGAGTCTTCGCAGTCCATAATGGTCGTTAAGGCCGCTTCAACCACCACATCTTTAACACCAGCCGGATCAGTCTTGCCAATCAAATGATTACGATCAATCTGAATTTCAACGTGCAAGCCGTTATGCTTTAACAAAACCGCGGTTGGTTTATCGGCATCACCCTGAAACCCAACGAATCGTTCAGGCTGAGACAGGTGCACCGCTTCATTGTTGGTCAAGGTTAAAACCAACTTGCCACCTTGAATCTGATACTGAACAACGTCTGCATGACTGGCACCGGCAATCGGTGCCACCATATCCAAGTGCTGCTTAGCAAAAGCAATAACTTTGCTACCACGCACAGGATTGTAGCCACCGGCGTTTTCCGCACCGTCGGTCTCAGGTATGGCGTCAGTCCCGTAGAGTGCGTCATATAAAGACCCCCAACGCGCATTCGCTGCATTCAAGGCAAAACGAGCATTCTTTACCGGAACCACCAGCTGCGGACCGGCCTGCTGTGCAATCTCGGTGTCTACTCCCGTGGTTGAAATCTCGAAATCGTCCACTTCCGGCAACAGATAACAAATACTTTTCAACATCTGTTGATATTGCAGAGCGTCATGGGGTTGTCCCTGACGGCTGCGATGCCAGTCATCAATTTGCTGCTGCATTCGATCCCGCACAGCCAGCAGGCGTTGATTTTCCGGCCCAAGGTCAGAAAAAATCGATTCCAAAGACTGCCAAAACTGGGCTTGTTCGACACCGGTACCCGGTAAGATTTCCCGATTAACCAGCTGATAGAGAGAGTCAGCAACCTTCAGGCCGCCGGTTTGAATATAGTCAGTCATTTTTAACCCTTTTTTGGCTCATCCTATTGGTACCGATCATAGGCCGAGGAGATCGATCTACCTAATATATGATTTTTATTCATTACATTCACATTATGAATATATAGAGAAACCTTAAAAATACGGCGCAGGAATTTCCTCTGCCACATCAACAATCAACCGTCGTATCCATCGATGTGCTGGATCATGATGCAACAAAGGACTCCATACCATTTTCAATAGCAATGAGGGAATCTCAAACGGGGGTGCCTTGACCGCCAGGCGGGGATTCAACGCCTGCAAATGCGCGGCGCGTGCCGGAATGGTGACCACCAGATCATTCTCTTCGGCGAGCAGCATGGCAGCCTGGTAATGCCGGGTAAACACCGCGATATTCCGCCGCTTACCCATCTGATGCAGGATTTCATCGACAAAACCGAGCTTCTGAACATCGGACGGATCCACCCCAACACCGACACCATAGCCGGTTTTACTCACCCAGACATGGCGAGATTCCAGGTAATTCGCCAGACTGAAGTTATCGAGGATTGGATTGTCGGTACTTAACATACAGCAGAAGTTATCGGACCAAACTGTCATCTGGTGAAAGGATTGAGGCAAGGTATCAAACCGGTTTATCACCATATCTACTCGACCCTGCTCTACGTCCGAAAAGCTCACATCACTGGGCGTCATGATATCCAGCGACACATTTGGCGCCTCAACGGTTAACCGCTTCAACAACGCAGGGATTAACGTGGACTCCGCATAGTCGCTGGCCATAATACGAAACACGCGATGGGACTCATGGGCGTCGAAATGCGCTCTGGGTTGCACAACCTTCTCCAGTGACTGCAAAGCCAGGCGCAACATCGGCTCAAGCTCGCGTGCCCGCTCTGTCGGGGTCATACCATCCGACGTACGGATCAACAACGGATCTTCAAACAAATCGCGTAAACGACGCAGACCATTACTCATAGCAGGCTGACTGATCCCCAACTTGTGGGCAGCTTTGGTGACACTTCGCTCTCGCAACAGGGCATCCAGATACACCAGAAGGTTCATATCGACTCGGTTTAAGTGCATTTTATATTTCTCGCAGTCAATTATTATTTTTTTAGCGAAATTTCGCTGATTAATTCAATTACACAAACATTAATTCACATGGGTTATGTCGAAAATTATACATATAAATTAGGCGAATCATACCCATCGCACTATTGTTTTGTCATATCCGGAGGGGAACAGGACGCAAATGGGCCACTTCGACATAGAAATAACAACAAGAGGAATTTGATTATGACGACAGGCAACTTGTCAGCTTACAAAACCGATATTCAAGCCGCTGCCGCATTGAAAGAAGCCGCAGGCCAGCCTTGGGATGCCATCGATGCAGAATCTGTTGCCCGCATGCGCGCACAGAACAAATTCAAAACCGGTCTGGATATCGCCAAATACACCGCCAAAATCATGCGCGAAGACATGGCTGCGTACGATGCCGACAACAGCAAGTACACTCAGTCACTGGGCTGCTGGCACGGCTTTATTGGCCAGCAGAAGATGATTTCCATTAAGAAACACTTCGGTAACACCAAAGGTAAATACCTCTACCTGTCAGGCTGGATGGTTGCTGCGCTGCGTTCCGATTTCGGTCCACTACCAGACCAGTCCATGCACGAAAAGACCGCGGTTGCGAACCTGATCGAGGAGCTCTACACCTTCCTGCGCCAGGCGGACGCCCGCGAACTGGGTGGCTACTTCCGTGAACTGGACGCTGCGCGCAAAGCCGGAGACCAGATCAAAGCACAGGAAATCCAGAACAAAATCGACAATCATGAAACACATATTGTTCCAATCATTGCCGACATCGACGCAGGTTTCGGCAACGAAGAAGCAACTTACCTGCTTGCGAAAAAAATGATTGAAGCCGGCGCCTGTTGTATTCAGATTGAAAACCAGGTCGCTGATGAAAAGCAGTGTGGCCACCAGGACGGTAAAGTGACCGTACCTCACTCAGACTTCCATGCGAAAATCCGCGCTGTACGGTACGCATTTCTGGAACTGGGTGTTGATGACGGCATCATCGTTG
>JBNKNI010000015.1:0-104951 GCA_050293765.1 Reinekea sp.
GCGGACGGTGTTGTCAGTGTTGACGCCATTGCGGCCGCGATGACCGACAAGACTCGGCTGGTCAGTCTGATGGCCGTGAATAACGAAACCGGAGTGATCAATCCAATTGTTGAAGTCGGTCAGCTTTGTCAGCAACGTGCGGTGTATTTCCACGTCGATGCGGCTCAGGCGGTTGGTAAAATCCCTGTCGATGTTGAGTCCTGGCAGGTGACACTGTTGTCCATGTCAGCGCATAAATTTTATGGACCCAAAGGTGTTGGTGCGCTCTACGTTCGGCGCCGCAGCCCATTGCAGTTGAAGTCTCAGATCCACGGCGGTGGTCACGAGCGCGGAATGCGTTCAGGGACGTTGCCGACACACCAGCTGGTCGGCATTGGTGAAGCCGCGAAATTGCTCAACGCAGGCTTTGCAGAAGAAGCCGAACGCATTGGGTTATTGCGGGATAGGCTCTGGCAAGGGTTATCTGCGCTAGGCGATGTCACCATCAATGGGCATCCCACGCTTCGCACACCAGGTCACTTAAATGTTTGTTTTCACGGGGTTGATGGTGAAGCGCTGATGATGGCCGTGCGTAATCTGGCGATTTCATCTGGCTCGGCTTGCACATCAGCCACCGTAGAGCCTTCTTTTGTCTTAAAAGCAATGGGCTTGAGCGATTCCCAGGCACACAGTTCATTGCGCATCAGTTTAGGTCGGTATTCCACTGAAGAGGATATCGACATGGCCATTTCCAGTTTCAGAGACGCTGTCATCGGGTTGCGGGCTAACCCGGAACAGCAACAAGGTTAAGTTATGAGTGAAGAAGTTAAGCAGTATATAAAGTCAGAATACAAAGCAGGGTTTGTCACGGACGTAGAATCCTCGACAATTCCTGTTGGCTTGAGCGAAGACGTCATCCGACTCATCTCGAGCAAGAAGAATGAGCCAGAATGGTTGCTGGAGTGGCGCTTGAAAGCCTATCGCGCGTGGCAGGAAATGACGGAGCCGGACTGGGCGCACGTGACCTATCCAAAGCCCGACTTTCAAGCATTGTCCTACTATTCTTCGCCAAAAAGTATGGAAGAAAACCGGCCCAAATCTCTTGATGAGGTCGATCCGGAACTGTTGGCGACTTATGAAAAGCTCGGTATTCCGGTGCACGAGCAGGAAGTCCTGGCAGGTGTTGCCGTGGATATGGTTTTTGACTCCGTCTCGGTGGGAACCACATTTCGCGCGAAGCTTGCTGATGCTGGGGTGATTTTCTGCCCGATTTCAGAAGCGGTGCACGAGTATCCTGACTTGGTGAAAAAGTATCTGGGTTCAGTGGTTCCGCAACGTGACAACTATTACGCTGCGCTGAATTCCGCTGTGTTCTCTGACGGTTCGTTTGTTTACATCCCGAAAGGTGTGCGTTGTCCTATGGAGCTGTCGACATACTTCCGGATCAACGAAGCGAAAACCGGACAGTTTGAACGAACCTTGATCATTGCCGACGAAGGCAGCTACGTCAGCTACTTGGAGGGCTGCACGGCTCCGATGCGCGACGAGAATCAGCTGCACGCCGCGGTCGTTGAATTGGTCTGCATGGACGACGCTGAAATTAAATACTCAACGGTTCAGAACTGGTATCCCGGTGATGCTGAAGGCAAGGGCGGTATTTATAATTTTGTGACCAAGCGTGGCGTTGCACATCACCGGGCGAAGATCAGCTGGACTCAAGTAGAAACCGGTTCCGCTGTAACCTGGAAATACCCGTCCTGTATTCTGAAAGGTGATGACAGTATTGGTGAATTTTACTCCGTCGCATTAACCAGTAATCATCAACAGGCTGACACGGGCACGAAAATGATTCACATCGGGAAAAATACCCGGTCGACCATTATTTCTAAAGGCATCAGCGCCATGACCAGCCAAAACAGTTATCGGGGGTTGGTCAGAATGAACCCGGGTGCATCCGGAGCGCGCAACTTTACCCAATGTGATTCTCTGTTGATTGGTGATCGCTGCGGCGCGCATACCTTTCCTTACATCGAGAGCAAAAACCCTTCGGCGATCGTTGAACACGAGGCAACAACGTCGAAAGTCAGCGATGACCAGATGTTTTTGTGTCAACAACGCGGCATCGACCCGGAAAAAGCCGTGTCGATGATTGTGAACGGTTTCTGTAAGGAAGTGTTTAAAGAATTACCCATGGAGTTTGCCGTTGAAGCCGGAAAACTTCTGGAAGTCTCGCTGGAAGGCGCGGTCGGATAAGGTCAACGCCGACCCCGAATGCCCGATGTCCGAATTAATAGAATTGCTCAAAGGCTCAGCTAACTATGTTAACCATTAAAAATTTGAAAGCCAAAGTTGAAGATAAAGATATTCTTAAAGGTCTGAATATCGATGTTAAACCCGGTGAGGTCCACGCCATTATGGGACCAAACGGTGCTGGTAAAAGTACACTGGGTTATGTGTTGGCCGGTCGTGATGGCTACGAGGTCACCGATGGCAGCGCCGAACTTCATGGTGAAAACCTATTGGACATGGACGCTGAAGAGCGTGCGCGTAAGGGTCTGTTCCTGGCATTTCAGTACCCGGTCGAAATACCCGGTGTTTCCAATATGGAATTTCTCAAAGCCTCTGTGGATGCAGTGCGGGAAGCGCGAGGTTTGGAGCCCTATAGTTCTGTTGAATTTATTAAGCTGGCCCGCGAGAAAAGCAAAGCCGTGAATCTGCCCGCCGACTTCTTAAAGCGAGGCGTAAACGAGGGCTTTTCAGGGGGGGAGAAAAAGCGTAACGAGCTTATGCAGATGATGTTGTTGGAACCGTCACTGTGCATTCTCGACGAAACCGATTCCGGTCTGGATATCGATGCGTTACAAGTAGTTGCCGAAGGGGTTAATGCCTTACGAAGTCCTGATCGCTCTTTCATCGTGGTAACACATTACCAACGCTTACTGGATTACATTGTTCCTGATTATGTCCACGTATTGGCAGATGGAAAAATCGTTAAGTCCGGTGGCAAAGAGCTCGCATTGGAATTGGAGAAAGAGGGTTACCGTTGGATTGAAGGGGAGACAGTTTAAGTGCGTACAGAGCTTAATATCGATAAAGCATTGGCCGCGCTCGCTGATCAACCCAAGCCAGATTGGTTGGTTCACTGGCAGCAGCAAGGTCAGCAAGTGTTGAGTCAAACCGCTTGGCCAACACGCAAGACCGAAAATTGGAAATATACACCGTTAAAGTCTTTGCAAGATGTTGCCTGGCAGACAGAGGCTTCGGACGCCGTCGCCGACGGAATCCGGTTTGTAGATTGGCAAGAAATTTCCATTGATTTCGTTAATGGCCGGTTGGTGAATACGCCAGAACTGCCTGACGGTGTCACTTTGCATCGCTTGAGTGACTGCTCAGAAACTGAGGGGTTAACGTTTTTGCAAAAGGTTGATGCTGAGCGAGCTGGTTTTGAGTTCGACGCGTTGAACCAAAGCTTGCTGACTGAAGGCTACTGGCTGAAGGTGGCGAAAGACATTCAGGTTGCACAGCCGATTCACTTGAATTTTATCAGTAGCGGTGCTGACGTGGTGACCAGTACTCAAGTGTTGGTCGAACTGGAAAGTGGCGCCCGGGCGACAATTGCCGAAACTTTTTCGGCCACAGCCGACGCTCGTGTTTTGGTGAATGCCAATACGGCGTTGTTTGTCGGAGAGAATGCGCAGTTGACGCATTATCACCTGCTCTTGGAAGAAGGTGAGGTGCGGCATATTGGCCGGGTGACAGGGAGCCTGTCCCGTTTCGCGTCGTTGTCTTCTTTTCATATGGCTGTTGGCGGTATTTTGAAACGCAAGGACATCACCATTCGGCATCGAGGCGAAGGAGCAGAATTAAGCCTGAACGGCGTATACCTGCCAAAAGGCCATGAAGTGATCGATTATCATACGACGTTGGAGCACGAAGTACCCAACTGCACATCGTCAGAGATTTTTCGTGGCATCATGGCGGACCATGGCAAAGCCGTCTTCAACGGTCGAATTCACATCCACAAAGATGCTCAGAGGTCGGTCGCGGAAATGAACAACCGTAACCTGTTGCTCAGCGATCACGCGGAAATCGACACCAAGCCCGAACTGGAAATCTACGCGGACGATGTACGCTGTGCGCACGGTGCAACCATTGCGCAGTTGGACAAAAGCCTGCTGTTTTATTTTCAGGCGAGGGGCATCAGCAAAAAAGAAGCCGAAGTCATGTTGAGCTTCGGTTTTATCAATGAGCTATTGGATGCCTTGAATGATCAGCCTGTACAGACGTTGCTGCGTCCTTTGTTGGCAACGTTATTTGCCCAGAAGCAAGCCGATTTAGCGAGACATATTTTATGAGTTTTGATGTTGAAAAGATTCGGGCTGATTTCCCGATCTTACATCAGGAGATTAACGGTAAGCCTTTGGTGTACCTCGATAATGGCGCGACCACGCAAAAGCCGGAAGCGGTTATCGAAGCCATCAGCCATTATTACCGTTACGATAACAGTAATGTGCATCGAGGCGCTCACACCTTGAGCGATCGCTCTACCGCCGCATTTGAAACGGCTCGTGAGACGGTTCGCCAGTTTCTCAATGCACAATTCAATGAAGAAGTTATTTGGACCAAAGGCACTACCGAAGGTATTAATCTGGTTGCTTTCAGCTGGGGGCTTTCTAACCTGAAGCCAGGTGATCAGGTTCTGGTCTCGGAAATGGAACATCACGCCAACATTGTGCCCTGGCAAATGGTGTGTGACAAAACAGGTGCTCAATTGCAGGCCATTCCGGTAACGGAAGATGGCGATGTTGATCTGGAAAAGTACCGTGCGATGCTCACTGATGCGGTTAAGTTTGTGTCGATAGCGCATGTATCCAACGCATTGGGAACCGTTAATCCGGTGCGGGAAATTATTGCCGCGGCGCATGAAATCGGAGCGTTGACGTTAGTCGACGGTGCCCAAGCGGTGGCGCACTGGACGGTGGATGTGCAAGAACTGGATTGCGATTTTTATGCCTTTTCCGGCCATAAACTGTACGGTCCGACCGGCATCGGTGCGCTATATGGAAAGCGGGCATTGTTAAACGACATGACACCATTCATGGGCGGTGGTGAAATGATTGAAACCGTTTCATTCGCAAAGACTACTTACAATAAACTGCCGTACAAATTTGAACCCGGCACACCAAATATTGCCGGTGCCATTGGTTTGGCGGCTGCCATGGATTATCTGAATACCTTTGACCGAGATGACGTGGTAGCGCACGAGAACGACGTATTAGGTTACGCGTTGAAACGGGCCAGTGAATACGAAGGTTTACGTTTGGTTGGCCGGGCAAAGCATCGGGCCGGTGTGTTGAGTTTTTTAATCGATGGCACACACCCTCATGATGTGGGGACTTTACTTGATCAGCAAGGTGTTGCTGTGCGAACCGGGAATCATTGTGCCATGCCCATCATGGAGCATTATGGAGTGCCGGGTACGGTGCGTGCGAGTTTCGCCATGTATAACAGTCGAGTGGATGTAGATGCGTTATTTGCGGCGCTGGACAAAGTGAAAATGTTTCTTTTATAACCACCTTAAGGGTAATGACAATGACAGTACAATCATTTGACCCGACCGGGTTAGACACGAATTTAGACATTAGGATGACTGACACCGCGATCGCTCATTTTAACCGTCAGCTCATCAAAGCAGGTGAGAAGGCTGTACGATTGTTTATCGAGGAAAGCGGCTGTTCCGGTTATATGTATCGCATTGCACTGGTGTCTGAACCAGTTACTGGTGATATCAAGGTCGCGATAAACGATAATTTAGTTTTGTATGTGCAAAACGAAGCCCGAGCCATCGTGCAGGGTACCGAAATTGATTTTAAGAAAGACGGGCTTAACGAAGTGATCAAATTCAACAATCCAAACGTCACAGGTGAGTGTGGCTGTGGTGAGAGCTTCGTGGTGGAGAACGACTGATGGAACGACGCATGGTTGTGACGACACGTGACGTTGACGCGCGATTGGTCCCCGTCGGGACGCCCATCACCATCCCCAAAGATTCTTTTATTACGTTGACTCAGAGCCTCGGTGGCAACTATACCGTAGTTCATCAGGGTAATATGGCTCGTATTGACGGTACCGATGCCGACGCTATTGGTTTTGAACCGGAAGTCCTTGAATTTGCGGATGTGGACGGGCCTGAGATTGTGTTGGATCAGGTATGGCAGGCACTGGATACCATCTTTGACCCGGAAATACCGGTCAGCATTGTTGCGTTGGGTTTGGTGTATGACGTGACAGCCAGTGATCATCAGGTCAATATCAAGATGACCTTGACAGCACCAGGCTGCGGAATGGGACCCGTACTGGTAGACGACGTTAAGTATCGTGTGGCCAAAGTGCCCAATGTCGAGCGGGTCGACGTTGAACTCATTTTTGACCCTCCGTGGAGTCGTGATCGCATGTCAGAAGAGGCCCAGCTTGAAACGGGCCTGTTTTTTTAACCCATTGTTAAAGGTAGATTATGAGCCAGGTATTCGGCGTGGACGTTACCACCGAAGACATTATTGAGACGCTGTCCTTTTTTGACTCCTGGGAGGAGCGCTACAAATACATCATCGATCTGGGCAAAGAATTGCCGGCAATTGATGAGTCTCTCAAGGTCGATGAACATCTTGTTCGTGGTTGCCAAAGCCAGGTTTGGTTGGTGCCAGAGATAAAACCCGATCACTTAACCTTCCTGGTCGATTCCGATGCCCATATTGTGAAGGGGCTATTGGCAGTTGTGTTGGCAGCTTTCAATGGTAAGTCCGCGCAAAGCATTCTGGACTTTGACGTTGAAAACTACTTTAATCAATTGGACTTAGTGCGGCACCTCAGTCCAACCCGTGGAAATGGCTTAAGAGCCATGGTTCAAAAAATAAAAGACACTGCACAAAGTATTCAATAGTCCTCTACGACGAAACTGGTTAAGTGGGCGCGGGTTTGACTTGTTGTAACCTGAGTCCGAACCAAATGTTCAGCGACGTCATCTGTTTCGTAGCTGTTTAAAGTGAGCAGGAATCAATTTGAAACCAACATCCGTTAAAATCGCCGTATTGATCGCCCTTGTGCAAGCGATGATTGCGGCCGTGTATTGGTATGTGGAAGTTGATTGGCTCATTATCGCCTTGCTGGTCATTCCAGTCGCTTTGCTGTTTTACTTGAACCCCAAAATTGAACGCCGTTATCAAGCCGATATTGAAGCCAGTCGGTTTGCGAAATTCGAGGCGAACCGGGAATTGAATAATGTACGGCAAAGTGTCAATAAAGATCCGCTGACCGGATTGAATAGCCGGATCTACATCAAAGAGCGATTGGACGAGTTGCTGGATGTTGCCATTAAACGACAGCAATCCTGTGCGGTTCTGTATCTGGATCTCGATTTTTTTAAAGAATTCAACGAAGCTCTGGGTCATACACTGGGCAATCAGCTGATCACCAAAGTGGGGTTGAGGCTCAAGAACCTGGTGAAGAAAGGCGATTTGCTCGGGTACCACGGTGGTGACGAGTTCATCATCATTTTGCCAATCATTCAAGATGCCATGGCCGCAGAATTGGTCGCCCGCCGCATTATCGCGGAAATGGGTAATCAATTTGAGTTGCAGGGCCGCCACCTTACCGTGTCTGCCAGTATTGGTATTGCAGTCGGCCCCATCGACGGCAGTGACAGTGAAGCTCTGATCCGCCGGGCCGAAAGTGCGTTAAAAGTGACCAAAGCCAATGGTCGGAAAGGGTATTCATTTTACAGTCAGAGCCTGAATCATTCGGCAGCGGAGCGGTTGAAGGTGGACCAGATGCTGCGGGGCGCCCTCGACCGAGGTGAATTTTCGCTGGCATATCAGGCCATCATTTCTGTCAAAGACAAACAATTGAAAGGTTTTGAGGCGCTCATCCGCTGGACAAATCCGGAATTAGGCCGTGTGTCTCCCGCTGAGTTTATCCCTATTGCTGAGCAAATCGGGTTGATTTCCGACATTGGTAATTGGGTGTTACGAGAGTCAGCACAACAGTTAAAACTTTGGCAAGTGAAATATCAGCGTCCCTTGGTTATGTCAATTAACGTGTCTCCCCGACAGTTTCAGGATGAATCAATCCTGTCAGCGGTAAGGTCAACGATTAAGCAAACCGGATTGCAGGCTAACGCTATCCAACTGGAAGTGACTGAAGGGCTGTTTTTACGCGCTTCTGATCGAACGTTGGCCAACATTGAGTCGCTGAAACAATTTGGTATAAAGTTGGCGTTGGACGATTTTGGCACTGGCTTTTCGTCGCTTTCGTATCTGAATCAATTGCCATTTGACGTTATCAAGGTTGATAAGTCGTTTGTAGATGGTGTGTGCAGTGACGATAAAGACCGGAAAATGGTACAGGCGATCATATCCATCGCTCACGGTCTGTCGATGGAAGTTGTTGTTGAAGGGGTGGAAACGCCACAGCAAGCGCATGTACTGCGTGAAATGATGGCGGATTCTCTGCAAGGGTATTACTACAGCCAGCCATTGTCGGCCAAAGAGGCAGAAACTCGTTTTCTGGTCAGCGGCGATGTTGCTGCATTAGACGAACACATCTGGGATAAGCTTAATTGACCCACTGCTCAATCGAACAAGGCCATATTAAAACCCTTTGAGTCCGAACTATCTGCTCAGATGTCTGCATTTCGATACAAAATCTATAAAAGTTCGGTTTTTTATGGATGGCATCATGTGCGTTCGAACCGTATAATCCGCCGCCGAAAATACAACAAAGACTACCTGGAGAGAATCGTAATGGCGATTGAACGTACTTTTTCTATTGTGAAACCTGATGCAGTGGCCCGAGACCTGGTCGGTAAAATTTACTCCCGTTTTGAGTCCGCTGGCTTGAAAATTATTGCTTCCAAGATGATTCATATGTCGAAAGAGCAGGCTGAAGGGTTCTACGCAGAGCATAAAGAGCGTCCTTTCTTTCCGAATCTGGTTGAATTCATGACCTCTGGGCCCGTAATGGTGCAGGTTTTGGAAGGTGAAAACGCAATTGTTAAAAATCGTGAAATTATGGGTGCGACTAACCCTGCAGACGCTGCAGCTGGTACAATCCGTCATGATTTTGCACAAAGTATTGATGCTAATTCCGTACACGGTTCAGATGCACCTGCATCAGCGGCTCGTGAAATTGCGTACTTTTTCGAAGAAAACGAAATTCATTCTCGATAAAGTAGCGGATGCTGGGGTCTTTCCCCCGGCAAACGACATCATTACTGCTAAGGGAGGCCAGTATTGTACTGGCCTCCCTTTTGAGTTTTAGAAAAGACGCTGAACGTCGAGATAAACCGGTTTAATAGGTGAAGTAAATGACCCAATCAACACAGAAAGTTAACTTGCTCGGCATGGGAATGGCTTCCATGGAACGCTTTTTTATGGAAGAGCTGGGTGAGAAGCGGTTTCGCGCGACCCAGGTGTTGAAATGGATTCATCAACGTGGCGTTGATAACTTCGATGATATGACCGATGTCAGTGTCGCCTTGCGCGAAAAGTTGAAAACCTGCGCTGAGATTGTCGCACCGGAAGTAACCTTTAAAAAATATTCCAAAGATGGCACCCGTAAATGGGTCATGAAGATGCCAGGAGGCAGCGCGGTCGAAACGGTATTTATTCCAGAGGATGATCGCGGCACCTTGTGTGTGTCATCTCAAATTGGCTGTGCATTGGATTGTTCTTTCTGTTCAACCGGCAAGCAGGGCTTTAACCGAGATCTGAGTGCGGCCGAAATCATCGGTCAGTTGTGGGTGGCAGCCCGCTCCTGGGATGAACCCGGTAAAAAGCGTGAACGACACGTGACGAACGTAGTGATGATGGGCATGGGCGAACCGTTGCTTAACTACGATAATGTCGTTGAAGCCATGAACCTGATGATGGAGGACAACGCTTATGGCCTGTCAAAACGTCGGGTCACTGTCAGTACATCAGGTGTTGTACCCCGTATCTATGACCTTGCCGAGGTGACCGATGTATCTATGGCATTGTCGCTTCACGCTCCGAACGATGCCTTACGCAATGAGTTGGTTCCTATCAATAAACGCTACGGCATTGACGAAACGCTGGCAGCCGTTAACGCTTATTTTGCCCGGCTGCCTGACAAACGCGTCGTGACGATTGAATACACCCTGATGAATCTGATCAATGACAAAGAAGAACATGCGCATGAATTAGCACAGGTGCTCAAGAATACGCCCTGTAAAATCAACCTGATTCCCTTTAATCCGTTCCCGAATTCAGGTTATGAGCGTCCGAGTAATAATCGCATTCATCGATTTAAGGACATTCTGCAGCAAGCTGGATACAATGTAACGATTCGTAAAACCCGTGGCGATGATATCGACGCAGCCTGTGGCCAATTGGTCGGGCAGGTTGTCGATAAAACCCGGCGTTCGGTAAAATTTATCGAAGCTGTCGAGTTAGGGCACACAGCCGCGACCGTCGCCAATCGTCGCAGTGATCGGAGTTCATAATAATGATAAAAGCAGTCAGCAAGCTCAGTCTATTGTTGCTCAGTCTGTTGCTGGTGGGTTGTATCACCACCACCATCAGCCCGTATGATGATAAAAAAGACCTGGCAAAAGCCGAACAAACTTATGTGCAGATCGGATACGGGTACTTTGAACAGGGCAATATGCAGGAAGCGAAAAGGGCTTTGACTAAGGCGCTGGATATCAATGCCAAGTCTGCCGGTGCGCATATGGGATTAGCTCGGGTCTATGATCGAGAACTCGAATATGACCTGGCAGATCATCATTTCAAGAAAGCACTGCAATATGAAGAAACGACGGAAGGGCATTTCCAGTTTGGCGTGTATTTATACAACCGTGGAGACCTTAAAGGTGCTTACCGTGAGTTTAAAGATGTCTTGAAGGATACGATATACGTTCGCCGCGCCCGTGCGTTCGAATACCAGGGCGTTGTCGCCAATCGCCTTGAAAAAACCGATGAAGCTATTGGGTATTTTAAGCGGGCAGTGACGCTGAACCCTATGTTGGCAAACAGTCATATCGGGTTAACCAATATCTACTTTGCACAACAGGATTATGTAGCCGCCTATAAGCAATACAACGAATTTGTCGGCTTGGTTCGAGCGCAATTGTCGCGCCATTCGGCAGCGACACTCTGGTTAGGTATTCAGTTAGCGGATATGGCCGGAGACAGTAATGCGGTTTCATCTCTGATACTTCAGTTGCGCAATCAGTTTGCAGATTCCCCCGAATATCAACACTACCTGAAATGGAAAGCGGAGAAGGACGCTTCATGAATAAGCAACACGAAAGCCCCATAAAACGTCGAGTATCCCGAAAAATATGGGTCGGTAATGTACCCATTGGCGGCGATGCACCCATTGCTGTTCAGTCCATGACAAATACAGAAACCTGCGATGTCGACGCGACAGTGGCTCAGATCCAAGCACTTGAAAACGCCGGGGCCGATCTGGTTCGCGTTTCCGTGCCTTCCATGGAAGCGGCAGAAGCGTTTGGGAAAATCCGCCAGCGCGTTAATGTGCCGCTGATATCGGACATTCATTTCGACCACAAGATCGCTCTGCGAGTTGCCGAACTGGGTGTCGATTGCCTGCGGATCAATCCGGGTAATATTGGTCGGGAAGATCGCGTTCGAGCGGTTGTCGATGCTGCGCGTGACAAAAATATTCCTATCCGAATTGGGGTGAACGCGGGCTCATTGGAGAAAGATCTGCAGAAGAAATACGGTGAACCCACCCCCGAGGCCCTGGTTGAATCCGCCATGCGTCATATTGATATTCTGGACCGGTTGGATTATCCGAATTTCAAATTAAGCCTGAAGGCGTCGGACGTCTTTATGACCGTCGCTGCCTACCGACAGATCGCCAACCAGATTGAGCAACCCCTACATTTGGGTATTACCGAAGCAGGCGGCTTGCGCAGCGGTACCGTGAAATCGGCTGTAGGCTTGGGCATGCTGTTGATGGATGGCATTGGCGATACCTTGCGTGTGTCATTGGCGGCCGATCCGGTGGAAGAAATAAAAGTTGGTTTCGATATCCTCAAGAGCCTGCGGTTGCGCAGTAAGGGTATTAACTTTATTGCCTGTCCGAGTTGCTCACGGCAGAATTTCGACGTAATCAGCACCATGAATCAATTGGAAAGCCGGCTTGAAGATGTTCTGACCCCATTAGATGTCGCGGTGATCGGTTGTGTTGTCAATGGTCCGGGCGAAGCAAAAGAGGCTGATCTTGGTATTACAGGTGGCACGCCCAATAACCTGGTGTATGTGTCCGGTGCGCCAGATCACAAAGTGGATAATGCTCAGCTGGTTGACCATTTTGAAGCCTTGATCCGGCAAAAAATCAAAGAAAAAGATCGGTTGGAAAATGCGATCATTGCAAAAACTTAAGGAGTGACTCGTTTGTCTACGCTGCAATCCATCCGCGGAATGAATGATATTCTGCCGTCAGACAGCCCTCTGTGGCAGTATCTTGAAGGTCAGGTTAAATCGGTACTCAGTCAATATGGCTATCGCGAAATCCGCCTGCCTATCGTTGAGGCAACGGAGTTATTCGCTCGCGGTGTCGGGGAACACACCGACATCGTTGAAAAAGAAATGTATACCTTTAATGATCGCAATGACGACAGCCTGACGTTGCGACCCGAAGGCACCGCAGGATGCGTGCGTGCTGCGTTGCAGCATGGTTTGCTGCACAATCAGATACAGCGCCTGTGGTATCACGGTCCTATGTTTCGCTATGAGCGACCGCAAAAAGGCCGTTATCGTCAGTTTTATCAGATCGGCGTTGAAACCTTTGGGATGGCCGGTTCGGATATCGATGCCGAATTGATTCTGCTCACGCATCGATTATTTAAAAACCTGGGTGTGTCAGAGTCTTTAACCCTGCATCTCAATACGTTGGGCAGCAGTGAAGCGCGTGCTCGTTACCGCAAAGCGCTGGTGGATTATCTCGAGGGTGTGAAAGATAAACTGGATGATGACAGTCAGCGTCGACTCTATGTCAATCCGATGCGAATTTTGGACAGCAAATCTGCATCGACACAGGCCTTGTTGAATGATGCTCCGCAGTTTGATGATTTCATTGACGAAGAGTCGAAATTGCACTTTGAACAACTGTGTAAGCTACTAGACAGCGCTGGTGTTACCTATGTCGTGAACCCAAGACTGGTACGCGGCCTGGATTACTACACCAAAACCGTTTTCGAATGGATGACGGATGCGCTCGGGGCTCAAGGTACCGTGTGTGGTGGCGGACGCTACGACGGTCTGGTACCCATGCTGGGAGGGAAGCCCACTCCGGCTTCTGGATTTGCGATGGGTATCGAGCGAATTTTGCTGCTGTTACAAGCGCTGAATGTCGTGCCTGAAACCATTCATAAGACTATTGATGTATTTTTGGTCGCGTCAGGAGAAGAAGCCGAAGCGGTAGCGTTAAAGTTTGCCGAGCAAGTTCGAACGGATAAACCCGGTATTCGCCTGCAAATGAACTGTGGTGGCGGTAGTTTCAAGAATCAGATGAAGAAAGCCGATAAATCCGGTGCTTCGGTTGCGTTGATTCTTGGTGATGAAGAAGCACGCTCAGAACAGGTTCAAGTCAAAGATTTACAAGGAAATAACGAGCAACAGGCATCTTCTTGGTCTGAAGTGGCTGAAGTTCTGGGGCGACTAGGGCTATAATCCTGCGCTGAATTTTAAATAACCGGTATTGGCGTTCACACCGGTAGTCATAAGAAAAGCCGGCATTGAGCCGGCAATTTTGTGTTTTTGGGAGTTATAAGCGTGTACGAAACGGATCAGGAACAGATTGAAGCGATGAAAGGCTGGTGGAGCCAGAACGGTAACTGGGTTATCGGTGGCTTTATTGTTTTTTTGGCTGCCTTTATAGGGTATCACTGGTATATCGCCAGCGCCGAAAAACATCGGTTCGAAGCATCGGCAACTTACGACCAGTTGCTGGTGAATGTCACCAGTGAATCACCGGATCTTGAACAACAGAAGTCTTTGACCAATCTGTTGAAGAGCGATTATGCCGATTTGGGCTATGGCGCGATGGCGGCATTGATTGAAGCAAAAACGGCCGTAGATGCGCAGGATTACGCTGCAGCGTTGGCGCAATTGGAATGGGCTGAAAAAAATAGCGATGCTTCGTTACGGTCGGTCATTTTATACCGCAAAGCCCAGGTTCAGTATGCGATGAACAAGCTGGATGCCGCACTAACAACGCTGAATGCCATTAAAGGCGAAGGGCATCAAGCTGTTTCTTATGAATTGAAAGGCGATATTTTGCTGGAGCAGGGTAAGCGCGATGAAGCTCGCGCTGCCTATCAACAGGCTCTGGATATGAGCGCTGATCAGAGCGTTAATAACCCGTTTTTGAAAATCAAACTGGATGATTTAGCCGTTGCTGAATAAGAACACACTGCTTCAAGGTTTTTTATATAGCTGCATCGCCGTCGTTATGACGGCGTGTGCGTCTGGCGGTCTGAACGAAAAACCGGCACCGTTGCCAGAAACGCTTCCGACAAAGGTTTCTCTGGATGTGCAGTGGTGGCACATTTTAGGTGATGAACATGCTCCCAAATCCTTTGGTCAACGTTCACCTGTGGTGTATGGCGATCATGCCTATGTTGGTTTGGCCCAGGGTGACATCTTTGAAATTGATCTGAGCGGTAACCAGACACGGTTAGGTTCGCATGGATATGGGATAACAGCGCCTTTGAGCCTGAATCGTGATCAGATGGTTATTTTAGACGAGCGTGGCATGGTGTCACTGGCGGATCTATCGTTGCAAACACAGTGGTCAACGCCTTTAAATGCGTTGGCAACGGAACCTGCGTTGATGACCGAAAACCGCATTTTTGTGCAGACAATCGACGGTCGGGTGAATGCCATTGAGCGGATAACCGGCCGCCTATTGTGGAGTTTTCAAGACGCTGAACCCGATTTAACATTGACCGGAACCAGCACTCCAGTGTTCATTAATACCAACCAAGGACCTGCAATTGTCACTGGTCTTGCCAACGGCAAGATTGTTGCTTTGAATGTGGTAGACGGCAGCGTTGTTTGGGAATACCGCATAACCCGCGCCAGCGGTAAAACCGAAGTCAGTCGACTGGTCGATGTGGATGCTCAGGTCACCAATTTGGGCGATAGGTTGATTGCCACCGCTTATCAGGGAGACTTGATCGTCGTCGATACGGCCACAGGGCAGGTATTACAAGCTCGCGAATTTTCAACATACCGCTCAATTCAGGTCGATGAACGGGCTTGGTATGGTGTAAACGCCAAAAGTGAAATTGTTGCCATGAATCCGTCAACGCTGGAACAACAATGGCTGAACAGCGATTTTACTTATCGGCAACTGAGCGAGTTAGTCGTCTTGGAGAAATATCTCGTGGTTAGTGATGTAGCTGGCTACATGCATGTTCTGGACAAAACAACCGGCGAATGGTTGGGATCGCGCCATATCGATTACCGTGGGGCGAAAACGGATCCGGTGCCATTCGGTGATGGTGTCCTGATGCAGGGCTACAGTACCCGTGTGAAATTGGTAACATTTAAACAATAAAGCTCAAGTAAACGACTGTTGGTTTTAAGCTGCTTTGGTGGTTGCTTGAAAATTGATCAGTCGTTTTTTATTTGGTAAAAGAAAGTACGGTGGTTTGCGTTTTGCTGGCTTGGAAGCTGGGTCCTGATGAAACCGAACTACACTGAATGCATTCATTACATAGTTGAAAACATCATGACTCCAGTTATCGCCCTCGTCGGGCGTCCAAATGTCGGTAAATCGACGCTGTTTAACCGCTTCACACGTACCCGTGACGCGCTGGTCGCGGATTGGTCGGGCCTTACCCGGGATCGTAAATACGGCGATGGCAAACTAGAAGACCGGCCCTTTATTGTCATTGACACTGGCGGTGTCAGTGGTTTTGAAGAGGGATTAGACGCGGCAATGGCCGAGCAAAGTTTTGCTGCGATTGAAGAGGCGGATGCGGTCTTATTTTTGGTGGACGGTATTACCGGTTTAACTGGAGCCGATGAATTCCTTGCGAACCATCTGCGCAAAACAAATAAACCCATTACGGTGGTTGTTAATAAGACGGATGGGCGCGACCCAGACGTGGCTACCGCCGATTTCTTCGAGCTCGGATTAGGTCAGCCAGTCGCCATCGCCGCTTCGCAAAACCGTGGCGTTCGCTCGTTGCTGGAAGACGTGCTGGAACAGTTTCCCGCGCCTGAAGAGATTGTCGATCCGTTGCAGGATGACTCTATTCGACTGGCCATTATCGGTCGTCCCAATGTTGGTAAGTCTACTTTGGTCAATCGAATGCTCGGTGAAGATCGCGTGGTGGTATACGATCACCCTGGTACTACCATGGACAGTATTTATATCCCTTATGAGCGCCATGGCAAGGCCTATACGTTAATCGATACTGCCGGTGTGCGCCGCCGTAAAAACATCACAGAAGCGGTGGAGAAGTTCTCTATCGTAAAAACGCTACAAGCCATTCAGGACGCTAATGTCGTTGTAATTGTGGTTGACGCCCAGGTCGGTCTGGTGGATCAGGACATGCATATGTTGGGTTTTGCATTGGAGTCTGGTCGAGCGTTGGTTATCGCCATTAACAAATGGGATGGTTTGTCGGAAGATCAGAAGGAAACTGTAAAAGTTGCCATTGATCGTCGGTTGCCATTTTTGGATTGGGCCGATATTCATTTTATTTCCGCCAAACATGGCACTAATGTCGGGCATTTATACGAGTCGGTCGAAGAAGCGTATGAAGGGGCTCGCAGCAAGTGGAGCACCAACCATCTGACAACCTTGATGCAAGGGGTGGTTGAGATGCATCAGCCGCCTATGATCGGCGGTCGTCGTATTAAATTGCGTTACGCACACCAGGGAGGATCGAATCCTCCCATTGTGGTAATCCACGGAAATCAGGTCGGAAAGTTGCCTGGAAGTTATAAACGTTATTTGGAAAATGCCTTCCGAAAAGCCCTTGGTGTACGTGGAACACCCATTCGCTTTGAATTCAAGACCAGTGAAAACCCTTATGATGATGTCGCTAAAGGGCGGCGTTCAACCAAGCCAAAAGGTCGTAAAGGCCGATAATCTGCGACTTTTAAGGAGTGTTTCATGCACTCCTTTTTTATTTTTCTTCCATTTGCAGGAACCGTTGACCCATCGAATTCCTCCTGAGTTTTAACGCGTTTAATGCATTTTAATGACTATTTCTATACACTTCGCTCCATTTTGTGAACAATCTCTAAAAATACGATTGTAGATAAATGATTTTTTGAATGGCGATCACAATCAGAAAAAGCAACATCTTGTTTCCTTAATTGCATCGATGGATATTGAGATCTCTTATTAGTAGTCGGTAGGGTCAAAATCAATCATTCCGCAGTTACCTGTAATAAGTGCTCACATAAAAAAATCTCACGATTATAAAAAACAGGAAACAATAATGAATAAACAAACTACGGTTCTTGCGGCTGTCGCAGGGTTAATGACGTCTTCGCTGTTATTCGCAGCAGACCGAGTACCTGCAACCGCTGCACACCTGGCACAAAGCCTTGCTTCAGGAAATGACAACCAGGTTGCCTTGGTTAAGGCAATTACGTTGGCAAACGGCACAACCGTTGAAAAATTCCAGCAGCAATATCAGGGTGTACCGGTATGGGGCGACAACATTGTTCGTCGTCAGAGCGCGGGTATTGTCGCCAGCGCTACTGTACAGGGGCAGTTTATTGATGGTATCAGCAATGACATCAGTTCAGTAGCGCCTCGTTTTGACGGTAAATCCATTCTTGAACACGCCATGACGGAAAAAATTCTACAGACTCAAGGTCTGCAACCGTCCAAAGCAAGTCTGCAAGCCTATCTGGCCAGCGCCCAGAATAAGCAATTTAAACTCTGGGTGCGGCTGAATGACAACGATGAAGCGCAGCTTGTGTATCTCGTGTCCTGGGTCGAATACGGTGATCAACCTTCACGTCCTCATATGTTTATTGACGCACAAACCGGCGTGGTTCTGGATCAGTGGGATGGGCTGGCGCATCGTGATGCAACGGGACCTGGTGGTAATGAAAAAACAGGTCAGTACATCTATGGAACTGACTTTCCTCCGTTGAATGTCGACAATAATTGTCGAATGGATTCACCGAATGTTGAAACCGTCAACATGAACAACAGCACGTCAGGCGGTTCTGTTTTCTCATTTACTTGTCCTGAAAATACGTACAAATACACCAATGGCGCTTACTCACCACTGAACGATGCTCATTTCTTCGGCAATGTTGTATTCAATATGTATTCAGACTGGTACAGCACGGCGCCTATTACGCAGAAATTGCGAATGCGGGTTCACTACGGAAACAGCTATGAAAATGCCTTCTGGGATGGCAGCCAAATGACTTTTGGTGACGGAGCGAGCACTTTTTATCCGTTAGTCAGCCTGGATGTTTCTGCGCATGAAGTCAGTCACGGTTTTACGGAGCAAAACTCAGGCTTGCAGTATTCTGGGCAGTCCGGCGGTATCAATGAAGCCTTTTCCGATATGGCCGGTGAAGCTGCGGAGTTTTTCATGAAGGGTAGCAATGACTGGAAGGTCGGCGCAGATATCTTTAAAGGAACGGGTTCGCTGCGCTATATGGATGACCCTACTAAAGATGGCAAGTCCATTGGAAATGCGGCCGATTACTACAACGGTATGGATGTGCACTACAGTTCTGGTGTATTTAACCGTGCGTTTTATTTGATTGCTACTACGTCTGGTTGGGACACGCGCAAAGCGTTTGACGTTTTTGTGTTGGCCAACCAAACCTACTGGACTCAATCGTCTAACTTCGTCAGCGGTGCCTGTGGTGCGGTAAGTGCTGCTACAGATCTGAATTATTCAGTGGCCGATGTCGTCGCTGCATTCAACACGGTTGGCGTTTCAACGGCGTCTTGCGGTGGTGGAACCGGTGATACGGAATTGCAGAATGGCGTTACGGTGTCTGGTTTGAGTGGTTCACAGGGTAGTGAAACACGCTTTACTTTCGACGTACCGGGTGATGCGACGACCGTCAATTTCGCCATGGTCGGTGGTAGTGGCGATGCCGACATGTATGTGAAGTTCGGCAGCGCACCGACGACCAGCAGCTATGATTGCCGGCCTTATGTGGGTGGCAATACTGAAAACTGCAGTTTCAATGCTCAGGCGGGTACTTACTACGTCATGCTGCGCGGTTACTCTAGCTACAGCAATACGTCATTAACAGCGAGCTACGATGTCAGCACTCCTGGTGGTGATTCTGGAACGGAGACAAACCTGTCAGCTGCTCGTCGAGATTGGTTGTATTTCCCTGTTCAAGTTCCAGCGGGTACTGGTTCATTGGAAGTCAGCATAACTGGTGGTAGTGGTGACGCAGACTTATATGTTCGTAAAGGTGCTCAGCCAACAACCAGCAGTTACAACTGCCGTCCATATAAAAATGGCAATGAAGAAAGCTGTTCGTTCAGTTCTCCAGGTGCGGACACCTGGTACATTGGAATTCGTGCCTACACAGCATTTTCAGGTGTAACACTGAACTGGAGTTATGAATAAGTTCAATGTGATAGGAGCTGGCGATAAGTCTTAATATTCGCCGGTTTCTCAACGACTATGTAAGCCAGCAAACATTGCGTTTGCTGGCTTTTTTTTTGAAATGACAGTTCGATTAAGTGACCCGGATGAGCGTGCTTTCATCCGTGTGTTCAAACTGCCGTCCGTAAATGTCGACCAGAACGGATTGCTGGTAGTTCAGTTCGCTTCCGGCGACGGTCATGATTTGTTCAAACTTGAGGGTCTTGGCTTTTTTAGCCAAAAAGGGTGATTGGGAAATGCACCACTGGTCGGAATCTGCCGAGGCCGCAACCTGGTAGGTGAATCGGGCTTTTTCGTCTTTCTTCACCTGTCCTCCAGCCACAACGCTCAATCCTCTTGGGATGGAAAAAGAATGCATCAAGGTGTCAGTTTGCGCATCCCAACTCCAATATCCACATTGATCATGGATCTGTTTATTGTCGTTAATGCGGTAGATAACCTGATGGTATTGAACACTAAACAGGTTTTGTTCTTCGGCATTACTAAACGGTCTTACCGGATTAAACGTTAATCTTTCACGAAAGCGATTGGTTTCGGTGCCGTCGGGATCGGGCGCAATATCTGTGCCCATCTGGCCGTGCCAACTTCCGATCAAAATCTGCAGAGGTCCGAAGTCGGTCGCGTTGGTGGTAATCATATTTCCGCCTTGTCATTGTTCTTCAAGCATTCTGCTGTGCGCAGTGTAAGGAGTCTTTTCAATAGAATAGGGTTTATCGTATGGTAATTAAAGTGTAGCGTAATTGCCTTGATCATTTTTTATTTCACCTAAAAGGTGCTGCGGATCTGAATGTTTAGAATGCATCGACATGAAAGAAAACGTTGGATTAGTGTGAAGAAATATCTTTTTTGGAGCTTTCTTGTCATACCCTGCTTTGTGTTTGCCGATGATATTCAAGAATGGCAGCAGATCATTCGACAAACGCCATACAACATCAGCTTGGGCATGACTGAGAATCTGCAAACGATCCGTTCCTGGGTGCTGTTTAATCGGGGTTACTGCGAGCAGGAAAGCCGGCATATTTTGTTCGATCGCCGAGGCCAGTTTTTATCATGGCAAAACGACAGCCCGGATCCCGCTAAAACACAACAGTCGCTGAATGATGTTCGCCAGCGCCTGTTTGCGCGTGGCGATATCGAACATTGGCTTCCCGGTACAGATGGAACTATGGGTTACCCATTTGCTTTTTCCTGTCGGCAACCGCACGTAAATGTGGCTGGTTCGCTGGATGTCTTGTTTGGTCGCGCGCAAGATTCCAAATTGTGGGGAACCTGGGATGGGATGGTCGCGGGTACCCAGCAAAAACCAGTATCACTTTATGAGGTTGTTAAGTTGGTCTGGCAACAACGTCAACGAGATTTACGCCAGCCCATTACCGATTTTTCTTTCAATTTATTTTTGTCTCAACTGTTGATTGAAAGTGGCGGTGCCAAGGAAGCCCATTCGCGAGATGATGCTGTCGGAATACTGCAACTTACGCCGCAGGCGTTGTCTGATTGTGGTATCGAACGGAAGTTTTATAAACACCGAATGGCGCAGGTTGATTGCGCAGTGCGCTTGTATGTCGTTAATCGGCGGAATCTGAATGAACCGTTTAATCAGCGGTTCGGTCATCTGCCAGAACAGAAACGCGAGCGCTTGTTTGGATTGATGCTTGTGCAGTCGTATCACAGTGGTATTGGTAACCTTCGTCGGCTGCTTGAAGACGGTATTGAAGGAAAGACTGCTCAGTATTTTGCCGAGCATCATCTGTACTACAGTGCGGACGATATTATGACCGGACTGCTCTTTCACAATCTCGGACGAGAGCCCTGGGGTTGGTCCTCTCTGTATTACCTGATTGATATTGAGCTGGTTGAATCACAGGTGTGTCTGGATGCGTTAACAAACCCTTGTGAAAGTTCTTTGAGCTTTTAGCGTTCGGGGTGAGTCAGCGTTGTGTTTTAGTCACAATGGACGTTATCTGGCCGTCCTTCAAAAGAGAAGTTAATTCATCTCCTGCTTTAACTTGGTCGATACTTTGAATGACTTTGGATTTCTGATCACGGGTGATCGAGTATCCACGCTCCAGCGTTGATAAGGGGGAGAGCACTTGCAGCGTGGCGACCAATTTTTGAAACTGGCTGCGTTTCGGAGAGATCGATAACGTCATGGCTTTTTGCAGTCGCATTTCAAGATGAAGGACGGATTGTCTGTCCTGGTGAATGAGCGTCTGCGGATTAACGCGGTTTAACCGATGCGTCAGGTGGTTCAGCTGATTTTTTTGATTGTTCAACGGTTGCTGAATGGCTTTTTGCAAACGTTGCTGCAAGTTTGAAAATGTTACTTTCCAGGCCGTTACCTGTTCAGCCGGATTTTTCAACCGCTTACGGAGATTACTGAGAGTCGCGTCTGCCTGTTGCCATCGATTCAACCAGGCCTTATACAGCTGCACTGCTTTTTGATCCAGCATCTGCATAAGTTCAAATTGGTCGGGACTGACCAGTTCCGCGGCCTGAGAAGGGGTTGCCGCTCGTACGTCGGCAACAAAGTCCGCTATCGATACGTCAACTTCATGTCCGACTGCCGAAATCACAGGTAAACGAGATTGAAAAATGGCACGCGCAACGGGTTCGGTGTTAAAGCACCATAGGTCTTCAAGTGAACCACCGCCTCGGCCGACAATAAGAACATCTACTTCGTTACGTTGATTTGCCATGTTTATCGCATCAACGATTGTTGCAGTTGCTTCATTTCCCTGTACCTGTGACGGATAGAGAATGACGTTAATAGCCGGAAATCGGCGCTTTAACACTGTTAAAATATCGTGAAACGCCGCACCAGTGCTCGATGTTACAACGCCAACGGTGCGAATGGTTTGCGGGAGTGGTTGTTTATGATGGGGCTCGAACAGGCCTTCCGCTGCCAATCGATCGCGCATTTGGAAGAAGGCTGTTTGCAACGCACCTTCACCAACCGGCTGCATTGAACTGACAATAAGCTGATAGTCACCACGGCCCTCGTAAAGGCTCAAACGGCCATAGGCGATGACTTCCTCCCCCTGTTTGGGTCGATAACGGTTACCCATTAATGACCCTTTGAACATAGCACAACGGATTTGAGCATTTTGGTCTTTCAGGGTGAAGTACAGATGGCCAGAGGCGGGCTTGCTTAGTGTTGAGATTTCGCCCTGAACGGGAATCGCCGGGTATTGGGTTTCAAGCAGTTGTTTTACCTGGCGGTTCAGTTGCGACACGCTCAGCGGGGAATTCGGTTGATTGGGCAGCATTATTCTATTTTGGCCGGCAGAATGGGCTTTTATACGACCCGCAAAAAGGCAATGTATAGGAAAAAGCGATTTTGCCATAAAGCTTTGCTATTTAGCAAATCTGGTTATAATGCCGCCGCAACTCGATCCTGGTGCTGATCTATGCTGACTCATCAGAATCCTATTTCCACGCCACCATGAAGGAAACAGACTATGTTGCGCATCGCTCAAACTGCCCTGACTTTCGATGACGTGTTGCTCGTACCGGGCCACTCTGAAGTTCTGCCGAAAGAAGTCTCTCTGAAAACACACATCAGCCGAAATATTGAAATCAACATCCCCCTGGTTTCTGCAGCGATGGACACGGTCACCGAAGCCCGACTGGCAATTGCCATGGCACAGGAAGGCGGTATCGGGATTATTCATAAGAACATGACGGTGCAGGAACAGGCTCGGGAAGTTCGCAAAGTCAAAAAGTTCGAGTCAGGCGTTGTGCGAGATCCCATTACCATTAGCGCTGATGCAACGGTTAACGAACTGCTGAACCTGACCACGGAACACAATATCTCCGGCGTACCAGTGTTAGATGGTGATGAGTTGGTCGGCATTGTCACCAGCCGGGATGTGCGTTTTGAAAAAAATCTTGATGCGAAAATCGCCAACATCATGACGGGTAAAGACAAACTGGTAACAGTCTTGGAAGGCGAAAGTCAGGAACGCGTTCGTGAGCTGTTGCATGAGCATCGTATTGAAAAAGTACTGGTGGTTAACAAAGATTTCAAACTGACCGGTATGATGACGGTCAAGGATATCAATAAAGCTAAGTCCTACCCGAATGCGTCGAAAGACGCCGAAGGGCGATTGAGAGTGGGTGCCGCGGTCGGCACTGGTGCTGACACGCCTGATCGGGTTGAAGCATTGGTTAACGCTGGAGTCGACGTGATTATCGTGGATACCGCGCATGGTCACAGTAAGGGTGTGATAGACCGCGTTCGTTGGGTAAAAGAAAACTTTCCTCAAGTCGATGTCATCGGTGGCAACATAGCCACAGCAGCAGCCGCGATTGCATTGGCAGAAGCCGGTGCCGATGGTGTTAAGGTTGGGATTGGCCCGGGTTCAATCTGCACAACCCGCATCGTCGCTGGTGTCGGTGTGCCACAAATTACAGCGGTCGCCGATGTTGCAGAAGCGTTGAAAAGCTATGGTATTCCACTCATAGCAGACGGTGGCATTCGTTTTTCCGGAGACGTTGCAAAAGCAATTGTTGCCGGAGCGTCCGTCATTATGGCCGGTAGCATGTTTGCGGGTACCGACGAATCTCCAGGTGAAATTGAGTTATTTCAGGGTCGTGCTTATAAGAGCTACCGTGGAATGGGCTCTCTGGGCGCTATGGCACAGTCTCAGGGATCGAGTGATCGTTACTTCCAAACGGTAGAGAGCGGTGTAGAGAAACTCGTGCCAGAAGGTATTGAGGGACGCATCGCGGTGAAAGGTCCGATGTCCGCCGTCATACACCAGCTTATGGGCGGTTTGCGTGCAGCCATGGGCTACACTGGCTGCAAAACCATCGAAGAAATGCGGGTTAAACCCGAATTTGTGCAGATTACTGGTGCCGGTATGAAGGAATCTCACGTACATGACGTGCAGATTACCAAAGAAGCGCCAAACTATCGGGTAAGCTGATCACCGACAATCGATCAATTAAAAAGCCGGCGTCTCATTTTAAATGAGTCGCCGCCACCTTAATTCAACAGAGTTTATAAAATGTCCCATGTAAATATCCATTCCCATAAAATTCTGATTCTCGATTTCGGGTCTCAATATACTCAGCTTATTGCCCGCCGCGTTCGTGAGCTTGGCGTGTTCTGTGAAATCTATGCTTACGACATGGCCGATGACGAGATTAAAGCCTTTGCGCCGAAAGGCATCATTTTGTCAGGCGGACCAGAATCCGTTACGGAAGCGAATAGCCCCAGAGCGCCTCAAATGGTGTTTGATCTGGGCGTCCCCGTGCTGGGGATCTGTTATGGCATGCAAACCATGGCGGAACAATTTGGTGGTAAGGTTTCATCGTCAAAAGAACAGGAATTTGGTTACGCCGAAGTCAAAGTTGAAGGTGACGGGCAGTTGTTGCATGGTTTGTTTGATCGTCAATCTGCCGCCGGCGACATTCTCGACGTGTGGATGAGTCATGGTGACAAAGTCAGCCAGTTGCCGGAAGGTTTTGAACTGATGGCATCAACCCCGAGTTGCCCGATTGCCGCTATGGCGAATAACGCCAAAAAATACTACGGCATTCAGTTTCACCCAGAAGTTACTCATACGTTAAAAGGGGCGGAAATCCTTGAACGGTTTATCCGAACCATGGCGGATTGCGATGCGTTATGGACCGCTGAAAACATCATTGAAGATCAAATCGAACGTGTTCGAAACCAAGTAGGGGATCGACGTGTTCTGTTAGGTTTATCAGGTGGTGTCGACTCATCCGTCGTGGCTGCATTATTGCACCGCGCGATTGGCGATCAGTTAACCTGTGTGTTCGTTGATAACGGATTGCTCCGTAAAGACGAAGGTGA
The DNA here is from genome assembly GCA_050293765.1 of Reinekea sp. GTDB lineage: Bacteria > Pseudomonadota > Gammaproteobacteria > Pseudomonadales > Natronospirillaceae > Reinekea. The sequence continues at coordinate 25,473 of JBNKNI010000015.1, forward strand.
CCAGGTTATGAAGATGTTCGCCGACAACATGGGCGTGAACGTGGTTCGCGCCAACGCTGAAGAACGATTCTTAAATGCCCTTGAGGGTGAAGCCGACCCAGAGGCAAAGCGAAAGATTATTGGTCGTGAGTTTATCCATGTCTTTGATGAAGAAGCGCATAAAATTCAGGACGTTGATTTCCTTGCACAGGGGACTATTTATCCGGATGTGATTGAATCAGCCGCGTCGAAAACTGGCAAAGCTCACGTGATCAAGTCACATCATAATGTGGGCGGACTACCCGATGACATGAAGATGGAATTGGTAGAGCCATTACGTGAGTTATTTAAAGACGAAGTGCGGAAGATAGGCCTGGAATTGGGTCTGCCATATAATATGGTTTATCGCCACCCGTTCCCTGGCCCAGGTTTGGGCGTTCGTATTCTTGGCGAAGTAAAGAAAGAATACGCCGACATCCTGCGGGAAGCCGATGCGATCTTTATGGAAGAGCTGCACAATGCTGACTGGTACCATAAAACTTCGCAAGCTTTCGCAGTGTTTCTGCCGGTTAAATCTGTCGGCGTTGTCGGAGATGGTCGCCGATACGAGTGGGTTATCGCTATTCGCGCTGTGGAAACCATTGATTTCATGACAGCGCGTTGGGCGCATTTGCCATACGAATTACTGGGTAAAGTCAGCAACCGAATTATTAACGAGATCAAGGGTGTTTCCCGTGTGGTTTATGATATTTCGGGTAAACCACCGGCCACTATTGAGTGGGAATAAATCGCGGTTCATAAGCATTAAGATAAGTTGACTGACATAACAGAAGCTGGCGTTGCACAAAATGCATCGCCGGCTTTTTATTTATTGGTACCCTGTATCGTGCTGATTTAAAATGGCCTTGTATTCGTGCGGCAGAGTTAAAAACATACGTAACTGCACGAAGTTATCGTCATGCGTGTATCCTTTTAAACCAGATGTTTCGAGAGTAAATTTGAATCCTACGGCGACTGATCAGCACGAAATATTTATGCGGCGCGCGTTAGAGCTCGCCGATGTTGCCTCTGAACAGGGTGAAGTGCCCATAGGTGCCGTTGTTGTTCAGGACGGCAAGATTATCGGGGAAGGGTTCAACCAAACCATAACCGGACTTGACCCTAGCGCACATGCGGAAATGGTGGCGATACGAGCGGCTGCTAAATATATCGGCAATTATCGTTTGGTTGGGTGCTCGCTTTACGTCACGATTGAGCCTTGTTCGATGTGTACTGGTTTGCTGGTGCACAGTCGAATTAACACTTTAGTGTTTGGTGCTGAAGAGCCTAAAGCGGGCGCTATTTGTTCCGCGGTGGACATTGCAACTCAGTCTCATTTTAATCATCAGTTTGCCATCTCTGGCGGCGTACTTGCAGACGAATGCGCCGCAAAGATGAGCCAGTTTTTTAAGATGCGTCGCGAGCGGAAGAAAGCCTTGCGAGCACGTGTCAAAACCAATAAGGATCTTGAGTGAACACCACGAACCTCCGTTTTTCGCAGATTTCCTGGCGTATATCGCCGATGTATTTGCTTTTTTTTGCCTTGTTCGGCATTTTCATGCCTTTTGTTGCGCGGTTTTTAACCGAGAATGGGCTTACCGAGCAAGAAACCAGCGTCATTTTGGCCGTGGTGAATGGGGTTAACCTGTTTGCCCCCTTCTTGTTCAGTTATCTGGCGGATAAGACCGGCCGCCGACTTGTGTTTATTCGCTTTGGTTTCCTCGCCATTGGCCTGTTTTATTTACTCTCGCTGTTCGCAGAAGGCTTTTGGCAATATCTGTTGATCTTTGGTTTGTTCGGGGTGTTTTTATCCGCTGTGTTGCCGCAGATGGAATCGGTGACACTCGCCATATTGGGCACAGAAAGAAAACGCTATGGACAGATTCGCCTATGGGGATCATTGGGGTTTGTTGTTATCGTCTGGGTTATGGGGCAGCTTCTGGATATATACCCGGTGGCGATTTTACCGATAGCCGGTACCGTGGTAACGCTGCTGATGTTTGCATCAACCTACATTATTCCTGAGCGACCTCATGCCAAAGAAAAGCCGGAGGCGAACGCTGAACCGCGAACAGAAGATGCGTTTACGGTGCAGTGGGGGCAGGTGATCGTATTATTGCTGGTAGTCTTGTTCTGGCAGTTTGGCATGGCACCTTATAATACTTTTTTTGATATTTATCTGCGGGCTCAAGGATTTTCCGCTTCCATTAATGGATTTCTTATCAGTTTTGGCGCCCTGTGCGAGATACTGATTTTCTTCTACGTGGCGCGTCTGTTCTCGCATTTTTCTGAGCGAATTCTAATGAGCTTTGCGCTGCTATTTACGATCGTTCGCTGGTTACTGCTGTACCGGTTTCCCGAAATTTTTGGGGTCGTGTTGTTCACGCAATCACTACATGCGTTGACCTTTGGTCTGGTGCACTCTGTTGCGGTGCATCGAATTGCCCATCTGTTTCCAGAGTCACGGGCAAGTTTCGGTCAGGGTCTATATGTTGCTCTGGGCACCGGGCTTGGCTTGTTTTGCGGCAACCTGTTGGCGGGGTACTTATGGAATGGATCTGGTCTGGTCTATTTGCAGGCGGCAGGGTGGACTCTGCTGGCACTTGTCGTTACGTGGTTTGGCTTTAAAGAAACGCAACCAGAGTAGGTTGCTGGCACTAAAAAAGCCAACTGATTGCTCAGTTGGCTTTTTTGGAGTCTTTCTGTTCAGTCTTGACCGGTAATCCGTGTATTCAACGCGTGATGCGTTTTTGGGGATTTCAGCAAGTCGCGATAAAACTCCTGATATTGGATCGCCGATTTTTTCCAACTGAAGCGTTTTGCCATCCCGTTACGTTGCATGGCCCGCCATTGTGTATGTTTGTTTTTATACACATCGAGCATTCGCAACGTCTCTGTCAGTAATGCTTCTTCACTCAATTCCGAGAACATAAAGCCTGTAGCTGACTTCAGGTTACGTTGTGATTGACTCAAGCGACAAACAGTATCCTGCAGGCCGCCGACTTCACGGACTAATGGAATAGTACCGTACCGCAGACTGTAGATTTGATTGAGACCACAGGGTTCAAAAACGGAAGGCATCAAGAAGGCATCTATTCCGGCTTCAATACGATGCGATAGTCCAACGTCATAACCGTTCACAAAATGGAAACGATGTGGATACTGTCGTTGTATGAAGAGCAGTTGGTTTGCCATGGTCTGATCACCGGAACCGAGCATTGCAATCTGGCAATCGTGATGCTTCATCAGTTCCAGAATCACGGGAACCAGCAGGTGAATACCTTTTTGATCCACCAGCCGACATATGCTGCCCAGCAATGGGACGTTAGGATCAATATCGAGCTGTAATTCTTTCTGCAGAGCACGTTTGCACTGTGCTTTTCCCGCGTCATCGGCCGCAGCGAATTGTTTGATAATCCATGGATCGGTTTCCGGATTCCATTGGTCGTAATCACATCCATTCAGGATTCCAGTAAGCGGTTTGGTCAGTGCGCGGTATTTAAAGTCCAGCCCATGACCGCCCATTGGCGTGATCAATTCAGATGCATAGCCAGGGCTGACGGTGGTAACACCATCGGCAAAGCCCAATGACCCTTTTAAAATATTGAGGCCGTTGCCATCCTCAAAATCATGCGGGTTATAGAATCGTTCATCAATCCCAACTTCGGCCAACCATCGTTTATCGCAATGCATTTGATATGCACCGTTATGGATTGACAGCACGGTACGCGTATTAGCAAAAAAATCATCGTTGGCGAAGTGTTCTGAGACGTAAAAACAGGCGAGGGCCGACTGCCAGTCGTTGGCATGAACGATGTCAGGTTGCCAGTTCTCAACTTTGCACCAGTCAAGAGACGCTTTACTGAGAACCGCGTATCGGTAAGCGTTGTCGTCGTAAGCATACTGACCATCATCGTACAGGCCGTTGCGTGCGAAGCTCTTTTCATGGCTCATGGCAATGACCGTGAGGTCTTCGTGTTGCCCATAATGGGCTTGCACGGTCTCTCGGTTATAGTAGCTGATCTGGCTTTCAAGTTCGGTGAATGGCCACTGTTGCCAAATATCACGGATTATTTGATAGGCTGGCATCACGATGCGAACATCGTGACCCAGGGCGTGCAGGGCTTTAGGCAAAGCATAGGCAACGTCAGCCAGCCCCCCGGTTTTTACAAAGCCTTCAACTTCAGAGGCAATAAACAAAATTTTCATGTAATTACTCAATCAAACCCGACGCGAGCCCCTTTTGGAATGACGACGATGCCATTGGGCGATACGTGGAAGCGTTCTTTATCATGCTCTGGGTTCGCGCCAATAATGGTACCTGGTGCGATAACAACGTCTTTATCGATAATGGCTTTGTGAATCTGACAGCCGCGGCCGACGTCGATGTTGCCCAGTAAGACACTGTTTTCAATGTGTGCATGACTGTGGATATGGCTGTTGTAGCCAAGTATAGAGTGGTAAACGCCACTGCCGGAGACGATCGAGCCTGCCGACACAATGGACCCGATGGCCTGGCCTTTGCGATTCTCCTGATCATGAACAAACTTCGCCGGTGGCACGGCAGGGTGATAACTGCGCATTGGCCAATGGCGGTTGTACAGATCGATGGGTGGAATGATTTCCAACAGGTCCATGTTCGCTTCGTAGAGCGAGTCTATCGTACCGACATCGCGCCAGTAGCCGTTGGTACCTTCGGGTTCGCCACGAATGGCATTGGTGGAAAAGTCGTAAACGTACACGTCTCCGGTAGGCACCAGAGTGGGAATAATGTTATGGCCGAAATCGTGTAACGAGTCGCGCTCTTCAGCATCGGATTTCAGACAATCAACCAGTGTGCCTGCGGTAAATACGTAGTTACCCATTGACGCCAAAACATAGTCAGGGCGGCCCGGAATGGTTTTTACATTCTTCTTAGGTTTCTCCTGAAAGCCGATCATTTTGTAATTTTCGTCGATTTCGATGACGCCGAATTGGTCGGCTTGATCCACTGGTACTGGAATTGCCGCAACAGTGAGCTTGGCGTTATCGTGGCTGCGGTGAAAATCGATCATCTGCCGCACATCCATCTTGTAAATGTGGTCGCCGCCAAAGACGCAGACAAATTCTGGATCCAAGCCTTCTACCAGCGAGATGTTCTGGTAAATCGCATCGGCGGTGCCCTGATACCAATGTTTGCCCATCTGCATTTGCGCCGGGATCGTATCTATAAAGCGGTTAGTCAAACCAGTGATTTGCCAGCGACGGCTCATGTGTTTATTGAGAGAGTGGGATTTGAATTGGGTAAGAACAAAAATTTGCAGTAAGTCTGAGTTAACAAAGTTGTTAAGTACAAAGTCGATAATCCGGTAGTTACCTCCGAAGGGAACGGCTGGTTTTGCCCTCACAGATGTAAGGGGCGCCAATCGTGTACCTTCACCACCGGCCAGAATCATTGAGAGTATTCCGGACATGTTGAATCCTTATTGTCTAGTTTCGTTGTCTTTGTTATTTAACTGCAGCGTTCGGCAGTTCTTTCATTTACCGGTCTGTGCCGGTTTTTCAGGGCCGATGCCCGAGAGCGGTGCTGTACATCCTCTTCGGAGCGGCTTCTGTATTCAGTTTAGGTTGTCTGCGGATACATCTGTATGACATGTATCGGTTTTACGCCCATTTGACCAAAGAAAACGTCAGAGTCCCATGGATTGGGCCGACCAAGCTCAAAAATAACTAAGGCAACGATGATGACAGCAAAGATGATCAGAAAAATTAAGAAACGTATGTTCATAAAGTCGGCTAACCTGTCGAATCTGGAAATAGAATACAGTTCCACCTGTGTATTGAAAAGACCAACGGGGCGTGAATTCTGATAATTGCGCCCACAGTGAACCGACAAAATGTATAATTGTCGCTAACCAATCTGTTAAACTATTCGAATATTATAAATACCCCTATTAGGAGTCGCCTTAGATGCGTTTACTGAACAAGACCCTGGTGTTAACACTGTCTATTTCCGCTTTATCTTCGGCCAGTCTTGCAGATCCTCTCTATACGGTTAACAGTCCTTTGCTAACTGCCACCTCATTGTTTGAACAGACCATTATCGAGACTGCCGTGGTTGCATTGAAACCCGCGGTTTCCGCGCAGGCCACTGGTGATCTTGATGTACTGTCCCAGTGTCTATGGTCCGTAACCGTCACTCTGGACGAAGGTAAGGTGCAGTATGCGCCGGGCAAAATGATTTGCGTTGGTCCAAAGCAAGAGGTATTGGAAGCTACGCCGGAAGGGACCATTACCGCGTTTGGTTCTTGTGTCACGCCAGCGTGTCTAAGCTGGACGGTAAAAGGTCAGCAATCGGTTGATATGGAGTTGTCCGCACCGCTGCAGTTTTCATTACAACCGCGTAACGAACGTCAGTAAAAACGTTATAAACGCCGGTACGACTTATTCATAGGTCTGCTTTTTCTTCCAGCTGTCCTGATCGTCTACAAGCGATTCCATCTCACCGGCCAATTTCTGTGATGCTTTGGCGCTGTCAGCCTCGCGGCTGCTGCGCCAGTCTTCAATTGCTTTGTTCAATAAGGCCCGAACTTTCACGACTTCTTGCTTGAACTCATTTGCATAGGCTGAATTTTCGATGGTATCGAGCGCTTTCTGGTAGGCATTGCGGGTTTGTCGGAATTTCCCTTGCGCTTTGAATTCTTTGCCCGTCAGCAGGAAAAAATCCACCGCGGTTTCAATGAGCTTAATCTGTACCTGTTTGATCATCTTTTCAGCATGGTCTTTCTTGAGTCGACCGGTTTCGTAATTGCGGCGGATAAACTCGTTCAGGGATTTTAGCAATCCCCTATAAATACTGGCCTGATCTGCGCTGATAAACTCGTTTGTGGCGGGAGGTGGATTCATTTTTACTCGTTCCCGTTCCTCTGCAATTTGACGATAATCTTCTTTTAGCAGGTCGTTTTTGTCTGGAACCAGTGACATGTGGCTTTTCAGGTTTTGTAAAAGTGCTTGGTATAAAAAATCTCTTAATTCCGGCGAAAGATAGCTATTTGGCAGGGTTCTCAGCAAATTTTGCAGTCTTCTTTGCTGAAGCATGAGCATTTTTATCTGATTGTTCCGCGCTTCCAACGCCTTATGCCGACTTTGTGAGACAAGCATACCAATAATCATGATCGCCAATACGGCAATACCAATTACGGTAAACAATGTCGTGTTTGCGTTCATAAATCAGATTTCTCAATGCTCGGCTAAAGTTTAGGCACGAAACAGCATAAGGCCAAATGTGCGTGTCTCACCAGTGTAACGGCCGTTCCCGGAAAAAGTGAAGGTCATTTGGAAAAAGGGGCCGTAAAACAAGACGTTATGCGAAAGCGATGGTGGGTAAGGAGAGGGTGAACCCGCCCCGGGTAAAGGGCAGGTTAGGAATTTTCGCGGCAGACACAACCACGTTTTTTGAGGATCAGTGAACTCAATAATTCCTTGTGGCTTAGGGAGAGGCTTTTTTTGCCTTGGTTGTTTTTGGTGACTTGGTTGACCTGGCTGTTGCGGTCGTTTTCGGTTTCGACGTTGCCTTAGTTGCAGTGGCTTTTCTGGGGGCACTGGCGTTCGCGCTTTTCGCAGCTGTCAGCTGCTTTTCCAGCGCCTCTAGCCTGGATTGCAGTTCACCCAGCTCATCTGCTGAGGCGAGTCCAACCTTATGCAACAGTTTGGAGACTTTCGTCTCGAAGGTCGATTCTATTGAGTCAAATCGTTGCTTCACGCGATTCCGTGACCCTTTTACCTTATTGGTCATTTCCTGCAAGGCATTGTCAATATCGTCTTTTTTTTCCCTTTCAAATATTTCGCCTTCTGCCATCAGCTCTTCCAGCCAAACGTCGCCTTCGCGTTCAGCACGTGCAATGGCACCCAAACCAGCCAACCAGATTTTTTTCGGTAGTGATGTGTCCATGACGGCACTCCTTTCAGGTGTGTCTACAGAATAGAACTGATCTGTCGTGGGGTTTTGATAAAGGTCAATATTTGATCGCCAGTCGCGTGTAACCATGATTCAAACATACCGGTGGTAATGGATATGAAAACGGTAGATCGAATACTTGAGGCCTCCTTGATTCTATTGAATGAGCAAGGCGCGGCAAAAGTGACAACGAATGCGATTGCCGACCAGGCGGAACTGAGTGTGGGCAATCTTTATTATCATTTTAAAAACAAAGATGAAATTATCTTGGCGCTTTTTAAGCGCTTCAACGCAGAGCTCATACCGTTGTTGAGTATTGTTGAAGAGGATTGTGAACTTGAACATTGGGCACTTTGGTGGCATGACTGGTTTGATTATGTCGGACATTATCAGTTCTTGTTCCATGACCAGAGTTATCTGCAATACAGTAATCACCATATCCGACCCTATTATCATCAACTGATGAAACAGGTAGAGCAAAAGCAACTGTCGATTTTTCAGTCTTTAAAACATCGGGATGAATTGGTCGCGACAGAGTTGGACCTGGTCAGGATTGCTCAGCAAGTCACCTTTATCGCGATATTCTGGCAAGATTTTCATGAAATGCATCGTCATACGGCAACACAAGACCAATCGCCTTTTACTGGCGCATTGCAACAGATCTTGGGTTTGTTGTTACCTTACATGAAGGCTGCTGAACAGATCCGCGTAGAACAACTGATCAAGCGGCCTGGCGTAGTTGGCTAGGCGCGTATCGTTGCGAAAACTAATGAGTAAAATCTGCCAATCCCTTTGTTTTCAGGTCCATGTGCAAAATAAGGTAACAGATCGCTGCACATTGACGTTCAATCCGCCTTGTCTTGGCAGTCATAGCTGCGCGCTGTGCTTATCTTATTTCACGCATACTCCAAATACAGGCTATCTCAGACACTGTTTAGCTTGATGGTCGCTGTTCAGCCGTTTCTCAGTGGGATGCCACATCTCTTTCCAGATTATTCAGAGTTTTGCGAAGCTTCGCCATATGTGGGCTCAATCGCCGATTCCGTTGCTTTGCTTTATTAATAATATGGTCATTGGGTAGCAGGTTCTGATCCAACAGCACCAAACCATAGTTTTCTAACGTTTTATTCAACGTTATTTGGCGTTCGCGTAATTCCACCAGTGTTGCCCGGTACGATTTATCAACCAATTGCACTCGATTTTTGAAGCTGAATTCGTTGGCGAAAAACCAGTCGGCGTCGTCGGTTTTAGGTTCGAAAAGCAGGATGTCTTTGTCGGCAAAGTCCCGTTCATACTGCCGGAATCCGGTAACGGAGCGAGAATGTACCATGGCCCTGACCGCCTGACTGATAATGCCGGTCGTGCCTTCATTGATGATTGATGTTGCTGCGGGAGCATCGGTGGAAAACTTTTTATTGCAATAGGGGACGATCGGGTTAACGCAGATCACCATGTCCGCGCCCGCATCCAACGCAGCGGATGCATGTACCGTTTTGTATAGAATGCCATCTATGAAATAGTGGTTATGAATTTCAACTGGTACATAAAGACCCGGGACGCAGGTGGATGCCTGAACCGCTTTCGATATGGGCACATCGTCCCAGCCGGGTTGACCGAAAACAACCGAACGGCCGCAATCGAGGTCAGCCGCGACAATCATCAGTAACGGGTCTAGCTCGCGGAAGTCGTTGCTGACGCCAATATCTTCAAACAGATGCCGCAAATATTTTTCGATAGGCCCGTTGTTGAAAAAGCCGGCGGGTAAAACCTGTTTCATACGGGTGAAGCTTTCCAGCAACGACTCATCCTGCGGTTGCTTGACGTAATCGTAAATGGCGTTCCAAGCCAGACCGGGCATTCTGGCCAGTCTGTTCAAATACTCCTGCCATGCAGGGGTATAGAATAGAGAGGGGTGAATTGGGTGTTCAACTTCGTCGGGACGCAACAGGTTACTGGCAATTTCTTCTATGCTGAATCGATTTGCCAACGAGGCAGCGATGACAGAACCCGCACTGACGCCAACATACATCGGCAGTTCATGCTGTTTCAGTTCGGGCAGCGCCTGCTGTAATGCCAGTAACGCACCCAGTTCGTAAAGTCCTCCCATGGGACCACCGCCCGCAAGGGCGAGGGCGATGGTCTTAGAGTCGGTCAGCGGTCGTACACCCATAACTCACCTCCATTGCCTGAACATCGGAATCAGGCGGTGGTTTCTGTGTCTGTCTTTTTGGCTTTTACAGCGGGTTTCTTCGCAGAATTATCAACCGCGGCCTGCAGTGCATCAATTTTTTCAATCAACTCTGCGACATCATCTTTGGTTGGTACACCCAGTTTATCCAGTACCTTAATAACGCGATCTTCCAGAATCGCTTCCAGTTTGTCCCACTGACCTGATGCGCGGTTCATCACGGAATCTACCGTGTCGTTAACCTGATTCGTGGTCTTGGTTGAAACTTTATCCTGAAATTTTTCACCTTCTTCGACCAAAGATGAAAACAGACGTCCACCTTCCTGACCGGTTTTAACAAACGCGCCCAGTCCGGCCATCCACATTTGCCTTGCGGTGTCCATGGTGGTTTGAGTCGCAGTATTGAGTTTTGATTGTGTTAATTTGCTCATGACCTTTCCTCCAAATGACGAGCCAATTGATTTAGCTCCATATTTACTGTAATCCTCAGGTTTAGAGTAAACACACTAATTCGCGGCTGACCGGAGAAAAAATGATGACACAAATCAACTTAGAAGAGGTTAAAGCGCTTTTTACACCCTTAACAGAATCTCGCCTGATCGAACTCTGGTCTCGGCTACATGCCGGTGATTGCGAACCCTTACCGCAGGCTTCTCAATTAATGGCTGCCTGGTTGTTGTTTCACAATGGAGAATTCCTGCGTTGTGCGGAAGTAGCCAATACAATACCTGACGGACAATCCTTGCGGCTAAAAGCACTGGCGACCTACGCCCATTACCTGGAAACCGATGCAAATCAGAAAGTGGCATCGTTTAAAGAAATAGCGAACATCGGTGAACAAATAGTGAAAGATGATCCGTCGCAGTTTAATGCTCACTACCAAATTGCATACAGTCTTGGCCGATATGGCCAGTTCATCTCAGTGACCAAAGCACTGGCTGAAGGCATTGCCGGAAAAATACAGACCGCCCTGACGGCGTGTTTGCGCTTAGCCCCAGAGCATGCTGACGCCCATACGGCTCAGGGTACTTACGCGGCGGAAATTATCGGTAAGTTGGGTAAGCTGGCGGCCAAATTAACCTATGCGGTTTCCGCGGATGACGCCATTGAGCATTACCAGAAGGCAGTAAAATTGGCACCCTTTTCAATTAGTGCCAAAACGGAATACGCCGACGGAATTATTGCGCTTTATGGTAAAAAACAGTTAAAGCAAGCCGTGGCTATGTACGAGGAAGCGGTTGCCCATCCTCCGGCAGACGCGCTGGAGGCATTGGATTACACAATTGCGAAGAGGGAGTTGGCGGAAGCGTAGGTGTTCTACCTGAAGTACCCGATTTTACGCGCGTCTCATTAACTGGCCGTATCCGGTTGAAACCATTCGCGGGATAAAGCCCGTTCGGTGGTTAAAACCGGAACCAGAAAGTCATCGGGGTTTTCCAGGTGCTCGAATGCACGGAAACCCGTGCAGACAAAGTGATGTATGTCTTCATAACCAGCTAATTTTGCCGGCAGTCTGGCCCAGGTTAATAAGGAACGGACCATGGGCTTAGTCACCGCCTTCGCCAACTCATTCCCGAGCAGTTCAATCAAGTCCAGTTGACGTGCCCGCTGTTGCGAGTTGTTGGATAAGCGATACGCGTTTATCCATTGCGTCATGGTGAGGTTGTTGATGTCTTCTGTGCTGGGGATGTGAGAGAGCAAAGTAGTGTCCAGCTCGAGACTCAAACTGTGCAATTCAGCGGCACTGGCCACAATTTCTAAAACCGATTCAGGCATTGTATTGCACATCAGCGGAACCGCGTGGATAAGCTGCCGGTTGCGCCGGTGAAAATGTTCCGCGCAATAGAGCTCATCTTTAAAGAAGTTCATGGCAGGGCGGAATCTGGCTTGTTGGTATAGGGTTTCGTGGGTCGCCAGAAGCCGATGGGATTGCCATTGCTGCAACTGCTTAAAGGCCACCGTCTGCGCCACGTTATTTACCTTTTCTAAATGAAACAGGATTTTTTGTTGGTATCTCTGAGAGTGCCTCATAAGTCGCCCATGATCAGGGTGTAGTAGAAACATTAAACACCGTTGAATGTATTTTGAACTGATCTGTGTCACAACGGTGTTTTCGGCACGATGACAATCTGAGAGCACAAAAAAAGACAAGGGGACACAGACATGAAGGTTTTTGTCACCGGCGGTACGGGCTTTATCGGCGCCCGATTGGTAAAAAAGTTTATTCAACAGCAGCCCGATTTGGATGAGGTTTTCGTCCTGGTTCGGCCAACGTCTTTGATTAAAGCTGAGCAACGGTTTCAGGATATCTTGGCAGACCCACAATCTGCCGAAAAACTGACGTTTATTGAAGGTAATTTACGAGAGCCATTGCTGGGCGTTTCCGCACCGGACATCGAAAGGCTAACCGGCCAAATAACGGATTTTTTCCATTTGGGTGCAATCTACGACCTCAAGGCAGACCGTGAATCGCAACTCGCCGTCAATGTTCAGGGCACTCGTTACGCCACCAACCTCGCAAAACAGCTACAGGTTAAAACCTTTCATCTGATGAGCTCGATTGCGGCAGCCGGTTTCTATCCGGGCGTGTTCCGTGAAGACATGTTCGCTGAGGCGGTGAATCTGGAGCATCCCTATTTTTCAACGAAGCACGAATCTGAACGTATCGTCCGTGAAGAAAGCGCTTTGCCATTCCGTATCTACCGGCCATCGTTTGTGGTCGGAGACTCCAAAACCGGGGAAATGGACAAAGTAGACGGGCCGTATTATCTGTTCCACGTCTTGAAGTCGATTCGTAACGCGTTACCGCCGTGGACCCCACTGCTGGGGGTAGAAGGTGGCCGGTTTAACCTGGTGCCGGTCGATTTTGTTGTCGACGCCGTAAATCACTTGGCATTTGTACCCGGTCAAGATGGGCAGACCTTTCATCTGACCGATACCGAGCATTGGAAGTTTGGTCAGTTGCTTAACTTGTTCGCCAAAGCCGCACATGCCCCGCAATTTGAAATGCGCATAAACGCACGTATGTTTGAGTTCCTTCCGCCCATCGTCCGGCAAGGGGTGCTCGGGGCACCGGGAGTTCAGGAAATTGTGAATGAGTTTGTCGATAGCCTAGGGATTCCTAGAGACTTTTTTAAGTTTTTGAACTGGCCAACAAAGTACGATAATCGCAAGGCCGAAGCGTTGTTGCAGGACGCGGGCATTTCAGTTCCGCCATTGACGAACTATGTGAATCAGCTTTGGGATTACTGGGAGCGGCATCTCGATCCAGAGTTATTCGCCGAGAAAACACTGGAACAGCGTCTGCACAATAAAGTGGTGCTGATTACCGGAGGGTCTTCTGGAATTGGCAAGGCTACGGCTATCCGATTGGCGAAAAGCGGGGCGACGGTGTTGATTTGTGCCCGTAACCCGGAACAACTGCATCAGGCTCATGTGGAAATAGAAGCGACGGGTGGTAAAGTCTACAGTTTTCAAGCAGATATAACCCAAGAAGAGGATCGAAACAGGCTGTTCGATATGATTCAAACGGAATTTTCCGGGCTGGACTTCCTGATCAACAATGCCGGTCACTCAATCCGTCGTTCTGTTATGAATTCGCTTGATCGGTTACATGATTTTGAACGCACCATTAATCTGAATTACCTCGCCAGTGTTGCCATTACCTTGAAGAGCTTGCCGCTGATGGAACGTCGACATGAGGGGCATGTGATTAACATTTCGTCGATTGGTGTGCTCAGTAATTCGCCTCGCTTTTCAGCCTATGTGGCGTCGAAAGCCGCGTTGGAAGCCTTCTCGCGTTGCGCCGCGGCAGAGATGGCAGACCATAAGATCTACTTTACCAACATCAACATGCCTTTGGTCCGTACGCCGATGATCGCCCCTACGGCGCTGTACGATCAGGTGCCAACGCTGACGCCGCAGGAGTCCGCGGAACTGGTTGTGGAGGCTATTTTAAAGCGGCCAGAACGTTTAACCACCAAGCTGGGCAAGTTTGCCGATGTAGTGCATACGCTATCACCGTCAGTGCAACGTCAGATTCTGAATACGGCATTCCGGTTATTTCCTGAACAGTCCAGAAAATCAGACGAGGGAGAGCCGCCTAAGGCGTCGCCACCAACGTCGCCGGCACAGCTGCTGTTTGCTACGCTGATGAAAGGAGTACATTGGTAGTTTGATGCGATTCGAGCTGTCTGAACTTACGTGAAAGTCCCTGGACGATGTTCTTGGAGGAGAGTTCATTCACGCAGCGGCGCTGGATCGGGCATTCAGCATTAACTGAGTGCCGAAATGGTGAGGGAGGTAATATGAACGATCTGTTCAGTGTCCGGCGGTTAATCTGGTCTTGGCAGATCATCGAAGCGGTTGTGCTTATTGCGCTGTTCCGGCAAATACAGACCTCAATGATGATGGTGCTGATATTGACGTTGATCACCATGGTCATGTTACGGGGGATCATCGTTGGCATCATAGCGGTCACTGTATCTGTTTTCTTTGCATCTGCAACGATCACCAAAAAGCAGTTTTTGCGCTTTTGGTGGGGTGAGTTCGTCGCATTTTGTTATCTGTATTTTTGGGCACAGGCGAAACCCCGAAAAGTACCGGATTCTCATCCGCCTGTTTTGCAACGGCACGTTATTTTTGTGCATGGATTTCTGTGTAACGATGGTTTCTGGATTCAATTGGGCCGCCAACTGCATCGAGCGGGCGTATCCTTCAGCTCCGTTGAAATGCCTGCCGCATTTGCATCGATAGAAACGTTTGCGCGGTTGGTGGAGAACGAAATCGAGCACTGTCTGGCACGTAACAGCGATGCCTCTATAACTCTGATTGCCTTTAGCATGGGCGGACTGGCGTGTCGCCGGTTACCGGATGGATTGCAGAGAAACGTCAACCTCATCACATTGTATACGCCGCATCAGGGCACTCTACTTGCCAATATCACGGGATTCTTTGGCGCAGCCAATGGCCGTGAGATGGCCAAAGGCAGTGATTGGTTGGCAGTTTTAAACCATCAGCCCGGTCATTTCAAAAAGGCAGTGGGTATATGGAGCACTCATGACACCATTGTTATGCCATCGGTATTGGGTAAGCCACCTTTCCATGCCTTACGACTCCGGGGGCGAGGGCATCTGAATGCCTCTATAGACCGCCGTTTACACCGCCATCTCGTTCGCCTATTGAAAGTGCTTTAGGTCGGCCAGTTTAAGGTCATCAAGGTTTCCAGCAGTAGCGCTTCAAATTCATCATTAAAGCATTCGATGATGGATTGCGGTGTTTGAATCAGTTGTTGGTCCGTCATCAAGCCAAATTGTACCCGATTGTTATAAGTCAGAATGCTCACGCCGACGCCAATGGAACCAGACTGAGGCACCCAGAATAGAATTTGGTCCAACTCACTGCCAATAAAATGCAGTGGAAAAGCGGGCCCTGGCACATTGGTCATCACTGCAGAGGCTTTACTGGAAAACAACCGGATCAGTTCTTTTTCGGCGATATCCGGTAAGTAACCCGAAAGCTGCAAGATCTGGAATACCAGCCACGCCTGTTTGCTGCTTTTCAGCGCTTGCATTCGCTGTTTCAGTACTGACGCACGTTCAATGGGATCTTCAATGCTCAGTGGTAGCGATAAAAACACCAGTCCAAAGTAATTTCCCAAACTGGGCGTTTTTAACGCTGAACGAAGATCTACCGGTACGACGGTCCGTAGCTCAGACCACGACGTAAGTTGATCGATGGATTTCAGGTAGCGCCGGAATGCCCCAGTTGCGGAGCTTAACAGTACATCATTGACCTTCGCCGATTGCGCTTTCGCAATGGCTTTCACCTCATCCAGTTTCAGTGGGGGTGTCCAGACAAGTTGTTTCTTGCCGCACAGCCCAGGCTGTTTAAAGACGTTCTCTTCTCCTGGGCTGAGGCCCATTTTAAGCAATTCAGTGGTTAATTCTTCAACCAGTGATAGGGTTTCGGCCCATCGACCGTTGCCCGGCAAGAAGGGTTGCAGCTTCTGTAGCCAGCCATTTTTAGCGGGCGGTGGAGAGGCTGACGCCTGGTTTTGCTCAAATTTACGGATCATCTCGCCTTCATCCATTAACTGCAGCAGTATTTTCATCAGAGCCATGCCGTCCGCGTAAGCGTGATGAATACGCAGTACCAGTGCAGAGCCCTGCTGAAATCCCGGAATTAACAGCATGCGCCATAGTGGACGCTGATCATCCAGTGGCTGATTGATAAATTGTGTTGCAACATGCTGTAACTCGGCGTCAGTATCGAGATGGTCGGAATAAATTGGGAAATGGTATTCAGAGTCAATCGCGCAGGGTTGCCAGCGATCCCCAACCAGGCCGCTACCGGCTCGACACTGGAAACGCGAAATGCTGACAAATCGTTCCATGACTCGTTGTTGAAACGGCGCATGTTTTACTGGTGATTTAAAGGTCATGACTGCGTTGATGACCATGGGGCTGACCGCTGTACCCATGCGTAACCAGGCGTGATCAACGCTGGCCATGGTTTCATCGGCATACGACGATTGGGCGTGCTGATAGTGTGCTGTATCCATATCTCACCCTTCATTCTTATTATCTGAACGGGCAGTTATTCAAGACCGGCACCACGGAAGGTGTGCTGAACGTCTTCCGTTTTAACCGCTGGCGGAACAATGAATAACGGCAACCCTGAACTTTAGCTTTGCAATCCATAATGAACAGGATTTTCCGTCGGGCTGCTGAGTTAAGTCAAAAACAGCGTAATTATTCCATTGACGTTAAATGGATATGATCATTTAACACGGTCAACGAATCGCGCGACGAAGCGAAATAGTGACGTAAGGTTCGGCCCACGGTTTTAAATGCGATATCAGACCAAGGAATGTCCGCTTCCGTGAATAACGCGACCTCGCAACTTTCAGGGGTCGTAGCAAATTGAAAATCGGGCATATCGACCAGGTAAAATAAATGTACCTGGTCCCATGAAGGTAAACTGATCACGCTGAGTAGAGTTGGATTGATCGCTTTCACTCTGGATTCTTCGTAGGTCTCCCGTAAAGCGCCTTCAATAGTGGACTCACCGTTTTCCATAAAGCCGGCCGGTAGTGTCCAATAATTTTTTCTGGGTTCGATATTGCGTTTACACAACAAAACGCGGCCATCAGGGGCGACCGGCAGAGTTCCGGTGATTAGTCTGGGGTTCTGATAATGAATGGTGTTGCACCGGTCACAGACGTAGCGCGGACGATGGTCGTCTTCGGGAATCTTCAAGGTGACGGTTTGACCGCATTCACTGCAATAGTTCATAGAGTCGTCTCGGGGGTCCGTTCGCTGTTTTGCTGGCGAGATTAACAGTTCGGTTACCGGATAGGAACCTCTGCGTACCCGGTGCCTCGGCTGGGTTGATACACACTAGTACGGCTTGCACAATTGCCATTTTCGCCAGCGAATGCGTAAATAAGAGCGCATTTGCTTCATTTTATGCCATGATTTAACCATGATGAATCCAGAATCTTTCAATCAACGCTTAATTCAGCGCTTCGGGGCTTTTCAACCTGAAGTGATTTCCATTGATAAACCCCGGGCCGCGGTACTCGTGCCGTTGGTGTTGTCGCCAGAACCGTCAGTTCTTCTCACCGTGAGAGCCTCCCATTTGAACAGTCATCCGGGTCAGGTGTCGTTTCCGGGTGGCATGTTTGAACTCGAGGACGCCTCGTTAATCGATACGGCTTTGCGCGAGACGTTTGAAGAAATTGCCCTGCCAAAACATCAGATCTCTGTGGTCGGGCAGTTATCGACTGCGTTTTCAAAGGATGGTGTCCAGGTTTATCCCATCGTTGGCACGTTGCCGCACGCGGAAAACAGTAAGGCCAACCCCGATGAAATCGCGGAGATTTTTTCTGTCCCTTGGTCCTATTTTGTAACCCAGCCACCGGAACTGCAGAAAATCGACCGTCATGGCATCAGTTTTGAAATTCCACACTATTATTATGAAGGCAGACATATATGGGGGCTAACCGCCATGATTCTGTTGGAACTGATCAACCTGGTTGAAGACACTCAATGGCCGGTGCCGGATTTTTCCAAAGCCACGCGACCTGGCGAAACACCTTAACTGCGGGTGCAAGTAAGCGACTTGTAGAAGGCGGACAATGGCGCGGACGGGTTAAATCAAGTAGTTCAATTTGGAGTGCTGTGTTAAACTGCGCGGCAATTTCCAGGGACAGGCAACCGGCTAAGGTAAGCGAATTTAGTAGATGACAGACAGTCGAATGATGGTGATGGTGGCTTCTCTGGAACGCCATTTACAAGCCGAACGCAAAATACTTGATGAAGCGATTATGGGGCAGCGGGGTATTCCTGTAGGTCTGGCCTATCCTCCTATCCCTGCCAATTACATATTCAAGCTTAATCAGCAGTCGATCAGTGATGCGGATTACGTATTCCTGTTGATCGGGTCAGAATATGGAGCCTTGACCGATAAGGGTGTCGGCTATATTCATGCCACGTATGCCGCTGCGCAAGCCGCCCGCAAACCCGTTGTCAGCTTAATCTACAGCGGAGATAAAGTGCACAACGTTGACAGTTTTGATCGGAAACGACTTGAAGGTCTGATTCAGCAGCTCAAAGATGGCAATGTCTACTATTGGTCTGACGAGGACAGTTTGCGCGACAGTGCGGAGCGTGCGCTGGAAAGTATCACCGAGGCGTTCCCGTCTGTCGGCTGGATAAAGGCCGATCTGCAACCCTTAGTCCCTGAAACCAACCATGACGACCAGAACCTGATTCAAAAGTTGAAAAATCAGGTTTCGCAATTGTCACATAAGCTGCAACGGGCCCATGTGCCTTCGCAGCCCGTTGATGTATCCTTTGCGAAAGATTCACGTCCTTGGCTTTTATCTTACCAATGTAATGCGTTTCGTGAAGGTCGGCTGAAACAGATCGAAGGGCAGGTACATTTGCCGTTAGAAGATGTGTTTGAATGGTTATCTCCAACCTTGTTGGCACCAGTGACAGAAGCAAAAGTCCGCGCGATTTTGTCGAGCCGTATTCACGACCTGGTGTTAAGTAATGCTCAACGGGAGTGGAAAGGCTCACACGCAGTTTCGGATATCCGAATTCATCAAAACTCTATTGATGATCTGAAGTTGCGTCTGCGGGCTTTACTGTTGATTGCGTTTGATCATCACGGGCGTTGGCATTTGACTGAAGCGGGCGAACAATTAGCCCTGCAACGGGAATCTTGAGTAGCGTTCTCTAGTGCGGTTTAGCCTGCGAATGCCACGGAAATGGTTTTAGCCCCTAGCTGAACACCTGCGGTTGGGCTCATCACCGACAAGACCAATTTTCCGCCCTTACTTTTAATGTGTTCCTGTAACGCATTGTAGGTTGGCAGCACCCGTAACTGCGATAAGTTTCCTGCGTAGCTGAGATTAACCATGTGGTTTTTGAAGGTTGTACGGGTGATTTTGTCATAAAGCATTTCGAAGAAATCACTTTCAGCGTGACTGGCCTTTAACAGCCTGTGTTGCTGCACGCCGATATCAGACACTTTCAGCACCGGTATGGTGCCAGTGAATCTAAGTTTTTGTTGGGAAAACCAACTGATATTGAAAGGCGGTTGCCCCAGATAATTTGGGTTGAAGTTTTCGTGACCGGGTAACACATAGGTCTCCACGTTGCCCTTGAAGTGATCCAGTGGCTGTTTAAGCTGATCGACTGAACGCGCTTTTTCGGAAATCAGCCGCAAAGCCTCATAGAGCACCAGACCATAACCAGCATAGCTGGTTTGGGTTTCTATGATCCGGACCTTAAATGCATTTCTGATGCTCGCTTGTTTTCGTAACCTCTCCAGGTCAGTTTGCAGTTCTTGAACCGCAGCACGCAAACTGGTTAAAGTCGAACTGAGCTTGATGTGAGGGGCCAGAATCAATAGATGGTCGTATTGGTAGATCAAATCGTTTTTGAGTTGCTCTACGATGTCTGACTTGGATAGGTCTACAACCTCAGCGCGGGACAGGGCGCTGACCGGTGTCGACTTATAGAATTGGTTCGATTCTTCTGGGTGACGGCCATCAATAAAATGCGCTGATTTGGTTTTCACCGACAACGGTAAAATGTGTACCTGGTAACGGTCGACGATGGAATTGGGCAGGTCGCAGGTCGAGTCGACAACAATGCCAACATTCATCTCTTTATCCAATTGCAGCCATTCATGCCGCATTCTAGACCTAAGTTCCGGCTAAAAAAAAGTTTACCGGTGAATAAAGCCCGAAAAAGACGTCAGTCTGTCGTTTTTTGTTTGAACTCACACAAGTCTTCGATCAAACAAGACCCACATTTTGGCTTTCGCGCAACGCACGTGTATCGACCGTGGAGGATCAGCCAATGATGCGCGTCCATCATGAACTCTTTGGGGATAACACGCAGCAGGCGTTGTTCGACCTCAACGACATCTTTGCCCGGGGCGATTTTCGTTCGGTTGGCAACACGAAAAATATGAGTGTCAACAGCCATGGTGGGTTGACCAAATGCCGTGTTTAAGACAACGTTTGCAGTTTTCCGGCCGACGCCAGGTAAAGCTTCTAATGCTTCACGCGTTTGTGGCACCTGAGAATCGTGTCGGTCGATCAGTTGTTGACACAATTTAAAGACGTTTTCGGCTTTGGAATTAAACAATCCGATGGTCTTAATATAGTTTTTCAGACCTTCGACACCAAGCTGAACGATGGCTTCCGGCGTGTTCGCAACCGGGAACAGTTTGTCAGTTGCTTTGTTGACGCCTTTGTCGGTGGCCTGTGCCGATAAAACAACGGCCACCAGTAACTCAAAGGGCGTGGAATAATTTAACTCTGTTTCAGGGTGTGGATTTTCCCGCTGGAAGCGTTGGAAAATTTCTGTTCGTATCGCTTTATTCATGACCACTCATTTAACTGATGGTTCCAGTCACACGAACGCGCTTCGCGCCCACTGTGACCTGCTCGGCGTTAGCCTGGCGTTTCAGTTCAACCCGGTCATCAATGAAATTTTTTATCGCGATTAATAAGCCCAAACCAACAAACGCTCCGGGTGGCAGTACCGCAAATAAAAAGTCCGGGTAATTGGCAAACACCTCAATTTCCCAAGCGCGGGCAGACTCCCCAAAAATGAGGTGCATATTTGAAAACAACGTTCCCTGGCCAATAATTTCCCGCAAAGCGCCCAACACGAGCAGCACGGCGAGAAACCCAAGTGACATAAAGAAGCCATCTAAAACCGAGGGAATAACGGGGTTCTTACGCGCAAACGCGTCTGCCCGGCCCAAAATAACACAGTTGGTCACGATCAGCGGAATGAAGATCCCCAACACCTGAAATAATTCATAGGTATAAGCCTGCATCAGCAGTTCTGCGCAAGTGGTAAAGGAGGCAATAATCATCACAAAGGCGGGCAGGCGGATGGAATCGGCAACGTAATTTCGAATCAAAGAGACGGCCAGGTTGGAGCCCACCAATACCACCATGGTGGCAAGACCCAAGCCCAATGCGTTAACGACCGTCGCCGTGACCGCCAACATCGGGCACAACCCCAGTATCTGTACTAACGCAGAGTTATTACTCCATAAACCGTTTTTTATGATGGTTTGATAGCTGTTACCAGACATGATTAAGACCCTTCTTCGTGGCTGGCGTTACCCAGCAACACTTCTTTATTCAGTTCAAAAAAACGCAAACTGTTGTCGATGGCTTTCACAATGGCTCGTGGCGTAATAGTCGCGCCGGTTAACTGGTCGAACGCACCGCCATCCTTTTTAACAAACCATTGCTCTGGAGCCGGTTGCTGGCGAGATTTTCCATCGAATTGGTGAATCCAATCTGATTTGGCAATGTCGACCTGGTCACCCAGTCCTGGTGTTTCTTTGTGTTTGGTCACACGTACACCCACCAGTTCGCCATTTGGTGAAATGCCCACAATAAGGCGAATGGCTTCGGTATAGCCTTCTGGAGCCACGACGGGAAGTAAGATTGCGGCAATTTCACCTTCGTTGTTTTTGGCCGTGTAAAACGTTTCCTGTTGACCGACGTGCAAGCGTTCAAACTCGGCAAGCGTTACCGACTGAAATGGACGTGCGCTGTTCAACAATGTTTCTGCTTCGAAACCTTTCGGCAATAAGGACAACAGTAGCCGTGCCTCAAAGGCTTTCTCATTGTCCGCAATCGTCTCTTTAGTGAGTACCTGTGTCACACTGATAATACCTGCGGTAAACAATGCGAATATGGCAAGCCCAATGGCCGATTTGCGGATGGCAGCGGGCAGTGTCAACGAGTTTTCTGGATTATCCGTCATTCTTGAATCCTTTTACGGCTTTACTGTGGCCGTATACGCGCGGTCGTGTGTAGTGATCAATCAACGGTGCGGCAAAATTCATCAACAATACCGCAAACGCTGTCGCGTCTGGGTAGTTGCCCCAGGTGCGGATGATGTAAATCAGAAGACCAATACCCGCACCGTAAACCAGTTTGCCTTTGTTACTCGTGGCAGCAGTCACCGGATCGGTGGCGATAAAGAAAGCGGCCAACATGGTCGAACCGGAAAACAGATGCAGTGATGTGGGCACAAATGCATCGGCGTCATTGCCAAACAGCACACTCATGACCAAAAGGGATGCCAACAATGACACCGGGATGTGCCAGGTGATTATTCGCAGTGCCAGTAACACTAAACCCCCTAGTAAAAAGGCTAGATTTATCTGCATCCAACCTTTGGCAGCAAAGGCGCCGTATATCGGATCCTGCAATACGTCGTCGGCAGTGAGTCTGCCGATATTCAATTTGTAATGATCTAAAGGGGTTGCGCCGGTGAACGCATCCAGGCCTTTGTCCAAGTGACTGAAAGAAATAGCAAGGGCGTCTGCGAAACTGGGTAACGCGTCAACGCTTGCCCAGCGAGAGGTCATCAGAACGGGCAAGGACACCAGCAACAGCGCGTAAGCTACCATGGCCGGATTAAATGGATTTTGCCCGAGTCCGCCAAAAAGATGTTTCGCAAAGATGACCGCGATCCCTGAACCGATCGCCACCAACCACCAGGGAACTAATGGAGGCAGTGCGCAAGCAAGCAAAAGTGCGGTGACGATAATCGAGCCGTCTTTCAGGAAGAAACCGACAGGGCGTTTGCGCAGCATTAAAATCAAGGCTTCGAGTGCCACCGCTACCGAGACGGCAATAAGTGCATTTACCAGGTAACCCCAGCCAAAAAAATAAATAAGGCAGGCATATCCCGGAACCAGCGCCGCCACCAATGTAAACATGACTTTGCTGACCGAATTTTGCCCCACAGTATGAGGTGACGTAATGGAGATCATGGTGACACGTTTTCCTGTTGTTTCATGGCCGCCTGATAGGCTTTCTCAGCGCTGAGATACTTTTCTTCAAGTTTGCCGGCCGCTTTTTTCAGCGCGGGAACCATTTCTGATCCTTCTTTTTCTGCATCCAGCAGCCGTTGTGCCGCTTTTTCAAATTTCACCTTGGCTTTTTCGGTGATGTCTTTCAGCTGCTCTGGGTTTTGTGTTTCCGTTGTGGTGTTTTTAGCGTCGCGTTTTGCGGCTGCGCGTTCCAGTGCCGCTTTAATCGGGTCATCGTTGGGTTCTTCATTTGAACCCGTTTTCGCTTGTTTTTCAGCCAATGCTTTCGCTGCCGCTTCCGCACGAGCTTTACGACGCTGCTCTTTTTCTGCTTTTTCCCGATCTAAACGAGCCTGACGGTTTTCAAAGCGAATACGCGCTCTGTCTGAGGCTAATTGGTCGGCCCGTTCCTGTTTAATCTCACCTTTGGCGTAGCGGAAGTACTGCACTAACGGAATCCGACTTGGACAGACATATGCACAGGCGCCGCATTCAATACAGTCATCTATGCTGTGTAATTCGGCTTCGTCCAATAATCGGTTTTTAGCTGCCCAATGCAACTGCTGAGGCAACAGGCCAGCAGGGCAAGCCTGCTCGCACATGCCGCAGCGTATGCACGGGTTATCGATTATCGGTGGCGGTATTTCCTTTTTTGTCGGCGCTAACAGACAGTTCGTAGCTTTCACAAGTGGTGCGGTAATATCAGGAAGTGCGAAACCCATCATCGGACCACCCATGATGACTCGGTCTGCCTTTTTAAGATGCGCGCCAGCGTGATTCAACAGTGTTTCAATGCTCGTGCCAATGAGTGCCTCATAATTACCCGGGCGCTCAATGGCCTGACCGGTGATGGTTGTGACGCGGCTGATCAGAGGTTCGTCAAACACAACCGTGCGGTAAATCTGGTAAAGCGTTCCGACATTCTGACAGACCAAGCCTATGTCACTGGGCAACCCACCTTTGGGAACTTCCAGACCGGTGGTTAATTGAATCAACTGTTTTTCACCGCCGGAAGGGTATTTGGTGGGCACCACGGCAAGTGTAATATCCAGCCCCAGCTTCTTAGCGGCAACTTCGAAAGCGGTAATGGCTTCCGGTTTATTGTCTTCAATACCAATGAGGATCGTTCGGGCGCTGAGCAAATGCTGGCAAATGGCCGCCCCTTGCAGGATATCTTCAGCACGTTCGCGAATGAGTCGGTCGTCAGCGGTAATGTATGGTTCGCATTCCGCGGCATTAACCAGCAATGTGTGAATTGGCGCATGTTTGTTGCGATATTTCACATCCGTCGGAAAACCTGCGCCGCCCATGCCGGTGATGCCACCGTCGTGAATCCGCGCCACAATATCTTCAACCGATTGTTCTCGCCAATTGTGCCAGGGCTTCTGTTGTCGCCAAATATCCAGACCATCGCTTTCAATGCAAATGGCGGGCTGTTTAAAACCGGATTCGTGCGCATAGACGTGGTCTTCAATGGCTACAACGCGACCCGAAGTGGGTGCATGAATCGACGCCGAAATACCGCTTTGAGATTTGGCAATCAGATCGCCCTTACAGACAGTGTCGCCAACTTTAACCACCGGGATTGCCGGGCTGCCAATATGCATGGATAACGGCAACCACAGTTCGGACGGCAGTGGTACCGGTTCAATGGCCGATTGATTAGATTCCGCTTTGTGCTGCTCTGGGTGTACGCCTCCGGGGATAGACCAGACTCGGGAGCGAGCGATGATGTGAGGTGCTTGCGTCATGCGGCGTGCTCTTCCTCGTTAATGCGTTGCGTTGGGCGATCGGTCGCGATTAATTCCGGTAATGTGAGCGGCTTACTCTTGTGCCACTGGCGAATGGTTGTTTGCACGGGGACGATATCAATGCAATCGACCGGGCAGGGTTCAACGCACAGGTCGCAACCTGTACATTCCGATTCAATGACGGTGTGCATCTGTTTTGCCGCACCCAAAATGGCATCCACCGGACAGGCCTGAATACATTTTGTGCAACCGATACATTCTGCTTCGCGAATAATGGCGACCTGTTTGCCTTTTTCTTCACCGTGTTCGGCATCCAATGGCAAAGGTTCGACGTCCAGTAAATCCGCCAGAGCTTGGATAGTGGCTTCGCCTCCTGGCGGGCACTTATTGATGGGCTCTCCGTCAGCAATAGCCTGGGCATAAGGGCGGCACCCTGGGTGACCACATTGACCGCATTGTGTCTGCGGCAGTATGTTGTTGATGTCTTCAATAATCGGGTTGCCTTCCGGTTTGAATTTAATGGAGGCAAAACCGAGAAGCGCGCCAAAAATGGCCGCAAGAATGAATAATGTGATGATCGCGGTTAACATTTCGCTTCCTTAAACGGCGACCAGGCCGGAAAAACCCATGAAGGCCAGTGACATAATGCCAGCGGCAATGAGACCGATGGCTGCACCTTTAAAAGGTTTTGGTACATCTGCCACATTGATGCGTTCCCGCATTGCGGCAAATAGCACCAACACCAGAGAAAAGCCGACGGCAGCGCCAAAGCCATAGAGAAAACTCTCGATCAGAGAGTTCTGCTTACTGATATTCAACAGGGCCACACCCAGTACTGCGCAGTTTGTTGTAATCAGTGGCAGGAATATTCCCAGCACCCGGTAGAGCAGCGGGCTTGTTTTGCGAACCAGCATTTCTGTGAACTGAACAACAAAGGCGATGACCAGAATAAATGCGATCGTTTTCAGATAGGCCAGATCAAGTGGCATCAGCAGGTAGGTATAAACGATGTAGCTGGCGACAGACGAAATGGTCAGAACAAAGGTGGTGGCTGCCGACATACCGACAGCGGTTTCGAGTTTGTTCGACACGCCCATGAAAGGGCACAAACCAAGAAATTGTACCAAGACGAAATTGTTGACCAGTATCGTGCCGATCAGAAGCAGTATGTATTCGTTCATTGATAGAAAAAGGCGTTAGAAAAATGTGCGGGTATTATCGTGAGTTTTGTTATAGCTCACAAGATGGTATTCATTTGATTTTTATCTCTATTTGGAATAAAGACATGGTTTTTTGAACATTTGCCGCTGTAGGCTCATGCTTATTAGTTATGTCGGGGCCGAAGCCCCGACTTTAGGTGTTGCGATTTTTTAGCTGATTTTAGTTCCTGGTGGAATGTCGGCACTGCCTTCCATTACCCAAAGGTCATTGCCTTCGCCAGCTGCCAGCACCATGCCCTCGGATAGTCCGAAACGCATTTTTCTGGGGGCAAGGTTGTAAACCAACACCACATTTTTGCCGACCAGGTCTTCCGGTTGATAGTGACTTTTAATGCCAGAAAACACCTGTCGGGTTTCATTGTTGCCGACATCCAATTGCAGGCAAAGTAGTTTATCGGCGCCATCAACATGGTCGGCTTCGATAACTTTCGCGATGCGCAAATCGACTTTGGCGAAATCTCCGAACTCTATGGTTTCAGAACCTGTTTCCTTTTTAGAGCTTGCCTTCGCTGCTTGCTTGTTCGGTTTTGTAGCAGCTTGTTCAGGAGCCTTTTTACCGCCTTCTCGGACCGCATCTTCTTTGCTTTCGGCGAGTAGGGCTTCTATTTGGGTCATTTCAATACGGGTTAACAACGGTTTGAACTTGTTAATAGTATGGCCCGTCAACGTTGTCTCCAAGTCCACGAGCGTTAACGAGGATACGTTTAAAAATTGGCAGGCTTTCTCATTGAGAGCCGGCAGTACTGGACCCAGGTATATCGTTAAAGCACGGAACAGATGGATGCCCATAGAACAGATATCCAGCACTTCCTGATCTTTGCCTTCTTCTTTCGCCAGTGCCCAAGGTGCCTGCGCTTGAATATACTCGTTGGCTCGATCAACCAACGCCATGATTTCGCGAATCGCTTTGCTGTACTCGCGTTTTTCATAAAAAGTGGTGATCGATTCCTTAGCCGCGAGTACGTCGTTTAACAGGGCCGGCTCGGCAATATTTTCCGACAATGTACCACCTGCTTTTTTAACAAATCCGGCGCATCGGCTGGCTATGTTCACGAACTTGTTCACCAGGTCGGTATTTACCCGCTGTGCGAAATCTTCCAGATTCAGGTCGATATCTTCAACGCCTGAACCGAGTTTTGCTGCGTAGTAGTAGCGAAGATACTCAGGATTCAGATGCTTCAGATAGGTTTTCGCCATAATAAAGGTGCCGCGGGATTTCGACATTTTTTCGCCGTTAACGGTGATATAACCATGAGCGAAAACTCCGTCCGGAGTCTTAAAACCAGCGCTGGTCAAAGTTGCTGGCCAAAACAGGGCGTGGAAATTGATGATGTCTTTGCCAATGAAATGGTAAAGCTCGGCGTCAGAATCTTTGGCCCAATAATCGTCGAATTCCAGGCCTTCGGTGCGGTCGCATAAGTTTTGGAAGCTGGCCATATAGCCGATAGGGGCGTCCAACCAGACATAAAAGTATTTGCCGGTAGTGCCGGGTATTTCAAACCCGAAGTAGGGCGCATCGCGAGAGATGTCCCAGGCCTGCAGGCCGGAATCGAGCCATTCGGCCAATTTGTTGGCCACGCTGTCTTGCAAGGTGCCGGACCTAGTCCATTCCTGCAACATGGTCTGGAATTGTGGCAAATCGAAGAAAAAGTGTTCAGATTCTTTTTCAACAGGTGTCGCGCCAGTGTAAGCCGACTTAGGGTTGATCAGCTCGTTTGGTTCGTACGTTGCGCTGCACACTTCACAAGCGTCGCCATATTGGTCTTCGGATTTGCATTTCGGGCAGGTGCCTTTGACAAATCGGTCCGCCAGGAAAATCTCTTTTTCCGGGTCATACAGCTGACGAATGGTTTTCACTTTTATGTGGCCGTTCTCTTTTAAACGGCTGTAAATAAGCTCAGAAAGCGCTTTGTTCTCTGGTGAATGGGTGCTGTAGTAGTTGTCGTGCCCAATTAAAAAGCCCTTAGAATCCGCTTTATGGTCGGCGTTCATTTGCTCAATCCACGCTTCTGCGGTTTTGCCTTCTTTTTCGGCGCGCAACATGACTGCTGTGCCATGTGTATCGTCCGCGCACACGTACATGCACTCATTGCCCATGCTTTTTTGGAAGCGAACCCAGATATCAGTCTGGATCTGTTCCATCAAATGGCCTAAATGCAATTGGCCATTGGCGTAGGGAAGGGCGCTGGTGACGAGTATTTTACGTTTCGCGGACATGGATTGGGTAATTCCTTAGTTAAAACAGTAGATGACTCATTCGATTGACGGAAAATCGACGAGAACCCGCAATTCTACCGAATTGCAGCCTGTTGGCTAGCATCTGTTGCGCTGAGGGCATGAAAAACAGACAATACCGGCAATTTTTTGGAGACGTATCCTAAAGGAGTGTGGTTTTGATTATTCCCGTTTTGTTAGCTGGCGGTGTGGGTTCGCGTTTATGGCCTATGTCCCGTGAGTTATACCCTAAGCAATGTATTAACCTGGTTGATTCAACCAAAAGCTTGATTCAGCAGACCGCTGAGCGTTCCGTGTCTGTGGGAATGGCGGAGGCGCCCATTGTAGTCTGCAACGATGAACACCGTTTTCTGATCGCCCAGCAATTGGCGGACTCAGGTATAAAGGCAGACATCATCTTGGAGCCTGCGGGTCGAAATACGGCTCCGGCGATTGCTTTGGCGGCTTTTCAGGCACTGTCGCGAGATGTCAACGCCATTATAGTTGTGTTACCCGCCGATCATGTGATTAAAAACCATGAGCTATTTGGTAGTGCGTTGGAAGAAGCCGTAGGCCAGGCGAAATCTGGAAAGATCGTCACCTTTGGTGTGCAACCGACTTATGCTGAAACCGGCTATGGTTACATTCAGGCAGAAAGCAAAGACGCTGTCAGTAAAGTTAAAGCCTTCAAAGAAAAGCCCGATCAACAGACGGCCGAAGCCTATTTGGCGGAAGGTGGTTACTACTGGAACAGTGGCATGTTCGTGTTTGGCGCTCAAGCCTACTTGGATGAGTTAAAAGCCCTGCAACCGGCCATGTTTGCGGCAGTTGAAAAGGCTTATGTCGGTCATCATGCCGATCTGGACTTTATCCGTATTGATGCTGACGCCTTCGCGGAGTCTCCATCCGACTCCATCGACTACGCGATTATGGAAAAAACCGAAAAAGCTATGGTGGTGCCCTACACTGGTGATTGGAACGATATTGGCGCCTGGGCTGCCTTATATGACCTGAATGAGAAAGACGAAAACGGCAATGTGCATATGGGGGATGTTTTGACCCACGATGCCAAGAACAACTTTATTCGTTCTGAAAGCCGTTTGGTTGCCGCGATTGGCGTTGAAGGTTTGGCCATCGTGGAAACCAAGGACGCTGTTGCTGTGGTGCCGCGCGAACGCGCGCAAGATGTGAAGTTCATTGTGAATCAGCTGAAGGCAGCCGGTCGCACGGAGCATGAAATACACACCAAGGTCTACCGTCCATGGGGTTCTTATGAAGGTGTTGATCAGGGTAAGCGACACCAGGTTAAAAACATCATGGTGAAACCCGGTGAGAAGTTGTCGGTTCAAATGCACCACCATCGTGCTGAGCATTGGATTGTCGTGTCTGGTACGGCCAATATCACAATTGGAGAGGAAACGAAGCTGGTGTCCGAGAATGAGTCGGTTTATATCCCGTTAGGCGAGGTTCATGCTTTGGAAAACCCGGGTAAAATCCCATTGGAGCTGATCGAGGTTCAAACAGGTTCTTACTTGGGTGAAGACGATATTGTTCGGTTTACCGACCGTTACGGGCGTAGTTAACAGCGAAGGTTTTTCTGAGTAGTTGTTTGAAAGGTGGGGGCTAAAGCCCCCTCGCACTGAAAACTGGCGAATCTTGAAGCCACTGAGTCAGCCTTCTGCCTTGGTTTTCACTTTCCCAACCCCATTGACCTGTTATTGCATTCATTCAGAGTTTTGATCATGGAAAACGTTAAAAAAATAATCGCTATAGCTTCCGGGAAAGGGGGTGTTGGCAAATCAACGACCGCGGTGAATCTTGCTTTGGCATTGAAGAGCCTGGGTCATACTGTGGGTTTGCTGGATGCGGATATTTACGGACCTTCTGTTGGAATGATGCTTGGTGTGCCAGAGGGGACTCAGCCAGAAATCAAAAACCAAAATTCGTTCGTCCCCATTATGGCGCACAGCCTGCAAACCATGTCGATGGCCTATCTGGTTACCGATAAAACACCCATGGTGTGGCGCGGACCAATGGCCTCAGGCGCCTTACAGCAAATATTGACCCAGACCCTGTGGGATAATCTGGATTTTCTGGTTGTCGATATGCCGCCGGGAACCGGCGATATTCAGTTAACCTTGGCGCAAAAAGCGAATATAGATGGTGCGGTGATTGTGACTACCCCGCAAGATCTGGCGCTGCTGGATGCCAAAAAAGGTATCGAGATGTTCCAGAAAGTAAGCGTGCCTGTGTTGGGCATTGTGGAGAATATGGCCGTTCATACCTGTTCCAATTGCGGGCACGAAGAGCACATATTCGGAGAAGAAGGTGGCCAAAAATTGGCAAAAGATTATGGCGTCAGTGTTTTGGGCAGCTTGCCTTTAGATATGTCGATAAGGCAGTCAATCGATGCCGGTAAGCCTAGCGTGGCGGCAGATTCGCAATCTGGCGTAACGGAAAAATACCTGATTATTGCCAATAATGTAGTTGACCAATTAGAAGCAGCCCCAGAAGCGGCTGGACCCGATATTTCGTTTAGTTAACGGGAAGCTGAGGGGCCAGCTTTAGCGACGTTTCAATCAGGCCGAGTCCCTTTAATGATACCGTTGGTTGTCCAAGTGCTTTTCGAGCGAACAGTTTCTTCTCGAATGGCATTGTTTTTTCGCCAGACTTCTTTGCTCTCATAGCCCCGAGAGTGGTCGAGATGCAAAAAAATGGTGCTGTATCGAATTTGTTTAGACTTTAAACCGTTATTGATTAAACGTAGACCCAGTTCCCTATCTTCGCCGCCGTATTCCATCTTCTCGTTGAATCCATTGACCTCAATAATTTCTTTTCGCCACGTACTACTATTTGCTCCATTCCATGTCGCTTTCGTTGGTGTTAGCTTGTTCATAATGCGTTGGAAACGCGGATTTGGGTGTAATTTGCTCATTTTGTGGCTCTTAGGTTGCCCATGACTGATTAACCATTTTTTGTCAAAACAGTGTCCATTGCGAATGTCTTCTTCGCTGATTGCAAGCGAAACATCCATTGTAAGCTTGAAGTAGCCAGCTGATAGGAAGGTGTTCGGTTCTGCAAATTCATAGTGTGTTTGAACCAGTTTGGGTGCTGGAATGCAGTCGCCATCGGTAAAAATGAGGTAGTCGCAATCGGTTTCACCGACAACCTTATTTAAAATGGTGCACTTTCGAAAACCCTTGTCTTCTTGCCAGAAATGTTGAATATCCAGACCGCTTCCAGTCTGATAGCGTTCAATAAGTGCTTTGGTTTCCTCTGTAGACCCATCGTCTGCAATAAGAAGAGTAAAATTCTTATAGGTTTGTGCCAGCCAGCCCCAAAAACATTTTTCGAGCCAGGTCGGATTATTATAGGTGCTTACAACGATGCCAATCTTTTGAGGTTTCATACGCTAATCTATCCTGATATCAACCCTAATGATAATGGTATGACACATACTTCCGCCAGTGATAATAGAATGCACGAAGATCATTCGAGCGAATGCTAATCGCCATTTGACAATGGAGATAAAATTTTTACTAGTTACCAGCGTCCTTAACTACTAAAATTCGCGACATATGCGGATATTGGTTTTGCGATGACAGTTTTAGTGACCGGGGTGGCCGGTTTTATTGGTAATGAGGTAGCGATACAATTAACCCAACAGGGTTATGAAGTCGTTGGTATAGACAATTTAAACGATTATTACGATGTTCAACTCAAGAAAGATCGTCTGGCCAGACTAGCAGGAGTAAAGAATTTTCAATTCTCGGAAATGGGAGTTGAAGACCGTTCGGCTATGTCGAATCTTGCGACAAATCATAGGTTCTCGCAGATAATCCATATGGCCGCACAGGCTGGGGTTCGGCATTCAATTGAAAACCCAAATGCCTATATAGACAGTAATTTGGTGGGGTTTGGTAATATTTTGGAGCTGGCAAGGCAGCATAAAGTTGAGCATCTGGTATATGCTTCTTCCAGCTCTGTGTACGGAGAGAACGAGAAACAACCCTTTTCTGAGCACGATCCTGTCGATCATCCCGTTTCTCTTTATGCCGCAACGAAGAAAGCCAATGAAGTAATGGCTCATTCTTATAGTCACCTGTATGGCATACCGACAACCGGACTACGTTTTTTTACGGTTTATGGCCCGTGGGGTAGGCCGGATATGGCGCCTTTCTTATTTACTAAGGCAATTCTCGAAAGCAAGCCCATAAACGTGTTTAATCACGGCGAAATGCTGCGTGATTTTACCTATATAGACGATATCGTTGACGGTATTCTAAAAGCCGTTGGTTGCCCACCAGGGAAATCGAAGTTTATGGTCACGAATACCCCAGCCCACAGTCCCGCCCCTTACCAACTATTTAATATCGGTAATTCAAAGCCGGTGAAATTATTGGATTTTATCGAAGCCATTGAACGGGCATCGGGAAAAAAAGCAGAAAAAATCTATATGGACATGCAACCTGGTGACGTACCGGTGACCTACGCTGATGTTCGGTTATTAAGCGAAAGAACCGGCTACAAGCCCAATACGGAAATACAGCACGGAGTGAATGCCGTGGTCGCTTGGTACCGTAATTATTATCAGCTTTAGTTGGCGGGCATAGCGCGTGAGCGGCTATGTTCACCCGCAAATTGAACCGCTATACTGTGCATCTTTTTTAACCTTTGGATAAATTGAGATCGATATGACCAAAATTGCCATAGCAGGGACAGGCTACGTAGGGCTTTCTAACGCGATGTTGTTGGCACAGCATCACGAAGTTGTTGCAATTGACATCATTCAAGAAAAAGTCGATATGCTTAACAATAAGCAGTCGCCCATTGAAGATAAGGAAATCAGCGAGTTTCTCGGAAATAAGGACCTCAACTTCACGGCAACATTAGACAAAGAATTTGCTTATAAAGACGCAGACTTTGTCATCATAGCCACACCAACGGA
Organism: Reinekea sp.; assembly: GCA_050293765.1. Classification (GTDB taxonomy): domain Bacteria; phylum Pseudomonadota; class Gammaproteobacteria; order Pseudomonadales; family Natronospirillaceae; genus Reinekea. The sequence continues at coordinate 59,119 of JBNKNI010000015.1, forward strand.
TTACGACCCAACCACCAACTACTTCAACACCAGTAGTGTCGAAACCGTTATTCAAGATGTTACGGCCATCAATCCAAATGCAGTAATGGTTATTAAGTCGACAGTTCCTGTCGGTTTTACCGCAGATATTAAAAAGCGTATGGGTAGCGATAATGTCATATTCTCACCTGAGTTTTTGCGTGAAGGTAAGGCTTTGTTTGACAACCTTTACCCAAGTCGAATCATCGTTGGCGAACAAAGTGAGCGTGCAACTCGTTTTGCTAAACTATTACAGGAAGGCGCAATAAAAACCGATATTCCTACGCTTTTTGTAGACTCAACCGAAGCTGAAGCGGTGAAGCTATTTTCCAATACTTATTTGGCTATGCGCGTCGCTTACTTTAACGAGCTTGATACTTACGCTGAAACCCACGGATTAAACAGTAAGCAAATTATAGAAGGAGTGGGTTTAGACCCGAGAATTGGCAATCACTATAACAATCCAAGTTTTGGGTATGGTGGTTATTGCTTGCCAAAAGACACCAAGCAATTATTAGCTAATTTCCAAGACGTACCCAGTAACATTATTCGTGCTATTGTTGACTCCAACACGACTCGAAAAGACTTCATTGCTGACTCCATCATCAAGCGCAACCCAAAACGTGTTGGGATTTATCGTCTGGTGATGAAAACGGGTTCTGATAATTTTCGTGCCTCTGCAATCCAAGGGGTAATGAAGCGATTAAAAGCGAAGGGGATTGAAGTGGTCGTATACGAACCCGTGTTAACGGAACATGAATTTTTCCGTTCGCTGGTAATAAATGACCTGGAGAAGTTCAAACAAGTATCTGATGTTATTGTGGCGAATCGACCATCAGCAGAATTGGATGATGTTGCCGACAAAGTATACACACGCGATCTGTTCGGCAATGATTGATCTGTTCCTGAAGTTAAAAGTAATCTAACTTGACCATTGCGCTCAGTGATTTACTGAGCGTTTTTTGTTTCGCAACCTACGAAAAAGTTTTAAGTCATGGCTAAAAAAATTAAGCACCTGTTAAATGTCTCTCTTTTGTTTAGCACAACCTGTTTTTTAGTCATGATGTTTAACATTAGCGCTTATCAGTTGTCATTAGCGCCGTTAGCCTTAATTTATGTGCCTTTAGCCTTTATCGGTCAAGCCTATGCCATGGGTCTGCTGTTGTTAATCGCTTTGCTGCCTTTTTTCTGGATGCCAAAAAAATGGTTCAGCGTCTTATTCGCATTGACAGGCGGGAGTCTTTTCTTTCTACTGGCAATCGATAGTTGGGTGTTTTCTGTTTATCGATTTCACATCAACTCGTTTTTTATCAATATGTTTTTTACAGACAGAGCCGGCATGGGGATTGAAACGAGCTCTCTGGTTTTTGGTGGCCTAGTTTGGTTGCTCGTTATTACCTTGTTCTATTTTTTGGCTCTAAAACTGAGTGGTGTCGGAAAGTTATTGCGCTTATTTGGTCTGTATCTTTTTCTATTTGTTCTGACCTTTATCGGGCAGTCGATTCATGCTTGGGGCTATGCTCACAACATGAAGAAAATTGTAAGTCTTACGCATGTCATCCCGCTGTATTACCCCTTAATTGCCACAAAAGACATTAAAAAATGGGGCTGGTTTCGCGAAGACTTAGTTGAAGATAACCTGGTGGTAGACTTGGATGATGTTAATGGCTTTAACTATCCATTAGCGCCCTTAAATTGCCCAGCTGCATCTGAGACAAACATTATTGTCGCGACGTTAGAGAGTTGGCGGTTTGATCGGATGAACCCACAGGTCACGCCTAATATATACAATATTGGCCAACAATCGTTAGTATTTAACAACCACTTGAGTACCGGAACGGTTACCGATCGAGGTCTGTTTGGTCTTATGTACGGAGTATCGCCAGCCTATTTAACCAGCGCATTTGGCGCTGGTAAAGAACCCGCATTGATTAGCGCATTGCAGAGTATGAATTATCAGAGCTGGGTGTTGGCCAATCAGGATATTGAAGTAAACAAACTTGATAAACTGTTTTTTCCAAAAATAAAACCCTTACAAAGCAATGGGAGAGGGCAGGTATTCGAAGGTGATGCGGGTATCGTTACCCAGTTAATTGAGCAAATTGAAAGCCGCGACGAGACCCGACCGTTTTTTGGGTACCTGTTGTTCAACTCCTCGCACTTCCCTTATTGGACGCCACCAGAATACAAGAAGCCTTTTGAGCCGAGCGAACGGTTTTCACCTTCTAAAGCCACGGATGATACGCAACCAGAACCCTACTTTAACCAGTACAGCAATTCGATTCATTATATCGATAGTCTTATCGGCCAATTGCACGCTGCACTGAAATCTGAAGGTTTATGGGAAAATACGATTTTGGTAATCACCGGCGACCATGGCGAAGAATTTCGCGATCAATCGGTTGCATTCTGGGGGCATGGTAGTAATTTTTCTCGTTTTCAAAGTGGTGTGCCGCTGGTTGTTCATTGGCCAGGGCGATTGCCAGCAGCGATTGATTACCGAACCTCTCATGAGGATGTGTTTGCTACCCTTGTGACGGACGCCTTAAATTGTGGAATAGAGTTTAGTGATATTTCGACTGGTGCTTCGCTTTTTTCAGATGAATCACGCGTAAATATCATTGAAAGTTATGTTATCCAGGCCATTGTAGATGGAGATGTGGTCACCGAGCTGTATCCTGGTTTTGTGAATAATTATGCGTTGGAAGATATCAGTAAAGAAGAAAAAGCCTCTGCCAAAAGCATTCAAGGCGTACGACGAATATTGAGTCAATTCCATTGAGTCAACGTTGATCGTCATTGCGGTTCTTTTGAGCAACGTTGAATACACTGGAATGGCACGAATTTACAAAACGTGATAATAGTGCGTTTGTCCGTATTTTTGTAGCTATAGTCTATGCGATGGTATGGACGAGGTGCCGGTAAATGTTGCTTTGTCTTATTTAGGTGATTCCCTCTTTGTGTCGAATATGCGCGAAAGACTAACGGACTTAAAGCGCCTTGCGCCATTGCAACAACAGGGCAAAAATTCCCGCAATCCAGATTGGGATTGAAGCGGCCAGTATCTCTGTAATGTTCAATGCGTCGGTTAACGGCACAACCAAAGTCTGGATCAAATTAAAACTGATCGCGATCATTAACCCTATGAACATTCGAGCACCAGTTGAGGATTGACGCAGAGGTCCAAATATAAATGTCACGGCCAACCAAATGAGAGTGAGGCTAAGAATAGGTTGGAGCAGACGTTGCCAAAATTGTAGCCTGAAATTGTCATCACGTAGCTGCTGCGCTGAAAGATAGTTTGAATATTCATAGAGCTTGAGTGCTGATAATTTTGCGTCTGGCGTAGTCAATAACCAAAGTAATTCTGGTGTCAGTTGAGTATTCCACTCTGTCTTTTCAGTTTCATCGGTCAGATGCCATGCATATGCGTTGTTTTCATAAAGCTTTGTGTGTTCAAACTCAAATGTACCTGTAGGCAAGACATTGATTTTTTCGAACTGTTCATATTGAATGGTGTTTGTGTCATAGTCGAAATAAACTGAAAACCCTCCATCAACACTGCCGTCACGCTTTACCGCGTTTAAAAAATAAAATCGGTCCCGATCTCTGTGCCAAACGCCGTATTGCGTTGAACCTTTAGCTGCCGCAACGTTTCGCAATTCATAACCAGCTTGGTCTAGTTTTGGCACAAAAGTTTCACCGACAAAAAATGCGATCATCAGCCATAATATTGGGCTATACAGCGTTTTAATGACTATTTGCGTCTTGGTTAACCCGATTGATTCAATGACAACCAGTTCACGGTGATCGGCCATTTGTCCAAAAGCAAATAACACACCGATCAAACAAATATAAGGAAAAAACGTATATAGCCGACCCAGCGTCGTATATGTAACAAATAGGAATGCTTCCTTTGCCTGGTAACCGCCACTTAAGCGATAGTTCAGCTCATTGAGTAAAGTAAGCACATAGTCAATTATGCCGATACCAATCAATGTAACCAAAATGGCTAGAAACACAGTCCGGAAAATATGGCGTTCAATAATCACGCAGTACGAGTCCTTTTAAAGTGAATATGAGGCCAAAGCATGATGAGTACAGCACAACCAATAAAAAGAAGGTGAACCCACCAGATCGCAGAATACATAGGCGCCTGGCTACGATAGACCGGCCGAACTGACGCGCTTAGCATCACTGTGTAAATGGAGTACGTGATAATAGCGGGGATTACCATCTTAAATCGGCCTTCTCGAGGCTTAGTTCTGGAGTAAGCAAGCCCAAGAACAGCAAGCACAATGGCCATCGGAGGCATTAATACTCGATAAAGTAGCTCCGTTTTCGTCCATCGGGTACCTTTATCTAACAATTCTTTATTCGAAAACAAGTGGGCTTTGTCTGCTCGATTTTGTTTTGGTGGTTCTACTATTTTTATGGATTGTGAACTAAAGCGAGTTATTTCCGATTGAGTTGCCGGGGAACCCCGTAATTGCAAGCCATCATTAAAGGTAAAATAGCGAGCCTGGTCTGGGTCTCCGGTGTCCAACTTGGCGGTGCTGGACCAAATAAATTGTTTTGTGGAAGGGTCACCAAAGAAAATATGCGTCAACGTGTTTTCTCTGCCGCCTCGATCTTCAACGTAAAGTGTCATGCCGTTTTTATTCAGTGAATTGAATTCACCGATTTCGATTAGATCGAAAGATGTTCTAGAAGTGAGAGTACGCCACATCTCGTCACCCTTGTTGGCGCTCATTGGCGCTAACCAAAGTGAAACCATCCATAGCAGTACTGTAGCTATAAAGGCAGGGATGAGAACACCAATGAGTAAAGTTTTAAAAGAGGTGCCTGAGGCTAAAATGGCCGTGATTTCGTTGTCGGCGTAGAGTTTTCCTATGCCCAGAATAACGCCGAGGTATAACCCAAGCGGCAATACTTCCAGTAAATAGCCGGGGTAGTTTAGGAAAAACAGCACAAAAACTTCTTTTCCAATCCCGCTGGAGACCGCTCGCTCTAAAATACCGACAAACCGAGTTGTTGAGAATAGTGCCATGGCAATAACGGTGATGGCCAAGGTAGGCATAAAAATTGTTTTGGCTAAATAACGGTACAGAATGGGCACGGATGATAGCTATTGATAAAGTGAAATTTGATTTTAACTGTGTTTAATGAGTGTGCCTAGGTATTTGGCTAGTGACTCTATGTCCATCTTAGTGAAAGCTAGGTTTATGTGAGTATTTGTTTAGAGAAATGGAAGAGTATCTGGGACGTCATATTGTACTAAACATAAGCTACAAGTATTGCTAGTGGTGTCTACTGGATGTGCTAAAGTGGTTGGTGAGTGTTTTTTGGTATCTTTATTTGATGCGATTGGTGCGTGTGCTATCGATACATTTGGTAGATCTTTCTTGATCTCCGTTCTTCAGCGTACTGGATTCACCTTAAAAAGGCTGTTAGAAGTTTGCTGAGTTTGCATGGTAGTCATCAAAGATTTGTTTCTTAGTTGGCGAAATATTTGCTGACAGCGTAGGGCATAAAAATTGTAAGCTGATTAAACATCTAATAGACTACGCGTTCACAATATGAACGCATTCGAGTTTTACCTTCGCTCGAATCTATGAGTTAGGGTTAGGGGGCGGTTGCCCTATTTAATCAAAGTGAAAATTGAATAAATGGCTTTCCGAATATGTTAACCGATGAGCTCCGCTATAAAATTCTTAAGGCATTAGAGAATAATCCAAATAAGAGCCAGCGTGCTTTGTCCAAAGAACTCGGCATTAGCTTGGGGAAGGTTAATTATTGTATTAAAGCGTTGCTTGACGTAGGTTGGATTAAGGCTAAGAACTTCAAGAACAGTCAAAATAAGTTGGGTTATATGTATATTATTACGCCACGTGGTTTGGAAGAAAAATCTAACGTTACGAAAGCATTTTTGGCACGAAAATTAGATGAGGCTGCTCAAATAGAAAGAGAGATCAAGCGAATTAAAGCAGAGCTTAATGAGGTGATTTTGCCCAGCGATGCAACAAGTTACAGATCTCCCTGAGTTTAAGCCTGGGGTCGCATTTTATCACTGGTTACATATTTATTGAATAAGCAAGATTAGGATGAATTATTTTATGCACCAAAGAATTATTTCAGTTATCGGTTTGGGCTATGTAGGCCTCCCTGTAGCCGTTGCATTTGGCAAACATGCACAGACCATAGGCTTTGACATTAACGAAGCTCGTCTGAAAGAGCTGACAGCCGGCCATGATGCAACGCTTGAAATTACCGATGATGAGCTTGCGCAAGCAGATATTTTATTCACCTCTTCTTTTGAAGATCTCGCCAAAGCTGATTTCCATATTGTTGCAGTGCCTACCCCAATCGACGATTCTAAAAAGCCAGATTTAAGCCCGCTGATCGGTGCTTCCCGCAGTGTTGGTAAAGCGCTGAAAAAAGGCGATATCGTTGTTTTTGAGTCAACTGTATACCCCGGTGCAACAGAAGAAGATTGCGTTCCTGTATTAGAGCAAGTTTCTGGCTTGAAGTGTGGTGAAGACTTTTTCGTGGGGTACTCTCCAGAACGTATTAACCCAGGTGACAAAGAACATACCTTCACCAAAATAAGAAAGGTTGTTTCTGGCCAGACACCAGAAATTCTGGATATTGTCGCCGCAGTGTATGAAAGCGTCGTCACCGCTGGCGTGTTTAAAGCAGAATCTATTAAGGTTGCCGAAGCCGCAAAGGTTATTGAAAACACCCAGCGCGACTTAAACATTGCCCTCATTAACGAGCTGGCCATTATATTCAGCAAAATGGGTATCGATACCAATGCGGTTTTAGAAGCCGCTGGCACTAAATGGAATTTCTTGCCATTTAAGCCCGGTTTGGTTGGCGGGCACTGCATTGGTGTAGACCCTTATTACCTGACCCATAAAGCACAGATGCTGGGTTATCACCCCGAAGTAATTTTAGCGGGCCGCAAGATAAATGACTCCATGGGTGCATTTGTAGTCGGCCAGCTCGTGAAAGGTATGATTAAGAAACGTATTCAGATTGAGGGCTCTAAGGTTTTGGTTATGGGCCTTACTTTTAAAGAAAACTGCCCAGACCTGCGTAATACTAAAGTTGTCGACATCTTAAAAGAGTTGGGTGATTACAACATTCAAGCAGACGTATATGACCCGTGGGTGAATGCAGACGAAGCCATGCATGAATATGGTATTCAGGTGCTTAGTAAGCCAGAGGTAAATACTTATGACGGTGTAATCGTTGCTGTCGCCCATAATGAATTTGTTGAATTGGGTGCGGCAGGTTGTCGCGATCTAGGCAAAGGTCAATCAGTCTTGGTCGATTTGAAAAACCTTTTCTCAATTAATGAAGCCGATATTCGCCTGTAAAAAATAAAGGAAAGTTATATGTCTCGTTATGATGAAGTGAAACAGCAGCTTCAGACAAGCCCAAAAACCTGGTTGGTAACAGGTGTTGCAGGCTTTATTGGTTCTAACTTATTGGAAACTCTGCTTAATCTAAACCAAACCGTTGTAGGGTTGGATAATTTCGCAACAGGACATCAATGTAACCTGGATGAAGTTAAGGGCGAAGTTACAGCAGAGCAGTGGGAGCGCTTTACGTTTATTGAGGGCGATATACGCAACCTGGACACCTGCCGCCAAGCGGTAAACGGAGTTGACTACGTATTGCATCAGGCTGCCCTTGGTTCGGTGCCGCGTTCTATTAACGACCCGATTACATCTAACGAGACAAATATTTCTGGCTTTTTAAACATGCTGGTGGCCGCTAAAGATGAAGAAGTAGAAAGCTTCACTTATGCTGCCAGTAGCTCTACTTATGGTGACCACCCAGCGCTACCTAAAGTTGAAGAAAATATTGGTAACCCTCTTTCACCTTATGCGGTGACGAAATACGTAAACGAACTATACGCCAATGTGTTTGCCCGAACTTACGGCTTTAAAGCCATCGGTTTGCGTTACTTCAATGTATTTGGCAAGCGCCAAGACCCGGATGGGGCATATGCGGCTGTTATCCCTAAATGGACGGCCGCTATGATTAAAGGCGAAGAAATATTCATTAATGGCGATGGTGAAACCAGCCGGGATTTTTGCTTTATAGAAAATACTGTGCAGATGAACATATTGGCTGCAACTGCATCAGATGAAGCTAAAGACCAGGTTTATAATGTAGCCGTAGGTGACAGAACTACGCTTAATGTTCTTTTTCAGTCACTTAAGAGTGGGTTGCTAGAAAATGGATACGACTATGGACTAGAGCCAAGATATAGGGATTTTAGACCGGGCGATGTTAGGCATTCGCAGGCGAATATTGCCAAGGCGTCAGAGTTTCTGGGTTATCATCCACTTTTTGATATATATCGCGGGATATCGCTAGCGACAGAGTGGTATGTGAACATGGAATGTTCTAAGAATGCGTAAGCTAATCAGAGAATTTCTTGTAAGGTATAAATTTAGAAATATTAGATTTAAGCATATAGGAGCTCGTAGTCAGGTGTTGAGCTTATACTCGAAATTCTCGTATGCAGATAGAATATCTATAGGCAATGATGTCTGGCTTGGACCGCATTGTGAGCTTGACGGGTATGGTGGTATAAATATCTCTGATGGCGTGATTTTTGCGCCAGGCGTGATTGTTTATTCACGAAGTCATAATTTCAACAGTAAAGATCTTAAGAGTCTTCCATTTGATGATCGAGTCATAACAGGCGAAGTGTCAATAGGCAGGTATTCTTGGATTGGGCGGAACGTCATAATTTTGCCTGGTGTGACAATTGGTGAAGGTGCTGTCGTGGGGGCCGGAGCAGTCATTGCGAAAGATGTCGAGCCATTGAGTGTTGTTGTAGGAAATCCTGCCAAGAAAATTCGCAGTCGTGACCCGCTTGTTTACGGGGTGTTGGCGCGAGAAGGAAAATTTGTTTATACCCATTTAGGGCATGGTAAGCAGGAAATGGAACCTACGGATGTTTAAATTTCTTTTTAAACAATCGATACTATCCAACATAAGTATGGCATTAGGTCTTCTGTTAACCTATATAATAGTCTCTTTTTTGGGTCTTGAATTCCAAGGCGAGCTGTACAGGATATTTGCAATATTGGGCCTTTTTCAGATGGTTGTAATTGTAATTCCTCCCAGCTTTTTGGTGATCGAAATGCAAAACCACCAGAGTATGGCAGGGTTGGTTAACGCATACTACTTCATTATAGCTTCATTTAGTGCTTTGTTATTCTCCGTTATTGGTTTTATCTATATTGATGATTTTCAATACTACATCATCTATATAATTGCCAATATTTATCTGAACAAATATGACGTAACTTTCCAAAGCAAAGCTGAAGTTGGAAAGTACTACATGATGCTAATTGGTATTGCGCTATTTAAAATTGTAGCCTCGCTGGTAATGGTTTATTCGCTCTCTAGACTAGGTCCACCTATTGTTGTTTTAACTTATGGTGTTTGTTCCTTGGTTATTATGGCATTGTTTTCGTCCTTTGAATCTAGGTCGTTTGATTTTGTCGGGCTAAAAAACTATTTTCTTTCAAATTCCAAACGTTTTAGTTCATATTACGGGTTCGCAATAGTCAAACGCTTGTATGATGCTTTCCCTGGGGTGTTTTTTTCGTTTTATATTTCACCTTATGAATTAGGCTTGTTTTCACTAATGCAAAAAGTGTTGGTTGTGGGCGGCTCTTTTATTCGACAAGTAGAAATACTCTTGATGAATAAGACATTGGCCAAGTTGGCCAGAAAAAAAGGTGATTTTGCAGTTGTTATTTTTTTGTCTTGGGCGATCACTGTTGTATTTGGATGCGTATACCTTTTGTTTATGGGGGTTCTAAATATCTCTGAACTATTAAAGTGGTCGCTCCTTTTAGTTCCACTAGCATTAACTACAATAATTAGGGCCAAGAACTTACAGAACTATCGCACCGGTGGCTTAGCTCCCAGTATGCTCTTAGCGATGACAGCGACAGGCATGTTTTTAGTGCTAGCTAATAGCTACCCATTTTTTGGCAGTTATCTGGCTTATGCCATATATCTTTGTGTTTATTGTATTAGCTACTTGCTTTATGTAAGATTTTAAGATGAAATTCATTTATATACTAAATCATTTTTCCTCAACGCAGTCCTCTCACTTTAATCACACAATAAATTTACTTGAAGAGCTCGCCTCATTGGGCATACAAACGACTTTACTAATTGAAAAGGCAGACGATTTGCCTGTTTTTAATAGGAGTGAGGTGAGTGTGATTGCTTTAAAGAGTAGCAATAGAATTCTTAGGTATCTTGAGTTAATCAAAGCGTTGTTCATATTAAATAAAAGTGGCTACAACGTCGCTTATGTCCGTATCACGAGCATTACATCAATATTTGTTTCGGTCGTTGCGCACTGGCTCAATATGAAAAGCCTGTTTTGGCAAAGTGGCACTACAATTGAATGGGATCTAAGTCGCCCGCTATCGGTATCTAAGGTTAAATGGTATTTGAAGTCATACCTGATGAGTAAAATCGCAAGAAGAATATGCTCTCATTTTGTAACAGGCCCGGAAACGATGGTTGACTATTATGCCTCTGTAGCGAAAGTGAATAGAGAGAAAATTATTTGTTTGCCAAATGACATAGATGTAAAGCGATTTGCGCCGATAAGCAAAGTGGAAAAGGGTGAGCTTCGCGCAAAGTACGGTCTAAGTGATCGTGAATTTGTCTTATCTATTGTGCATCGTTTTTCAGAAGTAAGGGAGACCACCAATTACATTAGTGAAATCCTAAAGTACTTTCCTAAAATAATTGAGCGATTGGGTAATGTTACGCCGAAGTTTTTACTAGTTGGAGATGGTCCAGAGCTTGAGGTATTAAAAGAGCAAGTAAATAGTACCTCCTATAGTAATTATTTCGAGTTTAAAGGAGTAATGGCAAATAATAGCGTTCATGAAATCTACCAAATTTCAGATGTATTTTTACAACCCTCACTAAATGAAGGTTTTCCTCGGGTCTTAATTGAAGCGATGGCAGTAGGCCTGCCAATTGTCTCGACGGACGCTGGGGGGGTGTTGGATATTGTATCTGGTAAGCAGCTGCAATTTATATCTCACAGGGAAAAATATGAAGAGTTTTCAGAAAAATTACTTTCACTTCTAGAATATATCAGAAGTGAAGGTGTTGATGATCTGCATAGAACGAATATCGTTCAAGCTGCCTTGTTTAGTACACCAAATGTTGCCAAGAAATATGTTCAGGTTTTAAAGGGGCTTCAGTGTTGAGAATAGCTCATATATCAGCGAATCGCTTCAATTCTGAGTTCGCATCGAACCATACGTTTCGGATTTGGCAAGAATTAGCCAAGGCAAGTTCTACATACCGTGTGTTTGCGAGAAGTAATGAGAGGAGATTCTATGCATGTGATGAAGGTGCTCTTCAAATTCGCCTTCTCCCGAGCTATTTTAGAAGCCAATTTGAGTTCTACTTTTCGGCTTTTTTGGGTTTGTATTCTTTGGTTCGGTTTAAGCCGGATGTAGTAATCCTACAGTGTCCTGCACTTGCAATGCCTATCGCAATGCTTTTGAAAATTATTTGCAAGAGTAATTTGTATGTGGAATTTCATGGCGAACATTACTTTAGACGGCAAGGTAACGGCTGGCGCTCATCACTTCGCTACCACTTTTTTCGGCTAAATACTTTACTGGTACTAAATCATGCCAAAAAAATTCGCTGCTTAAGCCACTACATGAGGGCTAGTGTAGTGTCAGTATATGGGCAGAAGTTTGAAGATCGGTGTGTTGTGATAGGTAGCAGGGTAGATTTGAGTCTTTTTTCAAATATAAAAATGTCTTATGGAATGAATAGCGATTTCCTAAATCTAGTGACAATTGGTGCTTTATCAGATACTAAAAACCATCAATCTTTAATAGCAAATTTGCTTAGTATTGGAGTCGATTTTCAATTGACTATTTTTGGCGAAGGACCAGAGAGATCTACTATAGAGAAATTTATTCAAACCCACTCAATTGAAGAAAAGGTGACTTTAAAAGGGAATTGCTCGCATCAGGTGATATCTAGCTCTTTACATAATTATGACATATATATTCATTACTCAAAGACGGAGGCGCTTCCAAGGGCAATCCTAGAGGCAATGGCCGTAGGATTACCATGTATCATTTCAAATACCGGCCTATATGAAGGCGTTTTTATCGATGGTGAGAACTGCAGTCTAATTTCAGTAAATTCAGTAAGTGATTTGGCTGGAGCATTGCTAGAGTTCTCGAATCCAAGAAATAGAAAACGAATTGGTGAAAACGGGAAAACTATGGTTCGAAATTATTATGATTGGAATATCGTGTTCAATGCATATAGAAACAGTTTGATTGAATGCGGGTCCTAAATTGAAGATACTGAGAATCTATCAAAAATTGCCTCCAGAACCAGGGGGGTTAGAGAACCATGTTGTCAGAATTACGGATGTTCAGCGAAAAATGGGACTGGATGTTGATTTATTTTATGCGCTTGGTGGCAGTTTTGGGAGTTCCAAAAAGTTAGTGGTTCCTCGCCGGTTATTCAAATCGCCTTGGGTAAATGTTGGGATACTGATTTTTTATATGAAAATTGTCATCCATCTACTATTTAAACCCTCTAGATTTGATCTGGTTCATATTCATGGTGACTGGCTATCTTTCTTTTTTGCAAGGGTGATTAAGTTGTTAGTCAAAGCAGATTTCGTTGTTGCTAGTCACCATGGAGGTATCCATGATAAGCGCTGGTATAAGCCATTAGCAAAGTTTAGCCTGGCAGGTATTGACGCTTTCTATGCTACAGGGCGGATTGCATTCCAATACTTTAAGTCTCTAAACTTGGAGGTTGATATGACATGGCGGTCTAGTGGGGTTGAAAAAACCTTTCTCGAAACATCTTTAGTTTCCAGTCGAAAAAATGACGTAGTGTGGGTTGGTTCTTTCGTGAGTGTTAAGAATCCCAATTTATTATTAGATATTGCTATATCGCTACCTAATGTGTCGTTTACTATGGTAGGAGATGGCGCGCTTTATGCAGGCATGGTAGACCGCGTCGAACAATTAAGTCTACGTAATGTCATTTTTCTCGGAAGACTGAATGTAGATGCTCTTTCTGAAGTGCTTTCAAATTCTAAGATCATTATTAACACATCAAATATGGAGGGTACGCCTACAGCAGTTCTAGAGGGGATGGCTTGTGGTTGTTTTCCTATTGTTTCTGATTGTACCGATTATTCGGGATTGGTTACAGGTGGTGTGAATGGTGAGGTTGTGCAATTGGGAAACGTTAATGAATTTAATAGGGCAATAGTAAGCGCACTCTCTTGCTCGCCGAGCGAAATGCAGTCGATCTCAATGAAAAACCGGCGCATAATCTATGAGACATTTAGTTGGGAAAGAGTTGTTTCTGACCTAAATTTGCTATTTAAAATTAATGAGTAAGAGCGTAAATATGAACTATGCAGTACTTCAATTGGTGACAGGCCTTGGTGTTGGTGGGGCAGAAAGAGTGGTTATTGAAAATCATTTAAGATATCAAAATGAAAAGTGCTTTGATTCATACGTTTGTTCTCTAGTCGAAACTGTTGACATATTAGAACAGTATGCGAAAGTAGAGAACGTGAACATATTAGGGGTGAATAAATCACCACTTAGTTTTTTTGCCTCTTGGCTTAAGCTTCTGAGATTTGTAAAAAACAAGAAAATCAATGTAATTCATGCTCATATGTTTCATGCTCTTGTCTTCACGTTATTAACAAAAGTATTTTACCCGCAAACACATGTAGTTTTTACAAGTCACAATTTTCAAGGATTTAGTAAGTTTAGATCTTTTCTAATTAGAGTCACGAAAAGGATGCGTGATGTGGACGTTATTTTTTCACATAACCAACATACGAGCCTCAATGCTTCGCAATCTAGGGTCATACCGAATGGGGTTGCAGTACCGGATTGTGTTATATCTCGGGAATCATGGTCGAATAAACTGCTGTTTATAGGACGATTAGAGCCACAGAAAAGACCAGATAAACTGATAGCCATCCTACAAGAATTTGAACATCTGGTTGTAGATGTTGCGGGCTCGGGTTCTTTATATTCAGAATTAAATGCATTAGCAGAAAAAAATAAGGTGAATGATCGGCTGTGTCTAAAAGGCAATGTTGATGACGTTAAAGCTAATATGAAAGATTATGACGCACTAATTATTACATCGGATTGGGAGGGTATGCCGCTTGCATTGTTGGAGGCTGGTTCGATGGGCTTGCCTGTTGTCTCGCCATATGTGGGTGCTATTGGCGACATACTGACGGAGGCAACAGGGTATCCAGTAGTTAATGAGGATTATTCAGCAGCGATAGTGAAACTATATTCTGACATTGATATGGCCAATAGAAAGTCACAGGCAATGTATCAAACTATCGCTTGTAATTATTCACTAGAAAGCCAAGTTAAAAATTGTATTGAAGTTTACACTAATTTGATGCATTGAAAGTTGAGTCTTAATGATTAGTAACATGTTTTTCGTTTCTTTAGTTCTAATTATTTTTTTTATTCTAGTTAGAATGCAAAGAGTCTCAATTTCTAGTGCGTTATTAACAGGTTATTTGGTCGCTTATTGCGTCTTGTTTCAAAATTTTGATTGGGTGTTTAGGTCGATAGGCCAAGTGTTCTTGATGTTGTTTGTAGTGTATTTTCTCGCTCGCCACCATAGATCAGTTTCTTATTTGGAAGTTTCAGTAGCTATGTTTTTTTTGTTGGTTTGTGCAAGTACCTACATAAGCATGGCATCAACTAGTCAAATCACGCAAGTAATCAATTTGTTAGTGAGTCTTTTGTCCGGCCTTGCAGTATTGTCCTTGTTTTCGACTAGACAAAAGCTTGTATTTTACTTTGATGTGATCAGGAAAATTTCACTCTTGGCGAGTGTATTTGCTCTTGTGGACTTCTTTTTTATGGGGTCTTCTCGTGTCGAGCTAACGTTTGCAAATCCAAATTATCTCGCTCTGTTTTTAGGAGTGGGGCTACTTTCTTATTATCTATCAAATCAAACCTATGTCGATAAAATTGTATTAGTCCTGATATTTATAGGCATACTAACAACTGGGTCTCGGTCGGCAATATTAGGTGCTCTGGCAGGGATGGCCTATGTACAAGTTATTAGAAATTTTGGCATTAAATTTGCTTTGGTTTCTTTATATGGATTTCTTATTGCTTTTTTCGTGCTTTTGGTAAATGTCAATTGGTTTGAAAGTGAATTGTCTGGGAGCGATTACGAGAGGATTTTGTTTGCTCGAATTGGTTTGGAAATGTTTAGTGATAATTATCTTTTTGGTCTGGGCTGGGGAGGGTATGCTGCAAATTTTGAAACTTACTATCTGTCATATATCGAAAATACTGAGGACGGGGTTCAGTTTGCTCTTTCTATCGCGGAAATGCGAGTGAGTCATAATGATTTTATTCGATTCGTTAGTGAGTTAGGGGTCTTAGGATTAGTATTGATATTAGTCTACCTCAGTTTATGTGCTAAATCTTTCGTTGTAATGGAAAAAGATTTTAAGATCGTGCTATTTCCTGTTTGGTTTCTATTTGTTTTGTTTTCACTGACTCATAATAATCTTAATACTGGTTTTACTTGGGTGATTTTACTTGTTCCTTTTGTGGTGGCGAAATTTAGCGCAATTCGACCAGATAACGCATGGGGAATTTAAAAAATGAGAAATAAACGTATCGTATTTGTTGTAAATGTAGATTGGTTTTTTATTTCACATCGACTTCCTATAGCTTTAGAGGCGCAAAACCAAGGGTATGAAGTTCATTTGATTTGTGGGGTTACAGGTAGGCAAAATGAGCTCGAAAATCTTGGTATAAAAGTACACTCTATCGAAATTTCTAGGAGTGGTGCTAATCCAATTCTAGAATTTAAAACAATACTTTATATATGGCGAATTCTAAAAGAATTACGACCAGCATTGGTGCATTGCGTAACTATTAAGGCAGTTATTTATGGCGGAATTGTTTCGAGAATGATTGGGATAAATACCCAAGTCTATTCTATATCTGGATTAGGGTATGTGTTCATTCAAAAGAAAATGAAATCATTTGTATTAAAAGCATTCGCAGTTGCTCTCTTTAAAATCGCGTTGAAACGTGCACATAAAGTAATTTTTCAAAACAAAGCCGACTTAAGTTTTTTTGTATGTAGAAAAATAATTCAGCCAGAGCAAGCTGAATTAATACGGGGGTCAGGCGTAGATCTTACCCAGTATAGCGTAGTTGAAGAGCCTAAAGGTGAGATTGTTGTCAGCTTTATAGGACGATTGCTTATTGACAAGGGAGTTGGTGAATTCGTTGACGCTGCACGAATATTATTTAGTAGTGGAAGTGGATTGCGAATGGTTTTGGTTGGCGATATTGATGAAGGAAACCCAAACTCTGTGACAAGAGCAGCGGTCGATAGTTGGATTCATGCTGGTATTGTTGAATACCTAGGTTTCCAGGAAGATATTGCGAGTTTAATATCGCGTTCAAATATCATTGTTTTACCATCATATAGAGAGGGCTTACCAAAGGCTTTAATTGAAGCCGCCGCCTGTGGAAGATCTGTAGTAACTACAGATGTGCCTGGCTGTAGAGATGCTATAGAACCAGGGAAAACAGGTTTGCTAGTACCAATCAAAGACCCTTCTTCATTAGCAAAGGCAATTAGTGCTTTAGCAATGGATGATGAACTTCGAAAGGAATTTTCTAAGAATGCGCGAAGACTTGCAGAGGATGCTTTCAGTATTGAAGATGTAATTATCAAGCATATGGTAATATATGGTATAGGGCGGTAGATAGTTAAAGTGAGTACGAATATATTAGTGACTGGTGCTAGTGGGTTCCTTGGGCGGGCTTTAGTCAAACAGTTGGCTACAAATAGTGATATTCAAATTCGAGCTTTAATTCGTAAAGCAATTGATCTTGGCCAGGTGGCAACATATATAGGTGATCTGTATGACGCAAGAGTGATTGCTAGTGCGGTAGATGGGGTCGATACCATCATTCATTGTGCTGCGCGCGCCCATGTAATGAAAGACCCTAACCTTGACCCACTAAAGGAATATCGCAAGACTAACGTGGAAGGCAGTATATCCTTGGCAAAAGTCGCGATTGAGAGTGGCGTGCAGCGGTTCATATACATCAGCTCTATAAAGGTTAATGGTGAGAGTACATCTGACGAAAAGGCTTTTACCCCTTTTGATATTACATGCCCTGAGGATTACTACGGCCAGTCTAAATACGAAGCCGAAGAAGCGCTCAAGGAAATGGTTCGGGAAAGCGATATGGAACTCGTGATTATTCGCCCGCCTCTTGTTTATGGGCCAGGAGTAAAGGGGAATTTCGCCAGTTTACTCAAGATTAGCGCAAAGCCGCTTCCACTCCCTTTAGGCGCAATTAATAACTCACGCAGTTTGGTTGCTTTAGACAACCTAGTAGATTTAATCATGACTTGTATTAGCCATGGGAATGCTGCCGGTAAAACCTTTTTAGTCAGTGATGATGAAGATGTGTCTACCACTGAATTGCTAAATAAGATTGGGGCTGCAATGGGTAAAAAGCTATTGCTGCTTCCTGTGCCAAAGTGGTTAATGCTGTTGCCTGCCAAATTATTGGGTAAGTCTGCCGCAGTTGAGCGGTTGCATGGCTCCCTCAAGGTTGATATCTCCTATACCAAACATCAGTTATCTTGGACCCCGCCTATTACTATGGATCAGCAACTTAAAACTACAGTTGATGCCATGCGTCAAGAGAAATAATTATGCTTCGAGTTTTTGATTTGTTGTTTTCAGCTATTGGACTGGTGTTCGG
This sequence comes from Reinekea sp., assembly GCA_050293765.1. Classification (GTDB taxonomy): domain Bacteria; phylum Pseudomonadota; class Gammaproteobacteria; order Pseudomonadales; family Natronospirillaceae; genus Reinekea. The sequence goes on from JBNKNI010000015.1 coordinate 77,004, forward strand.
TTTTCCAATCTTTATTGTTCTGACCATAGTAGGTCTGTTTGATACCGGTTCGCCTATTTTTGTGCAGGAACGCGTTGGTCGTAACAAGCTCGCCTTTAAGCTCGTGAAATTTAGAACCATGAGTGTAGATACAGTTTCAATAGCAAGTCACCTGGCCAGTGCTTCCTCAATCACCAAGTTTGGAGGCTTTTTACGTAAAACCAAGCTTGATGAACTGCCACAGTTGTGGAATGTTTTTAAAGGTGAAATGAGTTTAGTAGGGCCACGGCCTAACCTTTACAACCAAACTGAACTTATTGCTGAACGCGAGCTCTTAGGTGTTTATTCCGTGCGCCCTGGCATTACAGGCCTTGCGCAAATTAATAATATTGATATGTCTATACCTGTGCTACTCGCGGAAACGGATGCCGAAATGATACGTTCATTGTCTATTTCTAAATACTTTTACTATATTTTTGCTACGCTAACGGGGAGAGGTTCTGGGGATAGAGTCGGTAAATGAAGAAGTCGATTAGTAAACACTATTTATCACTAAAGCGAATCCATAAAAAATGGATCATGGTCGCGGCCGACTCAATGTTGGTACCTGCGTCGCTCTACATGGCCTGGGCGTTGAGGTTGGGTGATTTTTGGCCGCAGCCTTACATAAATAAATTTTGGTGGTTGTTTCCGCTCAGTGTACCTGTCGCTGTTTTTGTTTTTGCACGGTTGGGACTTTATCGGGCTATTGTACGCTTTATTGGCGGCAAGGCCTTGTGGGCAATTGTAAAAGGTTGCTCCATTATGGCGTTACTGCTTTGGTCCGTGGTCTTCTTAACTCATGCTGCGGGGTTCCCTAGGTCTGTCCCTGTGATATTTGGATTGGTGCTGTTTACCTTGGTCGGCGGTAGTCGGTTAACCGTGCGCTGGTTGTATCAGTGGATCAATAAGAATTTTGCTCGTAAGGAAGTTGTTGCGATATATGGTGCGGGGGATTCTGGCCGCCAATTGCTCACTGCACTATCTAAAGGCGGGGATTACACAGCCGTTGCTTTTTTTGATGACAACCCCCAACTATGGAAACATTCCATCGATGGTATTTTCGTTTATTCTCCATTCAATTTGGCAGCTGTCATTAAAGAGTACGGTATTACCAGTGTGTTGTTGGCCGTACCTCGGGCTAAAAACAAGCAACGTAAAAAAATCCTAGATAAATTAAAACCGTTAGCTGTACATGTGCAAACCATGCCATCGTTTAACGATATCGTTTCCGGCTTGGCAAGTGTCGACCAACTAAAAGAAGTCGAATTGGAAGATTTACTCGGACGGGACCCAGTGCCACCCAAAAAGAGTTTGTTTGAAGCCTGTATTAAAGATAAAACCGTGTTAGTTACTGGGGCGGGCGGATCCATCGGTTCTGAGTTATGTCGGCAAATATTGGCAGCACAGCCAGGCCGCTTAGTATTGTTTGAGCGTTCGGAATATTCATTATATGCCATCGAACAAGAGCTAACGAGCCTGGCTAAAAGCTTAGGGCAATGTGTTGAGGTTGTACCCATTTTAGGGTCAGTGTGTAACCGGCACCGAATTTGGGCAGTTTTTGAGAAATACGCTATACAGACGGTTTATCACGCAGCCGCCTTTAAACACGTACCCATTGTTGAGGCTAATATCTATGAGGGTATTCGTAATAATGTAGAAGGGACCCAAATTGTCGCGGAAGCTGCGCGTGAGTTTAAGGCTGAGCGTTTTGTGCTTATTTCGACTGATAAAGCTGTTCGTCCCACCAATGTAATGGGGGCCACAAAGCGGTTTGCTGAACAGGTAGTTCAGTCGCTTGCGGCCACAACAACGACAACTGTTTTTTGCATGGTTCGCTTTGGTAATGTACTGGGCTCCTCTGGCTCCGTAGTCCCGTTGTTCCGTAAGCAAATTGCCAATGGCGGGCCAGTCACTGTAACGCACAAAGACATTACCCGTTTTTTTATGACTATACCTGAGGCTTCACAATTAGTTATACAAGCTGGTGCCATGGCGTTGGGTGGTGAAGTGTTCGTGTTGGACATGGGGGAGCCCGTTCGCATAGCGGATATGGCCGCAAAAATGATCGAGCTCAGTGGTTTTGAGGTGAAGTGCGATGAAAACCCAGAAGGGGATATCGAAATTACTTTTACCGGTCTTCGGCCCGGTGAAAAGCTATATGAAGAATTGCTGATTGGTAACAATGTAGTGGGAACCAGTCACCCTAAAATCATGATGGCCAATGAACATTTCGTTGACCAAGAGAGGATTGATGCCGCAGTCACGGCCATTAAAGTTGCCGAGGCAAAATCAGATTTTATCGCTGGGCGGAGAATCCTCATGGATATAGTTCCGGAATTTAAACCTTCCTCTGGTGTTGTGGATTTACTTTCAGGTAATTCAGCAGGCAACCAGACAAAACATGTACCATTGCAATAGCTAATTATTTATTGTTCATGGTTCAATGATTGACTTGGCGGCTAATCGAGCCGCCAGTCTTTCAATCCTTTACTGATATAATGCTGAACCAACCCTGCAAACTCATCACGAAAGCGCTCATTGGAAAAGCGCTCTGCAAAAGTGCGAATCTCCTTCGAGTTAAATGTTTGGGTTTCAAATTCGGCAACTGCCGCTTGAATGGCTGAACTGCTTTGTTCCGTAAAGTGCACGCCGGTATGACCCGGAATAACGGTTTCTCCGAGCCCGCCTCTTTTAAATCCAATCACTGGTGTGCCGCACGCCATGGCTTCTATTGGCACTATGCCAAAATCTTCTTCCGCGGCATACACAAAAGCTTTTGCGTTTTGCATCAGTTGTTTCAGCTCGTCATCCGTTACATAGCCTTTCATGGTGACATTGCCGGGTGCCATAGTGCTAATGCGTCCAAATTCAGGTCCTTTACCCGCAACAACTAGTTTTTTATCGGCCATATTGGCAAATGCCCGCACGATTTCATGTACTTTTTTATAAGGTACCAAACGACAGGCGACAAGGTAGTAATCTTTTTTTACAGTCTCAAGTTTAAAGTGTTCAACATCCACGCCTGGGTAAATCGTTACAGAGTTCCGACCATAGGCTTTTTTAATCCGACGGCCAATGTAGTCCGAATTTGAAATGAACACATCCACACCATTGGCGGTGCGTACATCCCACATACGGAACTTATGTAGCATCCAGCGGGCAAACCAGCTTTTCGGACCTTTTATCAGGCCGCTTTCAGTTAAATATTGGTGGTGTAAATCCCAGCCGTAGCGAATTGGGGAGTGGCAATAGCAAATGTGCAATTGGTCTGGCCCGGTAATTACGCCCTTTGCTACAGCGTGACTGGAACTGATGACTAAGTCGTAGTCAGTTACATCTAGCTGTTCGATGGCGATCGGCATCAGCGGTAAGTATTTTTGATAATGCTTTTTGGCGCCTGGTAAGCGTTGTATAAAGGTTGTGCTGGCGTGCTTGTTCTGAAGTGGTGCGCGGTCTTCTGGTGTTAAAAAGTCGACCACAGAAAAAAGATCCGCATTGGGGTATAGAGCCAAAATTTGTTCCAACACTTTTTCACCACCGGCAAAGGTGGTGAGCCATTCATGTACAATAGCGACTTTCATGAACGCTCCTGTTTGTATTGGGAGTTTTGGTCAGAACATTCTGTTGCAGCTTGAACTGAAACTAGCCAGACTAAAATGTGCAGCCAAAAATACATTCGAAACACATTTTGGTTAAACTGTAAGAGAAAGATTTCGAATAAAAAGCCAACGGCTAAGGAAGCTGACCAGATTTCATGTATGTTGGGTTTGCGGAAGCTGGTAAAAAGTGGCTTGAAGCTAATATAGGTAAGCTTGCCAAAAAAATAGCAGAACACTATAAATACGGGTACGCCCAGGGCGGCGAGGCTTTCCGCAAAAACATTGGCACCTTGTTTCGTTTTTTCAGCTTCAATTAGTGATATATCTTGCTCGCCTGAATTTTTGGCTATGTGAAAAGGAATGCCCCCAAAACTGGTACCGATAATGGCATTTTGTTTGGCAACTTCCAAGGTTTGGCTTGCCATATCTATGCGTGACGTTCGGGTAACATTGATGTTGAAAAATATGCCAGCAAATGCTTTTTCGACCTTTTCCTGATAATGAATACGTGAGTCGGTGAATACATAGACTGTGCCAATGCTAAAGACTAGACCGATGCAAACTTTGATCAAATAGCGGCGATAACAAGTTCTTTTAAATAAAATACCTAATAGTAGGAATGGAACCAAGCCCATGATTGGCAACAGTATCAGCCCCATGCGCGAAGCAGACATGAATAATCCTGCAACCGTTAACAGCGTTAGCGTGGCATAAAGCAGGCGTAATTTTATCTTTGTGCTAAGCAATGCCAACGTGGTAAAAGTTCCAGCAAAAGCTGCCAGGTAGGTAGAAAGGTAACTTGGTTCAAATGTGTAAAAATAGGCTCTGGGCCAGCCAAAACGGAAGTCTGGTTGTTTAACGCCTAAAAGGTTGATGAAATACACCGTGAGCCAAAGAAATACAACTATGAAAGTCGCGGAATATACAACGTACAGTAATAATGTTCTGTCCTTATTTTCAAAATAGAACGCAGCCCAGAATAGTAAGCCCACAAAATAAAAGAATTGCGCTGCATATGCCAACCCCCTTCCGTACCCTATCGAGTTTAATACAAACGCAAAATTCGCCAACGCCGTTATCAAGAGAGGCCAGAGTAGGGGGTGGCGGTAGCGTTTATAAGCCAGCGCCAAGCCAATGGCAGCAAAAGGTACGAGCAATAACGCTGAAAACCGAATAGTGAAATAATATTCAAGCGTCCACTTGGTATCGAAGGAGGCGGTTATAAATGCAATGGAAAGAAGAAGCCAGGTGGCTATATCTAGCTTTGTAAACTTTAAATCGAGGTGTTTAGTATTAATTTGCATATAAGTTTATTGAATCCTGGATCGTTTTCGCAACGGCGTCCCATTGATGTTTTGTAAGGTTGTTAGGCGAGTTTAGTTGCGGGTGTTTAATCGCAATTGAAATGTTGTGAGAAATATCTTCGACGCAGGTTGGGTCTGCAAACAGCGTATTCGGGCCTGCAATTTCTGGCATGCTAGTAATATTAGAAGTTATAACAGGCGTGGCTTGGCTTTCTGCTTCTATAATCGGTAATCCGAAACCTTCGTACAGTGAGCAAAACAGTACTAAATCGACTTTGGCATACAGTCTTGCTAACTCTGTTTCGGAGACGAACCCTAAGTAATGTACATTTAAGCCTGTTTTGGCTGCCTGGATTTTAAAATCATCACTAAAGATGCCTGTTAGATAGACTGAAATCAAATCTTTGTATTCATTGATAGAACAGGCTTGCAGTTGCGCCAGTATGTTTTTGTGGGCTTTTTCGGACCCTGGTATATAGACAGATATGTGTTCTTGGGTGAATGGTTGCGTTGTACGTAGGTTGCTGTGGAATGCATCAGACAGACCATTTCCAGTGACGATTATTTCCCCTGTATAACGTTTACCCAACCAAGCCTGTATTTCATGTTTTGAATATTCGCTCACAGTAAATACAAGCGGTGCCTGCAGTAACTTGCGCTTTAATAGTGAGTAATAGAGTGTTTTAGCAGTGCTTTGTTCTTCTTTGAAATTTAAATGAATTAGGTCGTGGAGGGTCACGAATGTTTTACATGGATTTGCTAGTGGACAGCTAAAGCCGGGTGAATAGTAAACATCGTTTTTGTTTAAATTAAAACGTGGAAGAAAGGGTTTCAATTGTCCGAGCAGACTAAGTGGAGATCCATCCACCGGGTAATTTGAAGATGGTAAGTCAAGCCGGGATATGACTTCGGTAGCGTAACGGCCAATGCCATGTTTACCGTGCCAGCGACGATCAATATATAGTGTCATTGAGTTGTCACTCGCTTTGTATTTTTTGTTTCATGTAGCTGGTAAAGGGTGATCAGAACTGCAAGGCTAAGCCAGATGTAACCTCGAAACAAATTTTGGTTTAACTGTAAAACAGCGAACTGAACAAGAAATCCTGCCGCAAACGCCATGAAGAGTAAGTTATGCTGTTTTTTCCAGGAGATCAAAGGAACTAGTGTGGTTCTGAGCAGGAAAATAATAAACATCGCGAGTCCAATAATGCCTGTTGCCGATGCCAGTTCAACAAGAGGTGCGCCACCTAGGTAAATCTGTACTTTTTCCTCAATTATTTCGCCAAAGTTTAATAGCATTATTTCAAAAGGTAATTCGCCGTAGCCGGCACCAAAAAGCCAATGCACTTGAAATACCTGCAAAGCATCCAGAGCGCCGCTGATTCGTACATTGGCATTATTTGCACCATAGCCAAACAAGCCTGCATTTAGAAACAAAGATCTGAAAGATTCAAAATCGGATGCTATCCATATACTTAGAGCAATAAAGCCGATTAGAATGCAAGTATTAGCAGCTTTGAGAAACCCGGAAATGGTGCGTTTATAAGCAAGTGCGATGATCAGGCGAATCGGGTAGATAGTTGCAATCGGTAACATAAACAACCAACCCATGCGTGAGGTGGCAAGCAGAATGCCCAAAGTTGAGGTAATCAATGTTGCCCAACTGAGCCAGGTTGGCATCACAGGATTTTCGTTAGATTGAAATTCCGTTATCAGTAGTGATGAAACCCAAAAAATGTATATATACGTGACATAGTAGGAAGGTTCGAATGTGAAGCCGCTGATTCGGTTTATGCCCCAAGGCCACAGTTTTTGCGTTGCCCACAATTCCAATCCAAAAAGACCACCGATAAACTGGATTAATCCAAAGGACATATTTAGAAACGCAGCCAAGAAGAAAATCAGAATCAATGGTTTCAATATGTGGTGGTGCTCTCGCATGTATCCGCTGAAGCCGACAATAAAACCTACAAAAAAGAAAAACCATCCGGCATAAAGCCAGCCTCGTAAGTGAGTTTCATTAAATACAGTGGCAACAAGATTGAGTAGCGCAAGACCAATGAGTAGATTCCAGTCAATTTGTTTGGGAGACTTCAGCCAGTAATATGGCGCACCTAAGACAATTGGCAGCATCAACAGGTGAGATATTCTCCATGTTCCGTTAAGCTCAAGTGTCAACACCGTGTCCCAAGATATTGTCAGACAAATCAAGAATACGACCGTTAAAAAAAGAGTTTCGGTCCATATCAAGCGGTTTTCGGGTTGATGCATTTTGCTGTTCGCTTAAAAGGCTGGTTAGGATTGAGTCATTTATCGTATTATGCATCAATTTCAAACACACTAAAAGGAAGCAAAGCTTTGGTTTTGAGCTTAGTTAACTTGTTGAAATATAAGAAATTTAGCCCTTATATTTTGCAAGTATTGGTCGTTGTAATATTTATCTCGCTGGTGTTTGGAAGTTATGGCATAGATGTGTCACTTCTGTTGGTGATTTGCTCGTCATTGGTCCTAGTAGGGTGGCGTAATTTGGTGGTACTTAGAGAAGCGGCCGTTCTCATTGGATTATTGTTGATAGGCGCTGTCAGTTACTCACGGAGTTCGTTGGATGGTCGAACCATTGAGTTGTTTCTACGTTTAATGGCCATTACGGTTTTATTCGTATTACTTCCTCTGGTCTTAAATAAACTGAAATCTAACGGTGTCGAGGTTGGCTCATCGTACAGTGGTCTGCCTGTCCATATTTGGTATGTTTTAATTCTGACGGTTACTTGTTTATTGGTCATTGGTGCATGGCAAGCCTGGGCGGATTCCGGGCGTTTAAGTCATTATGCGTATGGTCACACCCATTTCGGGTTGTTATTAGCTTCATTGTGGATTGTACATGTGTATCTTGGGTGTTGGGACTACGCAAATAATTCGCCTAATATAAAAAACATTATGTTGTGGTTGGTAACATTCTGTGTTTTGAGTGGTGCGCTTTTATTGAATCAAAGCCGCGGAGTTTGGTTAGCATTGATCGGCACAATAGTGTTGTTGGCTTGGGTAACATTCTCATGGCGGATGTTAGTGGGAATGCTCATTGGAGCCTTTTTTCTAGCAATACCCGTTTGGTTTTTTGCGGGAGATATGGTGCAACATCGGTTGGATATGGCGGTTTCTGAACTTGTCCAATATCTGGTTTATGGCTCTCAATCTGGCTCTGTGGCGGAACGTTTAGGCATGTGGCAGTCTTCTGTGCGTGCGGGCTTGCAGAATGTTTTGTTTGGAGTTGGCGTTGACGGATTAGCTGCACTTAAGGAAACCATGTTGGCGTCTGGTGAAATATCAGAGCAAGTGGCAAGGCGACAATTGCAACATTCCGATTTACTGCAATCTTTCGCGGTTTATGGTTTATGTGGCATTATTGTTTATCTTTATTTTTGGCTTTTTTTAGGTAAAAAAGCATCGTCACTATTGGTTTGGCTGCTTATCGGCTTGGTATTATTTGCTGGGTTAACAGATCACTATTCCTATCTAATTTCAACAGTCTCGCAAATTACGGCTCTGCTTGTTGTGGGTTCGGTTCTGTCTTCCTATTACCCGGTAAGGTTTCAGATAAAGTTCGGCCTGATAAGTCAGCGAGTATTTTTGTTACTGGCGTTGGTAGTAGGGAGCACAGCCAGCACTTTATTGTTTATCAAAATTATCCCGCAGTTGAATAAGCTCGAGTTTGGTCAGGAAACTAATGTAACTTTGGTAAAAAGTGCAGTTGCACCAAACCAATGGGTTGTAATTCGAACCGCAAACAGTCTACTCATTGAGTTGCCCGAGTGCGCTGAACAACAAGGGGAAGTTATATACGCGGATGTGTTTGGTCTTCATGAAAGTAGTTCGAGTGGCACAATAGGTGAATATAATCGATTGTTCAGTTCAAAGTTTGTACCGGACCTTCGAGAGGATGGAAGTTGTTTGGTGACTTGGTCATTGCCAAAAAATTATACTGTTAAAAAAGTGGTAGTTGGAATGCATAATTACGGTCCGAGACTGTCTGAATACCACATTATTTTTAACGATCATTTTCGATTAATTCAGCGATAGAGGGTATTGTTGCTTTAAGCTAGCCTCTGAGTATCGTCAAAATGTATTGCCCACAAAGAAAGCGTAGTTTTTCGTTCGGACATGTGTTAATTATCTTTTCGATCAAGTATGAGAGCCATTTATTTGATTTTTGAAGGTAATTTCTTTATCTGCTTGGTCTTTTATGATAAGTAAGGCTGCCAATTTAATGAAATTATAAGTGTCAGGTAACTGACAGTTATGTTGAATCAAAGCAATTACACTGAGCTTATAATAACAATCTTGTTGAGCTTTTACTGAATAAGTAAACTTCATAAGAGCTGCATACACTATCGAGAAGGTTCTTTAGGGTAAAAGTAGATGCCTTGAAATAGTCCTTTTAGGCGATTCATATGCTTTTTGCGACCAGTATCCGAATTGATTTTGAGCGCTAAACCTAACAAGTTCTTAGTTATGAATATTGCAAAAAACAACCAAACCGCTGGCTCCTTAATATGCCTTCTGATATAGAATCCTGTGCCTCTTGCATAGTTTAGAAAGCGTTCTGGATCTGCGTTGCGTTGAGACGGGTGGTCAACAGTTGGCTTTGGTGTGAACATTATACTTTTGCCTATATTCAATGCTCGCATAATTAGATCAGCCCCTTCTTCTGCGCTAAAATACCTACCGAGCCCCAGTGCTTCGTTATAACCATCAAGCTCGAGTAAATCTTTTCGATTCCACAGCGTAGCTCCTTCGCAGGTTGTATTGTGTATGTTATAAGCATTTACCTTACATTCTTTCTGAGGTTGGTTTAGCATGGATTCACTGGTTTTACTGTCAACAATTCGGGTGCTTATCGCGGCTAAGTCTTTCTCTAATGCTTTGGGTATAAGGGTTTCAAAGTAGTTCGCTGGCAGAAAACTATCGTCGTCACCAAAAAATACCCATGGAGTTGTCGCCATTCCGAGCCCGACGTTTCTCGCACGTGATAATCCGACCCAATCTACTTTAACATGCATAATTTCTGACTTAGCTGGAAACGCCTTTGCTACCGCCTTAATGAGTGTTGCGTCCCGATTCTGGTCGATGATAATTACTTGATGAGGTGCTAGAGTCTGTGAAAAAACTGAATTAAGGAAATTTAAGACATCATCGACCCTGCCGAGAGTTGGCAAAACTACTGTGTAGTTCGATTTGAGGGATTCGTATTGTTTGTCCATTGGTTATACTGTATGTCTGTCATTTTGAAATGAGTAAATAATGAATCCAGCAATTACCGTTTATATGCCAACGCATAACCGAGCTGACTTGGTGAAGCTTTCTGTAGATTCTGTTTTAAAGCAATCATTCAAAGATTTCGAACTGATTGTTGTGAATGATGGTTCGAAAGACCATACAAAGCAAGTTCTAGATGAAATTTCACGAAAAGATACTCGCGTTAAAGTTATACATAAAGCAACAGCAGAAGGAGCTTGTGCTGCCCGAAATACAGCGATTGCAGCTGCACGCGGTCGATTTATTACAGGCTTGGATGATGATGATACAATGACTAGCGATGCGTTACAGGTATACGTTGATTCTTGGTCTGACGAGTATAGATTTTTATGCGCCGATTTTGTAGAACCAAGACGTCTGGCACCCAGCCGTAAAGTAAGGATCTTTGATAAAAAAGATTTATTAAGAACTAACGTAGTCGGCAATCAAGTTTTTACATTGACAGAGTATTTGCAAAAGACTGGTTTTGATGAATCGCTGAAGTCATGGCAGGACTATGATGCGTGGCTCGAGCTGATAAGCGATGGTATGGCATTAAAGTTACCCAATCAGATTTATCTGATTGCCCAAGACCTTGGTAGAAGTAGGATTACTAACAGTTCTAATTCCAAAAAGGGAGCGCTCCAGTTCTTGAGTAAGCATGGATGGGAAATGGAGGCTTCTTTGGTTCCTTTTTGGTTAGTTAGTGATTTGCTTAATCGGAATCAAACGCTCCCGGTCTGGTTGCAAATTTCCGCGTTTCTTGTTGGGGATGGTAAGCGAATAATTCAGTACTGGATTCGAAAAAACTTGTTACTTCAAAAATTAAAGTCGTTAATTTTAGTTTTTCGATAGAAGATTCAGAAATTTCTTAACATCTGAGGTTATTAACAGAAAAATATTGTGCTTTGAATATAATTTTGGGTGCTTAATGATTAACATGAACGATCGAAGTCGCCATTTGATATAGGTTCTAAGCGAAATGTTCGCATAGGTAACTGATTTCAAATATCCTCCATATAAGGAGGCAGTATATTGTCGTACTGCGAATCTGTGATTAAATGTTTTGGAGTAGGTTAGAAGTTCAGTTGTAGCAGCGTAGTAACCTAAAATGTTTTTAATACTGACGCTGCTGGTCATTGTTGAGTTGGCTCTAATTCTTCTAAAATATGCAGTGCTATTTACGGTTAAAACACAGGGTTCGGTAAGCCGACCCAGCAGTTTGCCCAGGAAAAGGGCATCTTCATGAATTATGCCAACTTTAAATCGCATGTCCTGGATAACCGTTCGTCGAATGAGCATCATGCAAATGGAATAGATAGCTTTATTTTCTTTTATGCAATTGAGCCAAAAATTATCAGTTGTTTCAAGATATTTGCCTGATGTATCCGGTCTTACATAATTCTGTTGCAACCTTGGAGAGGTGTCACCGAAAGATTGACCATGATACATTGCAAGAGCAACTCGTTTGTCTGATTTTATCCGGCTAAAATTTTTTTTAAACCAAATAGGGTTCAGAATGTCATCACTGTCGAGGAACTGTACGAACTCACCTATGGCGTACTTCAATCCTAAATTTCTTGCCGAGGATTGACCTAAGTTTTCTTGATGAAAAACCCTAATCAAAGTTGGATGTAGTCTTGCAAGTTTGTCTAGTTTTTCTGAGGTATTGTCTGTTGATCCATCATTCACGACTAGGATTTGAATAGAGAAGAAGTTTCCGATTTCGATTACGGAGTTTATTGCGTCGTCAATAAAATTTGCTGCATTGTACGCTGGAATAATCACACTTAAGTCGGTCATTGTTTTCGTAAGCCTTTAACTATGCGGCTAAGGTCCCCACTAAAGTAGAGGACTATAAATGACAAAAGCACTACCGAACTAAATTTGAAAAATGCAGTTAGCCAATAACTAAATTGATTGTCTAACTGCTGCAAGAATAAAAAGTCTAGGGCTAAATATAGGCAGAAAAGCGATATTCCAGGTAAGAGATGTTTCGGCAGAAGGAGAAAAGAACTGTTTAGTGCTTTATTGTAAAGTAAGAAATAGCATTGGATTGCATTTACGTGAAAACTTACCACCAATGCACAAGCAAGGAAAACTAAGTTTGCACTATAGACACCGACGATAATGGCGATGACATTAGTAATTGCTGAAAATATCCCTGCTTTAAACATGAGTTTGGGTTGGTTCAATCCCAAAAAAAATGAACCGCTTGAACTTAATAAAACTTGTATTGGAATCATGAATGAAAAAGCCATTAAGATAGGAGGAACCTCGTTCCATTGCTCACCCAACATCACAAAAACAAATTCATCAGAGAGGGCATGAATTCCAATAGCTATTATGGTAGCGCTTGCAAACAATATACGAGCTAACTGGTTGTGAGCAACAACAATTGCAATTTTGTCGTTACTGTTGTTAGCGATAATTGGTTGGATAGCTGGAGTCAAGGCAAATGTTAAAAGCTGTAGCGGATATCTCATTAAAGCATATGATTTTTCATACACACCCAGTGGGTTCATACCAATGTAGCGTCCAACTAAAAGGTTGTCAGAATTTCTTGAGAAAAAATTAACAAAATTAAACAGAAATTGGTATCTAACCATTTCTATTATATCTCGGATAGCGCTGAGTTTTTTTCCGGGTTTGGGACAACCAAATTCTGTCGTTCGACTCCAATACATGTTGATGCAGAACTTAACGATGCCGAGAACTGCGAAACGGACAGAAAGTAAAATCGTGAAGCTTTGGAACCGAAGAGCTATTCCAGAAACTATTACTAAAGCAACTACTTCTGCTATAACATCTGATGCGGAAAGATGAAGGAACCTACTTTCTCTTTGGTTTAATCCTATAGGAACAGCGTTCAATGCATTGAAGAAAATAGCAATAAGAATTGGCAATCCTATGTGGGTATAATCTTCTCTTTGATACACAAAATTGGCAGCGGGAAGGCTTATTAGAAATAAAATGGCAATAACGGTACCAATTATAACTGACCATGAAAAAATACCGTCTCTGTCTTCAGATGTAAGGGTCCGTTTATTGATGATGGCTGGCGCTAGTCCAACTTCTCCAAGCAATTGAAAAAAAACAATGAAAACCTGGATCCCTGCAATGATGCCGAATTGTTCTGGTGTAAACAGGCGAGCATATATCATTAGAGCCACTAATTGTATAGCGTAATAGCTGTACCTGCCCAGAACGCTTTTTATAATACCTGGTAAAAATTGCCGAGTGATCGAGGCGTTATTCAATGTTCATTCCAATTAATATGCGTTCTTATTAACAAAGCCTTTAAAGATTGTTAGGAAGACTATCTTTAAATCTAAGAATAAAGACCAATTTTCAATGTAGTAAAGGTCAAATTCGATCCGTTTTGTCAAATCGGTATCGCCTCGCCAGCCATTAACCTGTGCCCAACCGGTTATGCCTGCTTTCATCATGTGTTTCTGCATATACCGCGGGATTTCATGCTTAAACTGGTCCACAAAAATGGTACGTTCCGGTCTAGGGCCGACAATAGACATGTCACCTATTAACACATTTATAAATTGAGGTAGCTCGTCCAAACTTGTTTTACGGATAAATTGTCCAAATTTTGTTACCTGTTTGTTTTTCGCGCCTCCCCATACAACGCCATTGTGTTCGCTGTCTATCGGCATGGAACGAAATTTGAGCATGTTGAAAGGTTTTCCATTCCAACTGACTCTTTCTTGCTTATAAAAAATAGGTCCAGGTGAGCTGAACTTAACGCCGACTGCGACTAAAACGAGTATCGGGCTGATCAAGATAAGGATGATGGTGGCTAATATTTTATCTTCTAGCCACTTGAGAATTGCATTCCAACCTTGTATTGGAGACGCGCTAATATTGACAACGGGGAGGCCGCCAACTTCGGTAACCGAATGGTTAATCAGATCAAATCCAAATATATCGGGTATATAGCGTATGGTGACAGCAGAAACAGATAGTTCATTCAATAATGCTTCTAGTTCAGCAGCTTTACTTAAGGGTAGAGATATCCAGACCTCGTGTATGTCATTTTGAGAAAGGTGTTCTAGCAATGCCCCTATTTTAGGGATGGTAATTTTGCTCATGTTTTTGTCGTTGTCTACACAGAAATAACCAGCAGGTTTTAATCCGAGCCAGCTGTTTTTTTGGAGTACAGCTTGAATGCGCAATATGTGGTCGGCTGTACCCGCAATAACAATATCCTTTTGATTTCTACCAAAGGAGCGAAGTCTGTTTAATACGACTCGTAAACAGAAACGATAAGTAGCAATAAATAAGAATGTATTAACAAACCAGTAGACAAACCAAGACGCGGAATAGTCTTGAGTGGTTTCAGTGAGCACTGCTATAACAGCCATTAGGGCAAAAACCGTACTGACGGCATATAAAACACTGATCATTTCAGATGTTTTACTGCCTCCCCGCTTTGTTGTGTACAAATCAAATTGTGGGAAGAAGGCAAGTAGAGAGAAGGTTGCTAAACCATATATGAGACGGTAGTCCTCAGTTACTCCCCAAGTATCAAAAATTACTGAGTATGAAAATCGGGCTGCAGCGATGAGCATGGTTATGTCCATCAGCCGTGTGACGAATGAAATAATCAGTGAGGTTTCTCGAGCGTATGCGGTTTTCATTAATACCCGGTTTCTTTATATTCAATGAGTTAGCTTAAATTTTGGCAGATATTGTGTTCTTCACAATGAATCTAGGTATAAACAGCCACTCTAATGAGGGCGATGAACGTTCCAAGTAAAGCGGAAAAAACTGCTGCTGCGATCACAATTAGCGGTCTATTGGGCTTTTCAGAATCGGCAGGTATTTTTGCTCGTGTGTTTTTTGGGATGAATGTAATGGAGTTGGAATCTAGCGTGAATTTGTTAATTGCGCCGAGCTGCCCAAAAATGCTCTCAGCAGTAAGTGTAAGAGCGTGACCCTCAGTATCATAGCCAATGATAATACTACCTAATGTCGGTTCAGAATCTCGTAGAGCGCTTAATTCCGCATCTAGGACATTGCTGCCTTTTTGAAAAAGTTCACTACTAGTTTCTCGTGCGGCACTAGAGTCTTGTAGGTTGAGCGCCTTAGCAATGTTCAGGGCCTGTCTTAGCTCTGTCATGTGCGCAAGTTTTGTGGCTTTCGCGGATTCCTCTATTTGAGCTAATTGGCTTTCTAGTTTTCTCTTTTGTATTTCTTTAGCCCCTATGATATCCATCAACAAATCATTGATCGTTTTGGATTCAGCTGCTTCAAGTAGCCCATTGAGCAATATTTGAGCATCGTTTGGGGTAGCTGTTAGTAGGCTGTATGAAATTTGATCGATTTCTGGGGCAGTATCGTTTGAATTCGGTAAAAACGAATAATCAGTCGGTGAGATTTTAATGGCAGTTGCCAAGTTGCGAATTTTGGTAAATCGTTCTTGTTCATTCAGTAATGTGCCGGAACTGTGGACAAACATTTTATTTTTTTCAAGTACGTCTTCGATCAAGTCCTGAGATTTTAGATTCTTTAAGAAATCAGCAAAGATGGACTGCCTGTCTACGTCAATAAATGGCTGCCCCAATAGCGGGGCAAGTGCCATATTCGAAGGTTTATCGAATATAACCTCAACTCGGTATAGTTTGGGCATGAAAAGAGCAACACAAATGCCGCACATCGTCCCTAAAACTGTAATGATTGTTATAAGTCTCCACTGATTGACGATATTTTTGATAAGGTCGCCTAGGTCAATCTCTTCAGTTTTATGCGGCCGGAACTGAGCCAAATCCGTTTTTGTTCCGTTGTTCTGCATATTCATAATTTAGGATTTTTGAATTATTGGTTAATCGCCGGAGTTTACCACGGCCTTGTGGTTACTTATATATGTTCATCTGTCGGTCTGATGGCAATGCGGATAAAAGCTAGAAATAACGCTAAAAAGCCCGCGAATACGGTGCCTGCTACCGCGATGAGCTTTTTATTTGGCTTGATCGGGTACTGTGGCATAACGGGACTTAACGTTATATTTTTGAACGTTGTTTCGTTGAACGACTCGGGCACTGTTTGCAACACGGATAATTTTTGATTTAACTCATCGAAACGATCAATGTAAATCGTGTCATTCTCGCGGACTTTTAACGCGGCTATTTCAGGGTCATTCTTTAAGTTTTGAATATCTTGTTTAATCTGGTCGTAGTTGCTGATGAAGGGCGTATCGTCATTTCGGGATTTTAACCGTTGAATTTCAGCTGACAGAATCCTGGAACCTTGGAAATAAAGTGGGCTAGCCTTTGTCGTTTCTCCTAGTTCATTGGTGATTTGGCTGGGTTGCCTATTAGGGCGCAAGTCATCCCAGGTGACGGGCTCTACAATATTTAATGACTTTGCTGTCGCTAAAGCTTCTTCCAATGCAATGATGCGATTTTCTCTTGTATCTTTGGCATTATTAAGCAAAGTCGTAAGTTGCTGTTCTAATTGCGCAATTTTTAAGTTGTTTGCTTCTTCCATGCGCTGAATTTTGGCTTTTCGGGCTGTCTCAGCTGCAGAAGTTAGGTTTTCTAAATCCAGTTTTAATTGCTTAATCTGCTGTGATTTTGCCTTTGCTACCGTGAATTCAAATTCTTGCAAGGCATGAGTGTTGGCCGTATCGAGCAGTTGATTCATGAAGTTCGTTACTTCTGCGGGGTGCTGCGATTCTGCTGATATTTTAATATCTCGCAGTGGTGCTACCTCATCTTTAGACGTTTGATTGTATGCTTGGTCAAGCCGCTCAATTTTCAATGATTTTTGAAACTCTAAAAAACTGACCTCCAGGTTAAATTCTGGAGCTTTTTCGCTCAATTTGGCGGGCAATGAGCTATTTTCGTAGGCGGTTTTCTGAACTTCGGAATTGGAGAGTTGAACCAGCAATCCATTAAAGGCAACCTCTGGGTTTATAGGAATGAGGTTTTGTTCCGTCGCACTGCCAAGTTGTTGCTGAGTCGGTAGTGAAATGATGCTGTTGACTTGATAAATTTTGGGCAAGCTTAGCGCCATAAATACACTTGCAACAGCGCCAACAGCCGTAACACTTGCAATGAGCTTCCATTCATTAATCAAATTGCGTATGAGCTGCCCTAAATCTATTTCGTCATTTGGGGTGGGTCTTAATTGAGCGAGGTCCTGTTGTGAATTCTGCATCACCGAGTGATTCATCCTTAGGTATTCTCTTCTGTAATTCGGTAAAAGTTTGATATCTAACAATAGTAGCGTAAAAGGTACCGTCCACAACATGCCAATTTTCAATTAAAGCTGTATTATTGGCACCCATTATTTCAACCTGCTCGTTAATTGTACAAAAAGGAACGAAAATGGATCTTACCTGCTTTAAAGCCTATGACATCCGTGGTGAGCTGGGCACCGAGCTGAATACAGACATCGCCTACCGGATTGGCCGCGCATTTGCTGCGTTCTTAAAGCCTAAGAAAGTCGTTGTAGGCTGGGATGTACGTGAAACCTCCCCTGAATTGAAAGATGCCTTTGCACAAGGTGTGCTTGATTTCGGCGCAGATGTGGTCGATTTAGGCTTATGTGGTACGGAAGAAGTCTATTTTGGCACCAAGTTCCTGAATGCCGATGGTGGATGTATGGTCACCGCCAGTCACAACCCGATCAATTACAACGGCATGAAAATGGTTCGCGATGAAGCAAAGCCAATTTCAGCCGATACTGGTTTGGCCGATATCCGTAAAATGGCCGAAACTGAGAGTTATGGTGAAAAGGCTGCGGTTCCAGGGACGTTATCCAAAATCGATAATCGAGCGGCCTATGTTGAGCATCTGATGACTTATATCGATGTAGCAGGCTTGAAACCCATGAAAGTCGTAGTTAATGCGGGCAATGGGGCGGCTGGGCCAACGCTGGACGCTATTGAGGCCGCTTTGAAGGCAAAAGGGGCACCGATCGAGTTTATTAAACTGAACCATGAGCCTGATGCGACCTTCCCGAACGGCATTCCGAATCCGTTACTTCACGAGCAGCAGCCTGTCACCGGCAAAGCGGTAAAAGAGAACGGGGCAGATATCGGTATTGCATGGGATGGTGATTTCGACCGCTGCTTCCTGTGGGATGAAGATGCGAACTTCATTGAGGGTTACTATATTGTTGGCCTGTTGGCAGAAGCCTTTTTGGTTCAGAAGCCCGGCGCTAAAATTGTGTATGACCCGCGTTTAACCTGGAATACGGTTGAAATTGTGGAAGCCTCTGGCGGGGTGCCGATTCAGTCAGTATCCGGTCATGCTTTTATTAAAGAACGCATGCGTAAAGAAGACGCAGTTTACGGTGGTGAAATGAGTGCCCACCATTATTTTAAAGACTTCGCTTATGCCGACAGTGGCATGATTCCATGGCTGTTGGTGATCGATTTGTTGAGCCGCAAGCAAACCTCGTTGAAAGCGTTAGTTGAAGAGCGCATGGCTAAGTTCCCAAGCCCAGGTGAAATTAATAGTAAGGTGGCCGATGCTGATGAAGCCATGGCACGGGTATATGAAGCTTACAAGGCGGATGCAATTAATGAAGACCGAACTGACGGCCTTTCGTTGGAGTTTGCCGAGTGGCGCTTTAATTTACGTAAGTCGAACACAGAGCCCGTTATCCGCTTGAATGTTGAGACACGAGCGAATAAAGAGTTGATGGAAGAGAAAACGCAGGATTTGCTGGCGTTGATTCGCCAGTAAGCTTGTATCGGTTGTGATGAAAAAGCAGGGTCTTTCGATCCTGCTTTTTTTGTATGTGATCTGCTAAAGTGCATGGCAGTCAGTAATACCAAAAATTTGAATTTTATTGTGGTTTGAGAGATGAAACTTAAAGAGATCTGGCATTCGGCGATTGTGTCTCGACGGTTGTCGAAACTTGATGTGAGCACACTGCATTCACTTGCTGCCAAAGAATTACCTGTAATCGTTTCATTTACGTCAATACCATCCCGGTTTCATTTAAATCATTTGACCGTAAGAAGTATCTTATCTGGATCGGTATTGCCGGAAAAAATTGTGTTGTGGTTACACGAGTCTCATGAAGGCAAACTTCCGAATAGCCTAACGTCTTTGGTTGGTCCACGGTTCAGTATTCAGTTTGTACCTCAGGACAGTCCGCATCTGAAACTGGTTAGAAGCCTTCAAGCGTTCCCTGACAAAGTTGTGGTGACCTGTGATGATGACCTGTTATATGAGTCTGATTGGTTACGGTCCCTTTATGACGATCATCTCAAGTATCCCAATGAAATTATTGCTCATGAATGTCGTTCCATTGTTTATGACGATAAAGGGAGTGTTTTACCATACAGCTATTGGTATCGCGAAACTTTACCAGGCGCATCTTATGACGCTTTAATGCCACTGGGTTTTGGTGGTGTTTTATACCCGCAAAATTGCTTTCATAGCGATGTTTGCGATGAAAGCCGATACCTGCAATTAACCCCGAAAGCGGATGATTTGTGGTTTAAAATGATGTCTTTTTTACACGGTACCCGTTCCCGGTTAGCCTCCAAGCCGTGTACGACGCCGACTAAGATATTGAACTCCCAGACGGTTAATTTGCGGGATTCCAATATTAGCCAAGATGGAAATAGACGCCAATGGCATGCTTTGGCTGAATTCTATGGTATTCATCCCTTTGCTGCTTTTTCTGTGGATGAGCAAGGCGAGTCCGATAGTCACCAATGCAGCGAGGTACCGATTGATGCTGTTATTACCTGGGTGGACGGTGAAGACCCAAAACATGCTGAGAAACTCAAAAACTATCTGATCGAGCAGGGTATCGAGCGACCTGCGTCTGCGCCTGCAACTCGTTACAACGACCGAGGCGAAATCAGCTTTTGCGTGGCTTCAATCTTAAAACATGCACCCTGGATAAGGACAATATTTATCCTGACAGACCAACAGACGCCCAATTTGATGCAGTGGATCAAGCGAACTCCATTTTCTGAACGGGTTAAACTAATTGATCATACAGAGGTTTTTCATGGGCACGATCAGCATTTGCCGACCTTCAATACGCGCTCCATTAGTGCGGCTTTGTGGCGCATTCCCGGTTTGGCGGAGCATTTTCTCTATTTAAACGATGATTTCTTTTTTATAAAAAAAACGAAACCAACGGATTTTTTCGTGGAGGACAAAGTCGTGCTGCGCGGTCGTTGGAGCCGCTGGGCATCACTGGAAAACTGGGTGAAAAAACGGAAGTCTGATTGGCAATCTGTGTTAGGGAAAACCAAGCAGTCCTCTCGTCCTGGGTTCAAACAAGCACAGCGTTTTTCAGCCAGTTTAGCGGGTTTTTCGAATCGTTGGTTTACACTTGAGCATAACCCGCACCCAATTCGTAAATCTCGCTTACAACACTTCGCTGAAGGTAATGCTGAATTGTTTGATCGGCAACTGAGTCACCGTTTTCGCTCCGAAGAACAGTATCTTCTGGAAAGTCTGTCTGCGCATTTAGAGTTGGCAGCAGGTAATGCTATTGTCGACAACACGCTTCATGCGTTTCAACTGACGCCAGAAAAATATCGGCGTAAACAAATTAAATGGAAGTTAAAAGCGGCTCAAAAAGATAAAAGTGCCGCGTTTGCTTGCATACAGAACATCGATAAAACAACCGCGCGCTCAGAAGAGCTTATTTTCACCTGGTTAAAGAATCAGATAGGGACGCTGATCGCTAGGAATAAAACCTAATTGCATTATGGCTGTTATCAAGGTGGGCTTGAGCCTCACCTTGATAATTATTTATAAGTTAGGCTTGAGTCTCCAGCCTGGCATACAAAAAGATCATCGCCTTGAGCGCGTCCTCACAATGCGTTGCACTGAGCCCTTCGGTGTCCATAATCCAACGACGTTGATCGTCTAAATCTAAGCTGTCGATGTTCTCATAAAGGTCATATTCGCTGATTAAATCGTAATCACATTCGCGGCCGTAAGCGTCAAACATCAGATCCAGGCAGTATTGGGCTAAAACCGGGTCCTGACAGTAGAGTTCACCGCTTTCAAAGTCGAGATCCCATTCTTTAAGGATATCGAGGACCGATTCACCTTTGTCCAATAAATCTTGTAAAGGCGGGGCATCTGGGTTGTAGCTGCCCATTTCAAAGTCGATCAGCCAGTCTTCTTCAGGGCGGACCAGAATAGACTTGTATTGTCCATCCGGTAGCGACCACGCAATAGCGTACGGATATCCGGTTTCGACGTCGGTGACTTCAAAGGTGATAAAGGTTGGTATGGTCATAGTGTGTCGCAAAGGTTAATTCGCGGGTATTTTCGCACAGTTTTTTTGTGGCGGCGAATATCCGGTCAGGTCGTTACACTTGTGGTATCTTTTGCCAAAATCACACAGGGGAGCACTATGTCAGACGAACAGGAACGCATTGCGCGTGATTTTTATGCGCGGGACGCGGAAGAGCAGGCGGCATTTCTGGAGAATACCTGGTGTAATCATTGCCAGCAGGTTGATTTGGGCATGACAGACCCGGTTGAATATGAGTTTTTGGGCCGGATTTTCGTGGAAGGCAAATGCGCTGTTTGCGGTGAACCTTCGATCACCGAAGTGGTTGAAGATGAAGAAGACGATGCATGACACTGTTAAACATCGTTTATGAAGATAACAGTCTATTGGTGGTTGATAAGCCCGCCGGACTGTTGATGCACCCCTCGTGGCTCGATAAGCGCGAAACCGACACATTGGCAGGTCGTGTTAAGCAATATCTGAGTGTCAGTAGCGATAGTGTTAAGGTGCATACCGTACATCGCTTAGATCGGCCGACATCGGGTTTGGTAGTCATCAGTAAGGGTGCGAGCGTAGCTCGAACACTGTCAGAGCAGTTTGTAAATGGGGATGTTAAGAAAACTTACTGGGCTATATGCCGTGGGTTCGCGCCAGAACAGGGCCTTATTGATTATCCGCTCATTGAGGAGCACGACAAAATAGCCGATAAATTCGCGGCATCTGATAAGCCCGCGCAGGAAGCACAGACTCAGTTTCACCGCTTGGGCATTGCCGAGCTATCCTTACCCGTCAGTAGATACAACAAAATGCGTCTATCGTGGCTGGAGTGCCAGCCGTTCACTGGACGAAAACATCAGATTCGCCGGCACTTAAAACACATTCGCCACCCCATTATTGGGGATACCCGACATGGCTGCCGACACCATAACAAAGAATGTGCAGCAGAGCTGGGCATCACATCGTTAGCCTTAAGGGCGGTAAAACTGGAATTTACCCATCCGGTTACCGATATTCCTTTGAAGCTTGAGGCACCTTTGGATGAGCGTTGGCGGGCATGGTTTGAGACCCTCGGCTGGGTTCGGGCATGCTAAAAAAGCAGAGACATAGAAGAAACGAATGGACAATAAACCGTTAGATTTAAAGTTGGTGCTACGCTCGTTGTTCCCCTATCTGTGGGCATTCAAAGGTCGCGTATTGATCGCCTTGTTCTTCTTGGTGTGTGCGAAAATAGTCTGGGTAGCGATGCCCTGGGCGATGAAGCATATTGTCGATTCATTGGACAGCAGCTTGCATCAAGCCATCGCTGTGCCGTTCATGTTTTTATTTGCTTATGGCTTTTTCAGATTTGGCTCGGTGGCATTCTCAGAAATTCGGGATGCGGTCTTTTCTCGGGTGACCGAACGAGCCATGCGGTTGGCATCTTTGCAGGTGTTTGAACATTTGCACAAAATGGATTTGGAATTCCATTTGAGTCGACAGACTGGCGGAATCAGTCGGGATATTGATCGTGGCACAAATGGAATACATTTTTTACTGCGCTTCCTGGTGTTTAATATTTTCCCAACCTTATTGGAACTGGTCATGGTGGCGTCCATTTTGGTGGTCGCATTTAACGTCTGGTTTGCGTTGATTACCCTGTTTGCCGTTATCACTTTCATTACGTTCACTGTCATCACAACCGAATGGCGCAACCGGTTTGTGCGCGAAGCAAACACTCTCGACAGTAAATCCAATACCCGTGCGATCGATTCGTTATTGAATTATGAAACGGTTAAATATTTCGGCAATGAAACCTGGGAAGCGGAACAGTTCGATGAAAACCTCGCAAGTTGGGAGTTGGCCCGGCTAAAGAACCGCATGTCGTTACTGGCGCTGAATACGGGGCAAGCCGCCATTATCGCAATGGCCTTAACCGGCATGATGATTATGGCAGCGTACGACGTTGTCGCCGGTGAGATTACGCTGGGCGATTTGGTCATGATCAATGCCTATACCATACAGATTTTCTTACCGTTGAATTTTCTGGGTTTTGTGTATCGCGAAATACGCCGCGCGTTAACGGATATCGAAAACCTGTTTTCGTTACTCACGAAAACGCCCAAAATTGAAGATGAAGTTGATGCTTCAGAATTGGTTGTGACACAGGGTTTTGTTGAGTTCGATGGAGTTAGTTTTGGGTATCACGCTGACCGGAGTATTTTAAAAAACGTCTCGTTTTCCATTCAGCCCGGTGAAAAAGTGGCCCTGGTCGGCGGCAGTGGAGCGGGGAAGTCAACATTGGGGCGGTTACTATTTCGCTTCTACGATGTGGATCAGGGTGAGGTTCGTATAGATGGCCAGTCGATACGCAAAGTCACGCAGCAGTCGTTGCGAAGTGCTATTGGCGTCGTTCCACAAGATACGGTGCTGTTTAACGACACTATATTTAACAATGTGCGCTATGGTCGGCCATCGGCGAGTGACGAAGAGGTATGGCGAGCGATAGAACTCGCTCATTTGGCGTCTTTTATTCAGTCGCTGCCAGACAAGGAGCATACCCTGGTGGGCGAACGTGGTCTCAAGGTGTCCGGCGGCGAAAAGCAACGCATCGCCATAGCCCGAGTGTTGCTGAAAAACCCACCGATTTTACTGTTTGATGAGGCGACGTCTGCTCTGGACAGCCACTCTGAACACGCCATTCTGCAAGCGATGAATGAAGTGTCTGAAAGCCGAACGACGATTGTCATTGCGCATCGATTATCGACGGTCATTGATGCCGATCAGATCATTGTGTTGAACGACGGCCAGATCGTAGAGCAGGGCACGTTTAGTGGATTATTGGCGAACGACGGGCATTTTGCGGCCATGTGGCGCCGGCAACAATCTGACATGCAAGAGCATTAACACCCCCAATACGTTGATTTAGGATAGCGGAAATCGCTGTTGTCAGCTTAAGTCGCCTGGTTGATCAAGGGCTTTCAAACCGCGTTTTTTTAACCAGTCGACCCTCTGAATCGCGCGCTCATTATTTTCCTTAGGCTGCTCAGGCCTCTGATTACGGCATTTCACGCGGGCTGTTCACGAAATATTCCACTGCGCTATGTTCTATATTTAGCGGTACCGGTTGAGTGAATACCCTCAATTCGGCATTCTCGTACCAAGGCACGATGGTTCCCGGACTCAATCCGAGTAAGGTTAACAACATGACAACACAAACAATAAAAACCAGTCATACCGGTTCATTGCTCATTATTCAGCTGGATCGACCCGCTGCGTTAAATGCGCTGAATCTCGATATGCTGAAGCAATTAAAGACGATTCTGGTCGACGCCTTCGCCGACGACCAAGTGAACTCGATTTGGTTGGAAAGCAGCACCGAAAAAGCATTTTGTGCCGGTGGCGACGTAAAAGCGCTGGTGCAGGATATTGATCAACACGCGTTGGCGTTTGAACGATCGGCGATTGGTAAAACCTACTTTTCGCTCGAATATGGCATAGATCTGCTCATTGAACAAAGCCCAAAACCCATTGTCGTGTATGCCCAGGGCATCACCTTTGGCGGCGGTTGGGGGCTGTTCGCCGGGGCGAATTTGCGGCTGGCCGGTCCTGGGGCCCGTTTTTCGATGCCGGAAATACAGATCGGATTTTACCCAGACGTTGGCGCGGCCAACTTCTTACAGAAAACGGATTGGAAAATCGGCACCTTTGTGGGGTTGTCGGGTGTGGTGCTCAGCGCAAAAGAGGCCATGGCGTTGGATTATGTCGATAGCCTGGTGACAACGGACTATGCAGACACGTTGAAACAGCAACTTGCAGAAGGTATTGATGTTATTGAACTGGATATCGATTCGGCGGAACCCGGTATAGACGATATTCACGATCACTGGCACGAAGCCATGGCGTTGCTGCCCGATGACGCCGCGCTGAATGACTGGATTAACATAGCCGAACAACACCCCGAATTTGAACCGTTTATGCGGGCTGAACAGAATTGGCAAACGGGTTCTCCCTGGTCTGTTGCATTTACCTGGCATTATTTTCAGCGGTTGCGGCATGCCAGTCGTGCAAAAGCCCTGGAACTGGACACCAAAGTCGGTGCATTTTTTTGTACCCATGATGATTTTTATGAAGGTGTTCACGCCAAGCTTATCGATAAAAACCGTTCACCGAACTGGCTGTATCCACATGTGGAGTCGGTGCCATTGGACGACATTCTAAAAGCGATTGACTGAAAAGAGAGTGATATGGAATTAACTTCAAAACACATTGTGGTGACCGGAGCAGCTCGCGGCCTCGGATACGCTATTGCCGAGTTCCTGCTGCGCAAGGGGGCGTTGGTTTCGGTAGTTGATATTGATGAAAATGCGGTGCGTGACGCTGAACAAAAATTGCAGCCACTGGGTCAGGTAAAAGGGTATGTTTGCAATGTTGCCAGCGAATCCTCCGTTGAGTCTCTGTTCGATCAGTTAAAGCAGGATTACAAACAGCTCGATGGCATCGTGAATAACGCTGGCATTTTGCGTGACGGTTTGTTGATCAAAGAAAAGGATGGGCAACAAAGCAAAATGTCGTTGGCGCAATGGCAGTCCGTTATCGACGTAAATTTAACCGGTGTCTTTCTGTGCGGGCGTGAAGCGGCCAGTTGGATGGTGGCCGACAAGAATCCTGGCGTTATTGTTAATATCAGCTCCATTTCCCGGGCTGGCAATATCGGTCAAACCAATTACGCAGCAGCGAAAGCGGGTGTGACCGCCATGACCGTGACCTGGGCGAAAGAGCTCGCTCGCTATGGTATTCGTGTAGCCGACATTGCGCCGGGATTTATCGAAACGGAAATGACGGCAAGCATGAAAGAGGAAGCCAAAGCACGGGCGACCGGTTTGGTGCCCCTAAAACGTTGGGGTCAACCGAATAACATCGCACAGGCGGTCACCTTTATTTTAGAAAACGATTATTTTTCAGGACGTACGCTGGAAGTTGATGCAGCGTTGCGTTTGTAGACAAAAACAAGAAGAGAGACGCAAATGACAGACGTAGTGATAGTCGCCGCCAAACGAACTCCGATGGGTGGTTTTCAAGGTGCATTGAGTAGCGTAACAGCCACCGATTTAGGCGCCAACGCTATTGCGGCCAGTATCGCCGCTGGTGGTATTAAACCGAGTGATATCGAAGAAGTCTATATGGGCTGTGTGTTGCCAGCCGGGCTCAAGCAGGCACCGGCAAGGCAGGCTGCCTTAGGTGCGCAGTTACCTGAATCGGTTCCCTGTACCACGGTGAACAAAGTATGCGGCTCTGGCATGAAAGCCGTCATGATGGCCGCGAGTCAAATCAAGGCTGGGGAAATTTCTGCAGCCGTCGCGGGGGGAATGGAATCAATGTCGAATGCCCCTTACCTGATGGATAAGGCTCGTGGCGGTTACCGAATGGGTCACCAGTCCGTATATGATCATATGTTTCTGGACGGCCTGGAAGATGCTTACGATGGTAATGCGATGGGAGTGCACGCACAGCGCACAGCGAACGAACGAGACATCAGCCGTGAACAGATGGACGACTATGCGTTAGAGAGCTTAAGACGGGCTAATAAGGCAATTGCCAACGGCTATTTTACTCAAGAAATCAGTCCTGTGACCGTGGCGTCACGACGTGGTGATTTTGTCGTCGATGTCGACGAACAACCTGGTTTGGCCAAGCCGGATAAGATTCCGCAGCTGCGCCCGGCGTTTGCAAAAGACGGTACTATTACCGCCGC
Source organism: Reinekea sp. (assembly GCA_050293765.1). Classification (GTDB taxonomy): domain Bacteria; phylum Pseudomonadota; class Gammaproteobacteria; order Pseudomonadales; family Natronospirillaceae; genus Reinekea. The sequence goes on from JBNKNI010000015.1 coordinate 104,192, forward strand.
CAATGCAAGCTCTATTAGTGACGGTGCCGCCGCTCTGGTCGTCATGAGTCGCGAAAAAGCCGATCAATTAGGCCTGACCGTTTTGGCCACTATCAAAAGTTACGCGTCGCATGCGTCCACACCCAGTGAGTTTACCTGTGCACCCATTGGCGCCATGCGCAAGGCGCTGGCAAACGCAGAATGGCAGGCCAATGACATTGAGTTGGCAGAAATCAACGAAGCCTTCGCAATGGTGACCATGATGGGGATGAACGATCTGGGCTTCCAACATGACATCACAAACATCAGCGGTGGTGCGTGCGCGTTGGGTCATCCATTAGGATGTTCCGGTGCTCGGATTATCGTGACATTGCTGCATAACATGATTCGCTTGGACAAGAAAAAGGGGCTTGCGGCGTTGTGCATCGGTGGTGGTGAAGGTACCGCGATCTGTATCGAACGGGCATAAATGATTCGTTTAACGGTTTAAAGTCATTAGCGCGCGTGCGTATTGAGCAGGTGTCGAGGAAAATACGAACGGCACTTGCTTAAGCTTTTTTAGCTTGGAAATTGGCATATCGAGAGCACCTGTAACCTGGTTCAAATGTCAGATTCTCACTGCGAGGAACCAATCCGGCCCAAAGACTAGGATTCGGTTCTTAACCAAAGGATTTCTTGGAGGTTTTTTCTTTCCAAGGGGAGATCCCCTTGATCCGGCCTTCACCAGAGGTGAAGTCGTTAAAATCGAATCGAAGCCCATTTGGGCTTCGCTTTTAATCGA
>JBNKNI010000015.1:105298-121815 GCA_050293765.1 Reinekea sp.
CACGACCTGTCGAAGACGAAATTGAGCAGTGTGATCAGTCGTTTGTGGCGGCGGCTGGGATTGTTAAGGGCCGAGCTGCTGCGGCCCTTGACGGCGAAAAACTCCCAACGAAACCAGGTCACTGCATGAAGCAGATACCGAAGAAGTAAACCAAATTTGCTTAAGGGTGAGGGCTGTTAACCCCGATCGTCAAATATATTGTAGGTATTGTCGATGCGCCGGCTGACGGCGCGTTTTCGCATTTGCTGTTGTTCCCGGAAAAACTTTTGTGCAGGACCTGCATAGAGTAAAAAGATTAACAGCAATAGTGTCAATGCAGCGGGTATAAGATAGATTCGGTTTTCGAGTTGCCAAGCGTTCAGGAAAAAATAAAGCACAGCCCAACCGTGCCAAATGGTGCGGCCGGTCACGTATCCTTTCAAAATTGAAATGGCGGCTGCCAGTGTGATAAACGAATTAAGCAAAGACAAACCAACTTGGGTTTCGAAGGAAAATTCATTGTCGGCTGAGAGATGCAACAGGTTGATATGCTGACTGGCAATCAACGTAACCGCGAACAAAATGACGGAGGTCAATATCAGAAAGTAACATGCTAAGCCGATACCCTTTGGTGCCACAGACAACTCCAACAACCTTTGTTTTGTGTGTGAATCAGAATACAGAATAACCACTCAAAGGTGAATGCGTTTTTAGGAATGTCTTGATACTATGTTCGCCGGTTTGGCAGATTAACACGAAAGTCACTGTCATTTTATGTCGGAAAACGAAACATGTAATCACATGTGTGACGCGTAAAGAGATAATCGATGATGCCAACAAGCTGGTTAAAAAATCCTCTCGCGGTGTATACCGAAAATTCCTCAGACGCTCGCGGCGGCATAGTTGTACGCGGTAGTCAAATAATCGAGTTGGTTGCGCTGGGACAGGTTCCGGTTGTAAACGTCGACGAGGTTGTCGACATGTCTTCCTGTGTGATGTTGCCCGGGTTAATTAACACACATCATCATCTCTATCAGACACTGACCCGTGCCTTACCTGCCGCGTTAAATAAGCGGCTGTTTCCCTGGTTGCAAACCCTGTATCCGATCTGGGCTCGTTTACAACCTGACATGCTGGCCAGCGCAACCTCGCTGGGTATTGCTGAACTGCTTAAATCCGGTTGTACGACCATTGCCGATCATCATTATTTATTTCCAGCGGCGTTGAGCGATGCTATTGATATTCAGGTTGCAGCAAGTCAGGCATTGGGTGCGCGCGTCATGTTAACGCGCGGCTCGATGAGCCTGGGGCAGAAAGATGGTGGTCTGCCACCTCAGTCGACGTTGCAAACGGATGATCAGATTCTGCGTGACAGTGAGCGTGTCGTGCAGAAATATCATCAACGAGATGATGGCGCCATGGTGCAGGTCGCTCTTGCACCCTGTTCGCCTTTTTCGGTGACCCGCGAGCTGATGATCGAGACGGCTAAATTGGCTAATGAACTGGATGTGTTGTTGCACACACATTTGGCAGAGACCAACGACGAAAATAATTTCTGCTTACAAATGTTCGGAATGCGTCCGGTGGACTATCTGGAATCGGTGGGTTGGTTGACGAATCGTACTTGGTTGGCGCACGGCATTCATTTTAACGACGAGGAGGTAAAGCGTCTTGGCAACGCAAGGGTGGGCGTTAGTCATTGCCCAAGTTCCAACATGCTATTGGCATCGGGCATTGCGCGGACTCTGGAAATGCAGGCCGCCGGTGTTCGCATTGGTCTTGGGGTGGATGGTTCGGCATCCAACGACGCATCCAATATGATGCAGGAGGTCCGACAGGCACTGCTCATTGGTCGGCTGAGATACGCCGCCGATGAGGTCAGTCATCTCGATGCGTTGTATTGGGCGACCAAAGGGTCTGCACAGGTTATCGGTCGCAGCGATATTGGTGAGCTGGCCGTCGGCATGCAGGCCGATGTTGCTTTATTTTCCCTCGATGAACTGCGCTTTTCCGGCGCGCATGATCCATTAGCGGCATTGATCTTATGCGGCGCGCACCAAGCCAAACACGTCATGGTGGGTGGGCAATGGCGTGTGCGTGACGGAGAGTTGCTGGGTGTTGATGAATCGACGTTAATGCATCAACACAAGACATTGGCACGTAAATTGGTTAATCAGTTATGAAAAAGATTATATTCCTTCCGGCGCACGAAGCGTTACGACGCCTCTTTATGTTTGCTAATGGTCGTTAACAGTAAGACAAAAAAGCACAGAACCAGATTGAACAGCGGTATTTGCAGTGCCGGGGGCATACTGTAGATCACCATAACCGCCGGCAACCATATCAGCCAGTTTGTGACCAGTGTGGTGGGTATCTGCAAAAAGAAAAACTCCCGGGTGAGCTTTTTCTTCAAGTAGCTCAATTTGAATTGGCTTTCCTTCCACAAATAACCGATTGCCATGGAAGGCGCAGCCCACAGTGTGCCGTAGATAAATTGATCGACAGATACCTTTTTGGCCAGCGTCACCCAATCAGCTTCCAAGCCAAACCAATACGCCTGGGCACGGTAAAGAAAGTCTACCTCGACACCCTTGTACGCCCAAAACAGAAAATAGAACATCAGAACGGGCATGACCGATTGCTTGACCTGTCCGTTTAACCATAAATAGAGAAAAGGAATAAGTCCTCCGAACAAAGCCGTGGAAAGCATCGCATAGCGCCAGCCATAAGCCAGTTTCAAATCGGCAAAGTAGTTGAACACAGGCGCGGCTGCGGGCCACTGAAAATACGCGACGGCAATGGCCAATGCAAAAGCCTGCAGACACAGGCCGGGGATCAGATTTTCTTTTAATGCAGCTTTGATATTTTGGGTCAGTTCGGCCATGGAAGGGTTGCCTGTCTTGATGGGTACGCTATTGTAGCGGCTCTGAGTGATTAGCAACATGGAGAGGAGAGTGAAACTTATGGAAAAAGCGTGTCCGGTGGTATTACGAGAAAGAAATGGTCAGGTGGAGTGCCTGGCATTCGTGCATCCGCTGGCGGGTAAACAATTTGTGAAAGGGACCATTGAACCTGGAGAATTGCTCACCGCTGCCTGTGAGCGAGAACTGCTTGAAGAATCCGGGCTCGTGGCCACCGCAGTTGAAGACTTAGGGACATGCCGAATCGTCAGCCAGCAATTGATCTACGGTTTTTATCGCATGCAAGTAGAACAACCGATACCTGAGACGTTTTCATTCTTTTGCCTTGATGATGGCGGCCACCAGTTTGACTTTTTCTGGCAGCCTTTACACACCGAATTGGATACGCAGTGGCATCCTGTTTTTCAAGAGATCGCCGTTTACCTGCGTTCGGTCCTGACATAAAACCAGTGAACCGATTGCCGAGCTGTTGCGTATGATTTGCACATCGGTTGTAGGAATAGTTATGTCTTCGTTGTATCGGCTGGTCTATGCCAGCAAAGTTAGGGCCTGTTAACACCAATTTCATCGTCGTTGCCATCGATCAACTCAGTGACAGCAAGGCGGAATGCGCGACATGTAGCCAGCTACATGAGCAAATGACAACGATGCCTGTCACTGAATTGATCCTGGCCCTTCGGGTTACGCCTAAAAAGCCGCCAATCTTTGTTACTCGTCGCTGGAATGGAGTAACCATTCGACGCTTCTCGTGCCTTGATTGGACGGGTTTTTAGAACGTAACAACGCTAGATTAAATTGGTGTTAACAGGCCCTTAGGTCGACTTAGGGGAATCCGGAATCAATCTGGAAATCGGCCGTATTTTGACCAAGTCGAAACGCAATAACCCTAAGGTGAATATCGGTGGCGTGCTGTATTACGCCAACAGTCATTTTTTCCAGGTACTCGAAGGTGATCGGAGCGCCGTTCGTTCTTTATATCAGAAGATCATTCAGGATGAACGGCACAGTGATGCACAAGTATTGCTGGAAGGGGCAATCAACCAACGCGAGTTTAATGATTGGTCGATGCACTTTATTCCCGCTGGCAGTGATATTCAGCTGCTGTTGAAGGATCACGGTCACAAAGCGTTCACGCCCTTTGAATTTTCATCGGCATTGATCGAGGAGTTTCAAAAGGGCAGCTCAACAAAGTCCATCTGACTCTGGATTTAAGAACGAGCTTAGGTCAAGGCGAAAATTTGAAAACCTAGCGGGCTAAGTTAAGAATTTTCAACAAAGGCATAAGGTCGTTCTTAAGTCCCCAAAAGGGCGCAGGCTAACAACGCGCAAACCTTCGTTAAACACTTTGAAAAGGACTCGTCATTCCCTGCAGCGTTTGCCTTGTTTTGCACGTTGTTAGCACACGCGCAGAGATCGACGGACTTTGTAGAGCTGCCCTTGGGGTATTGAAAGACAATGGCGTTTATCAGCGCAAGCCATTCTCTATGAAGGGCTTGCTGTCTGGTTGGGCGCAACTCGCTAAGGCTCGATAGCCTTATTTGGTCGCGCAGGGTTTACCGGTAATCGCCTTAAACCAAGATCCGTTCATCAGGTGGATCATTCGGTGTAAGGTTGTTTCCGGTAGCTTGCCTTCGCTCATAAGTGAAATGTTGCGCAGGGGCATGTCGTTAATCATTCCTTCCATCATGAGCCGGTTTTCCTCCGGCAATTCGCCCATGGCTTTGGTAATTTCGCGCATCATATTTTTCTTTAAAAACCGACCTACCCAGGTGCTCTGTATTTCTTTTATGGCGGAGTTGGTGTGGTATGGTTTCAGCGGCACCGGTTTGGGTATTGGGTGACCCAGCAAGGCCTGAAACGCCTCATCGTTAAAATCACAGTCCCGTGGCGTAAAATAGGGCGCGAGTGACTCAGCTTTGTCTTCATTTGGATGCATTGTTTTCAGCGACAGGCTAACCGATAGACGGATGTCCGCACTGGACGAACCGAGAGATAAAACGTATTGATCGCTATCGGCTCGCCACGCGTGTGTTTCACTGCACCAATAGGCAAAGTCTCGTTCGTTGAGAGTGAAGGAGACCACTTCACTGGCGCCAGCTTCGAGCCACACTTTTGCAAAGTTACGCAGTTCTTTTTTCGGTCGGGGTACCCGTGGATTTTCCTGACCAACATACAATTGCACGGTTTCGAAACCGGCTCGCTCTCCTACGTTGGTGATCTTTGCGCTGATGGTGAGCGGCGCTTTCCCGAGTTCAATCTCGGTATTGAGATCCTGATTTACCATCACGTCGCTGTAGTCAAAACGGCTGTACGATAAACCGTGCCCAAATGGAAAGAGCGGCGCCACTTGAGCGGTATCAAAGAACCGATAACCAACCCAAATACCTTCGCGATATTGTGATTGTCTGAGCGTACCGGGGAACCATGCGTCGCTGGGCACATCGGTTTGTGCCGTTGGGAAGGTTTCGGCGAGTTTACCGCTTGGGTTAACATCGCCGAATAAAATTCTGGCCAATGCCGAGGCACCTGCCTGCCCACCCAGATACGCCTCCAGAATGACCGGAACATCTGACACAAACGGCATGGTAACCGGTGCGCCATTGGCCAGTACGATCACCAATTTATGATAATGCGGTGCTAAGGCTGTAATCAGGTCACGCTGTTGCCTTGGTAAATTCAAGTGTTCGCGGTCAAAACCTTCCGACTCATACTCTGGCGTCAATCCCGCAAATAAAATGACGACATCGGCACTTTCGGCGGCAGCGAGCGCGTCTGTTTTTTGTTTAAACGTCAGGTCGCCTTTTAAACCATAACCAAGGCTGTATGCCACTTTTGCGGTTTTACCGACCAGTTGTTCGATCTCATCCAGAGGTTGCTCCAGTTGTGTTGGGTTAATCTGCGAACTGCCGGAGCCCTGGTAACGGGTGTGTGTGGCCAGCGCGCCCAAAACCGCAATTTTGCCCGTTTTGGCCAGAGGTAAAAGAGCTCCGTCATTCTTCAACAATACAGCGCCCTGTTCGGCCGCTTCGCGCGCCAGATTGTGATGCGTTTGATGATTTTTTGGTGTTGCCTGATCGCGCTCCAAGGTGTCTTTGGCTTTAACGATCAATGCCAGCACACGACTCACCGATTGATCCAGGTCTGCGACGCTGAGTTCGCCGCTGTTGACCGCCGCAATAATTTTACGGACGTTGATGTCCCCGCTGGATGGCATTTCCAGATGTTGCCCGGCTTTAATTCCGGCGACACGGTCGTTGTTGGCACCCCAGTCCGTCACCACAATACCTTCAAAGCCCCATTCGTTTTGCAGGACATTGGTCAGTAACTCCGTGTGCTCAGCCAGGTAGTGGCCATTGAGTTTGTTGTAAGCACACATAACCGTCCACGGTTGACTGTTCTTAACGGTGGCTTCAAACGCTGGCAAGTAAATTTCCCGCAAGGTGCGCTCGTCTACGATAGCGTCCACCGTCATACGGCCGTGTTCGTGATTGTTCACCGCAAAGTGCTTTAAGCTGGTTCCAACACCTGTGCTTTGCACGCCGTTCACCCAAGCCGTGGCCATTTCACCGGCGAGAAAAGGATCCTCGGAAAAGTATTCGAAGTTACGTCCACCTAAGGGGTGGCGCTTAATATTAACGCCGGGTCCGAGCAGCACGCTGACATCTTCTGCGAGCGCTTCTTCGCCCAGCGCTACCCCGACTCGTTGCAGCAACTCGCGATTCCAGGTGGCCGCCAGTGCCGAGGCGGTCGGAAAACAGGTTGCCGGAACCGAATTTTGTAAACCCATATGGTCGGCACCGTCCGGTTGCTTGCGCATACCGTGCGGTCCGTCCGTGACCATGATGGATGGCAGTCCCAGTCGTTCAATGCCGTGCAGGCGCCAAAAATCTTTGCCGACGCACAGTGTCGCCTTTTCTTCCAGAGTTAATTTACTGAGCAGTTCGTTTACGGTGTTGTTTTGCATGTCAGGTTCTCTGTTTAATCGGAATGGGTGTCGGCGTGGACGCGTAAGCCGTCGATCAGCAACTGAATGAGTACTGGCGTCAGTTGCCCTGGCTGACCTTGTTCGAATTCAATAAGCGCGCCATTACGTAAAATCATACGTTGATGAAATGCCTGAATGGCGTTGGATAAAATGGCGCTCACGGTGTGCGCTTCAATGTCATCACGCACCGTGCCTGCCTGTTGACCGCGCTGGATCAGGTCGTCAATTTTGTCCATGACATTGCTCCCGGCGGCGTTCGATAAGCGTTCTCTGAAATCCGCAGGGATGCGTTCTCCGGAATAAAATGCGTCGAACTCGGCGACAAAACGATGATCAAGATCGGCGTCTTCTGCGGTATAGGATTCGGTAAATAAACGTTGCAGTATCGCGGGGATATCGGCGTTTTGAGAGGTCAGCAACGCATCAATTTGCGCATTCAGTTGCGCAAAACGTTTGTGCAGTGTTTTCTCGAGGATCGCCAAGCCCAATTCGAATTTATCACGGTAGTAGCGGTACAGCGTATTACGGCTCATGCCCACCGCAACGGCAATGTCCTTCATCTGTGTTTCAAAGAAACCCGATTCGCTAAAGCAATGTTCTGCGGTGTCCAGAATCTTCTGCCGTGTGGCGTCGGTCTGATAAATCATGCGCTGGGACATATGTTATGTTACACGTGTACTATTTGCGTTTGAATATACGATCCGAATCAGATTCCGTCAAATAATTATTTCACCGGTAATTAACCGAACAGGTTTCCAATTTGGTCATATACTCAAGGGTTAACGGCCCGCGACAATGGGATGTATGAGGACGCTATGAAACAACGTTTTAAATTGGGTATTCGACTCACCACCGTGTCGTTTTTCATTCTGGTGACCCTGTTTACATCGACGCTGGCGGTTTCCCTGCAATATTATTTTGGGCAGCGAATGGCCCGAACCGTCGCGCAAGACGCCTATGTTCAGGTATCCGATACACTGGTCAGTGAAATTAGTTCCGTTGAAAAACAAAGTACGAACGCCCTCGAGCTGCTTGCAGGGCACCCGGTGCTGACTCATACCGATAACCCTGTGGCGACCCGCGATCTGTTTGCGCTGGTGTTGCGTCAAAATCCGCTGTTTTATGGTTTGTATATTGGTCGCAGCAGCGGCGATTTTTATGAATTGATTAACCTGGAAACCAGTTCGGAAGCGCGTAGCGCATTGCAGGCCAGTGTGACTGACCGCTGGGTGGAAATGGTCATAACAGGTGAAGCTCCAGCGCGCAAACGAACGTTCCGATATTACGACGATCAATTTCAGTTGCGATTTGAACGAGACGAGTCGACGGATTACGACCCGCGTTCGCGCAGCTGGTATCAACAGGCAACCGCGTCACAGCAAGTTACCCAAACCGCGCCTTACCTGTTTGCGCAGTTACAGCAACCCGGACAAACATTGGCTAAATCGTTAACAGATCAACAGTCCGTTCTGGGCATGGATCTGCTACTCACGTCGCTGTCGGCCTTCCTGCGTGAGCGAGGTTTTGGTCAGGATAAGGGTGACGCATTTGTTTTTCAGGCGAACGGTGAATTAATTGCCAGCAGTGCTATGTACACCCAGAGGTTGCCGCTGACAGTACCGGACTTTAGTTTGACCGAGGCAGAGCAACAGCTGGTGGCGAGTTTGCCCCAGTTGCAGGTTTCGAATGAAATGAATTGGCCACCGCTGGATTACTCGGTGGCTGGTGAACCTCGCGGCTATTCCATTGACCTGCTGAATTTGCTTGCTGACATGACGGGACTGACGTTGAACTACGTCAATGGACTGAGTTGGACGCAGTTAGTTGATGCGTTCCAACGTGGCCACATCGATGTTTTACAGTCGTTAATACTCACTGACAGCAACCGGGATTGGGGCCTGCCGACGGACGCTTACGTCACGTTGCCGTTTGCGCTGGCCTCGCTCACACCGAACAGTACGTTGGCGTCATTAGCGGGTAAAAAACTGGCGATTCCGTCTGGGTGGTCGATCATACCGATCATTCAACAACGCTTCCCTACCATAAATGTGGTTGAAACACGCGATACCCTGGAAGCATTGCAGTGGGTATTAGCGGGAACTGCAGACGCTGCGTTAGATAACGAGGTGATACTACAGAATCTGATTAAAGTGCACTTTCTCGATGGCTTGTTCCTGAATCGGGAGTTGGGTTTAAGCGACACGGAGCAGCCCAACCAATTGCACCTGATGTTACAGCCGGACCAAGCCCCATTGCAGGCTTTGCTGAACCGAGCGATTGCCGTAGCCGTGCGCGAACGCGGTCAGATTTTAGCGCAGCGCTGGTTAGAACAGAAAAACGATCAGCCCGTGAATGCGCAGAAATCAGTGCCGGCCACTATTCTGCTCGAACTGGCTTCTTCCGGTGATCAGCATGGTACGTTGCAATCGGTGACTTATCAGGGAGACGAATACTATGCTTATGTTCGGCCTTTGGGTGATGGGGCGCAGCAAAAGTATTTTGGGGTGTTGGTGTCGCATGCCTCCGTGGTGGGACCTTTTGTTAATCAGGTGTCCATATCGATTGTCTTCAGTGCCATCCTGCTGGCATTGATGTTGCCGTTGTCCTGGTGGTTTGCGAATCCTATTGTGAAGCCTGTGCGTCAGTTAGCGGACGAAAACGATAAAATCCGCCATCACCGTGAAGCGAAAGTGAAGCGTGTCCGTTCGCATATTGTCGAAATCGATGAGCTGTCTGAATCGATCGTACAGATGGTTCAAACCATCAAGCAGCAGGAGCAGAATCAGCGTGACATTCTCGACTCTTTCATTCAGTTGATTGCTGAAGCGATCGACCAGAAGTCTCCTTACACCGGTGGGCACTGTGCCCGTGTGCCAGACTTGGCGCTGATGCTGGTGGACGCCGCTCATCGCAGTGACGATCCAGCCTTCCGTGATTTTAAAGTGCACAACGATGACGCCTGGCGGGAAATACGGATCGCCGCCTGGCTGCACGATTGCGGCAAAGTCACCACACCGGAATTCATTGTCGACAAAGGCACTAAGCTGGAAACGATCCACAACCGGATTCATGAAATCCGCATGCGTTTTGAAGTGTTATGGCGCGATGCCGATATTCGTTATCTGCAACAATGTGCCGAGCAACCCGACCTTGAAAACCGCTGGTCTGAACAGCGAGAAAATACCCGAACACAATTACAGGAAGATTACGCTTTTATTGCGCAATGCAATATTGGGGGCGAATATCTGGACGATGGAAAACAGAACCGGTTGAAACAACTGGCCACCATTGAGTGGCAGCGTAACTTCAATGATCGTTTAGGCCTGTCGCCACCCGAAGAGAAACGCTATCAAAGTCCGCCGCAACCTTTGCCGGTGATGGAACCGTTACTGCGAGATGGTCCGGAACATTTGATTCAGCGACCGCAAAGCACCGACTATCCGAAAGAATTTGGCATAAACATGGAGATCCCCGAATACCTTTATAACCGGGGTGAGCTCTACAATCTGTTAATTTCACGTGGCACTCTGACACCGGAAGACCGCTTTAAAATTAACGAGCACATGATCAGCACCATTCGTATGCTGGAAGCCTTGCCTTTCCCGGAGGAACTGAAACGCGTTCCGAAATTCGCGTCCACGCATCATGAAACGCTCGATGGTCGCGGCTACCCGCGCAAGCTATCCGCCAATGACCTGTCAATTCCGGAACGCATGCTTGCTGTTGCAGACATTTTCGAAGCCTTAACCGCAGCTGATCGACCATACAAGAAAGGCAAAACATTGAAGCAAACGCTGGATATTCTCAGTAAAATGGCGGACGACAAACACGTAGACCGCGATGCCTTTGAATTGTTACTCACCAGCGGCATATACCAACAGTACGCCGAAAAATATTTAGCCGAGAATCAAAAAAGTGATGTCGATATTCGCGAGTATGTGCGTGCCTAATCGAGTGTTGTTTGTTTAAGGGCGTCCGTTGATGCCTTTAAAACGAGAAAACCCAAACGGTCGTTACGGGTAAAGCCGAGTCGTTGGTAAAACGCTTCGGAGGTAGAATCACGTGCCGTCAATAAATGCACCACGTTGATGTCCTTGCCCTGTGTGAATCGATCCAGTGTCGCAATCAACGTCTTGCCAATCCCCTGTCCTTGCCATGCCTGGCTCACAAATAATTCGACAATTTCAAAATCGAGCCGCCCTTTGTAGGGTTTGGCGTAACCAAACAACCCTCCCACCACCTGATCATTGTCTAGCGCGACCAAGTTCGTTGCGTTGGGTACCGAGTTTAACCACGCAAGACGATCGGCGACCCACTGAGGTTCCCAAACATCAAACCACGGGGCGCCGGAAAATGCATTGATATAAGCAGATACCGTCATCGTTTCATGCGGCGAAGCGTAGGGGGTTATCTGAATGTCCGGCATAGGCAGCATTTCTTTCTGTTGTGTATTTGGTTTGTATCTGTGGAATCTTAATCTTTCTGTGGCTTGGTTTCATAGGAGAATTTTCGCCGTTAAAGCACCGCCATTTCCAAATCACTTTTTCAAGCGTCCTTGCTTGAGCAACCTGTGATACCTAGATTGCTTCGCGTATTCGTTTGAGCAGTGGGGCAATAGCAAGAGCCACCTTCTCGAAAATTATCGTAAACCAGAAATTTCGGCGCAGCCCGGTCAGGTGTAAATAACCCTATCGTCGCATCTGCTTTGACTGACTTAATTGACACGTCGCAACGGATTCAAGGGCATGGATGCCCTTGGAAGCGCCGCGCGTGCAGGGACGCACGCTCAAGCGACCGTTCGAAGTAAGTGGCAATTATGGAAGAACACCAAAGCGGGCGACAGAAGGGGGTGTAAGGGGATCTCCCCTTGGAAAGAAAAATCCTCCAAGCTATTTTTGCATTTAGAATCTAACCATAGTTGCAGGACCGAAGTGGTTCTTCACATCAAAAATGCACACGAATCACACCTCACTTAGTCACTCGTTATTGGTTCTTGCAGCAACGCCAGAAATGCTGAAAAATCTTCCGGCATCGCCGGATAATCGTGAACATGGGGCACTTGGGCGCTCCAGCCAGGCTTGGCACTGGTCCATAAATTGGCAACAACCGGGGACTCTACATCGTCCAATAAGCCAACCGGTATCCACATCAGGTTCGGTTCAATCGGGTTGGGTACCGGGCAGCCACAGGTCGAACAAAAATGCGCGTTAAAACCGGTTGGTTTTTTCCAGCGGGTAACGTTGTCTTCTCCGTTGACCCACTGAAATCGCTCAACAGGAATGAGTGTTGCCGCGTTTGAACCGGCACCACTTTGTTTTTGACACAACCGGCAATGGCATTGATAAAGGTTTGGTAGTTTACCGATTATGGAAAACCTGATTTGCCCACACAAGCATTCTCCGTTCATTGCGTTCTCCTGGTGTCGTTATTGGTAAATAACTGTTTCTCTAAACGAGAAACCGCTTGGTATGTGATTGCCGAACAGTTTGTCGGCAGATCATGGATGTCAAACCATTTCACCTCGCGACATCGTTCAGGTTCACAATTTCGTAAGTCGCCTTGCCATTGCTCACACATGAAAAAGGTGTGTTCAATATCGCGCGAGTCGGTAATGGTACACAATGCTGTCAATTGAGCAGGCACGACACCGACTTCTTCATAAGCTTCGCGCCGGGCCGTCATTTCAATCGTTTCGCCAGCTTCCTGTCTGCCACCGGGGAAGCCCCAGACGTTGTTTTCGGACTTTACGTTTTGCCGAAAACCTAATGCGAGTTTATCGCCTCGGATGAGTATAAGTTGAGCCACACACGTTGGCATGCACGATCTCCTTAACTGATTTAACGAAAGTGGACAGGCAGTTGTATCCATTGCGGGTGCTCAATTCCATTGACCCGCCCGGGTTCAAAGGACCAACGCAAAGCCTGCTCGATTGCCGACTCATCCAGTACCTCATAGCCAGAGGAATGAAAAACAGATACGGATTCTAATTCCCCCAGGCGGTTCACGTAACCCCTTAAAATCACTTCACCACGCCAACGACGTTTTATCGCTATGTCTGGTTTCAATACGATGGGAGGCTTGCCACGAAATGACGCAGGAACAAAATTAACCGGTTCATTAAGGGTATCTGTCTTTTGCACATTGCCCGCAGCCGTTGTTCCAGAATCTGTAGTTGAATGTTGGTTTTCCACAACGCGAACCGAGTCGGCGACAGCCTCCCTGCTCAATGCTTGTGGATTCACGGCAGTCTGTGTTATTGACTTTTCTGTTTCTGTTTCTGTTTCTGTTTCTGTTTCTGTTTCTGGTGCCGAGGCGATGTCCGTTTCTTTTACCGGTTGCAACGATTTTTCTTTGGTTTCGACAATTGTTTTTTCGTCTGTTTGGTTTGTCGCGAGTACTGGCCGTTCTCGTTGGATGTTTTCACTCGGATCCGCGTTGACAGTCGTTGGTTGCTTGGCGGTGGTTTTGGGTGATTCATTTGTCGTTGGTGGCGGTGTCGAGATCACAGATTGGCTCACCGCAGGCTGAGTACTGTCGGCTTGTGTTTGCGCCGTTGAACGACTTGTAATTTCGACGGTCACCGCAGGCGTACTTTTCTGCAGAGTGAGAGATGTTTTTTCAGCGCCGGGTAACAGAACCAACGTATAGAATAAAGCGAGGTGAACGGTGGCTGAGCCGACGATCCAACCCAGCAATTGACGCCGACGCACAGGCGTTACCGGGAAACTTTGGTTGACGGATGGCAGAGACACTTTATAATCCACGCAAAATTCAGGTGACCTTAACGTTTAAACGGGAAACTGGTTAAAATCCAGTACTGCCCCCGCAACGGTGAGGGAGAGTAACCCATTGCTTCAATAGAAACCACTGCGAACGCGGGAAGGTATTGAAGCGACAGCATAGCTGGCTCTCTCAAGTCCGGATACCGGCCTGATGTTCATTTAGTACGGTGGGTGCATGTCGCATATGTCTATGCGCGCGTATTGTTTGTTGTCGATACTCGCGAGCTCGTTTTCTTTTTCAGAACCCGATTCTGACACCTTATTCGAACCCGTTTATTCGGAATTCATTCCCGCCTATGACGCCAACGCCGAGTTTGCGACCACCAGTGTCACCGTACTTAAACCAGATCAGTTTAGCGCCAGTAATATCAGTATCGCCGATGTGATTGAACTGGCGCCCAGTGTCCAAATTCAAAATACCGGTGAAACCGGTAGCTACGCCAGTGTCAGTGTTCGTGGCGCACCCAGTCAGCAAACGCAGATTTATATCGATGGCGTTTTACAACCGTCAGTTGGTGGTGAAGGCGGGTATCTGCAACAGATTTCTGCGTCAGAAATCGAACGAATTGAAATATTTCCGGGCAGCTTGCCTTTGCAGTTTTCTCAGGCCACCCCAGGTGGTGCGATCAACATTGTACGCAAAAAAACAGGTGGAACAGGTGCTAGAGTACTGTTAGAAACAGGCAGTTTTGGCCATTTGCGCGGTGCAATGAGTGGTCGCGGTCAGCTGTCGACTATTCAGTTGAGTGGCTTCGCCGAAGCCGTGAACATTGAAAATGATTTCTCATACGTCAACGATCATGGCACAACGCTGTATACCGGTGACGATGAACGGCAAACCCGAAACAACGCAAACTTTAACTCACTGCAAGGTTCGTTGACCGCAGAAAAGAAGACGCAAAATACGCAGGCGGTGGTCACCATTGATGCATTGTCGTCGCGCAAGAATTTACCGCATTGGAACAATGCGGAAGCCATAGAAACGTATTACGCAAAGCAACACATCGGTATTCAAGGCGCTTTCAGTCAGCAACAATGGGGCCATGGTCTGGATACGTCTTTGCGTTGGCAAAGTCGTTTCGATCAAGGCCATTTCAGCGACCCCAGTGATCTGATTGGTATTTACGCCAATGACAGTGTTGACCTTTTACGCAGCCATCAGCTGTCACATCACTCTGTCTATGCAATGAGGGCGGGCCAGTTTGTCTTGAGCAATGAGTGGCATGACGACACTTTTGCAATAGAGGATTCACTCCAGCAATTCACCCTAGATGCCTCACGTCAGCAATATAACAACAGTCTTGGTTTTGAATGGTTTGCCTCTTCTGCGCAAACGTTGTCGGCGACGGTTCGTCATTTGTACTTTGTTGATCAGCAATCAGAGCAAAAAACAAACGTCAATGATTGGGGTTGGCAGATCGGTACCCGGCATGACGGAGAAGATTGGCATTGGCAGGCCAATGCGCAACGGAGCGTCCGCCACCCTAATCTTATCGAACGTTTTGGCAACCTGGGTACATTCGAAGGAAATGACGAATTACGAGGTGAGTCTGCATTCGTTGCCGACGGAACGCTTGGGTTCAATACCGATCGGCTGTCGGCTCAAAGTTCCATTTTTTACCGCGCTACGCAAGATGCCATTGCACCGGTGTATAACTCACAAGGCATTGGCCGATACATTAACTTAGACAGCGCAATTTTCATGGGCGCTGAATGGCAGTTGAGCACTGGGTTCCAGTCCGTAAAGCTGATCAGCAGTGGTACCGTTCAACAAGGCATGGCCTTTTCTGTTCTGGATTTGTATGACCGCAAACAAGTTCCGGGCTTTTACCCAATTGCCACGCAACAGCGCTTGGATTGGGCACTTTCCGACGAGCTTCGAATGGCCGTTGACTACCGATACGAGTCTGGTTTGTTTTTTGATCGTGCCAATTCAACTCAAGCTCCCGATAAACACCAGGTCGATGTTGATCTGAGTTGGACTCATCAGCACATCCGTACGTCGTTAAATCTACAGAATGTTTTAAACAGAGCGCATGTCGACTTCAGTCGTATGCCGCTGCCAGGTTGCAAAATAACCCTCACTTTTGAATACCGTTTAGGGAGTTTCCAATGAAAAAATTAGTCATTTTATCCGCGTTTGTGTTAGCGGGATGTTTTCCAGAGCCAGAACCGATTGTTGGGTTGGATGCAAAACTCATCGTAGCGTCGGCTTCCCCCGATTACGCAACGTCAGACATTGCCTTGATCGGTAACACGGAAGAAAAAAATGATGTTGTGGTTGAAAATTTGGTCAGTACCACAAACCCTTCGGATATTCGCATTGGCTTTGATGGGACGTCTATTTATCGTTTGGGTCGTTATGGCTTCGACAATGTCACCAAAATAAACCTGAATACAGAACAGGTCGCCATGAATGTTGATTGGCAATACAGTGTTCTCGGGGACGATTTCAGTGCGAATCCTTATGACATTATTCTGTTGAACAGCCAACGGGGTTATGTTTCTCGCGCCGGATCTGTCGCGTTGTGGCAAATTAACCCGAGTGCTACTCAGGAGTCGGCTTTTAAGGAAGCAGAAATTGACTTGTCCACGTTGGCCAATGCGGCCAGCGGAAACCCGTTCATGGCGGATATGGAAATTGTCGATGGGAAATTATTTGTTTTGTTGACCGGTTTGGAAGATAACTGGAGTGCCAGTAGCAATTCCCGCATCGCGGTTATTAATACCGCCACCAACGAATTGATCGATACAGATATGACCCAGGCTGGCGTTCAAGGAATTGACT
The DNA here is from genome assembly GCA_050293765.1 of Reinekea sp. Classification (GTDB taxonomy): domain Bacteria; phylum Pseudomonadota; class Gammaproteobacteria; order Pseudomonadales; family Natronospirillaceae; genus Reinekea. The sequence continues at coordinate 121,754 of JBNKNI010000015.1, forward strand.
TACCTGTGCGCAATGCCTCGAACTTCACTTTCCGCGAAGGTCTTCTCTACGTATCGGCCGTT